>NZ_JH470347.1 GCF_000239695.1 Actinomyces graevenitzii C83 | reverse complement strand
GTCAACGAACACGACCTCATGCACCTCATCCACCACCGGAGCAAGAGGCCACACCTGCCACAAACCCTGGCATCGCCTGCGAAACGACCTGCCCCCACCTGGCATATCCGCCTGCCGATTACCGCTGAGCAGCCAGGCAAGAAACTCACCCAGATGCTTGGCCGAGGTATCAATCCGCTGCACGCCAGTTGAGTGGCACGAGGTGCAATGCCACCTCTGCTTGCCCGATTTCGACAGTCCGTACCGGATCAGCTTCCTGCCACAGGAATCGCATTTCGAGATGTTCACTCACCGAATCTGCCAGTACCAACTTTGACGCCCACTCTCCCGCACCATAAAGCCGAAAAGTCGATGTTTCACCAACACATTTTGTCCACCCTCAAAGTTGGCCCCCAACAACTTTGAACCAGACTTTCTCGCACTACAAAGCCGAAAGGTCGGGCTCAGACCAACTCTTTTTGTCCTTTAACCCAAAAAATGGTGGTGGGGGTGTCAACCCCGAAGGATCAACACCCCCACCACCATAAGGAAACGGTTGGCAGCGCCCTACTCTCCCACAACCCACCAGTTGCAGTACCATCAGCGCAGAAAGGCTTAACTTCCAGGTTCGGAAAGGATACTGGGTGTAACCCCCTCGCTAAAACCACCAACACAACCAAAACAAGCAACACCCCAAAAAAAGGGATAACCACTCACCAGTCAGTGAAA
>NZ_JH470346.1 GCF_000239695.1 Actinomyces graevenitzii C83 | reverse complement strand
CATAAGCCCGATCGGGTTAGCATTCAAAGCGGCAGGCTCATCCCCGCGTGAGCGGGGAAAACCCCCAGCATAACCCACGAATCCTTACCCGCCGGGGCTCATCCCCGCGTGAGCGGGGAAAACTTTACACCCATGATTTGAGCGACTTCGCGGATGCGGCTCATCCCCGCGTGAGCGGGGAAAACTTTGTCTGCTTTGGTTGTAGACGCGGCCGCCTAGGCTCATCCCCGCGTGAGCGGGGAAAACCAGAAGTCCTTGCCATCAATCACCAGACCTAGCGGCTCATCCCCGCGTGAGCGGGGAAAACTACATTGGAGCAGTTTTCAGCTTATGACTGGGCGGCTCATCCCCGCGTGAGCGGGGAAAACGTAGGGTTACAAGTGCTAGTGCTATCCATGAACGGCTCATCCCCGCGTGAGCGGGGAAAACGGACCCCCGTCTCCATGTCGTGGCATGACCTGCCCGGCTCATCCCCGCGTGAGCGGGGAAAACGACAACGGCTGGGCATATGGCGGCATAAACTACGGCTCATCCCCGCGTGAGCGGGGAAAACGTCAAGGATGCGTTTGTTTAGCTCAACGTTTTCGGCTCATCCCCGCGTGAGCGGGGAAAACGACCCAGGTAGCACCCAACCTGAGCGGCTCATGGGCTCATCCCCGCGTGAGCGGGAAAACTTTTGCCATCACGCCAGAGGCCCTGCACGTCGGGGCTCATCCCCGCGTGAGCGGGGAAAACGTGCT
>NZ_JH470345.1 GCF_000239695.1 Actinomyces graevenitzii C83 | reverse complement strand
CAAAAGAGTTGGTCTGAGCCCGACCTTTCGGCTTTGTAGTGCGAGAAAGTCTGGTTCAAAGTTGTTGGGGGCCAACTTTGAGGGTGGACAAAATGTGTTGGTGAAACATCGACTTTTCGGCTTTATGGTGCGGGAGAGTGGGCGTCAAAGTTGGTACTGGCAGATTCGGTGAGTGAACATCTCGAAATGCGATTCCTGTGGCAGGAAGCTGATCCGGTACGGACTGTCGAAATCGGGCAAGCAGAGGTGGCATTGCACCTCGTGCCACTCAACTGGCGTGCAGCGGATTGATACCTCGGCCAAGCATCTGGGTGAGTTTCTTGCCTGGCTGCTCAGCGGTAATCGGCAGGCGGATATGCCAGGTGGGGGCAGGTCGTTTCGCAGGCGATGCCAGGGTTTGTGGCAGGTGTGGCCTCTTGCTCCGGTGGTGGATGAGGTGCATGAGGTCGTGTTCGTTGACGGGATCCACCTGGGCCGCAAAGCGGTCGTCTTGATTGCTCAGTCCCGGGATTTCATCTTGGGCTGGTATGTGGCACGCAGTGAGAACTCGCGCGCCTGGGAAGCGCTCATGAACCGGATCGCCCCACCAGACGTGGTGGTGACGGATGGGGGCAGTGGCTTCGAAAAAGCCCGCAAGAAAGCCTGGCCGAACACGCGGGTCCAGCGGTGCACCTTCCACGCGTTCGGGACCATCAAACAAGCCACCACCATTGGCCCCAAGCTTGCAGCCTCCAAGGAACTGTACGGCTTGGGCAAGCAGCTCTTGCACGTGAAAGACCGAGAGCAAGCGGCCTCATGGATAGACACCTACTTGGACTGGTGCAAGCGCTGGGAGGGCTTCCTCGCGCAGAAGACCAAGAGGGACGATGGCGGGTGGGCATACACGCACGAACGACTCGTGCGGGCCCGCAACAGTGTGAACCGGCTCATCGGAGCCGAGGTGTTGTTCACCTACACCGACCCCCAGTTTGAGGGGGCGTTGCCGGCGATGAACAACCAGATCGAAGGCGCGACCAACGCGCCCTTGCGTCAACTGTTGCGCGACCACCGGGGAATGCGGCTGACCCGCCGGATCAAAGCGATCTTCTGGTGGTGCTACATGCACACCGAAAACCCGCTCCCACCAGCCCAGATCCTCAAAATCATGCCCACAGACACCCAGATTGAAGCCCAATGGGAACACGCCTCGCGCACACACCCCGCAGCCGGTGTCATCCCCAGATGGGGCGACGCTATCGCCTGGCACGACCTCCACCACACAAGCCCCCACCGAAACAACTGGGACTAACCCTCCACCAACTCTTTTTGTCCTTTAACCC
>NZ_JH470344.1 GCF_000239695.1 Actinomyces graevenitzii C83 | reverse complement strand
CTTCATAATTGAGGGTGTAGTTGGGGTCTGAATCCTCCGGTTTCGAGGAGGCAGCGGGCGATGTAGTTGGTGAGGTTGCGGAACCCAAGAGCGGATCCGCGTAGATGTTCAAGGCGCCCGTTGATAGCTTCGGTAGGGCCATTGGAGGTGTGGGGATGATCGAAGTAGGCCAGGATGTCCCTGGATCGGCGTTTGAGTGTCCTGCCCAGCGTAATGAGCTCTCTCAGACCCCTCGGTACACGCGTGCAGGTCAGTGTATTAATTTCGGCTTGCATCATGGCCTTGCCCGCAGCCGTGTCGGGCGCGCGGTAGGCATCAATGATGTTCTGGTAGGCACTCCAAGTGACCTCGAGTGCGACGTGGCAATCGCTGGCGAACAGGTCGAGTAGTTGGTGCTGCTGACGCGGCGTGAGCAGGCAAGATCTGGTGTGTAACATCCTGCGAGCCTTGTACAGGGGATCCGTGGCACGCCCGCGCCGATGGTGAAGTTCTTGCTGGATACGCCTGCGGCATTCATCCAAAGCGTTGCCAGCCAGGTGTACAACATGGAAGGGATCCATGACTGCCCTTGCATCGGGGAGTTCTTCGGCGGCAGCGCTCTTAAAACCAGTGAATCCATCCATCGCGACGATCTCGATACGCTCACGCCACGTGTCGGGGCGGGAGGCCAGCCAGGTTTTGAAGACCTGCTTGGAGCGGCCTGGGACCATGTCCAAGAGCCGGCAGGGGCCGCTGCGTTCGCGGATGGGCGTCAAGTCCAAGATAACGGTGACGTATTTGTCTCCGTAGGGGGTGTGGCGCCACACGTGTTCATCCACCCCGATGACACGCACGCCATCGAACCGTGCTGGATCATTGATCAGTAGACGCTCTCCTTCGGTCAGGACAGCGGTGTTGGCGGTATTCCAGGACACGCCTAGGGCCTGGGCGATACGAGCCACTGTCAGATGGTGGACCACCAGGCCCACCAGCGCCCAGCGCACCGCCGAGTGTGAGAGCTTGGCGCGTGGATCGGCCGCTTGGCTCATGTTTTGACGCCACACGTGAGCACACGTCTGGCAGCGGTAGCGGCGCACGCTCACGTGCAAGATCGTGGGGTGCCACCCGTAGGCTACGTGAGCCAAGCGCCTGATCACCGTGTCGCGTACGACGCCTTCGCCCCCACACTGTCGGCACCACCGGTCCTCACCCACTACCTTGCAGGCCAAGATGGTCCGATCGCCTCCTACACGCTGGCCCGTCACTTCCAGGCCCAGGTCATCCAGGCGTGTGAAGGTGCTCAGGTCAGGGCGATCAAAGGTAGTATTAGGCATGTCGAGGTCTTTCGGATGGACGGTGTAGGAACCCCCATCATCGGAAGACCTCGACCCCTACCCGGCCACGACACGCCGAACCCCGCACTACCACCCCCACACCCTCAA
>NZ_JH470343.1 GCF_000239695.1 Actinomyces graevenitzii C83 | reverse complement strand
GAATGCTGACGGTAAGTATGTGCTGGCTTTCCGTGGTACTGAGCTTGATCGACAACCAGGTTTAGATCTTCGCAATGATATTGAGGGTGCTGTTGTTACATCGTTTCAGGTGTCGGATGCAATAGATGTGTCTACTAAATTGGCTCTAGCGGTGGGCCGTGAAAACGTTGACTTTACCGGTCACTCGCTGGGCGGTGAACTGGCTTCAGCTGGCGCATTAGCTACCGGTGGGAAAGCAGTAACCTTTAACGCTGCGGGGCTCTCAGTTACCAGTGAAACGATCGCGCGAGCTAACTGCCTAAACAACTTTGGCTTTAATGCCCAGGCCCCTATGGATGGCTCTAATGTCAAGGCCTATAGCTTTGCGCTAGACCCGCTAAGTTATGCGCAAGATATCGCACGTGATGGGCTATTTGGCCGTATGGACTTGATTGCTCCGCGTGCATACGGTGAGCGCCATATTATTCCTGCCAGTGAAGGCGCAGATCCTCGTGATTTTGGCTATAACCATGAGATGGCACGCCTGTATGGGGCTCTAGACGCTCAGTACGAAAACCCCAGCGCGAACCATATTGCCGCCTCCGGTAGGCCCACCACCACTGTAGCTATTGGAAATGTGGGTACGGGAATCGTTAACGGTATTGGTGAAGTAGGTAACGGCATCGCCAATGGTGTCAATGACGTAGGCTCTGGCTTTAATGACGCCGGACAGCACTTTAACTCCGGTCTTGACCGTGCCGGCCAGGCCTGGAACCGTGGCGACTATGTAGGTGCCGCCACGGAAACCGCTGCGGGCACGGCACAAGCCGTGGGTGACGTTGCGGTTGGTGCGGTTAAGGGCACCGGCGATGTACTAGTTGGTACGGTCAAGGGCACTGGGGAAGCTATACACGGACTCAAGAAAGCCATTTTCGGCGGCGAGTAGGTTCAGAAAAGTTAACAACCCTACTTTCAAAGCACTCTTGGCCTGGGGAAGTAGTGGGGTTTTGTCCCCATAGGGCTACCTAACGCTAACAGGGTAATTTGAGGGCAGATGTAAGTGCACTGTGGCGACAGTGCATCGTGAATTTGTTTAGGAAGGGTTGCTTGTGGCTAGTGTTGGTGCTGATGTTGAGCAGTTACGTGCTTTAGCGCAGTTGTTTGGTGACAAGGCGACTTCACTTGAAGACGTTGTTAACTCGATTAATGGGCAGCTACACAGCGCTGGCTGGGTAGGTGAAGACGCTGATGCGTTCAAGTCTGACTGGGATTCCAACTTAACTGTGTTGGTGCGTAATGTGGTGGACTCTCTGCGTGAGCGTAACACCAGTTTGAACCAGCAGGCTGATGAGCAGGAGAAGGCTTCTGCAGTTAATGGCTCAATTAGTGGAGCTAAAGGTGTAGGTTCAATAGCCAAAGCTGGAAGTGGTGGCTCCGGTTCGGATCCTTACAACGGCAAGCCGCGTGAGGGTGAAGCTGGACGCGATGCGGACTATGCGCGTCTGGCTCAGGCTGCTTATGAAACTGGCGACCCGATCCCTGATGGTTGGCGCAAGGTTGATGCTGAGGAGCTGAAGAAGCTAGGGATTGACCCCTCTGACTTAGACACTGAAAACGGTATGCAGGCCAGTGTCTACCAGAATGCTGACGGTAAGTATGTGCTGGCTTTCCGTGGTACTGAGCTTGATCGACAACCAGGTTTAGATCTTCGCAATGATATTGAGGGTGCTGTTGTTACATCGTTTCAGGTGTCGGATGCAATAGATGTGTCTACTAAATTGGCTCTAGCGGTGGGCCGTGAAAACGTTGACTTTACCGGTCACTCGCTGGGCGGTGAACTGGCTTCAGCTGGCGCATTAGCTACCGGTGGGAAAGCAGTAACCTTTAACGCTGCGGGGCTCTCAGTTACCAGTGAAACGATCGCGCGAGCTAACTGCCTAAACAACTTTGGCTTTAATGCCCAGGCCCCTATGGATGGCTCTAATGTCAAGGCCTATAGCTTTGCGCTAGACCCGCTAAGTTATGCGCAAGATATCGCACGTGATGGGCTATTTGGCCGTATGGACTTGATTGCTCCGCGTGCA
>NZ_JH470342.1 GCF_000239695.1 Actinomyces graevenitzii C83 | reverse complement strand
CAATCAGCAGTCTGCCTCAATCGGTGAGGGTGTCATGACCGTTAAGTCCATTAAGGATGAGCAGGTCACCTTTAAGCTCACTGGCTGTGACCAGCAGGAAGTCACTATTAAGGTAGGCGAAACCCAGCTGGTATGCGGTAAGAACCTAACCGTTAATGGCGTGCTGGACACTAGCGTTTCCTACACCGTAGAGACTCCCACCAGCACTAATAAGTAAGCGCTTGGGTAGTTGCTGAAATAGCGGGACCCCACCCGCATTTACTGTGAGCTAGTGCATCTAGAATTAATTTGACGCGGGTGGGGCGCGGTGGTTTATAGTTTTCAGGCACCGGTTGAGGCGGTTGAAATTCTTCCTCCTGGAACGGTGTGAGAGAGGCGCGGATCACTGATCCGGGACTTGCAAAGTAAAAACTTTCAAGGTAAGCTTCTCTGGTGCTTTGAGGAAAGCTTGCAAGCTGGTTTGGTTTGTGGGTTTTTCTTGTGAGTGCGTTGTTTGAGAACTCGATAGTGTGTCAAGTTTTTTATGTCTTGAATTCTTCTCCAACAGGCATGGTGTTTGTTGGGGGGTTTTTCTTGTTGATTTCTTTGTCAACTATTATTTTTTTTGAGCTAGTTGTTTTCTGGTTCTTCAGTTTTTTTGGAGAGTTTGATCCTGGCTCAGGACGAACGCTGGCGGCGTGCTTAACACATGCAAGTCGAACGAAAATACCAAGCTTGCTTGGTTGATTAGTGGCGAACGGGTGAGTAACACGTGAGTAACCTGCCCCTTACTTTCCTGGATAACTGCTCGAAAGGGTAGCTAATACGGGATATTCTGGCCTTCCTGCATGGGTTGGTTTGGAAAGGTTGTTTTTCTGGTAAGGGATGGGCTCGCGGCCTATCAGCTTGTTGGTGGGGTGATGGCCTACCAAGGCTTTGACGGGTAGCCGGCCTGAGAGGGTGGACGGTCACACTGGGACTGAGATACGGCCCAGACTCCTACGGGAGGCAGCAGTGGGGAATATTGCACAATGGGCGCAAGCCTGATGCAGCGACGCCGCGTGAGGGATGAAGGCCTTCGGGTTGTAAACCTCTTTCGTCAGGGAACAAGGCACTGCTTTTGGTGGTGTTGAGGGTACCTGGATAAGAAGCGCCGGCTAACTACGTGCCAGCAGCCGCGGTAATACGTAGGGCGCAAGCGTTGTCCGGAATTATTGGGCGTAAAGAGCTCGTAGGCGGCTGGTCGCGTCTGTCGTGAAAACTTCCGGCTCAACCGGGGGCTTGCGGTGGGTACGGGCCGGCTAGAGTGCGGTAGGGGTAACTGGAACTCCTGGTGTAGCGGTGGAATGCGCAGATATCAGGAAGAACACCGATGGCGAAGGCAGGTTACTGGGCCGTTACTGACGCTGAGGAGCGAAAGCGTGGGGAGCGAACAGGATTAGATACCCTGGTAGTCCACGCTGTAAACGTTGGGCACTAGGTGTGAGGCTCCTTTCCGGGGGTTTTGCGCCGTAGCTAACGCATTAAGTGCCCCGCCTGGGGAGTACGGCCGCAAGGCTAAAACTCAAAGGAATTGACGGGGGCCCGCACAAGCGGCGGAGCATGCGGATTAATTCGATGCAACGCGAAGAACCTTACCAAGGCTTGACATGTTAACCGTGGCTCTAGAGATAGGGTTTACCCTTTTGGGTGGTTTTCACAGGTGGTGCATGGTTGTCGTCAGCTCGTGTCGTGAGATGTTGGGTTAAGTCCCGCAACGAGCGCAACCCTTGTCCCGTGTTGCCAGCACGTTGTGGTGGGGACTCGCGGGAGACTGCCGGGGTCAACTCGGAGGAAGGTGGGGATGACGTCAAATCATCATGCCCCTTATGTCTTGGGCTTCACGCATGCTACAATGGCTGGTACAGAGGGTTGCGATACTGTGAGGTGGAGCTAATCCCTTAAAGCTGGTCTCAGTTCGGATTGGTGTCTGCAACTCGACACCATGAAGGTGGAGTCGCTAGTAATCGCAGATCAGCAACGCTGCGGTGAATACGTTCTCGGGCCTTGTACACACCGCCCGTCACGTCACGAAAGTTGGCAACACCCCAAGCCCGTGGCTCTACGGGGAGCGGTTAAAGGTGGGGCTAGCGATTGGGACGAAGTCGTAACAAGGTAGCCGTACCGGAAGGTGCGGCTGGATCACCTCCTTTCTAAGGAGCTTTTGTTTTGGAACGGCAAGAGGACCGTTAGGGAATTCGTTTAAAGATTTTGGCCTTGTTCTTTTTGGCAAAGGAGGGGACAGGGGTTTTAAGGGCTTGGCATGCTGTCGGGGTTCTGGAGCAGCGCTCCGGACCTGACCCCACCAATACGAGTAGTCATTGTTTGTGGTTGTTTGTTTGGTGTGGGTGTGTTGGTTGTGAACTGTATAGTGGACGCGAGCATCTTTGATCTTTGCAAGCAATACTGACTAATTGATTTAAAGGATTTGTTGTTCTTTTTTGTTGGTTGGTTGGTGTTGTTTTTGTTGTTAGTTTTTAAGAGCGTTCGGTGGATGCCTTGGTATCAGGGGCCGATGAAGGACGTGGTGGACTGCGATAAGCCTCGGGGAGCTGTCTGACAGGCTTTGATCCGAGGGTTTCCGAATAGGGGAACCTAGCAAGAGTAATGTCTTGTTACCTGCGCCTGAATGTATAGGGCGCAAGGGGGTGTACGCGGGGAAGTGAAACATCTTAGTACCCGCAGGAAAAGATATTCCGTGAGTAGTGGCGAGCGAAAGCGGATTAGGTGAAACCGTGTTAGTGTGATAGACGCCAGTTGTTGCTGATGCGGGGTTGTGGGGCGTGTTTGTTACATTCTCTGGCGGGGGTGTGCGTAGTTATAAATGTTTGGTGTAGTTGAATAGTCTGGGAAGGCTAAGCGTAGACGGTGATACTCCGGTAGGCGAAACATCAGGCACTGCGTTGGACATGTTTTCCCCAAGTAGCACGGGGCTCGTGGAATCTTGTGTGAATTTGCTAAGACCACTTAGCTGCCTAAATACTTCCTGGTAACCGATAGCGGATAAGTACCGTGAGGGAATGGTGAAAAGTACCCCGGGAGGGGAGTGAAATAGTACCTGAAACCGGGCGCTTACAAGCCGTCAAAGCCTTAAGGGGTGATGGCGTGCCTATTGAAGAATGAGCCTGCGAGTTAGTGGCGTGTCGCGAGGTTAACCCGTGTGGGGGATCCGTAGCGAAAGCGAGTCTGAAAGGGCGAGCAGTGGCACGTTCTAGACCCGAAGCGGGGTGATCTACCCATGGCCAGGTTGAAGCACGTGTAAGAGCGTGTGGAGGACCGAACCCACTTCAGTTGAAAATGGAGGGGATGAGCTGTGGGTAGGGGTGAAAGGCCAATCAAACTCCGTGATAGCTGGTTCTCCCCGAAATGCATTTAGGTGCAGCGTTGCGTGGTTCCGGGCGGGGGTAGAGCTACTGGATGGCTGATGGGCCTTACAGGGTTACTGACGTCAACCAAACTCCGAATACCGTCCGGGTATAGCGTGGCAGTGAGACAGTGGGGGATAAGCTCCGTTGTCGAGAGGGAAACAGCCCAGATCGCCGGCTAAGGCCCCTAAGCGTGTGCTAAGTGGGAAAGGATGTGCGGTCGCGTTGACAACCAGGAGGTTGGCTTAGAAGCAGCCATCCTTGAAAGAGTGCGTAATAGCTCACTGGTCAAGTGATCGTGCGCCGACAATGTAGCGGGGCTCAAGCACACCGCCGAAGCCGCGGATCCTCAACATATACCCTGTCAAGTTTTTTTGGCCAGGGGTTGGGGGTGGTAGGGGAGCGTTGTGTACTGGGTGAAGCGGCCGAGTGATTGTGTCGTGGACGGTACGCAAGTGAGAATGCAGGCATGAGTAGCGATACTAGGGTGAGAAACCCTAGCGCCGAATGACCAAGGGTTCCAGGGCTAGGCTAGTCCGCCCTGGGTGAGTCGGGTCCTAAGGCGAGGCCGACAGGCGTAGTCGATGGGTAACCGGTTGATATTCCGGTACCGGCTAGTAACCGTCAAGTGTTGACTGAAAGGTACTAACCCACGCCAGGAACATGATTGAATGCTTTTGGGTGTTTGGTTGTGGTTTTGGTTTGGGGACAGGCTTTCTTGGTAGGCAAGCGTGTGGAGTGACGCACAGTGGAAGCCTTCGCGAGGTGATGGAATACCTCGTTTAACCGTGTAGCTTACTGCTTAGGTAAATCCGGGTGGTTTTATGTGAGGCGGGATGATGACCACTTTTTTGGGTGGGAAGTAGGGGTGATCCTGTGGTGCCGAGAAAAGCTTCGACGCGAGGTGGCTGGCCGCCCGTACCCTAAACCGACACAGGTGGTCGGGCAGAGTATGCCTAGGCGCACGAGATAATCATGGTTAAGGAACTCGGCAAAATGCCCCCGTAACTTCGGGAGAAGGGGGGCCTGATACTTGATGAAACCGTTTGTGGCTTTCTAGGGTTGAGGGTCGCAGAGACCAGGGAGAAGCGACTGTTTACTAAAAACACAGGTGCGTGCGAAGCCGTAAGGCGATGTATACGTACTGACGCCTGCCCGGTGCTGGAAGGTTAAGAGGAACCGTCAGCTGACTTTTGTTGGTGAAGCGGTGAATTTAAGCCCCAGTAAACGGCGGTGGTAACTATAACCATCCTAAGGTAGCGAAATTCCTTGTCGGGTAAGTTCCGACCTGCACGAATGGCGTAACGACTTCTCTACTGTCTCAACCATGAACTCGGCGAAATTGCATTACGAGTAAAGATGCTCGTTACGCGCAGAAGGACGGAAAGACCCCGGGACCTTTACTATAGCTTGGTATTGGTGCGCGTTATAGCTTGTGTAGGATAGGTGGGAGACTGTGAAGTGGTCACGCTAGTGATTGTGGAGTCGTTGTTGAAATACCACTCTGGTTATAGCGTGTGCCTGAACCTTGGCCCGTGATCCGGGTTAGGGACAGTGCCTGGTGGGTAGTTTAACTGGGGCGGTTGCCTCCTAAATTGTAACGGAGGCGCTCAAAGGTTCCCTCATCCTGGTCGGTAACCAGGTGTTGAGTGTAAGTGCACAAGGGGGCTTGACTGCGAGACTGACAGGTCGAGCAGGTACGAAAGTAGGAACTAGTGATCCGGCGATCCCGTGTGGGTGGGTCGTCGCTCAACGGATAAAAGGTACCCCGGGGATAACAGGCTGATCCTGCCCAAGAGTCCATATCGACGGCATGGTTTGGCACCTCGATGTCGGCTCGTCGCATCCTGGGGCTGGAGCAGGTCCCAAGGGTTGGGCTGTTCGCCCATTAAAGCGGTACGCGAGCTGGGTTTAGAACGTCGTGAGACAGTTCGGTCCCTATCCTCTGCGCGCGTTGGAAACTTGAGAAGGGCTGTCCCTAGTACGAGAGGACCGGGACGGACGAACCTCTGGTGTGCCAGTTATCCTGCCAGGGGTATGGCTGGTTTGCTACGTTCGGGATGGGTAACCGCTGAAAGCATCTAAGCGGGAAACTAGCTTCGAGATTAGGTTTCCGTCCCTGTTTTTTGGGGGGAGGTTCCCGGTAGATTACCGGGTTGATAGGCTAGGAGTGTAGACATTGTAAGGTGACCAGCTTACTAGTACTAATTGACCGATTACTAACAATAACTTGTTGCATCAGCTTTGGTTGGTGTTTGTTTGATGGTGTTTGCGTCCACTGTGCGGTTCACGACCAACACGGCCTCGAATCCTTAATGGGTTTGTGGGTTGGGTTGTTAAGTGGATATATTGTTTCACTGACTGGTGAGTGGTTATCCCTTTTTTTGGGGTGTTGCTTGTTTTGGTTGTGTTGGTGGTTTTAGCGAGGGGGTTACACCCAGTATCCTTTCCGAACCTGGAAGTTAAGCCTTTCTGCGCTGATGGTACTGCAACTGGTGGGTTGTGGGAGAGTAGGGCGCTGCCAACCGTTTCCTTATGGTGGTGGGGGTGTTGATCCTTCGGGGTTGACACCCCCACCACCATTTTTTGGGTTAAAGGACAAAAAGAGTTGGTCTGAGCCCGACCTTTCGGCTTTGTAGTGCGAGAAAGTCTGGTTCAAAGTTGTTGGGGGCCAACTTTGAGGGTGGACAAAATGTGTTGGTGAAACATCGACTTTTTCGGCTTTATGGTGCGGGAGAGTGGGCGTCAAAAGTTTGGTACTGGCAGATTCGGTGAGTGAACATCTCGAAATGCGATTCCTGTGGCAGGAAGCTGATCCGGTACGGACTGTCGAAATCGGGCAAGCAGAGGTGGCAT
>NZ_JH470341.1 GCF_000239695.1 Actinomyces graevenitzii C83 | reverse complement strand
CCTCCCGTAGGAGTCTGGGCCGTATCTCAGTCCCAGTGTGACCGTCCACCCTCTCAGGCCGGCTACCCGTCAAAGCCTTGGTAGGCCATCACCCCACCAACAAGCTGATAGGCCGCGAGCCCATCCCTTACCAGAAAAACAACCTTTCCAAACAACCCATGCAGGAAGGCCAGAATATCCCGTATTAGCTACCCTTTCGAGCAGTTATCCAGGAAAGTAAGGGGCAGGTTACTCACGTGTTACTCACCCGTTCGCCACTAATCAACCAAGCAAGCTTGGTATTTTCGTTCGACTTGCATGTGTTAAGCACGCCGCCAGCGTTCGTCCTGAGCCAGGATCAAACTCTCCAAAAAAACTGAAGAACCAGAAAACAACTAGCTCAAAAAAATAATAGTTGACAAAGAAATCAACAAGAAAAACCCCCCAACAAACACCATGCCTGTTGGAGAAGAATTCAAGACATAAAAAACTTGACACACTATCGAGTTCTCAAACAACGCGCCCACAAGAAAAACCTACAAACCAACCGGTCCGCACGCTTCCCTCAAAGTACCAGAGAATCTTACAACCAAGATTTCTAACCTGTCAACCCGATTCACTGTGAACCAGACCGCAACACTAGAAATCCTTGAAAGAAAAGATCCCTTGCCACCATCAGAACCAGTTCAAGGAACCAGCCCTTTGCGGCAGCGGGAACTATCTTAGCCTTACCCGCCCCCAACCCGTCAACCCGAAAACACGTGCACCACAACACATTTTTAGGCGGCCTAGCTGAATGCCTATCTGATTGCCTACCTGAATGCGCCTTAGAAATACCTATCTGCGCTGGTAAACAGCTATCTGAACCGGCAAGCATCTATCTGAGCGGCAAACACCTATCTGAAACACCTATCGGAGCGATAAATACCCATCCGAGCCGGCAAACACCTATCCGAGCCGTAACTTAAGCCAACAACTGAGCTAGAAAACTGGGGGCCGGTTAGCGCGTGGTCACGCGCTAACCGGCCCCCCAGCCTTGGTACACACTAGCTACTAGTTAGCTCAAGTGTGCGTCAGAAACTTTGGTCAGTGCTTGCAAGCTTCAGTTAGTGCGCGCCACTGCCAGCTTGCGGCGGCCCTTACGCACCAGCACTACTCCCCCGGCCAGTAAGTCGTCCTCGGTAATTACCGCGTCTTCGTCGCTAACCTTGCGCATGTTCAGGTAGGCACCGCCCTGAGCCACAGTCTTGCGTGCGGCTCCACGGCCCTTTTCCAAACCAGTGGCAACCAGTAGGTCAATAATGGTGGACTTACCTACCTCCAGCTGCGCCGAAGGCAGATCAGCAGTGGCGCCAGCCAGGGTGAAAGCATCAATCTTACGCAGCGAATCAGCATCCCCGCCCCACAGTGCGGCGGTGGCGGCTTCTACGCGCGCAGTTTCCTGCTCGCCGTGCACCCAGGTAGTAACTTCATGAGCCAAAGCCTTCTGGGCGGCTCGGGCGCGCGGGTTTTCTTGAGTTTCACGCTCAAGTTCTTCAATGCGTTCGCGGCTGAGGAAGGTGAACACCTTCAAGAAACGCACCACGTCAACGTCTTCTACCTGCAGCCAGAACTGGTAGAAAGCGTAGGGGCTGAGCATGGTGGGGTCTAGCCAGATAGCGCCGCCCTCGCTCTTACCAAACTTGGTGCCGTCAGCCTTGGTGATCAGCGGGTTGGTTAGCACATGCACGGTAGCGCCAGGCTCTACCTTGCTGATCAGGTCAGCGCCACCAACCATGTTGCCCCACTGGTCGTTTCCGCCTACTTCAAGGGTGCAGCCGTACTGGCGGTACAGCTCTAGGTAGTCGTTGGCCTGCAGGATCTGGTAGGAAAACTCGGTGTAGGACAAGCCCTCTTCAGAGTTGATGCGGCGGGCCACAATGTCCTTGTTCAGCATGGTGCCCATGCGGAAGTGCTTACCCAGGTCACGCAGTAGGTCAATGGCGCTAAGCTGGCTGGTCCAGTCCAGGTTGTTAACAATGCGCGCCGGGTTAGAGCCGCTAAAGTCCAGCAGGTGCTCTAGCTGACGACGCAGCGAGTCCACCCAGCCAGCTACTACCTCAGGAGAGTTAAGTACACGCTCACCCTTGGCACGCGGGTCACCAACCAAACCGGTGGCCCCACCAACCAGGGCCAGGGGATGGTGACCAGCTAGCTGCAGGTGACGCATAAGCTTTACGGCAACCAGGTGTCCGTGGTGCAAAGAAGCAGCCGTAGGGTCAAAACCGCAATAGAAGGTCACTGGCCCTTCATCAAGCGCCTTACGTAGCGCATCGATGTCGGTGTGCTGGGCGATCAGCCCGCGCCACTGTAGTTCCTCAAGAACGTCAGACACAGCAGTTCCTTACGGTGTAGTTGCTTCAATTTACTTTCTGGCTATATAGCCAGTTGTTCCAGCTTAGCGGCCTTGGGTCGGGCGAGCCAGTTCTAGCAGGCGCCCACGTAGCTCACTGGCTACCTCATCTTTGGTGGCGATAACCAAAATTGTGTCGTCACCAGCGATGCAACCCAAAACCCCGGGAATCATGGCGTTGTCCATAGCTGAGGCTAGTAGCTGGGCGGCCCCGGCCGGGGTACGTAGCACTAGCTGGTTGTAGGCCTGGTCAACAGAAACTAGTAGATCTTGGATCCAGCGCGACAGACGAGTGGTTAGTACCTCGTCAAATGCCTCTTCTTCGGGGGCCGCTACGGGCAGCTGGCCGGGGGCGCCAGCTTCGGGAACTGCATATACGGATTGTCCTGAGGGGGTGCGCACTTTGACGGCGCGTAGTTCTAGTAGGTCTCGCGAAAGCGTGGCCTGGGTGGTGTAAACACCCTGCTCAGCAAGCAGATCGCGCAGTTGGCGCTGGGAGGCTACAGAGCCGCGAGCCAGAATTTTATTAATCAGGGCGTGGCGACTAGTACGTGACATGGGGATTTTGTGTTCCACTTTAAATCTCCAGTTTTCCTTGTCTGTTACAGGAATCGCCAACCTCAACGGCAGCATATTTACATGAGCAATCATACCGTTCAAGGCATAATAATGCGAGTGACGTGCCCTTCCCATCGGGATGGACACGTCACTTTTATTAGTGTTTAGGCGCGATTATTTACTGCGCCGCCACGCGTTTATGCACGTAGCTTAGCTCCGGTGTACTTACCCACCTGCTTAATAATTCGCGCGCGGGCAGCTTCGGTTTCGCTGGCGCTGAGCGTGTGGTCGCTAGCGCGCAGTCGCACCGAGAAGGCCAAGGACTTGCGACCTGGGCCTAGCTGGGGGCCACGGTAGACGTCGAACAGGCGCACGTCGTCGAGCAGCTTACCGCCAGCAACGATGATTGCCGCAGCAACCGCCTGGCTGGGGGTGGCCTCGTCGACGACGAAAGCGAAGTCTTCCTTAGCCGCCGGGTAGGTGGAAACCGGCTGCGCCTTAACCACCGGCTGCTTGCTTGAACACTCAATCAGGGCATCCAGGTCCAACTCCACCGCGCAGGCACGCTCAGGCAAGCCCAGCTTCTTAACGATGCGCGGGTGCAGCTCGCCGGCGTAACCAATAACCTCACCGATTTGCGGGCGGGTGGGGTTCTTGGTGGGCACAACAATGCGGATTTCGGCGCAGCGGCCCGGGTGCCAGGGGGCGCGCTCGGCGTTGGCTACATGTAGCTTCAAGCCCAGCAGGCTGGCAATGTCGCGTACTAGCTCGACGGCGTCGGCCCAGTCCCAGTTGCGTACGTGCTGTAGCACCCCGGAGTAGCCGTGCTGGCCACACAAGATGGCGCCCAGGTGTAGACGCTGACGCGGGGTTCCGGCAGCCAGAGCCTCAATTTCTGCCTGGCTGGGGCGCTGGGCCACGCCCGGGATGGGGGCAGGCACTACCCCGGCGGAGGTGGTGACGTTACCAACCTCGTACAGGGCGACGTCGCCAATGCCGCGTGAGACGTTACGTACTGCCACGTCAATAAGCGAGTCCAGCACGCTGGTGCGTAGCAGCGGGGCGTCGTCGGCTAGCGGGTTAGCGATACGCACGGCCTGACGGCGCTCGTCATCGGCGGGCAGCTCCAGGCGGTCGTAAATGTCGCCCACGAAGGGGTAAGACAGCACCTGGGTTAGGCCCTGTTCGGCCACAGTGCGCACAATGTCGCGACGCGCGCGCTGAGCGAAGGTCAAACCGGTGCCGGCCGGGGCTACCGGCAGCTGCACGGGGATGTTGTCGTAGCCGTCAAGGCGGGCGATTTCTTCCACCAGTTCTGCGCTACCGGTTAGGTCCGGGCGCCACGAAGGCGCGCTTACCTGCACCGTTGCTCCGCCGTCGTCGTTAACCTGGCAACCAATTTCGCGCAGCAAACCCACTACCTGCTCACGCGGGTAGTCCACGCCAGTTAGGCGGGAGGCAGCGTCAAGCGCAAACTCAATGGGAGCCGGGGCCTGGGTGCGGTCAATTTCGGTGATCGGCCCATAGCTGCCGCCACCATAACGCACCAGCAGGTCAGCGGCGCGCTGTGCGGCCACTGGAGCCAGCTGGTAGTCCACGCCGCGCTCAAAACGCTTGGAGGACTCGGTGGGTAGCTTGTGGCGGCGCGCTGAGCGGGCCACGCTAACCGGGTGGAAGTGGGCGGCCTCAATTAGCACGTTAGAGGTGGTTTCAGTGACCTCACTGGTGGCCCCGCCCATTACGCCAGCTATAGCCAATACGCGCGAGCCACCCTCGCTGTCGGCAATAACCAGATCCTGGGGGTCTAGTACGCGCTCCACATCATCCAAAGTGGTTAGCTTCTCCCCCGCCTGGGCGCGGCGCACCACCAGCGGCAAAGTGAGCTTATCGGCGTCAAAAGCGTGCAGCGGCTGGCCCAGCTCCAACATCACATAGTTAGTCACGTCCACCGCCAGGGAGATTGAACGCATACCTGAAGCCTGTAGGCGTCGGCTCATCCAGTCCGGGGTGGGGGCGTTGGGGTTAACCCCCTCAACCAGGCGGGCCACGTAGCGGTCGCAGCCGGGTACGCCGTTAATGGGGGCCTCATCGTTAACCTCCACGCGCGGGCCATCGTTACCAGGGGCCTGCAGGCCCTGGGGGTAGAAGTCCGCATTGGCGGTGTCAGCCGGGTCCTGGTAGGCCCCGCCGGTGGAGTGGGAGTATTCACGCGCCACCCCACGCATACTGAAGCAGTAGCCCCTATCTGGGGTTACGTTGATTTCTACAACCTCGTCATCTAGGCCTAGCAGCGCCAGGGCATCAGTTCCCGGCGCGGGCACTTCCCCCTCGGGGTAGCGCTCATCAAGCACGATAATGCCGTGTTTGCCGTCGTCAGGGAAACCTAGCTCAGCGGCAGAGCAGATCATGCCGTCAGAGATGTGACCGTAGGTTTTGCGGGCAGCAATCTTGAAGTCACCCGGTAGTACCGCACCCGGCAGGGAAACCACTACGGAATCGCCGGGCTTGAAGTTGTGGGCGCCGCAAATAATGCCACGACTGGGCAGCTCACTGGGCTCCTTGCCGGTGCCAGGGGCGTCATTGTGCTGCTCGCCTACATCCACACGGCAGTAGTTGATCACCTTGCCGTTTGACTGTTCTTTAGGCTCCTGGGTGAGCACCTTGCCCACTACCAGCGGGCCGGTGACGCGCGCGGGCACAATCTGCTCTTCTTCCAGGCCTACCTTAACCAGGTCGGCGGCCAGAGCGGCGGCGTCGGTCCCGGGGCGTACCTGCACGTATTGGCGCAGCCACTCAAGGGGTACGTATGGCATTTCAGTTACCCTTTCCAATCAGACCGAACTGACGTGAGAAACGCACGTCGCCTTCCACAATGTCGTGCATGTCGGCAATGCCGTGACGCAGCATCAAGGTGCGCTCTAGGCCCATACCGAAAGCAAAACCGGTGTAAACCTCGGGGTCAATACCGCAGGCGCGCAGCACGTTGGGGTTAACCATGCCGCAACCGCCCCACTCGATCCAGCCGGCGCCGCCCTTCTTCTGTGGGAACCACAGGTCCATTTCGGCGCTGGGCTCAGTGAAGGGGAAATAGGAGGGGCGCAGACGGGTCTTAGCTTCGGGGCCAAACATGGCGCGGGCGAAATGATCCAAGGTGCCCTTCAGGTTAGCCATGGTTAGACCCTTGTCTACCGCTAAGCCCTCTACCTGGTGGAATACCGGGGTGTGGGTAGCGTCTAGCTCGTCAGAGCGGAACACCTTACCGGGGCAAGCAATGTAGATCGGCGGCTGCTGTTCGAGCATTACATGCGCCTGCACTGGGGAGGTGTGGGTGCGCATAACCAGGTGGGAGTCTTCTACGTTGGCGCCGTTAACGCTGGTGCCGTCAATGTAGAAGGTGTCTTGCATCTGACGGGCCGGGTGGTCGGCGTCGAAGTTTAGCGCGTCAAAGTCATACCATTCGTGCTCAACCTCAGGGCCTTCAGCGATCTGCCAACCCATTGCCACGAAAAAGTCGCTGACCTCATCAATTAGCAGGTCAATGGGGTGGCGCGCGCCCTTGGGGCTGCGGTCGGTGGGCAGGGTTACGTCCACTGCCTCGGTGCGCAGCATGTGGGCTTCAGCTAGGGCTTCTAGCTCAGCTTGACGCTCAGACAGGGCCTTGGCGATGCGGGCACGCGCCCCACCTAGCAGCTTGCCAGCTTTGGGCTTGTCAGCCTTGGGTAGCTTACCGATGGCACGGTTGGCTAGTACCAGCTCAGAGGTGTCACCGGTGTAGGCTGAGCGGGCCTCTTTCAAAGCTGCCAGGGTCCCTGAGGCAGCTACGGCCGCGAGCGCGGCGGCAATAACCTTTTCAATGCCGGCTTCGTCCAGCGGGGACAGGCCGCCTTCAGACGCTTGGGTCATGAGGTTTCCTTCCTTAAATGTTTATGTCCCTAGCCTAATAGCAAGGGACATAGCAGGGTAATTGACGCTTTTAATGCTGGGCGCGGGCGGTTGCGTAGAGGCATACCGCTGCTGCTGTGGCCACGTTTAGGCTTTCGGCTTTGCCGTAGATGGGGATGGCGACGACGGCGTCTGCGTGGTTTAGTTCGCTTCGGCTCAGTCCACGTGCCTCATTACCAAGTAGCCAGGCCACGGGGGTAGCCAGCATGTCTTCAATGGCAAATAGTGAAAGGTGGGCGGCGCCGTCGGCGGCCAGAATGTTTAGCTGGGCGTCGCGTAGGGCGGCGATGATGTCGTCTAGGGCTAGGCCGGTGATTACCGGTAGGTGGTAGAGCGAGCCGGCGCTGGCGCGGATAACTTTGGGGCTGGTTAGTTCTACGCAGCCGCGTGCCATAATCACCGCGTCTGCGCCGGCGGCGTCGGCTACACGGATAATGGTGCCAGCGTTACCGGGGTCTTGGGTTTCACTCATAACCACCACTTGGGTGGCGCCCTTTAGTACTTGGGCCAGTGCATCGGCGCCGGCACGGATCCCGGCCAGGTCCATTACGGCCACTAGGCCTTGGGCGTCGGTGGAGATGGCGTCCATTACGGCCTGGCTGACCCAGTGCAGGTAAATGTTTGCTTGCTGGGCGCTTTGCAAAATGTCTTGCTGGCGCTGGCCGGCGGCCTCGGTCAGGTATAGGTCAAGTACCTGTTCGGGGACGCATTTGATGGCTTCACGTACTGCCTGGGGGCCTTCAGCCAGGTAGCGACCGTGGCGATTGCGCGACGAACGCCGGAACAATCCTGCCACTCGCTTTACTCTTGAAGATTGCGGGTCGGTCAGTATGTTCCGGCGTTCACTCATGGTTACAGCCTAAGGGGCTGGGGACCATAACGCACTAGGCGTTAAGCCTCACTTTGCCGCGTTAACGTCGCTGGGCAGAGCCTCGCGAGCGGTAGCAACCAGGGCCTTGAAGGCGGCCGGCTCGTTAACAGCCAGCTCAGCCAGCATGCGACGGTCCACCTCAACGCCAGCCAGGCCTAGGCCCTGGATGAAGCGGTTGTAGGTGATGCCCTCGGCGCGGGCGGCGGCGTTGATGCGCTGGATCCACAGACGACGCATGTCGCCCTTACGGGCGCGACGGTCGCGGAAGGCGTATACGCCAGAGTGAGTGACCTGCTCCTTGGCCTTGCGGTACAGGCGAGAACGCTGTCCGCGGTAGCCGGAGGCGCGGTCTAGAACGGTACGGCGCTTCTTCTGGGCGTTGACTGCCCGCTTCACACGTGCCATGTGATTTCTCCTTTAGGTAACGGGACGGTCAGAGGCCGAGAAGCTTCTTGGCCTGACGTACGTCAGCAGCGGCCACAGTCTGGTCCTTGGACAGCCTGCGCTTACGACGCGAGGACTTGACCTCAAGCAGGTGGCGCTTGTTGGTCTGCTCGCGCATTAGCTTGCCGCTACCGGTTACGCGGAAGCGCTTCTTCGCACCGGAGTGCGTCTTGTTCTTCGGCATTCTTATTTCCTCTTTATTCGGCCACGGGAGATGTCGTCCCGGGGCTGCGGACCCCGCTAACGGTGGCTAGGGGGTGGGTCTGTGGGGTTTTACCCGGGGTGCTTAGCTTTCCTCGACGGCGTCGGTCTTGGCGTCCGCATTCTTGGCAGCGCGGCGGGCGGCCCGCTCGGCTTCACGACGACGGCGCTGGTCAGACTTGACTTCAGCCTTCTTACGGGTGGGGGCTAGCACCATGACCATGGAGCGGCCATCCTGACGCGGGTGGCTCTCAACAGTGGCCAGTTCAGAAACTTCTTCAGCTAGACGCTGCAGCAGTCGAATACCCAGCTCCGGGCGGGACTGCTCACGTCCACGGAAACGCACAATGGCTTTAACCTTGTCTCCGCCCTTGAGGAAACGCTCCACGTGACCGCGCTTGGTGGCGTAGTCATGGTCGTCAATCTTGGGTCGGAACTGGATTTCCTTGAGCTGAGTATTGGCCTGGTTACGGCGGGCGTCACGAGCCTTCATGGCGGACTCGTACTTGTACTTGCCGTAATCCATTAGCTTGCATACCGGCGGACGAGCGTCGGGCGCTACCTCTACTAGGTCAAGATCGGCTTCTTCAGCCAGACGCAGCGCGTCCTCTAGACGCACCACGCCAACCTGTTCACCGCTGGGTCCAACGAGACGCACCTCGCTGACGCGGATCCGGTCGTTAATACGGGGCTCGCTAATGGCAGTTCCTCACTATGTCTTGTGGGTGGTTATAACAAAAGGAAAGACCTTCACCCCGCTCGTCACAGGGTAAAGGTCTGGCGAGGCTTGTTTAAAACAAGCCAATAACGCTGTTAAACGCTGCTAGGACCCGAACGCTGTGCGCGCCTAGGTGGGAGGTTGACTCCTCTTGGCGCCGGCTTTGACCGGCGTAACGCGTTAACTCTAGCAGCTACTGCCTTTAAAGTGCAGTAATAGGCGACAGCTCTCACAAATTGCTTAAGTCACCTATCAGCGTTCTTCTTGACGACGCACGCGCTTGGCGCTGCTAATCCAGTAACCGGCAAAACCAATTACTAAGGCCAGCAAAATACCCAGGTTAGCGCCAGCCCAGCTACCTTGACGTCCACCCAAACCTAATGGGCCTAGCAGGTAGCCCTGCCACGACAGCCAAGAGGCCCCGGTGTTTACCACTAGACCCCAACCAACAAAGGAAGCAACCACCAAGCTAGCCATAGCTCCCCAGTTGACGCTGCCGTAACGACCTGCGGGACTAAACAGATCGACGTCGTCATACTCTTTGTGACGCAACGCAATATCAGCCAACATAACCCCAGCCCAAGCAGCAATTACCACACCCAAGGTGGTTAAGAATGCGGTAAAGGGGGTTAAGAAGGAGTCAGCGAAGAAAACCACCACAATCGTGCCCAGGGTCATGATGGTGCCATCAATGGCGGTAGCTACCGGACGCGACACGGGCACACCCGTAGCCAGCAAAGACAGACCCGAGGAATAAATATCCATAACGATGCCGCCCACTAGACCCAAAATCGCTACCAGGGCGAAGGGGATCAGGAACCAGGTGGGTAGTAGGGTGGTCAGCGCCCCAATTGGGTCGTCCCCAATTTTCTTTGACAGCTCAGCGCCTGAGGAACCCACCAGCAGCACCCCGAAGCAAACCAATACCAGCACCGGCAGTGACGCCCCGAAGGTAGTCCAACCCACTACCCCACGAGTTGAGGCGTTGCGCGGCAGGTAACGTGAATAGTCGGCGGCCGCATTTACCCAGCCAAAACCAAAACCCACCGCCAACATGCATCCGGCGCCTAGCACAGCTGTGCTGGAAGCTGCCGGGCGGGCGGCAAGCACTGAAAAGTTAATCTTGTCAGCCACTAGCACCAGGTAAACCAGGGTTAGCACGGCGGTAGCCCAAGTGATCCAGGTTTGCACTTTCATGATGGTGTCGAAACCTAAAATTCCTGAGCCGGCCGCCAGCACTACCACCAGCACCAAGGCGGCAATCTGGGCCACTAGGTGGTTACTAAAGCCCAAGGCCCCCATCACGGTGGCGGTAGCTTGCACCGCCATAATAGCCAGGAAAGTTTCCCAACCCACGGTCAAAATCCAGGAGATTAACGCCGAGACACGGTTGCCGTGGTAACCAAAAGCAGCGCGTGACAGCACCAGGGTGGGAGCCGAGCCGCGCTTACCAGCAATTGCCACCAGGCCACACAGCAGGAAAGACAAGGTTAGGCCCACTACTGAAATCAGTAGGGCCTGCACTAGGGACAGTCCAAATCCCAGTACCCATGCGCCCCAGGAAATACCTAGAACGGAAATGTTGGCGGCAAACCAGGGCATAAATAAATCTGCCGGTTTACCTTTACGATCTGCTTCAGCGATTACATCCAAGCCAACGGTTTCTACCGCTAGGCGGCTTTCGCTGCGCTGTGACTGGGGGCTGAGTGAATCAGTACTCATGATCGGCTCCTTAAAGCCTGTTTTTATTTAACTGCTGCTGGCGTCTTAGCGGCGCTGGAAGCTGCGCCAACTGTGTCAGCAGGGCTGGCGCCGTCGGAGGCAGCAGGCTCAGCGCCGTCGGAGCCAGCCGTGGGACTTTCTGCAGCTGCTGGCTGCGCGGAAAGCTCATTGGTGCGCGGATGGGGGTTGTGGCGGGCTGCCATGAAGTCTTGGAAACCAACCGCCAAAACTGCACACATAATTAGGGCCATGCCGGCAATGTCTTCACCTGAGAAATAGGTGCCTGCTAAAGCGAAGGAGAATAGCGAGGCGGCCACGGGCTCTAGGCAGGCAATTAGGGAGGCGTTAACCGCGCCAATATCTTGCACGCCCTGTAGGAATAGCACGAAGGCCACCACCGTGCCCAGCACTACCATGCCCACCATGTAGAGGTAGAAACCGGCAGAGGTTTGTACGTTTACCTGCCAAACCATGGTGGCCAGGCTCATCAACGTCCCACCTAGTAGCATGCCATAGCAAACCACTAGGTCAGAGGAGTATTTACGAATAAGTTTGGTAGGTATCAGGGTGTATAGCGCCAGCGCCAGCGCGCAGGCTAGGCCCCAGTACAGGGCGGCAGGGGTAATAACTAGCTCACCAATATTGCCGTGCGTAGCCAGCACTGCCGTACCCACCAGGGCCAGTAATACGGCGAATACTTCAGTTAAATGCGGGCGTCGTTTAGAGCGAATACACACCCAAATCACAATCAGGATCGGGCCCAAGTACTGCAAAACCGTGGCAGTACCGGCGTTAGAGCTTTTAACCGCAATCAGGTAAGTGTAAAGGTTAGCGATCAAACCAAATACGGTGTAAACCAACATACTTACCCAGTCGGCACGGGTGCGCAGTAATTGGCGGTGCTTAGCGCTTAGCCCCTTGTCACGCCCCAAAATAAAAGCGATCAGTAGGCCTCCCGCTAAGATCATACGAACAGAGGTAAGCCACTCTGGATCAACAGCGTAGCGCTTAACGAGCAGCTCACCGCATACGCCCGAAAATCCCCAACAAATAGCCGCAAAAGTGGTTATTGCATAGCCGCGAAACTGCTTATTCACTTCTCTCCCTGGTTACGATTTACTGTTCAATCGGCCAAAGTATGGGACAAATTTCTACGTGATCAACCCGGTCAGCCCAATCCGGATTTACTAGCACTTGTTGGGCGCCTTCTACCGCATCAAGCATTTCTTCCTTGCCGCAGCTGCGGTCGATTAGTGCGTAGATGCGTAGCTCTGAGGTTTCCCCCGCTTCAAAAGCCACATTAACCATGGCCTTATATGCCATCAACTGCTCTTTCAGCTCTGCTTGTAGCTGCTCGTTTTCCCAGCTAGGAACCCATTTTTGGGCTTTGCTTAGGGAAATTACGGCGGGGCGTGGGATACGAATATTGTCTGTGGCTGGGTTTAGCACCCAGATCTGGTCAGTCGATAGGCAAGCCACTTGGGCGGCGCGCTGGGGGGTGACCGGGGCGGGGCGCACGTCGGTGCGCCAGGCCTGCATATCTGCCTGGGAGCTGAATACCGGCATGGCGATATGCCCGTCATCTAGGTGCAGGGCCAGGCTCGCGGCGTCTTGGGCGGGGTCGTTTTGGTGCGGCTTGTGTCCGCCCGGTTTGCCAATCTCGACGGCGACGGCGGCGGCAGGCTCTTCCAGGCCATGTGCGGGCACGGGCACGATCAAGCGCGTGGCTGCAATGGCGGCAACTAGTTCGCGCAGGAATTGGGGGCGCGGTAGCTGGGCGTTAAGGGCCGCAGCTAGAGCGGCAGGGGTGGAGCCGTCGTCGTCGGCAAAGGGATTGGGGGCCAGGAGCTTAGAGATACGCTCACGGGCGGCTAGGGCGGCTTGTAGTTGTTCCTGCGACATGATGCTCACTTACGCCCGAAAAAACCGAAACGTCGCGGCTTTTTGAAGTCAGTTACGGTTTGGGTGACGCCTGGGTCGCTGGTGGAGACGGCCCCGGGCACATCCTCCACCTTGGTGATGCCAAACAGTACGTCTTCTACGGCTGCGTCTAGTGCGCTCATGATCAGTCCGGCGCTGAGTTCTTCGCCGGCTTTGCCGTTTTCGTAGCGGCGGGCGGTGACCTGGCCTGATAGCCCGGTTTCAATGCCGACGTCGGTAGCTAGGTCTGCGGTTAGCAGCACTACGCCTTCGCGGGTTAGACGCGATAGGTCTTTGGCTAGGTCCGCTGCTTCTTGGGGTTCACTGTCGACGCCGCCAACTAGCTCACTGATATCCCACTGTTCGTGGGTGGAGACTAGTTCTTTTACCGCAAAAGCCCCGGTGGATGAGGGTACCGCCCAGCATTCGTGCTCACTCAGGGCCGCAAATGAGGCTAGGACCTGCGCGTCTAGCAGGGGCGTGAGCACGATTGCGATTTTTACAGCTTTGGGAAGCTGGGAATCTTGAGTATTAAGGTCCGCAACTAGTGCGGCGAATTCGTCATCAATGTTGCGAGGTTCGCTAGCTTCACTCAAGATGGCTTCACTTTCGTACGCGGTAAACCTATGCCAATTGTAAGGCCGGCTTACAAAACTTGCTAACAAGGCGACACTAGCAAAACCGGGCCGATAGCGTACGCTATCAGCCCGGTTATATGCGCGTAGAGACTATTTACAGATGTTTATCACACCGTCTGTCACACCAGTGCGGCGCCCTGAGCCAGCGATTCTAGCTTGGCCCAGGCCAGCGAGGGGTGAATACGTCCACCCAGGCCGCAGTCGGTGGAGGCGATTACTCGCTCGCGCCCAACCAGGTCGGTGAAGCGGCGGATACGCTGGGCTACTAGCTCGGGGTGTTCCACCACATTGGTGGCGTGGGAGACCACACCGGGCAGGATTACGCGGTCGTCGGGGAGCTTAACGTCCTGCCACACGGTCCACTCGTGTTCGTGGCGTACGTTTGCGGCCTCAAAGGTGAGGTAGCGGGCGTTTACTTCCAGGGCGATGTCGACGATTTCCTTGAAGGCAATGTCGGTGGTGTGCGGGCCGTGCCAGGAGCCCCAGCACAGGTGGAAACGCACCTGGTCGGGGTTGATGCCTTCGAGGGCGTAGTTGACGGCTTCTAGGCGCTTGCGTAGCCAGGCACGGTAGTCGGCCACCGTGGGTTCGGGGTTGATCTGGTCCCAGGCTTCGGCGAAGTCGGGGGCGTCGATCTGCACGGTTAGGCCGGCGTCAGTGATGGCGCGATACTCTTCACGCAGGGCGGTGGCCCAGGCCTGCAGGTGGGCGTCGTCGTCGGCGTAGTAGAGGTTGGGCACGCGGGCGGCAGAGCCGGGAGATACGGCCGCAATGAAGCCGTTTTCGCGGGCGATGCCGTTGTCTTCTAGGCCCTTAAGTAGCAGCTCAATGTCTTTGGCGACGGCGTCTTGGCCGATGTATTTGAGCTCACCGGTGACGGTGGGGAACTGCTGGGATTTCTTGCCTAGGTAGACGCCGTGCTCGTGGTCGGTGTAGACGTCGTGGAACTTGGTCCAGTCGCGACGGTCACCGAAGCTGGTCAGGCGGATCTTGCCGGGTTCGCTGCGGACGGGCTTGTTGGGGTCCCAGTCCCCTACGCTCTTGGGTGAGGAGGGATCGATGATCTCTAGGCCGGAGAAGCGGGTGAAGGAGTAGGCCCACCAGGAGCCGTAGTCGACGCCGGAGCGGGTGATGTGTCCGTACTCGCCTTCGTTGATAATGTCCAGGCCGATCTGGTGCTGTCGCTTGATTACCTGGTCGACGGCGTCGGTGAGGATTTCGTTGAATTTCTCGTCGCTAATGGTGCCTGCTGCGCGCTGAGCGTTAGCTTCGAGTAGCTGGGGGGTGCGTGGCAGGGAACCTACATGGGTGGTACGAATTTTGGTCATGATAATTCCTCAAAGTCTAAGGCTGGCTTTAAAGGCGTTTAAGTGGACGCATGCGGCAAGGCCAGCGGTGGCCGCGAATGGTTATAGCTAGGCTGCGGTAATGTTGTTATTTAAGGAGCGCATTTAGGCAGCCATAGGAGGCACGGCTAAGCCGCTCACCGCATTCGCTGAGTCATCATTACGGGAATCCTTCCATCGTTCTGGCTGGAGCACCTTACGCTTTTAAGCGCGGGTTGCTGCGGCGTCTTGGAGCCAGATCTCTCAGCCGCTCTGGATGGTTAACGATTAGAGCCTAACAGTTGCAGCTATGCAGCCAAAGGCTAGGTTTATATTTTGAGACGCCCTACAGAAGGTTAGTGCGTCCTTCCCCCAAGCCCGCACCTCGCAGGACAAAAAAATTTTGGGGGGCAACCCACCCCCCAAACACAACCCCACCACACACAAAAAATGGGGTTAAAGGACAAAAAGAGTTGGTGGAGGGTTAGTCCCAGTTGTTTCGGTGGGGGCTTGTGTGGTGGAGGTCGTGCCAGGCGATAGCGTCGCCCCATCTGGGGATGACACCGGCTGCGGGGTGTGTGCGCGAGGCGTGTTCCCATTGGGCTTCAATCTGGGTGTCTGTGGGCATGATTTTGAGGATCTGGGCTGGTGGGAGCGGGTTTTCGGTGTGCATGTAGCACCACCAGAAGATCGCTTTGATCCGGCGGGTCAGCCGCATTCCCCGGTGGTCGCGCAACAGTTGACGCAAGGGCGCGTTGGTCGCGCCTTCGATCTGGTTGTTCATCGCCGGCAACGCCCCCTCAAACTGGGGGTCGGTGTAGGTGAACAACACCTCGGCTCCGATGAGCCGGTTCACACTGTTGCGGGCCCGCACGAGTCGTTCGTGCGTGTATGCCCACCGCCATCGTCCCTCTTGGTCTTCTGCGCGAGGAAGCCCTCCCAGCCGCTTG
>NZ_JH470340.1:97621-111643 GCF_000239695.1 Actinomyces graevenitzii C83 | reverse complement strand
AGTAAGGGGCAGGTTACTCACGTGTTACTCACCCGTTCGCCACTAATCAACCAAGCAAGCTTGGTATTTTCGTTCGACTTGCATGTGTTAAGCACGCCGCCAGCGTTCGTCCTGAGCCAGGATCAAACTCTCCAAAAAAACTGAAGAACCAGAAAACAACTAGCTCAAAAAAAATAATAGTTGACAAAGAAATCAACAAGAAAAACCCCCCAACAAACACCATGCCTGTTGGAGAAGAATTCAAGACATAAAAAAACTTGACACACTATCGAGTTCTCAAACAACGCACCCAGCAGAACATCTAACGAATTTTTTGTTTTCGTTGCTGTCCCGCAGGCACTCGTATAACTTTAGCGAGCGCCCAACAGCCTCGCAACCCGATTTTGGGTGACGGTAGCCACAAAGAGCTAATTTTGCGTTAAGCCTGATGACTTACAAGCTGTATTTCAGAGCCAACCAGGCCCGGCTGAATTACCTGTTTAGGCTGGCCAAGAGCAATTTAAGCTAGGGGCAACCAGTTTGACAGGCGCCGGGCGCGGGCCAAAATATTGTGACCGGCAACGCTTGTCACCCAAGAGCAACCCCGTAACTGCGGGGTTGCCGAACCGCTCTGAGGTGGGTGGAAAACTCGGCACAACACAGAAAACAACTGCGGGGACGCCCCTATAAGGGACGGCCCATAAATTTACTTGCAGCAGGGATACGCCAGCGCACGTAAGTAGAAGAATGAGCTAGAGCGCGTAGCTAGCAGTGCGCCAGCACGCGTAAGTAACAGTGCCCTTAGCGGCGCAGGAAGCTAGCGAAGCCCAGCTGCCCAATACGTGCCTCCAACTGTTCCACCTGCGCGCCCCAGTTGTCGCCGTCGGAAATAAAACCCTCAGGCGCCCCCAAACTACGCGCTACTTGCAAGGCCAAACTGGCCACGCCGGCGTCGTGAAGAGAAGAGGCAACCCTAAACGCTCCCTCAACCCCGCCGGGGTAACCGGGATACACCGTCAGGCGCACCTCGTAATCCACGCCCGCGTTGAGTACCAGCTCCAGGGCGTGCCAGGCCTTTTCTCCCCCGCCGCCGCGCGCCACCACCTGGCGGTAATCGGGGCCAGGCAGGGCCTTAATGTCCAGGCCCACCCAGTCGACGGCGTCGGCGGCAAGCAGGCGGGCCAAATTACCCGGATAAATACCGGCAGTGTGCAGCCCCACCGCAAAGCCCAGGGCCTTAACCTCCTGGGCGGCGCTAAGCAGACCGGGCTGGCGGGTGGCCTCGCCGCCGGAAAAAACCAGGCCGTCCAGCAGACCACGTCGGCGTTGCAGCAACTCCACCACCTGCGACCAGGGCACACTCCCCGGGGTGCGGGGATCTAAAATTTCGTGGTTTTGACAGTACACGCAGCGCCAGGGGCAGCCCTGCAAAAAGATGCTGGCAGCCAGTTTGCCGGGCCAGTCCACCGTGGATAGGGGTACCAGCCCGGCTATCTGTAAGTCAGCTGCGTCAGGCATAAATCTCGGAGGTGACTACCTCGCGGGTACGCACGCCGGCGTCGTCGAACTCAAAAGCACTACGTAACTGGCCGTGACCAGCAGCGCTAGACTCATCGAACATCTGCCGCTCGTGGTACTCGCCCTTTTTACCAATGTTGAAAGACTGCACCGGACGGAAGTAACCCATTACGCGGGTCCACACTTCGCAAGCCTGGGGCTCACGCTCAGGGTGGGCGGCGGCACAACGCTCACAAGTGAAGTGCTCGCCAGTCAGGTAACCGTGCACCGGGCAAATAGAGAAGGTGGGCGTGATAGTGATGTAAGGCAGCTTGAAAGCAGTCAGTGAACGACGCACCAGCTCTTTACAAGCCTTGCCGGAAGAAACCCGCTCCCCCATGTACAGGTGCAGCACCGTACCGCCGGTGTACTTGCCCTGCAACACTTCCTGATCTTCCAAAGCCTGGAAGGGGTCATCGGTGTAGCCCACAGGCAGCTGCGAGGAGTTGGTGTAATAGGGCTCAGCCTCAGTCCCAGCCTGGATAATGCTGGGGAAACGCTTGCGGTCCTCTTTAGCGAAACGGTAGGTGGTACCTTCAGCCGGGGTGGCCTCCAGGTTGTAGAGGTGACCGGTGGCCTCCTGCAACTGCACCATGCGTTCACGCACGTGGTCTAAGACGCGCACGCACATCTCAAAGCCGCGCGGGTCGGTTAGGTCATAGGCGTCGTCGGAGAAGTTACGCACCATCTCGTTCATGCCGTTAACGCCAATGGTGGAGAAGTGGTTGTCCAAGCTACCCAGGTAGCGCTTGGAGTAGGGGAACAAGCCGTGATCCATGTGGTGCTGGATGGTGGCGCGCTTAATCTCCAGGGACTGGCTGGCCAGGTCGATCAGCTCATCCATGCGGGCCACCAGCGCCGCCTCGTCACCCTTAAACAAGTAACCCAGGCGCGCCATGTTCAGAGTAACTACCCCAATGGAGCCGGTCAGCTCAGCTGAACCAAACAGGCCGTTGCCACGCTTTAACAGCTCACGCAGGTCCAGCTGGAGGCGGCAGCACATAGAGCGGATCATGTGCGGGTCCAGGTCAGAGTTAATGAAGTTTTGGAAGTAGGGCAGGCCGTACTTGGCAGTCATGTTGAACAGGGCGTCTACATTCTCGCCCTCCCACTCAAAATCAGGGGTGATGTTGTAGGTGGGGATCGGGAAGGTAAATACGCGCCCGTCGGCATCACCGGCAGTCATAACCTCAATGAAAGCCTTGTTGATGACGTCCATTTCAGGCTGCAAGTCGCCGTAGGTGAAGTCCATGAGTTCGTCGCCGATTAGCGGGTACTCGTCGCGCAGGTCGTCTGGGCAGGTCCAGTCGAAGGTCAGGTTGGTGAAGGGGCACTGGCTACCCCAGCGGCTGGGCACGTTCAGGTTGTAGATCAGCTCCTGCATACACTGGACGATCTGGTCATAGCTCATGTCATCCTTGCGCACGAAAGGCGCCATGTAGGTGTCAAAAGAGCTGAAGGCCTGCGCGCCGGCCCATTCGTTTTGCAGTGTGCCCAGGAAGTTAACGATCTGCCCGCATGCTGAGGAGAAGTGCTTGGGCGGGGCTGAAGCGATAGACCCACTCACCCCGTTGAAACCCTCCTGGAGCAGGCGCTTTAGGCTCCAGCCAGCGCAGTATCCGGCAAACATGTCCAGGTCGTGGATGTGGTAGTCGCCTTCACGGTGAGGGGTGCCAATGGCCGGGGTGTAGACGTGCTCAAGCCAGTAGTTGGCCACCATTTTGCCGGCAGAGTTAAGGATCAGACCGCCCAGCGAGTAGCCCTGGTTAGCGTTGGCGTTCACGCGCCAGTCGCTGCGGTCTAGGTACTCGTTGATAGTGGCAATAGCGTCGACGTCGTAGTGCTGCCCAGCAGTCATTGCTGCGGCGCCGTGGTTGGTTGCGGCTTTGGCAGAGTCAAAACGCGGGTCCATCTGGCAGTCCTTTCACGAAAAAGACGCACAATGAGGTCACGCGGGAAATGGGGAGAATAACGGCGCGGCCACTACATGTTGTGCTTCGGTTTGCAAGAGACAACATTATCTTGTGGTAGCGCTTTATACAGGTCCCAAAGTCCCGAGTGAGCAAATGCGTTTTTGTAGCCGCGCACCCCCAGCTGGTATAGCCGTGCGCTCCCCCAGCTAACACGCAAAATCCGCACAAAGCCAGCCAAATCTGCCGGCCCACCCCGCAGTCACAGGCTCCCACGCAAAATCCGCGCGAAGAACTGCCCTGGCCCGGTTCGCAACCGCCGGTGATTACAACCGTCGGCCGCCACAACCGCAGCCAGGGCAGCTAGCGCTATATCAGCGCCATAGCGCTTTCGGGGTGGCGCCCCGTGCTAGGCAGGGTGGCGCCCCGCGCGTCAGACAGGCCATCAGGCCCCCGCACTAGGGGTGCTACCTATGCGCGTCGGGGCGCCACCCGCCAAAACTCAGGCCAAAACCTCGTTGAAGGCTTCGCTGGAGCTGGGGTGGGTGTAGATCGCGCCGGCTAGGTCAGCGGCGGTCAGACCCTGCTTGATAGCCAGCGCCACCAGGTTGATCAGCTCCTGGGAGTCGATCACCAGCAACGAGGCACCCAGGATGCGGTCAGTGGCGGCGTCGATCACGAACTTAATGACGCCGTCGGGGTTACCCACAATCTTGGGACGCGGCATGGCGGCAATAGCGGCCACGGGCTTGGAGGCCACACGCACCTCATAGCCGGCTTCGCGGGCGGCCTGCTCACCTAGACCCACGGTCGACAGCGGCGGGTTGATGAAGGTGGAGGTGGGAATGATGCGCCCGGCGGTGGAGCGCTTACCGGAACCCACCAGCTGGTCCATCACCACGCGGTGGTCGTCGAAAGAAATGTAGGTGAACTGCGGGCCGCCGTTGACGTCACCAACAGCAAACACGCCGGGCACATTGGTGCGGCAGAACTCGTCCACAACCACTTCGCCGCGAGCGCCGGTAGCGATTCCGGCGGTTTCCAGGCCTAGCCCGTCGGTGGCGGGGCGGCGGCCGATTGCCAGCAGCACATAGTCCACGGCTAGTTCTTGGTTTTCCGCCTCGCCTGCGGGGGTGGTCAGGCTGTAGTTAACGACGACGCCGTCGCCGCTTTCCACGAAGGAGGCAAGCTTGGCGCCATTTACGAACTGCACCCCGTGCTTGGCCAGGATGTCGGTGGCGACGCTAGCCACGTCGGCGTCGAAACGGGTGAAGGGGACCGGAGCGGCGTCGATTACCGTGACTTCCACGCCGAGCTGGGCGAACATGTCGGCGTATTCCAGGCCGATGGGGCCGCCACCAACTACCGCTAGGCGGCCGGGTAGGGTGGGTAGGAACTGGATGCCGGTGGAGTCAACGACACGCTTGGAGTCCACGCCGGGGATCGGGGGCACGACCGGGCGGGCGCCGGTGTTGATGATGATGGTGTCGGCGGTTAGCAGCTGGGCGCCCTGCTCACCGTTTACGCGCACGGTCTTGGGACCTACGAATTCGCCGGTGCCGTCGTAGATGTCTACGCCCTTGTCGGCCACCATGTGGTAGTTGGCGTTGTTGAGCTTTTCAATTAGGGCGTTGCGGGCCTTTTGAGCGCCGGCGAAGATGGCGGCGTCGGAGCTAGCTTCAGCTTCGCGGGCCTTGGCGGCCAGGGCCTGCTCTACTTCCACGATTAGTTTTTTGGTGGGCACGCAGGCAATGTTGATGCAGGTGCCGCCGTACATGGCTGGGCTGGCTTCTACCAGCGCCACTTTCTGGCCGCGCAGGGCCAGCTTCTGGGCAATGGTTTTGCCGGCTTTGCCCCAGCCGACAATTAGGGCGTCGTAGTTCTTGGTGGTTTCGTCGAGGCTCACTTGCGGCTCCTGATCGATGGTGGGGACGACGGCGCCCAACTGGTGCGCTTACCGTCGCAAGTCCTAACGCCTCTATGAACCGACTTTAGTCCCAGCTTATTCCTGTTAGTTGGCTCTACTTCGCTGTGATCGGGCCAACCTTGGCTGCCCTGGCGGCTGCGCAAGCGAATGGGCGTGCAGCCAAGCAGAGTCAACCACGCGCGGGGCAACGTTAACGGCCAGGCCGGCGCCGTCGTCGTCGAGAGGCCGCACTACAGAACGTGGGCCACCCGCACCAAAACCAACAGATTCTTTCAAAAGTTTTCACTTTCGACCTTGCCAGTGACTAGACTTGACCCTGACCCAACCCTTCTCACAAGGAGATACGATGGCGTACTTCAAAAGGTGGCTGGCAGTGCCCGCAGTGGCGGCGCTGTCATTGTCACTGCTGCCAACGGCGGCATTGAGCGTAGCCAACGCTGAGTCGACACAGGGCCGCAATGTGGCTCTGGCAAGCGCAGGTACCACCGTTTCCGCTTCCGGACAGGAAGTTGCCGGCCAGTGGGGGCCGGATAAGGTAAACGACGGCGTAATCAACGTTGGTGCCGCCAAAGCCGATCAGTCACGTTGGTCTTCGAACACTGCCGACGACGCTCAGGTCACTTTGACCTTCTCAAAACCCACCAAGATCCACCATGTCGCGATTCACTGGGAGGTGGCTTGCGCGGCCGCCTACCACCTAGAGGTATCCACCGACGGAACTACCTTCAAACGCGCCACTGATACCATTAGGCCCACGTGTGGCACCGCCGATGGTGCCGCGCGAGACGAGCAAAAACTCACCAAAGTCAGTGCCGACGCCGCCTATAAAGCTATCCGTATGCAGGCTGAAGACCGTACTCCCTTTGGTGGAGTTAAATACGGCGTGTCCCTATGGGAGTTTGAAGTGTGGGATGGTCCTCAAGCAAACAGTAACCCCAGCCAGCCAGCCGCCAACACTGGCCTAGGCCTGGTGCCCCTACCGGCAGAGCTAAAAGACAACTCTGCCAGCCAGGACTCTTTTGAGCTCAGCCAAGACACTAAGCTAGTCGCCCCCGGGGCAGCTAAGGACGCGGCTGAGCTATTTGCTGCCCAGGCCCGCATCTCCACCGGCTACCCGCTGCCGGTGGTTGACTCTGGCGAGGCCAGCGGCAACATTACTTTCAAAACCGGTGCGGTTGCCGGTCACAGCGGCGAAGAAGCCTACGCCCTGACCTCCACCAAGAGCGGGGTAACTATCACCGCTAACGCCGCCCACGGTTTCTTCAACGCCACCCAGACGCTGCGTCAGCTACTGCCGGGCTTCATCAACTCCAAGTACCCGGTCTATGCGGCCTGGGAGGTGCCCGCCGTCGAGATTAAAGACTCCCCGCGCTACGCCTACCGCGCCATCATGCTTGACCCAGCCCGCTCTTTCCTGACGGTAGACGAAGTCAAGCACGTACTTGACCAGATGGCCTCGCTAAAGATGAGCTACCTGCACTTCCACCTGGCTGACGACCAGGGTTGGCGCATTGAGATCACCAATGAGGGCCGCGCTGAGGGCGACACCATTGACTACACCCGTCTAACCGGCGTTTCTGGCCGCACCGCCATGAACATGCACGACAAGGCCAAGTCCAATGAGGTGGGCCGCACCGGCTACTACACCCAGGCACAGTACAAGGAAATTGTGGCCTACGCCGCCGCCCGCCACATCACCCTGGTGCCCGAAATTGACCTGCCTGGTCACACCAACGCCGCCCTGCACGCAATCCCGCAGCTGAACACGGCCGGCTCCTCCCACCAGGCCACCACCGCTGAACCCACCGCTCCCGCTAACGGCACCGGCGCGGTTGGTTACTCCTACCTGGACCCCAACTCTGAAGTGTCCTTTACCTTCGTAAAGCACGTGCTGGCCCAGTTGGCGGCCATCACCCCCGGCGCCTACCTGCACGTGGGCGGCGACGAGCCGCACTCGATGACCTCGCGTTACGGCACTGCGGTTTACAACAAGTTCCTTAACCGGGTTGGCACTATTGTGCGCGACCTGGGCAAGCACCCCATTGGTTGGAATGAGTACGCCGGCACTGACCTGAAATCGGGCGACGCCGTGCAGTACTGGGTGGGTAACTCCGCCTCCACTAAGGACGCGGCCCTGAACAAGGGCGCCAAGATCGTGATGAGTCGCGGCGCTTCGTCCTACATTGACCAGAAGTACAACCCCAAGACCCCTATCGGTTTGAACTGGGCTTGCGCCGGGGTTTGTGACGCCCCGCAGTACTACAACTGGGACCCCAAGACGGTTATCTCCGGCTTGAGTGACGAGCACATTTTGGGCCCTGAGGCGCCGCTCTGGTCTGAAACCGTGCGCGGCAGTACTGAGGTGGACCTGCTGGCTTGGCCGCGCGGCGCCTCCCATGCCGAGATTGGCTGGACCCCGCAGGCGAAGCGCAACGTCACCGACTTCACCCAGCGTCTAGGTATGGTGGGCACCCACTGGAATGTGGCTGGCCAGAACTTCTATGACACCTCGCTGGTTAAGTGGAATTGGGAGCTGGCTGGCAACCCTGGCACTAGCGCCCCCACTAACACTTCCGTCACCTTCCCGCTGGGGTACCTCTCGGCCCCCGGCACGAAGGTTACGGGTAACGCTGTCAGCCCCGACAGCACCAATGACGACGACGGCGTGTCTAACTCGGCCCTGCCCGCTGGCACCACCATCAGCGTGGACTGGGGTGACGGTTCGAGCGAAACCACGGCCGCCGTCGTCGCTGACACCCCGCGCGACGCCTACCACTCAGCGGGGGTTTACCGCCTGCTAGGTGAGCACAAGTACGCCACTGCCGGCGACTATGTGGCCACGCTAAAAATCGGTGGCGAAGAGGTTAACTACGCCGCTATTCACGTTGCCGACGACGCCGCAGCCCCGCAGCTGCCAGCCGCCTGGGACGCTTCGGTTACCCCCAAGGTGACTATTGAGAAGACCACGCTAACCGTGGGCGAGCGCATCCACATTGAGGCTTCAGGCTTCCAGCCTGGCCAGTTGATTGCCATCAAGATTGGTGACGCTTTTGTGGGTAACATTCGCGCTGGCGCGGACGGCACCCGCGTGCAGGATCTGCTAATTGACGGCTCCATGACCAACGGTGAGCACGACATGACCTTCACCCAGGGCGAGCGGGTAGTGACCATTAAGGTCACCATCTCCGGCGGCACTGTGCCGCTGCCGCACCGCGTAGCCACGGGCAAGGTGAAGCCCGTCTGGGTTGACTCCCAGGAGGAAAGCGGCGAAACCCCGCCTAACGGCCCGGTTACGGCTGCTTTCGACGGCAATCCCAACACCTTCTGGCACACCCGCTGGAGCGCTGGTAACGATGGCTTCCCCCACGGCGTGATCATGAAGATTGAGGCCCCTGCCGGCCAGACCTGTAAGTTTGCTGGCTTGGAGTACACCGGCCGTAAGGGCAACGCTAACTCGCGTGCCAAGGACTACCGCCTGTATGTCTCGCCCACCGGCAACAAGGATGACTGGACGCTGGTTGGCCAAGGTACCTTCAAGTCTTCTGACTCGCCCCAGACTGTGCTGCCCACGGCGGCCAGTGTTCCTAACGGTTGCTTCGTCTACTTTGAGCAGCTAAGCAGCCAAAACGGCGACAACTATGGTGGCGCGGCTGAGATTGCCCTGGGGGCTACCTTCGCGGCTGAGTCTGCTTCGCCCACGGCCCAGCCCACCGGCCCGGCCCCGACGGCGACGGCGACTCCAGCCCCGACGGCCTCCCCGGCTCCGACGGCTTCTCCGACGGCCGAGCCGACCACTGAGCCCAGCCCGGCCCCGACCAGCCAGCCGACCACTGAGCCGACCGCTGAGCCCACGGCCGAGCCTACCCAGGCCCCAACCAGCGAACCTACTGCTGAACCGACTCAGGCTCCAACCAGTCAGCCGACCGCTGAGCCCACTGGCGAACCTACGGCTTCTCCGGCTCCGACTGCCCAGCCCAGCAACCCGGCAGTTGAACCCACCGCTCAGCCCACTTCGGCCCCTGCCCCCACCAGCGCGGTACCTACCGCACCTGGTAGCGGCAAGCCCAGTGCGCTGCCTAGCGCTAAGCCCACGGTGCCCGGCCAGCCTCAGCTGCAGCCCACCGCCCCGGTTGCCAATGCCACCACTCCGGTGGTTGGTAACCGCACCACTGCCTCGCCGCGCGGCGGCCTAGCCCACACGGGCGCGGCCACTGGCGCCTTTGCGTTGGCAGCTATCGCGATGAGCGCTGGGGGCCTAACCCTGCGTCGTCGTCGTCAGGACTGATAGCGCCCCCATATACAGGGCTAAATACAGCTATCAACCAAGGTTAGTTCGGTTCATCCTCAACTAACCACAAACTGAAAGGGGTGGCAGCGGATATTAACCGCAATGTCCGCTGCCACCCCTTAAACAAACCCTCCCCCCGGCTGCGGCCGGACCTTCGCATAGGAGCGATAATGCCCAGAAAACTGGCCAAACGTGCGGCTACGTTAGCCGCCGTCGTTGGCATGGCCCTGGCAGGAGGCGCACTACCAATCTCGGTAGCCCAAGCCGCGAGCGCGGCTCCGCCCGCCAAATACGCCACCGCCGACATCACCTTCCCCGGCAACGACGGCAAACCCCACAAAGTCACTTTCGACAAAAACTCCTTCATGGTTGATGGACAGCGTCTAAACGTGTGGTCTGGCGAGATCCACTACTGGCGCGCCCCGGATGTGAACTCTTGGCGCGATCTATTCCAAAAGATGCGCGCTAACGGTTACAACGCCGTATCCCTGTACTTCTTCTGGGGTCTACACCAATCTAAAGAAGGCGGCCCCTTCGACTTCTCCAAAGGCACCATTAAAGACCTCGACCTGCTGCTAACCATGGCTCAGGAAGAGGGCCTGTATGTCATTGCTCGCCCCGGCCCCTACGTTAACGCCGAAATTTCCATGGGTGGCCTACCTGCCTGGATGACTAACTATTCGGGTGGATTGCGCACCACCGACCCCAAGGTGCTGGCAGCCTCCAAAGCCTGGCTGCACGCCTTTAACCAGATTGCCTCCAAGCACCTGGTCACTAAGGGCGGCGGCTCAGTGCTGCTCTACCAGGTGGAAAACGAGCTGCTCAGCGACAACGCTGCGCGCGGCGCTTTCCTTAAGAGCCTGGTATCTCAGGTTAAATCTGACGGCATTGATGTGCCCCTATTCCACAATGACTATGGGCTAGGTGGACGCTTTAAAAACACTAGCCTTTACGGCACTGACTTTTATGCCTACGACAAGTACCCGGTAGGTTTTAACTGCTCAGCTGGACGTAACCGGATTGATGACTCTGAGGCCACTTTCCGCAGTTACGCCCCCAACTCGCCGCATTTCATCACCGAATCTCAAGGCGGCGCCTTCACTCCTTGGGGGGCCAGCTACAACGCCTCAGACTGCTACACCTACACCGATGAGGGTTTCACCCGCCAATGGGGCGTACACAACATCGGTAACGGGGTAACCGCCTTCAACTACTACATGGCTTATGGCGGCACCAACTGGGGTTGGACTGGGGCGCCCGCCTCCGGCTTCACCTCCTACGACTACGGCGCCGGCATCACTGAGGACCGCACCTTGACCCCCAAGGCCAGTGTGCAAAAAGAAACCGGCTACTACACCAAGGCAGTACCCGAGTTAAGTGGCATGAACCCGGTGCAGGCCCCCAGCGCCGTCGTCGAATCTGGCTCCAACGTAAAGATTTACGCCCGCCAAGCCGAAGCCGGGCAGGGTTCAGTGACTGGCAACGGCGTGCGCACCTACGCCATGCGCCTAGCCAACTCCAACGACACCACTGAAACCACCTTCACCACGGCGCTAAGCCTAGGCAAGCCGCGCGGCGCCACCACCACAGGCTTTAGCCACGACGACCGCAGCAGCGCCATCACCTACACCGGCTCCTGGAGCCAGGTGGCTGACTCGTCGGCAGCCTCAGGCACGCTCACTCGCACCAAGACTGTGGGCGACACGGCCTCCTTCACCTTCACCGGCACCGGGGTGCGGCTGATTACCGCCACCGGCACCGATCACGGCTACTTCAAGGTTTCTATCGACGGCGGCGAGGCCCAGCTGGTCACGAGCGCCCACGTAGACACTGAGCAGAACAAGCCCACCCAGCTGGAGGCTTACCGCATTGAAAACCTCAGCCCCGGCCAGCACACCATTAAGGTGGAAAATGTTGGTTTCGACGGCGCAAATGTGGTTGATATTGACGCTTTCGACGTTCTAGGGTCGACGGCGCTCCAAGCCCCCATCTACAACGACTCTGACACTTCTTTCTTCACCTTCACCGGCTCCTGGCAGTACGCCACCGGTAAGAACTGGACTCAGGGTGACCACTCCGGTGACGAAACCTTCTCTAAGACTGCCGGCGACTCCTACACCTTCACCTTCACCGGTGTAGGTTTTGACATCATCGCGCCCTTCTCCTCCAACCACGGCTCGGCCACGGTAACCGTTGACGGCCAGGAAGTGGGCCAGACCAAGGAGGATGTCACCTCTGAGGCCACTGCGCAACAAACCGTCTTCAGCTGGCGCGCCGAAAAGGGCGCCGAGGGCGGCTCACAGGGGGCTGAGGCCGGCGCGCAGGGCGGCGAGGCCGCTGCGCAAAGCGGCGCGAACAGCGCGGGCACCGATAAGGCTGGTGCGACCGCCAGCCAGGCCGACGCGACTGCCAGCCAGGCAGCCGAGCCCGCCACGCACACCGTGAAGGTGACCGTGGACGGGAAAGCTTTCAGCGGCTCACAAGACACCTTCGTGTCGCTAGACGCTGTCAAGGTTTACCCCAACGCCCAGTCCCTGCCCGGCGAAAACAACGATGAGGCAGACGGAACCATCTCTTGGAAGCGCATCCCGCAAAAGGAAGGCACCACCCTGGCCCTGCACGGGCGCGACGCCATCATGCTGACCGCTGACAAGCAGGTGGGCGGGCACGAGCTGTACTACACCACCAGCCAAATGTTTGGCGCCACGCTAAACAGCGCCGGCGGGGCCTTACAGTATCTAACCGGTACGCGCGGTGACAGCGGCGAAACCGTACTGCACTACGCCAGCCAACCCCAGGTCAGCGCCCCTGAGGGGGTTGAGCAAACCTGGGATGCGGCCACCGGCCAGCTGCGCTTGAACTACAGCTACTCCGCCTCGCCCCAGCAAATCATCATTAAGGATGGCGACAAGGTTCTCTCCCTGCGCATCATTGACCGCACCACGGCCCAAACCACCTGGCTGCTTGACGGCACCCGCAACGGCAAGCTCAGCAGCGTAGCCGTTGAGGGGGTGGAACTGGCTCGCACCGCCAAGTTCACCGGCAAGGACACCTTGCAGCTAACCGGCTCGGTCTCCGCTGAGTCTAATGTGCGCGTAATTGCCCCCGCCGGCATCAACCACGTGGGCTTCAACGGCGGCTCACTCAACCCGGCTAGTGCCACTGGCACTGCTGAGGCCGGCACTAACAGCGCTACCGCCACGAGCGACGTCGGCGTCTTTACCGGCAAAGTACCCGGACCGGCAGCCGTAGCCAGCCAGCAGCTGAGCTTCGTCAAATCCACCGACTACGCTGAAGCCAAGGCCACTTACGACGACTCCAAGTGGAAGGTTGCCGCTGACACCCAGGCCGCCAACCCCCGCTTCCAAGGCCCGGGCGAATACTCCCACACCGTGCTGGACTCCAACCACTACGGCTTCTACGAAGGCTCAGTGTGGTACCGGGGCACCTTCACCGCCACCAAGGCCGACCCCTACCTGTACCTACAGGGCAACGGCGGCTCGGGCGTCCCCTCGCAGGGCAAGAACCCCGCTTTCATGCAGGTGTGGGTTAACGGCGTCTACGCCGGGGCCTACGACGCCGCCGGCAACTGGACCAAGGTGAACGTCCCCGCCGGCACCGTCAAGAGCGGCGACAAGGTCACCGTAGCGGTGCTGGTCAACAACCTCGGGCAAAACCTGGACTGGTCCGACGACGGCCTGTCCAAGCAAAACCGTGGCCTGTTTGACGTGGCCATCGAAGGCTCCGCCGCCACCTGGAAGATCCACGGCGCCGACGCCGACTTTGCCGCCAAGGCAACCACCAACCCCTCAGGCACGCTCTACAACAACGGCGGCCTGGGCGGCGAAAAAGCCGGCTTCCACATGCCCGGCTTCGACGACTCCAAGTGGGCCAAGGCCGACAACCTGCACTCGCCGGCCGGCGTCACCTGGTACCGCGCCCGCGTCAAGCTGAACCTGCCTGCCAACCAGGACACCGCTTTCCGCCTGGACATCAACTCCTCGCGTTTTAGCTCCCTGGGCGACCGCGCGCAGGCCACGCTTTTCGTCAACGGTTGGAACACCGGCGTCTACATTGGCGACCGGGGGCCGCAAACCTCGTTCACTATCCCCGCCGGGTTCCTCAACCCCAACGGTGAGAACGTCATTTCGATTGCGGTGGCAGCCAAAGAAGACGGCATGGGTCCCGATTCGGTGACTCTGCGCGCCATCCACTCCACCACCAAGCCCGCGCTTGGCTCCACGCCTGCGCCCACTGCGGCGCCCACTGTGGCTCCGACGGCGCAGCCCACCGCAGGCCCGACGGCGCAGCCCACCGCAGGCCCGACGGCGCAGCCCACCGCAGGCCCGACGGCGCAGCCC
>NZ_JH470340.1:90324-97070 GCF_000239695.1 Actinomyces graevenitzii C83 | reverse complement strand
GGCGCAGCCCACCGCCTCGCCGCAGCCCACGCCGGCCCCCACGGTCAGCCCGACGGCGACGGCGCAGCCCACTGGCACGGCGTCGCCCACGGCTCAGCCGACTGTCAGCCCAACTGGTGCACCCACGGCCACGGCGGCGCCCACTGTGGCTCCCACCAGCCAGCCCTCGCCAGCTCCCACGGCGGCCCCCACCGGCACGCCGACAACTCCTGGCCAGCCCACCACCTCGCCGCAGCCCACCGCAGGCCCAACGGCGTCGTCGGCCCCTGGACAACCCACTGCAGGGCCAGGCCAACCCACTACCAGCCCAACGGCGTCAACCCACCCCACTGCGGCCCCCGGGCAGCCGGGCAAGCCAAGCACAGCACCGGCGCCTGACAGCACTCGGGAGCCAATGGCCGGCGAGCAGTTGCCGCGTACGGGCGTGAACCTGGCGCTTGGGCTCGGGGCAGTTGCGGCGCTCGCGGGCGGCCTAGTGTTGCTGCGCAGGCGGCGCGCCCTGTAAAAGCGCAGGTGACACCCTGTGAATGAGCAGGTGATGACCTGGGTGAATACACAGTTGGTGCGCCCTGTGAATACGCAGGTGACGATCCTGTGAATACGCAAGCGGCGGCCCATGCGAAGCCAGGTCATGGACAGTGTCTGTGCTTGCAGGGCCGCGCCCGAAAATTGCAGGGCGGCGCCCATGGCCAGTAAATCTGCACGCGCAGTAGCCCTGCCTAAGAGGCAGTAAACCTGCGCCCACAGATACAGGCAAAATCGTCCCTTCCCTATAAAATCCCAGCGGAAAATCATAGGGAAGGGACGATTTTATGTGCGTTTGAGAGTGGACTTCCAAATACTGAGCCTGATACTGAACCTGCTCGTCCATACGCTGAACCTTTTAGGGTGAGCACAGACCTAATTGGATTTAGCGCATGCCTAATTCTGGCGAAGGTTGATCCGCTTCTACTGACCTGGGATCTCTTCTTGCGAATGCAGGTCCTTCTTATGAAACCGGCCCGGACCTTATGAATGGACCTCATGAACTACGGCCAGCCAGCGCAAACACTCAACAGGCGCAATCACTCATCCGGCACAACCGCTCAATCACTCAGCCATTCAGTCACTCAGCCACTCAACAAACCGACCTACCCACTGCGTTACCCAGACCAGGGCAAACGGATTAGTTGCTGCATCACCCTCAACCAGGGTAAACACACTAGTCACTGCGCCACTTTAACCAGGGCGCATTAAGGCACTTGAGACCCCTAAATACTTTGTGGTTAGACCATACTCTGTGGTCACACCAGCTTCAGACAGCCCCATGCAAGGACTAACTGCAACAAATACCAAGGATGCAGTGCGGCGTCGGGAGATATTTCAGGGCTGCGTTACAAATACGGAAAAATCGTCCGTTCCCTATAAAACCCCATCGAAAAATCATAGGGAACGGACGATTTTGGGTGTATTTGGAAAAAAGGTGTACGTACATTGAGACTCATATCTCACATACTGACCATTCGCCTACCTGGGAATATCTCCAGGTCAGGGGCTCTTGGTCATCAGATCCTCACCAGCCAGCCCCAGCATCATTCTGGCTAGTCCAGCATCATTCTGGCTCACCCTGAATTATCCTGGCTCATCCATGGCCAGCAGTTAATCCATGGCCAGCAGCTCATCCTGAATTATCCTTGCTTACCCAGGGCCAGCAGCTCATCCAGGACCACCCCGACCCATCCAGAATCAGACCGGCCCATCCAACCAGACGCCAACCAGCCCATTTGGGACCCCCTTAACATGGGTCACTCCACTCAGGAGCGCCTCATCAATTGAGGTGCCAGTCAATTGGGGTACCAGGCCAGGTTTAGAACCTCCTCAGCCAGGACATTCCTTCAGTTGTTGGAGTTACTCAGTTAATAGTTCAGGCATGGCCGCCATCTCAGGCCTTGCGCAGCACCTCACACCTTGCGCAGCACCTCAAGCCCTGCACAGCCAGTCAAGCCCTGCACAGCCAGTCAAGCCTGGCCACCACCTCAGGCGCAGCACCTCAGACCTTGCGCGCAGAAATGGCGAACTGCAGCGGCAGCCGCTCAGGCTGCTCGCGCAAACGCCACATTCCGTCCGCGTGTTGCTCCATAAGCCCAGGCCAGGGGCACCAAGCGGAATAGGTGAACTCTTCGACGCCGTCGACCACTAATCCCGCATCAATCAGCGCCGTGATGATTTGCCCCAGGGAATGATTCCACTGGTGATTCGTGGTGTGGGCGATGCGAGGCGCGCCGGGCGTATCCACATAGCTTGAGTCGTCGTCCCAGGTCATAGGGGTATCAAGCTGGAAGTAGGGCTGCTCAACCTTCAGCCCATCCGACACGTCCTCGCCGATCGCCATGAACATGGGGTGATCGTCGCGGATGAAGAAGGTGCCCCCGGGCTTAAGCAGGGACGCAATGACGCGCGCCCATTGCACAACGTCGGGCAGCCAGCAAAGAACCCCAATGGACGTATAGACCGGGTCAAAGTCACCACTTACCGCCTGCCGCGCGTCGTAGACGTTGGCGTGCACGTACTCGACGTCCGCCCCGGCCTTATCCGCGATGGCGCGCGCGTGGGCCAGAGAAGTCTCGGACAGGTCCAGGCCCACAACTCGCGCGGCGCCGCGACGGGCAAACCCAATCGTGTCCGTCCCAACGTGGCACTGCAGATGCATGACTTGCTTGCCGGCAAGGTCGCCAAAACGCCCAATGTCGAGGGCAAGCTCCGCGCTGATGGCCTTGGGGTCTGCGAGCAGGCGGCTCAGGCCGCAGTAGTCGCCGGCCATGTGCAGGTTCGCGCGGTCATTCCAGTTTTTCTCGTTGTCTGAAAACCAAGCGGCTTTATTAGTCAATTTACTCATTGGAGATTTCCTAAGGGTATTTTCGTTTTTCGGCCAGCGCGCTTTTTGCGGCCGGGTCTGGTTCTTCGCCTGGCTAACCCGGCAGGCCCCGATTTCCCGGCAGGCCTGGCTGCTGAGGAATTTTACTTCTAGGTTCGACGACGGCGCCCCCGCCTTTGCTGGCATCGTCTTTACTGCTGCTGTCGTCGCCTCCGCTAGTGCCGACGACGACGCCCCACTTCCCCGATCACTGTCGCCACCTCCTGCTTCTGCTGACGCCACCCCGCTGGCGTAGCCCCACTCCCCGATCGCTGGCCAGATTGTCGTCACCCGCGCGCGGGTAGAGTCACAGCATCCCAGCCCGGCCTGTCTCGCCGAGACGAGCCGTCACCCGCGCGCGGGCGGGTGGGTCGCAAATACTGACATTTCATCCGTTCCCTATAAAACCCCATGAAAAAATCATAGGGAGGGGACGATTTTGGGTGTATTTGTGGGTGTATTTGTGGCACCACATGTAATTGCAGACTGATTTCCATGTGTTTGTGCCAACCAGCCGCCCTCAGGGTGTGCTCCGGAGACAAAATGTTTCACGTGAAATAATGCCTTTATGGCTGCACGCGACTCTTACCGAGGCTCCCAAAACCACTCCCACCGCTCCGACAATTCCGGTTATTCAGGCCGCCAGGCCAACTCTTCCTACAGCTCAGACCGCCAGAGCCGCCACTCCTCCGGTTCAGGACACTCCTCTGGTCAGGGCCGTCACTCCTCCGGTTCGGGCAGCGACTCAGGCAGATCCTCTGGCCCGGCCCGCAGTTCCGGCAACTATTCTGGTTCATCCCGAGGCTCAGGCCAGCGCCGCTTCAATGATGAGCCGCGCGAATCAACCCTCAATGAGCTCACCAGCCACCTGCACGCAATTGACGGCCGCTCCTACGCCGCCTACAAGGCCATCGTTGGCCGCTACCGCTCCCCGCTGGGGTGGGTGCTCTACATTGACCGCATCCAGCCCGACCCTTACGCTCCGCCCACGGCCATCCGCGTGGTACTGCCCCTGGCTCTAACAGGCGCCGACGCACGCCTAACCGGAACTGACACGCACCTAACTGAGACTGACTCACACTTGACCGGCGCCGACACGCGGCCCACCGGCACCAACGCGTCTCTAACTGGCGCCGCCGAGCACCTAACTGGCGCCGCCGAGCACCTAACTGGCGCCGCCGCACGCCTAACCGCCTCGCCCACCCGCGCCGTCGCCCTGCGCGATTACCTGGCCCGCACCCTGCGCGAACTGCTTAAAGGCCAGGCCATCTCGATTGCCCCGGCGGGGCAGGAAATCCTGGAGCGCTCCAGCGTCAACCTGCATGAGACCTGGCAAGATGACTTCTCAACCCCGGCCTTTAATGCTCCCGGCCCCTACCTGGAGCTGCGCCTGCGCTGGTCACTGCCCGCGTTCGGGCGCGAAATCGCTGGTCGCCAGGCTGCCCGCAACCTCAACTTGGATTTAGCCCGCGCCGTCGCCAGCCTGGACCTGCGCGAAAGCGAGTTGGGCGCAGAAGCCTGGAAGCACTGCCAGGTGGCCGAGGATCACGCGGCCCTGCAAGAGATTCTGGTTGAGCGCGGCTGGGTGGCTTTTTTGGCCGACGGCGCCAATTTGGCTCGCCGCTCAGGGGTTTCGCAGCTGCCGCTGGAGGGCGGCGTCCCACTGACCGCGCCGGAGACTTTAGCTCAAACCGTGCAGCTACCTCACGCCGGGGTGGTGCGCGGCACCGCTATCCCAGCTGGTGTAACCGTTATTGCCGGCGGTGGCTATCACGGCAAATCGACTCTGCTAAACGCCATTGCCCGGGGTATTTACCCGCATATCCCCGGTGATGGGCGTGAACTGGTGGCTACCGTGCCCGAAGCAATGGCGGTGCGCGCCGCCGACGGGCGTGCGGTTACCGGCGTCGACCTGCGGCCTTTCATTTCCCATCTGCCTGGGCGTGACGCAGACCCAGCCCAGTTCACCACCGCCAATGCGTCGGGCTCTACTTCACAGGCGGCGTCGATCATGGAATCCCTGGAGCTGTGGGGGCAGCCTGCCCAGGCCGCCCTGCTGCTGGATGAGGACACTTGCGCCACTAACCTGCTGATTCGCGATCAACGTATGCGCGCCCTGGTCAGTTCGGAGCGTGAACCCATCACCCCGCTGGTGGATCGCATCCGCGCCCTGCACCGCGAGCGCGGCATTTCCACCCTGATTGTGATGGGCGGCAGTGGTGATTATTTGGATGTGGCCGATCAGGTGCTGATCATGGACAGTTACCGCCTGGTTGACGCCACTGCGCAGGCCCGCCAGGTGTGTGCCAGCCAGCCTCGGGTGGACACGAGCCTGCCTGATTTCCCGCTGCCCGCCCAGCGCCTGCCCCAGAGACCTGAGGCTAAGCGTCGTGGCCCTAGCCGTACGCGCGCTTTGGGGACGCAGCGCCTGGTGTTGGACCGCCATGAGGTGGATGTGGCTGACGTTTCGGGCCTGGTGGATGAGGGTCAGGCGTTGGCGGTCGCGTGGGCTCTGCGCGCGCTGTTGGAGCGTCATTTTGATGGGCGCACTTCGCTGCCGCAGGCACTTGCGCAGGTGGCTAAGCGGCTCGACGACGTCGGACTGGACGCCCTGGGTGAGGCTCACCCCGCATTTTTGGTGCGTCCGCGCCTGGTGGATGTGGGGGCGGCGGTTAACCGCCTGCGTTCCCTGCAGGTAAACCCCGACTAAACCCCGGCACCTAGCTGGCGGCCTTGGCTGCCGCAGCGGGCGCCCGGCCGCGCAGTAAGCACGGCCAGCCAAAACCATGCCCACGGCCCGCAGCCCGCGTGTGCCGCTTGCAGTCAGCGTGTGCCGCTTGCAGCCCGCGCCCCTCCCACCGCCGCCGATCAGGGCCTTTCCCCTACGCGCGTAGGGGGCGACTCCTCCTTAGGTATTAGTTAGCCCAGGGCTGAAGTTCGCTCGCATGGGCGATTAGTTTGCGCCCGCAGGCGCCTAGTTTTAATTGCATGAACACCAAAGAGTTAAGCGTCACCGATGCGGTTAAAACTTTTTCTTCCGAGATGGGCACCCCGGTGCGGGCGCTTAACTCGGTGAACCTAACTATCCCCACCGGCAGTCACGTAGCCATCATGGGGCCTTCGGGCTCAGGTAAGTCCACGCTGCTGCACTGCATGTCGGGCATTTTGCCGCTGGATGCGGGCACGGTCATGTTCGCCGGCACTAACCTGGCGGCTTTGCGCGAAAAGCAGCGTTCGAAGATACGGCGTGAACATATGGGTTTTGTGTTCCAGGACGGCGCGCTGCTGCCGGAGCTGACCAATGAGGAGAACGTGGCCATGCCGCTGCTGCTGGCGGGCATGAGCCTGCCCTCGGCCCTGCCCCACGCCCGCGAATGGCTGGTGCGTTTGGGCCTGGCGGATGCGGCTCGACGTCGCCCCGGACAGATTTCGGGTGGCCAAGCCCAGCGGGTGGCGATTGCCCGCGCCATGGTGGCCAGCCCCGCCGTCGTCTTTGCGGATGAGCCCACCGGCGCCCTGGACCAAAACACGGGCGCGCAGGTGATGCAGCTGCTGACTCAGGCGTGCACTTCTACCGGCGCCACTTTGGTGCTGGTTACTCACGACGACGCCATTGCGGCTTGGTGCCCACGGCTAGTGACCATGCGTGACGGCAACATCGTCGCTGACCAGATGCGGGTGGCAAAATGAGCACCACAGTTTCAACCAACACTTCTTCAACCAACACTTCAGGCACCCCTGCTTCCGCTGCCAGTGCATCGGGTGCGGGCCAGCCAAGCGGTCAGCGCAGCGCCCGGCCCACCAGCCAAGGCAAAGCCGCCGCCCAAGGCCAGACCCGGCCCGCCGCGCGTCC
>NZ_JH470340.1:0-90118 GCF_000239695.1 Actinomyces graevenitzii C83 | reverse complement strand
CGGCTCGACGTCGCCCCGGACAGATTTCGGGTGGCCAAGCCCAGCGGGTGGCGATTGCCCGCGCCATGGTGGCCAGCCCCGCCGTCGTCTTTGCGGATGAGCCCACCGGCGCCCTGGACCAAAACACGGGCGCGCAGGTGATGCAGCTGCTGACTCAGGCGTGCACTTCTACCGGCGCCACTTTGGTGCTGGTTACTCACGACGACGCCATTGCGGCTTGGTGCCCACGGCTAGTGACCATGCGTGACGGCAACATCGTCGCTGACCAGATGCGGGTGGCAAAATGAGCACCACAGTTTCAACCAACACTTCTTCAACCAACACTTCAGGCACCCCTGCTTCCGCTGCCAGTGCATCGGGTGCGGGCCAGCCAAGCGGTCAGCGCAGCGCCCGGCCCACCAGCCAAGGCAAAGCCGCCGCCCAAGGCCAGACCCGGCCCGCCGCGCGTCCGGCTGCTGCGGCCAGCACTCGCCGCGTCACTTTGGCGCCTGCGAATGTGCTTTCCTCCCCCACCACGGTGGTGGCCCGCACCTTGTGGCGTGGACGTGACAAGACCACGGCGGCTCTGTCGGTTATCAGTCAGGGCGCGGCCACATATTTCTTGCTGACTGTGGCCGGCGGGCTTCATGCTTTTGCTAAGCGCTATGAGCTTTCCCAGTCTTGGTCCAAGCTTCACCCGAACCAAGCGCCAACTTTAGAGACCATGTATTACAGCTACGCGCCCACCTACCTGATTTTGGCGGTGATCGCCACGGTGATGATGGTGATTCCGCTGTTGTCGCTGGCTGGGGCGGCGGCCCGGTTAGGTTTGAGCCGGCGTGAGCGTGATTTGGCGCGGCTGCGTCTGCTGGGCGCTACCGGCGGGCAGGTGCGTGGCGGCACGCTGCTAGTGCAGTGCGCCTATGCGGTGCTCGGCGCCCTGATGGGAGCGGTGGGGTATGTGGCCACGCTGCCGGCTTGGGGTTCGCTGCGGTTCACGGGCCACTCCCTAGGGATCGATAACATGTGGCTGGGTTTGCCGCTGCTGCTTTTGGCTTTGACTGTGGTGGTTACGCTGGCTGGGATTAGCGCGGCGACGGCGTTGCAGCGGGTGGCGGTGACACCGCTGGGTGTTTCGCGTCAGGCGCTGCCGGCTAAGGTGCACTGGATTCGGGCTGTGGCCCTGGTGGCCGTGCTGGTGGTGTGGATGTCGCTGGGTTCTTCACTAATGGGCGGCGGCACGGCGGTGGCGCTTACTATCACGCTGATTTTCTTCGCGATTGGCGGTTTTATGATCAACCTGGTGGGCCCACTGATGATGTGGGTGCTGGGCGCGATTATGCACAAGTTTGCGCGCCGACCTGCCATGCTGTTGGCTTCGCGACGCATCATGAATGACCCCAAGAGCTTGTGGCGCTGCCTGGGTGGCGTGGCTTTGGTGAGTTTTGTGGTTGCCGTGGTGCAGTTGGGGGCGTCTGCTTCGGCCGGCTCTGATGATGCGATGGCCCGGGTTTTTGCCCACGACATGTTGCAGGGTCTGTTCATTACCCTGGGGATTGTGTATGCGCTGGCGGCGGTTTCTACCGCGATTGGCCAGGGGGTGCGGGTGTTGGATCAGGCGGGTGAGCTGCGTTCGCTTATGCGTGCGGGGGCTCCTCTGCAGCTGTTGACGACGGCGCGCCGCCTGGAAACTATCATTCCGGCTATGTTTGCGGCTTCTGGGGCTGCAGTGGTTGGCCTGGCTTTCACCGCGCCGGTGTTGGGCGGTGGAATGTTCCAGAGCCAGGGAGCTTTGCTGATGCTTGGCAGCCTGGTGGGAGGCACTTTGCTGGTGATTTTGGCTAGCGAAGCTTGTGGCCCGATCACCAAGCAGGTGTTGCGCGAGCAGACCCGCCAAGAGTAAGGCCCACGCAGCTGCCAGCGTTAAATCCAGTCAGTGTCAGTTTTTAACGACGCCGCAGGTGAGGCCTGGCCATCTAGCTAGCGATAGCCTGCTTAGCTGCTAACGCAGCTGAACGAAAACCAAGCTGGCCTTGCGCCGCCCCGTTTGGGGCGGCGCAACACTTATATAAGGTAAACCTTTTATGTAGTCGCTAGCGGTCATAGAATTTCTGGCGTGAGCACTCACTGCCAGCAAGCTAACGCACTCCCCTGTCAGCCGGGCCAGGTTAAGACCGCGCATTCCCACGGCCACGACCACTCCCACGCCGCTTCTTCACGCAAGCGCCTGATTGGCGCGCTGGCGGTCACCGCCTTGGTGTTTGTTGGCGAGCTGGTTGCCGCCTATATTTCTGGCTCCCTGTCGCTGGCCGCCGACGCCGGACACATGGCAGTGGACAGCTCCGGATTGGTCATTGCCCTGCTGGCAGCCCACCTGAGCCTGCGGCCGCGCGACAACGCCTACACCTGGGGTTGGGCGCGCTCGGAGGTAATTGCCGCCGCCCTGCAAGCGGGCATGTTGCTGGCCATCTGCCTGATCGTGGCTTATGAGGCCGTTGAGCGACTGTGGGAAAACCAGTCCCTGCAGCCTCTGCCCATGCTGGTTATGGGCGTGGTTGGTCTGCTGGCTAACCTGGTCAGCCTGGCTATTTTGGCTGGTGGGCGCGGCGCCAACCTCAACATGCGCGCCGCCTTCCTGGAGGTGGCCAATGACGCCCTGGGGTCGGTGGCGGTTATTGTGGCGGCTCTGGTTGCTCTAGCTACGGGCTGGGATAGGGCCGACGCCGTCGCCTCCTTGCTCATTGCCGCCCTGATGGCCCCGCGCGCCCTGCACCTGTTACAGCGTTCGACGGCGATCCTAATGGAAGCCACCCCTAGCGAGCTGAATTTGGATGAACTACGCCAACACATGTGTTGCCTGCCCGGCGTCGTAAACGTGCACGACCTGCATGTTTCCAGCGTGTCATCGGGGCTGGTGGTACTCACCGCGCATGTGCAGGTGGGCGGTCAGGTCACCGCTGCCGAACGCGACCTGATTGTGCATGACCTGTCTGAATGCGCCGCCCACCATTTCCCGGTGGAAATCGATCACGCTACCTTCCAGCTCGAAACCGCCCGTCACGCCGGCCACGAGCATCTAGAGCACTGACGCCGCCCAGCCTCGCAGCGCACAGTAACGCGCAGCCGAGCACGCGGCACGGCCTGACACGGCAGTGCCAGCTCAGCGGGCAGTCAGGTCGGCAGATCCTGGCCCAGCGCATGGTGCGGCCGACTAGCCCAGCAGACCTGCCAGTCAGACGCGCGGCTGGGCGTGCGGCGCGGCATTTAGCCCTTGGTGGCTAGCACTTCCGGCGATTGGGCCTGGAAGAAACTGCTTTTATCTGCGTCAACCGTCTTGAGCGCCAAGATCTGGTACTTCTCGTTAGGCCGCTCCACCGCGCCGCGCAGCACCTTCCAGGACAGGTTCACGGTTATGGCTTTACCTGCTGCTAGGTCGGCGGTGAGCGCCAAAATGGAATCATGCCCTTCTTGGCGCACAAATTTCAGGCCGGCATCTTCCAAGTCAGCAGCTTTCACGGCGCCATCGCTTCGATCAGCGTCTTTCTGGCCGCCATCCCCGCGCCCAGGTCCCACTGCAGCCGGGGTGACGGACTGGGGTTGGGTGGCGGACTGGTCCGGGCTAACGCCCGTCCCGCGCGCAGGAGCCACCTCAGCCTTAAAATAGTATTCTTTAGCAATATTTTTATTGCTTAACGACTGCCCTAAATTGTTTAGGCGCCTGCTGCGCACAGTAAACTCAGTCCCCGCCTTCCAAGCGGCATTACCATCGTTAATAATGGTTAAGGCCTTGGGCATATTGGTGAATTTAGCTGAGCGACCGCGTTCCTTGGGCACAACCATGCTCGTATCCGCGCTGATCAGCCGCAAGCTCACTGAGGCCTCGCCGAATGTGCCCATAAGGGCGGCTGAAGGCGGACATTTGGCACATTGGGACACGATCCCTTCGGCTAACAGCGCCTCCACGCTCACCGCATTAGCCCCGCCCGCGCTTAGGGCCTCGCTGTTGCCGGGCAGTGCGCCTTGATTTGCGGCGCCTTGAGCTGCGGCAGTTGGGTTGACGACGCCGTCGGCAATTTTCGCGGCCGTCTCAAGCCCTCCAGCCCCAAGTTCTCCGCCCCCAAGACCGCCATGGCCCAGTTGCCCATGCCCAAGTCCCTCGTGCCCGCGCCCCTGCACCAGGCCCACCAGCACTCGGCTCGCCGACAAAAACTGGTCACCGTCTAGCTTCGCGGCTCCGGCCACTTTTCCAGCAACTTTTCCGGTCCCGCCGCTAACCGCACTGACGCCACCAAGCGCGCCCACAGCATCGGCAGCCAGGCCAGCTCCAGCCTCACCAACCGCGCCAACCGTCGACCCTACGGCGTCACCAGCTACACCAACGGCGCCAGTTACGCCGTCGCCCGCAGCCCCTACCGCGCCGGTTACGCCGTCGCCCGCAGCCCCTAGCGCATCGCTAACCGACCCAAAAGCCGCCCCTAGCGGCAGTGAGCTGGCCCCCTGCACCCCACTTACGCCGTCGCCGTGGCGAGAAATGCGGTAAATACCCCCAATAGTGCCCTGCCACCACACACCATGCTTATCAATCACCCCCACCATCTGGGAAGGGTCGCCACCAGCCAGAAGGTTAGCCAGGCGCGGCAAACGCTGGCGATGCACCACGCGACCACTATCCATATCAATCGCGCAGGCATAAACCACCGGGCCAGTGAGCACCCCAGCCGGTCCACGCGGGCGTTCACAGGTGTAAATGAGGTTATCGACAGTAGACAGGCGCGGCACTGCCGCCGAGTAAATCCCGTTATTACGCCATTTCAGGGTGATACCCGAGGCGTCGTCGTTAACATCCCAGCGTTCCATACCCGGCGCCACCTGGGCGCGGTAGGCGGGCTTAGTGTCGGGATACTGCACATAGGGGTAGCCGAAAGTGCAGGCCCCCACTATCGAGTTTTGCACGCCAATCATGGAGTTTTCCGTGCCCGAAGCACCCGGGGTAAACAGCGGCCCCTCCCCCACTGCGCTGCCGTCGGCGCTGCGGTACACAATGAGTTTTTCTTGCCGATCCCCATTATCCGAAAGCATCACATAGTCCGAGCCGTTAGGCCCAAAGAAAGTGGCTGTGGCCCCTGAGCCGTGCGAAAGCTGCCCGGGTTTTTGCTTAGTGCCCCGGTCATAGCTGTGGCTCCAGATGATGCGCGGCTTGGAGGTGGAGGCGTCAGCGCCCAGCATATAGATACCGTGGCTGGTAATAATGCTTACCCCCTGGGGACATGCGGAAATAGAGTTGTCGATGCGCTCTGCGGGCGAGTATTGCTGCAGTTTGGTCAGGCGCACCACGTTGCGTTTAGGGTCAATTAGGCCGACGACGCCGCGCTCTGAAGCCACCCAGATGCGTCCGTGCCAGTCGGGTACGATCCCCACCACGTGATCCTTGGGTTCAAGTTTCATGGCGTCGGTTAGGTCAATGCGCCGCGACACCCACACTTTCATGCCGTCTTGACTGTGGGAAATCCAGGTGAGGGCGTTGGTGCCATCCACCATCACCAGGTTAGAGTCGGCGTCCAGATAGGCGTACACCCCGCCGAGTAGCGCCCCGGTGGGGATCTCAATAGCCCCTAGCTGCGCGCCACTGGCTGGTTCAATAATGGCTAGTTTGGGTTTGCGTAGTTTGGCGTCAGAACCCAAAAACTGTGTCATTAGGGCCTGAATGTAGCCGTCTTGGCCAGCCAAAATAGTGGGGCAGGCAGCCCAGTGGTTAGTGAAAGTGACTTTCCAGCTTCCACCCACGCCCGGATCGCCTGGACCAGCAAATGGGGTGGCGTCCGAAGATTGGGCGTCACCATGCATGGTGGCCAGGCTGTTAATCCCTAGATAGGGATTTTGTTGGGCGTTGTAGCTAACCGGCATGAGTCAAATCCTAAAACTGGCCCTGCCTGCCCCTAAAATTTGGGATCTAAAGCGCGCTTTAGAGCAACTTGCTTAGAGCATGCCGCCTAGAGAACTCCGTTTAGAGCACGCGGCTTAGAACACTCCGTTTAGAACACACCGTCGCGGTTTTGCAGGTTAACCTGCGGCGAGCCCACCCTGCCGCGCCAGAACTGGATGTCGTCGCCGACGACGGTGCCCAGGTGCGGGGTGTTACCTTCCGAACCAGCGGTGAGGTAGTTACCGGTTTCGTGCGACCAGATCCACTCACCCGGCTCCAGGTCCTTGAACACGCCGTTGAGGCCCTTAGCCCAACCGGTGTACTTCAGGACGGCGCCAGCCAGGGCCTCGGTGGAGCCGTTAGCCAGCTTGGTGGTGTTCCAACGCTTTACGCGGGCCTGGTAAGCAGCCCAGTAGCAGGCACGGATGTCGTCCTCATTGGTCCAGCGCGGATCCTGGGCCTTAGCGAAAGCCACCACGTCATCCCACTGCGGGGGCACAAACCCCAACACGCGGGCGCCCAGAGCCACGTAAATACGCTTACCAACCGTGGTTAGACCACTACGCAGCTGGTAGTTGGCAGCCTCCGCAATGGCATTGGGAGCCAGGTCTCGGTTGTAGTGCAGGATGATGTCGTAGTGGGTGCCGTGCGAGTCGGTGGCGCAGGTGAAGTCGTTTTCGCCGCTAATACCCGGGATGCGCTTACCGGTACCAACGTTATAGAAGGTTCCGTATGAGGTAGAGATGTTTAGATCCCGACGACGCGCGCAGCTGTTGACATAGTCTGCAGTGGCGGCAGCCGGCTGCCAGGGGTTCTTAACATTAACTTTAATAATGTTACCTACCGTGCTACCCGCCAGGGTGTTGTTCATAGCCGGTGAGGTAGCTACGTTCATAACCCCAAACTCGAAGTTCAGCGGGTACTTGCTGAACTGGAAAGTCTTAGATCCCTTGTTACGCAGCTTAAAGAAGGAGGGGTTGGCTAGCTCACCGGCAATACTACCGGGGGCAGCCATCCAGCCCTCCAGCACGGCGCCAGCCATAGCGTTCTGTCCCGGGTACTTGGCGGGGTTAGCTTTGTGGGCAGCAAAAATCTTTTCAATGTCATCGGCAACTTCGCTGCTGATGCAGCTAGACATGCTGGCAGCCAATGCGGGTGCAGTTACGGTCACTGCGGGCACAGCCCAAGCTGCGCCTTTCATCAAGGTGCGGCGGGAAGTGCTCGCGCCGCTAAGCGAGGAGGGGACAGACATATTCAGTTCTCCTGGGACCACTGGGAACGAGGGGTAAGGAAACAACCCCTCTGGGTATAAAGCGACAGCATGGGGGTGCTGCCCTAACTTCATTCTAGAGGTATAAGACCTTTACCCAGTAGACACTGAGTCACTTCTCATATGCGCTGTGCGGATGCAGGTTTGGGCTAGGCTGCCGCAAATTGGACAGGTATCACTGCAAGCTGCGCAATTAAAAGTGGGCCGGCCCGAAAAGGGCCGGCCCACGGCTAGGCTGCAACTGGCTAGTTTTTAAGCCAGGAAGTGCTTGTATGCGGGCGAATCAGTAACTTCATGACACTCATAGCCCAGATCTTGCACATGCTGGGCAAACAATTCATCGCCAGCCACGTTCTCGAACGCCACCAGTACACGCCCATAATCGGTACCGTAAGAGCGGTAATGGAACAAGGTGATATTCCAGCGCGTCCCCAACTGCACTAGGAAGTCGCGCAGCGCCCCAGGAGCCTCAGGGAATTCAAAAGCAAACACCGATTCACGCAGTTCACGCTGTGGGCGACCACCCACCATGTAGCGCACATGCTGCTTGGCGATCTCATCCTCAGTTAGGTCAACCACCTCATAGCCACCCCCACGCAGCAGCTTAAGGATCTGCCCACGTTCGGCGTCGCCCCCGCTAAGCGCCAAACCCACAAAAATATGGGCCTTTTCCCCGGCCACGCGGTAGTTAAACTCAGTAACCGCCCGATCCCCAATCAGCTTGCAAAAACGCAGGTATTCGCCCTGACGTTCAGGGATAGTTACCCCCAGCAGGGCTTCACGGCGTTCACCCAGCTCAGCGCGTTCAGAAATGTAACGCAGCGAGTGGAAGTTCAAGTTAGCGCCCGACAAAATACAGGCCAGGCGGGCATCTTCGGGCAACTCATGACTGTCGGCATAAGCCTTAAGACCAGCCAAAGCCACCGCCCCAGCCGGTTCAGCTACCGCGCGCACATCCTCAAACAGGTCCTTAACCGCAGCGCTAATCTCATCGGAGCTAACAATCACCAAATCATCCAGGTAGCGGCTGCACAGGCGGAAAGTTTCATCCCCCACACGCTTAACGGCCACGCCCTCGGCATAGGCACTAACTCGCTCCAAAGTAACCGGCTGACCAGCCTTAATAGCGGCGCCCAAGCAGCTAGAATCCTCAGGCTCTACCGCAATCACCTTCACCTGCGGCATCAGCTGCTTAATCACCACCGCAATACCGGCAGCTAAACCGCCACCGCCCACAGGCACAAACACGTGGGTTAGGGCCGCATCCTGCTGAATCAGCTCCAGGCCAATAGTGCCCTGGCCAGCAATCACCCAGCGGTCATCGAAAGGCGCAATATACTCAAGCCCCTCAGTCTGGGCCAGGTGACGGGCGTGCGCGGCGGCGTCGTCGAAAGTACGGCCATGCAAAATTACCTGGCCACCCAAGGCGCGCACCGCGTTGACCTTAATCACCGGGGTAATCACTGGCATCACAATAGAAGCCGTAATCCCCATAGTGCGTGCAGACAGCGCCACCCCCTGGGCGTGGTTACCGGCCGAGGCCGTGACCACCCCACGGGCGCGGGCAGCGGCGTCGAGCTGACGCATACGCGCATAGGCGCCACGGATCTTAAAGGAGTGCACCTGCTGGCGGTCTTCACGTTTAACCAGTACCGGGTGCCCCACTCGCGCACTAATGGCAGGCATCGGCTCTAGCAGCGTGTGCTCGGCTACCTCATACACCGGTGCGCGCAGCACCGCCCGCAGGTAGTCGCCACCGTTCCACAAGCTCTGCTCGTCTTGGCCCATTTCCCCATCTCTCGACGTCGCCGCCTCCGCAAGTAGCGGGGCGCTTGTTTGCGCCAAACAGCTAACCGTGGCGCATGAATAGCTACTGTTATAGCCCTAATTTGGCTCGGTCACGCACAGCGCCCAGGTCTGCGCTGGTGGCCAGCATGGCGTAAGCACGCAGGGCCGCCGACACGTGGCGAGCACGCTGGTGGTGCGGGGTCCAGGCGGCAGTGCCGCGAGCTTCCTCCTGGGCGCGACGCTGGGCGATTTCTGCCTCGCTTAGATCCACGCGGATAGAGCGGGCCGGAATATCAATCTCAATCACGTCGCCGCTGCGCACCAAACCAATCAGGCCGCCAGCAGCCGCCTCAGGCGAGACGTGCCCAATGCTCAGGCCGCTGGTACCGCCGGAGAAACGCCCGTCAGTTAGTAGCGCGCATTCCTTACCCAGGTGCATGGATTTGATGTAGGTGGTGGGGTACAGCATCTCCTGCATACCCGGGCCGCCGCGTGGTCCCTCATGGGAAATAATGACGACGTCGCCGCTTTTAACCTTGCCGCCCAGGATGCCTTCGACGGCGTCCTCCTGGCTTTCAAACACCACCGCCGGGCCGGTGAAGGTCAAGATGGAGGCATCCACACCAGCGGTTTTAACAATGCAGCCCTTTTCAGCGATATTGCCGAACAGTACTGCCAGGCCACCGTCGCGAGAATAGGCGTGCTCTAGGTCGCGGATGCAGCCGCCGGCCCGGTCAGTGTCTAGCTCGCTGAAGCGGTTGGCTTGGGAGAACATCTGGGTGGTGCGCTCGCCGCCGGGGGCGGCTAGGTAGCGTTCACGTACCTGCTCGCTGGGGTGGCGCATAATGTCGTAGGTTTCCAGCTGCTGACCCAAGGTGGTGTCTAGCACGGTGGTGGTGTCAGTGTGTAGCAGCCCGGCTCGGTCTAGCTCACCTAGGATGCCCATAATGCCGCCGGCGCGGTGCACATCTTCCATGTGGTACAGGTTGGTGGAGGGGGCCACCTTGCACAGGTGCGGCACCTGGCGCGAGAGGCGATCAATGTCGGCCATGTGGAAGTCAACCTCGGCTTCCTGGGCGGCAGCCAGCAGGTGTAGCACCGTGTTGGTGGAGCCACCCATGGCAATGTCTAGGCTCATGGCGTTTTCAAAGGCGGCCTTGGTGGCAATGGCGCGTGGGGCCAGGTGGGCCTGATCCTGCTCATAGTAGGCCTTGGTGATCTTCACGATCTGGCGGCCGGCCTGCTCAAATAGGGCTTTACGGTCGGCGTGGGTGGCCAGCAGCGAGCCGTTGGTGGGCAGCGACAAGCCCAGCGCCTCGGTCAGGCAGTTCATGGAGTTAGCGGTGAACATACCTGAGCAGGAACCGCAGGTGGGGCAAGCGGCGCGTTCAATAGCGCTAATGGTTTCGTCCGAAACAGTAGGATCGGCGGCGTCCATCATGGCGTCAATCAGATCCAGTTTACGGATCTGGCCGTCAATGTAGCTCTTACCCGACTCCATCGGCCCACCAGAGACAAAAATGGTGGGAATGTTTAGGCGCAGCGAGGCCATCAACATGCCGGGGGTGATCTTGTCGCAGTTGGAGATACACACTAGGGCGTCAGCGCAGTGGGCGCGCACCATGTACTCCACACTGTCAGCGATCAGTTCACGGCTGGGCAGCGAGTAGAGCATGCCCTCGTGGCCCATGGCGATACCGTCGTCGATAGCGATGGTGTTGAATTCCTTGGCAATACCGCCGGCTGCTTCGATCTGCTCAGCCACGATTTTGCCGACGTCGCGTAGGCCTACGTGTCCGGGCACGAACTGGGTGAAGGAGTTGGCGATGGCAATAATGGGCTTGCCAAAGTCAGAGTCTTTGACCCCGGTGGCGCGCCAAAGTGCGCGAGCACCGGCCATATTGCGGCCCATAGTGGATGTGGCACTGCGGTAGATCATCTAATTCCTCGTTCCAGGCGTGTGGCGCACGCCTTTGCACGGTGCAGAGCAGCCCACACACTATCTAGGTCCTAGTTTCCCACGACCAGGGCATGAGTCAAAAACTATTAGTTGCGCTGGAGGCGATTTAGCGCACTACTTCTTGCAGCATGTCCAGGTCTTTACCGTTTTGGGAAACGTACTCAGAAACCGTGTCAGAGTTAAAAGCCCGGCACACCGCTGTGAGCCTGTCACGGTCCAGGTTAACAATCGACTGACCGTCATCGCTGGTGCCCGTACCGGTTACCGGCGCCTGGAAGAAGTGCACGTCAGCAGGGCGAATTGAGCTAGCCGAGCGTCCCAGTGAAATCATCTCGCTGGTAGTTAGGCCTTCATCCACTGCCAGGTTCTTGTTAACCACATTCACGAAAGACACCAGCTTGCCCGGGTCGGTGAGCGTGTCGCGGTTTACTAGCGCCTTCAAAATTGAGCGCATCCAGGCTTGTTGACGCTGAATACGGTCAAAGTCGCCGCGCGCCACGGTGTAGCGTTCCTGCACGAAGATACGTGCCTGCTTACCGTTTAGGTGCTGCGGCCCAGCTGGCAATACATTTGCTGACTTTGCCGCATTCTGCTTACCCGTTAAGTCCAAAGGTTGAGACAGTGTCAAGTCGACGCCACCTAACTCATCGGTAAGCGCCTCGAAGCTAGAAAAGTCAGCTAATACAAAATGGTCAATACGAATTTGCGTCAGCTTTTCTACGGTTTGAATTAACAGCTTAGGTCCGCCCCATGAGAAAGCTGCGTTAATTTTTGCGTAGGAAGCATGTCCGACGACGTCGTTAGCGGGAATCTCCACCCACGAGTCACGCGGGATAGACATGACATTGGCGCTCTTACGGTCACCCGATAGCTGCACCAGCATGATGGCGTCGGTACGTTGCGCGCCTACCTTCCAGTCTGAGGGGTTACCGGCGCTAATACGCGAGTCTGACCCCAGCAGCAAGAAGGTAACCGGCTTGCCTTTAGTGGTTTGGGCGGCCGCCGGACGAGTGGATTCGTCAGGGAAAACGTTGCTAATCGTTTCAGGCCTGCCCAAAGAGAAGAAAAGCCAAGCCAGGGCGCCAGACAAAATCAGCGCAAAAATAGCGAAAACACCAATAAAAGCGGTGACCACCCTGTGGCGGCCAAACCAACCTAGCAGGCCCTTGCGACGGCGTCGGCTAGAGGAGTGGTGACGCGAAGAGCCCGAACGGGATGAACCCGAACGAGACGAACCTGAACGCGAAGAAACGCGCGCCCCACTGCCAGCGGCGCCACTACGGCTGGAACTAGAGCGACGGCGTCGGCCAGAAGAGCTAGAAGAATGGTGAGAGTGGTGATGGCCGTGATGCGAAGAATGGTGACCAGAGCCGTGCGCAGCCTCGCTGACAGCCGTGTAATCTACCGGGTCAGAGTTATCAAACAGCGGCTTATCCGATTCTAACTTTGATTCAAAGGCATCCAACCCTGGATCCCTAGAATCAGAGTTAGCAACGTTTTTATCAGTCATTAATTCTCCGATATGGGCACACGCTAAACGATATGGGGACACGATTTAGCGCAGATCGATACTAGCTTCGTTTCACGGTATCATTAGTGAAGTAGAAGTAACAATGAAACGTGGGAGCATCGGTTGCGAATTCACACTTTCGGCCTCGACTTTGAACTGGATCTAACCAGCCTAGACGCGGGCCTAGCTGCGCACCTAGCCGAGCTTTGGCGTCATAGCGAGGTAAAACCTGACACTGACCAGGAGCCGTCTGATAACCCGATCCGTTTGCAGGTAGTGCCAGAGGATGACACCACATCCCCGGTACCTGAAGGCTGGGACCGTTTCGCCATCCCCACTGAGCCGCGTCAGGCCAGTTACGCCTTCTCCCAAGCCATCACCCATATCGCTATCCAGGCCCAGGCCGGCAATCTACTTATGCTGCACGCTGCCGGGCTGCAGGTGCCCGGAAGTAGGGATGTAATCGGTATCGCGGCGCCGTCGGGAACCGGTAAATCCACTTTTGCTAGCCGCCTAGCCGGACAGTTCAACTATGTAACCGATGAGTGTTTGGGTTTTGACCCCGAAACCCTAAAGGTTTACCCCTACCCCAAGCCTATTTCCCTGGTGGACCCCCAAGAGCCCACCATTAAGGGCGACCACGCGCCGGCTGAGCTGGGTATTACCCCCTCCACTGAGCTAACTTTTGCCGGTGAGCCGCTGCGCATGGCTGCGCTGCTAATCGCTGAGCGAGTCAGCCAAGGCAACAAGCTGGAGCCGCTGACGCTAGCAGAGGCATTAACCAAGTTCATTGCCCAAACTTCTTCCTTCTATCTACTGCCCAACCCGCTGCTGGCCCTGGCGCGTGCCCTAACCCTGGCCGGCGGGCCCTGGAAGCTTAGCTTTAGTGATCAGGCCGAGTGCGCTGAGCTATTCAAGCAGCTTTTGGAGCACCCGGCAGATCCGCCTAGCTACCAGCACATTCCTGGCAACGGTGACGTGAATCTGAAGCTGACTAGCTCTTCCATGGGCACCTCCCTGGGTGACTCTGACCGTTTGGTGCGCGCCCCCTTCACTGACGCTATCTACTCTGAATGGCAGACGGTGGTGCTGGTGGGCACGGTCCCGGTACTTCTCGACGGCGCTGGTGCGGCCGCTTGGATGGCCTGCCCCATTCCGCACACCCTGGCAGAAATCCACGCCGACGTCGTCGCCGCCCTGGGCGAGCACCGCAAATCTTGGAACCTTGTGGATGAAACCGTGGACACGCTGCTGGCTGCCGGTTTGCTACAGGTAGTGGAGTGACGCGCTTGAGCGAGAGCTGGCTGATTGTAGGTTTAGGTAACCCCGAGGCCCGCTATCTGCGTAACCGCCACAATGTTGGGCAAATGGTGCTTGACGTGTTGGCGGGGCGCGCGGGTGGCTCATTTGTGAACCACCGGCAGGTGGCGCGTATTGCCCAGGTGCGTATTGGGATGCTACCGGGCGGAGCGCCGGGGCCGAAGGCAATTTTGGCTAAATCCAACTCCTTTATGAACACTTCCGGCGGGCCGGTTAAGAACCTGATGCAGTATTTCAGCATCACCCCTGATCACCTGCTGGTTATTCATGACGAGCTGGATATCCCTGAGCATGAGCTGCGGCTAAAGCTTGGGGGCGGGGAGAACGGCCATAATGGCTTGAAATCTATCTCGACGGCGCTGGGCACGCGCGACTATGCGCGGCTGCGGGTTGGTATTGGGCGCCCGGTTGGGCGCCAGAGCGTAACTGACTTTGTGCTGGCTGACTTCCCTAAGGCGACGCTAACCCAATGGGCCACTACTTTGGAGCAGGCCGCTGATGCAGTTGAAGAAGTGGTGACTTTAGGGCTGGCCAAAGCCCAAATGCGCCTACACACCGGCAACTAAACCCAGCCGCCGCGCCTAAAAAGACTAGGGCCGCAACGCTTTCGCGTCGCGGCCCGCAGTGCTAGCAAGCAGCTAGTTTCACTCAGCGGCTTCCTCAGTGGCGGTCTCGGCGGGAGCCTCTTCTTCCTCAGGGGCTTCTTCCTCGTTGGCGGCAATGTTGACCACGGGCAGCTCGGCCTCGTTGTGGATCTCGACGTCGTCGGCAACCTTCAGGTCAGCCACGGTGATGATGGTGCCAGCCTCCAGGCCGGTAACGTCAACCTCGATGGACTCGGGGATGTCAACCACGGGCACGGACACGCTCAGGTGAGCCAGCTCGATGGTGTGCATGGTGGCCGGGGCAGCCTCGCCGACTACTACCACGGGAACCTCAACGCTAACCTTCTCAGAGCGGTTAACGATCATGAAGTCGATGTGCTGGAAGCCGGGGCGTAGCGGGTGACGCTGGATGTCCTTAACGATGGTCAGGATCTTCTCGCCCTCAACGTTTAGCTCTACTAGAGCGTTGGAGGTGCCACGCAGAGCCATGTAGGACTCGTGACCGTCAACCAGGACATGCTTGGGGTCAGTGCCGTGGCCGTAAACAACGGCGGGAACCTGGCCGGCCACACGGGCGCGACGGGCGAAGCCCTTACCAAAGTCAGTACGTAGGGTTGCGGAAATCTTGGAAGCCTTAGCCATGATTTTCTCCAAATGCTTGGGGCTTGGGACGCCTCAACGCGTGCAGCACCAAAGCACTACCACGTCGATCACGGATGCATACGCACGGTTTGCGCATGTCCCTCGCCGGGTTTAACTCCCTTACCCTATCGGTTTGGCCGCTAAATCCCAAGCTTTTAGCGCGGTGAAGCCGCTTACTCAGTTAGCTACTAAAAATTAACTAACCAGGCCAGTTTCGTAGGCCACCACCACGGCCTGTACACGGTCACGCACCCCTAGCTTGGCTAGCACTGAACCCACATGGGTTTTCACTGTGGTTGCGGAAACCACCAGTTCAGCAGCAATTTCAGCATTGGACATGCCGCGTGCCACCAGGCACAAAATTTCTGTTTCGCGCGGAGTTAGGGAGGCAATACGCGGATCTACCTGCCCGCTAGCGGTAGCCCCACTAGGTAGCTGGCCCGCAAACATTTCCAGCATACGCCGGGTAATACGCGGCGAAACCACCGCCTCACCGCTGGCTACTGTGCGGATAGCTTCAATTAGCTCCGCTGGGCGCGTGTCTTTAAGTAAAAACCCGCTAGCCCCCGCCCGCAGCCCACCAAAGGCGTATTCATCCAGGTCAAAGGTGGTCAGGATAAGTACTTTGGTGTCTAGGGTGCGGGTAATTTCGGCGGTAGCCTCAATCCCGTTAACCCCCGGCATACGGATATCCATTAGTACGACGTCGGGGTTAAGCGCCTTAGCCTGAGTGATAGCCGCAGCGCCGTCGGCCGCCTCACCCACCACTTCAATATCCGCCTCAGCATCCAACACCATCCGAAAACCCATACGGATAAGTGCCTGGTCATCGGCTAAAAGCACGCGGATCATACCGGCAGCTGCCATTTTAGTTCCTCCAAGGTGTCTTCCTGCCAACGCAAAATAGCGTACACCTGCCAGTTACCGTCAACCGGCCCGGCCTGCACTGATCCGGAGTAGACGGCAGCGCGTTCACGCATCCCAATCAGGCCCTTGCCGGAGCCGTGCATGGAGGGCGAGCCGGGGGCGGCGGCGTTAATTACCCACAGCTCGGCGCAGCCTACTCGCCGCGCCAGGCGCACGGTAATGCGTTTGGTGGTGGGCGCGTAGCGCAGCACATTGGTGAGGGCTTCTTGGGCGATACGGTAAATGGTCAGCTGCAAATTGGCGTCATTTGGCAGCGGCTCCCCCAGGTGCTCGTAGCTGATAGGCATCCCGGCTTCTTTAAAGCGCTCCACCAGGGCGGCTAGGTCTTTGCTTTCCGGCGCGGGGGCCAGGGGCGCGCCCGTATCCTGGCTGGTTTCTTCCACTTCACGCTCACGCAGGTTGGTGATGGCGCTGCTGGGGTGGGCGGGGGCTATTGTGCCCGGGGCGGCAAATTCTGGCACCGGCAGTTCTTTTACTTGCAGTTTGGGGGCGACGACGCCGCTGCCTGCCGTATTTGCGGCCAGATCCGCGCTACTTGCCGCTGCGTTAGCCGGGGAGGAGACGCCCAGTCCCTGCAGCGCCGCTCCCGAGCTGACCGGGCTCTGAGGGCTGGCTGCGCCCAGTGCGGAGCCCCCGGCACCCGCGCTGGCGTTAATGCCGGCGGCGGGGGTGATCTCCCCACTCAGGCCGGAAACTGCCGGGTCTTCGCGCAACACCCCTACTAGGCGGCGCGTATCCGCGAGCGCGCTGCGGCTGGTCTCAGCCAGTAGGTTGAGTGCTTCTTTGGCCATTTTGGGGTCACGGTCAATGGTGGAGGCGATCCCGTCTGACATGGTGATCATGACGGCTAGGGAGTGGGCGACGACGTCGTGCATTTCGCGGGCAATGCGGCTGCGTTCATTGGCGGCGGCCAGTAGTGTGGCTTGCTGGCCGGCGAGGGCTTGGCGGGAGGCTTCACTGCGTAGCAGCGCCACCTGGTAGCGGTAGGCCCAAGCGCAGATGCACACCACTACCCCCAGTGAGGCGTGCACGATATAGGCCAGCAACAGCACGATCCGGGTGTGGGCGGAGGTTTCTAGCAGCAGTTCTACCGCGAACAGGACGCTTATAAACACCAGCCAGACGCTAATTGAGAGCACTGGTCGGGCGCCAAGTTTTTCTAGGATGTTTAGCCAGGTTTTACGCATTGTCCACTTTTCCACGCTTACTCCTTTAAAGCTTAACCGCAATTGAAATTACTAGCCCTGGCTTGGCTAAGGCGCCGCCCTTACCGGGCGGCGCCTTAGCCAGTTTTTAGGTACTTGCGTTAAGCAGCGCAACTACCGCATTAGATACCCTGTACTGCCAGTACTGCTTAGGCATCGCGCTTGCTGAACACGAAGAAGGCGATAATCATCGGGATGATGGCCCAGGCGTAACCGCAAGCGATCACTAGGTCGTAGTCCAGCTTGGTGGTGACAAACAGGCCGTAGGGGTCAGCTGCGGCCGCACCGGAAGTACTGGGCATAATTTCCGCAGCGTAGGCGGCCCAGCTCCACTTGGTAGAGGCCAAGCCTAGCGGAATCTGAATTACAAACAGCAGCACTACTACCAGCGAGATAGAGCCGGCAGTGGAGCGCAGGATATAGCCAAAGCTCATAGCCATCAGGCCGATAATGGCGAAGGCCAGTGCGGTGCCCCAGAAGAAGCCAAGATATTCAGGGTTTGATAGAGAGCCAGCCTTATCGCCCAGGATCGGCAGGGAGAACAGGTAGGTTAGCGTCACCGTCACCAGGCCCAGCAGCGCTGAGAAGATAGTTACCGCTGCAGCTTTGGCCGCAAACAGGCGACCACGACGCGGCACTGCTGCTAGGGATGAGCGGATCTGGCCTGAAGAGTATTCACCGGTGATCAGCAGAGCACCTAGCACTGCTACCGCGATCTGTCCGAAGGAAGAGCCTACCGTCAGGTAGTTGGCAGCCTTGTCGGCGTAACCTTTCATACCTGAGTACTGGGCCATGAGCGCCACAGAAAAACCGATAGTAATTAGTGATGCAATTGCAGCGGTGATCCAGGTGGAGCGCAGCGAAGCTAATTTGCTCCACTCTGACCTAAAGACGCTAAAGAAAGTTTGCTTGGCTTGCACTCGACGGCGCGGGGCGCGCTGCTGGGCGGGTACTTGCCCGCGCGAGGCTTGCAGCACCTGGCCCTGGTGGGCGGGAACCGGCGCACCCTGTACGGGAGCTGCGGGCGCCGTCGTCGGCATTTGCTGGGCAGGAACACCCTGGGCGGGCACGCGGCCCTGGTTAGCGCTGTGGTTAGTTGCAGTCATGATTGTCTCTCTCCTTGCTTTCAGCGCTGCGGTGCGGGGTAAACGTTTTGACCAGCAGGCCCCTGCGGAGGCTGCTGCAAGTGGGCGCCGGCACCAGCACGGTATTCGACAGCGTCGCCGGTAAGTTCCAGATAGGCATCCTCAAGGGAGGCCTTAATGGTGGTCAGCTCGTGCAGCACAATGCCGTTAGCGGCGGCCAGCTCACCCACGTGGATAGCGTCAGTGGCGGTGGTTTCTAGCACTGAGGGCTCCACCGGGCTGGCCTGCCAACCCTGCTGCTGCAGGAGCTGGGCCAAGGTTGAAGCCTGGGGTGAGGCTACGCGTACCCGGTCAGAAATAGTGCTTTCAATGACGCTGTCTACCGGGCCGGTGGCAATGATTCGGCCGCGACCGATAACGATCAGCTCATCTGCGGTCTGGCTCATCTCGCTCATCAAGTGGGAGGAGATGAACACGGTGCGCCCCTCGCTAGCCAGCTGACGGCAGGTTTCACGAACCCAAATAACCCCTTCAGGGTCCAGGCCGTTGACGGGCTCATCGAAGATCAAAACTTCAGGGTCACCCAGCAGCGCAGCCGCAATACCTAGGCGCTGACCCATACCCAGGGAGAAACCCTTAACTCGCTTATTGGCTACGGCACTAAGACCAGTAAATTCCAGCACCTCATCTACGCGACGGGTAGGAATACCGTTTGAAAGTGCCAGCTGCTTGAGGTGGGCGCGGGCAGTGCGTGAACCGTGCAGGCCCTTGGCGTCCAGTAGGGCACCCACTTCAGTTAGCGGGGCGGCCAGATCACGGTAGGGGCGGCCGTTTACGCGCACCGCGCCGGAGGTAGGCCGGTCAAGGCCCATAATCATGCGCATGGTGGTGGACTTACCTGCACCGTTAGGGCCCAGGAAGCCGGTCACCTTACCGGGGTGAACGTCGAAAGAAATATCGTTTACAGCCACTTTGTTGCCATAGCGCTTGGTTAAGTGTCGCGCCTGAATCATGGGCTTAACCTTTCTGGGTTTCGTTGTTACGACTTAAATTCTAGGAAGCCACTGCCCCAGCCTTATCGGCCTAGGTGAGGAAACTTAGCCGGCAAAGTGGCCAGACTAAAGGTGTACGCCGTCTCCTACTTAGGGAGGAGAGAGCAAAGAAAAGCGCCCAAAACTCCCATAGTGAATAAGTCCCTAGCTGAGTTAATAGCTTAAATCTTCCCATTATGGCAGGCTGGGACCAGGAAAGAATGGAAGGAGATGGGGATAGTGTCCAACCCCGTATTCAGCTCCAACCCTGTATTCAAGCAGGGTGCGCAGCAAACCACCCCGGCCGGGTATCCGACCATGCCCGGCTACACCCCCGGCCACCCCAACCAGGGCGGCTATGGTGCCCCCTACGGCCAGAACGCTTATGGTCAAAATGCTTACGACCAGAATGCTTACGGCCAGACCGGTTACGCCGACCCCTACAGCCAGGCCCAGCTTGAGCAGCAGTACGCTGCTCCCGCCGCCTCCGCTGTAGAGACCGGGCGCATGACTTACGACGACGTCATTGTGCGTACCGCCGCCCTGCTGCTAACGGTAGTTATCACCGCTGCTTTTGGCTGGTACCTGGTGGTTAACGCCTATCAGGCCCAGAGCGCACAGGCCATGGGCACCGCCGTTATGGTCACCAGCACCGGCGCTGTTGGGGCGCTGATCTTCGGTCTTATCAACACCTTCAAGCGTGAGCCTTCACCGGTACTGATGTTCATCTATGCCCTAGCTGAAGGTCTAATGCTTGGTGGCTTCTCTGCCGCCGTCGAGATAACCCGCTACAGCGGCATTGTGCTGCAGGCTGTGCTGGGTACTTTGGCCACGTTCGTAGTAATGCTGTGCCTGTACAAGTTCGCTAACTTCCGTCTGCAGGGTAAGTTCCTCAAGATCTTCATGATTGCCCTGATCGGTTACGGCGCTTTCGCCATGGTTAACTTCCTGCTGCAGCTCACCGGCCTGGTGGGCGGCGAGTTTGGCCTGTACTCCATGACCGTTGCGGGCATCCCGCTGGGCCTGATCATTGGCCCCATTGCCGTGATTATGGCGGCTGTGTCCCTGGTGCTCGACTTCCAGAACACTGAGTCGCTGGTAAACGCCGGCGCTCCTCGCCGCTACGCCTGGACCTGCGCCTTCGGCCTGGTAGTGACCCTGGTGTGGCTCTACATTGAGATTCTGCGTCTGCTGGCTATCTTCAGCAGCGACGACTAAGCCAAATAGCGCTGCGCGCATTAAGCGCAGCAAACACACAGTGGGGGGCGTACCTAAAAGGTACGCCCCCCACTTGTTTTTATTAGCTTGCAGCTGCTGGGCACAGCCTACAGGCAGCTGGCAGCGCTCGCGGCTAAGAGAGTCCTTGGCCCGCGCTAGCGCAGCTAAGAAGCTTCTCAACGTCGCAGGCTTTCACGGGTGCTCGGCCTGCGCCAGCGCAGCTACCTATTTGACCTCTTCAATGCGGTTAGGGCCGGTGATGTCATAGGGACGGGCAAAAGGCCAAGCCGGTAGCTCATCTAAGGTGATTAGCTCACTGTCTGCCGACCAGTTTAGGTCCAGGGCCGGGTGCGGATTACCGTTTAGCAGATCCTGCCACAGCCCGGCGGCGTCCTGCGCCAGAGCAGTTTCAGTCTCATGCCACTGGCGCCCTAGGCGCCCCTCATGCTCAGCCAAACGCAACGCCAAAGAACCCTGCGTTGATTTACGTTCAATCTGCTCCAGCGAACGCCACGGCAAGTGAATTAGGCGCATACCGGCGTCGGTTTCACCAGGGCGGTCCACAAAGTGGTTACCCATAGAAATATTCATGCCCGGTAGCGTGGCCACAGCAGTTTTCGGCAGGCTCGCTGCCCGCTGATCAAGACGCCACACCCCGGCGGTTTCAGTGGGGATAGCGTTGTGTACAGCGGCGCGGAACTGCTTCTTGTCGCTCGCCCGCAGGTAGCTAGCTAGGGTAGCGCCCGGGGCGAACCACAGTTCGTCGGCGTCGAAAGGAATTACCCACTTAGCCCCATGATTGCGCGCCAACTTAGCCAAGGCCGTCATTTTTTCTGACTGATAGTAGGCCGCCAGGTTATCTTGCACCACCGTAACCGGGTATTCACTGGCCAGCTCAGCCAAAATCTGGGGGGTGTCATCGCTAGACATATTGTCAGCCACGATCACCCGGTCCACTTCCTGCTCCAGCAGGTGGGTGATGACGCGGCCAATGATGTCAGCCTCATCCTTAACCATGGTTACGGCCATAACCGCGCCTGGAGTCACCGGGAAGTCAGGCACCTGGCGAGAACTTAAAATTTCGCGTCGTTTATTTACCTGCTGAGTAGAAAAGCTACGTTTAATTGCTCGGTTCGCATAGCCGGCCCACACACGCGACTTATAGACGAATCTGCCATAGTCCAACATAGCGCCAACCTCTCAAGGGCTATAAGTGGGATGGAAACCAATCTATACTATCAACGGTATAGTCACGTTTTTCCTCGTGACACTTTCCCACCCCAACCTTAGGACGCTAATGTCACTACGCCAAGATCTGGGTCAGGCCAGCTGGGTTTGCAAGGATTTTATTAAGCATCGCAGCCTACCCGCGCAGATGCGGGCCATGAAACATATGCAGCTACCTAACTTGCCGCGTCGTCGTCGTAAAGAAGGCGAAGTTTGGGGCGTAACGCTAGTCAAAAACGAGGCAGATATCCTGCCCCTGGTCATTGAGCACCTATTTGCACAGGGCATCAGCCACATCATTGTTGGCGACAACATGTCCACCGATGACACCCCGGAAATTCTAGAAGAATTCGCCCTCAAAACCGGCCGTGTACACGTAGCCCGAGACCGCGAACCGGCACATATTCAGGCCGAAAAAATGACCTACATGTGCCATGCGGCTTGGCGGGCAGGGGCTGACTGGATTATTCCCTTCGACGGCGACGAGTTCTGGTTCGCCCCCGAAGGCAAGCTGGCAGACTATCTGCGCGCCCAAAGTGCAGACATGATTTACGCCGACTTTTTACACATGGTGCCCACCACGCCCGGCCCTAAGGACCTGATCAACGCCGAATTCATTGTGGACACTAAGCCCTCCTTCCCCGGTAAGGTGGCTGTGCGTTCACACCGCTGGCTAAAGATGGGCCCCGGCAACCACTATGCCCTGCGGGTAGGCGCCACCAGCCATGGCCTAAAGATCGCCCACGCCCAATACCGCTCCCCCGAGCAGGTAGCCCGCAAGGTACGTCAAGGTAGCGCCGCCACCGCCCTGACCGGCGAGGACCTAAGCTGGTTCTCCCCACACTGGGAGGCTGGCTCCAAGCTATCCAACGCCGAAATCCTTGAGGTTTGGGAAAACATCAGCCACGGGCGCCCCGATGAACGCATCCAGTTTGCTGCTAACGGCCCCATGCTTAAAGCCCATCCGCTGCGCTGGAAAACCTGGAACGAGTCAGGTGAACTAAACAGCTAATACGCGTTTGTGCCCCAGAAACTTCTGGGGCACAAACTTTTTTATGGCTGCGGCCAGCTAAGCAGCTGGCTTTATTTGGCTCTGATTCTAGGTTTTGCGCTGGTTTTAGGCCTGCTCTAGCGCCGCCAACTTAACCAGGTTACGGAAGCCCTCAGAGCGCTCCTGCAGCTCAATGAAGCTACCGATACCATCAACCACACCATTAGCCAGGAACACGATCTGATCCGCATTACGAATGGTGGACAGGCGGTGAGCCACAATAATCACGGTGATCTTGCCGCTTAGATTATCGATAGTTTCAGCGATTTCCGCTTCAGTCTCGTTATCTAGGGCGCTGGTGGCCTCATCCAAAATCAGCAGGTTAGGACGGCGATACAAGGCACGGGCAATACCCACACGCTGCAACTGCCCACCCGATAGGCGTCGGCCCTGCTCACCAAACTCAGACCAGATACCTTCAGGCTGGCTAGAAACAAATTCCCACAGGCGCGCGCCTTCCAAAGCTTCGCGCACCCGCTCGGGGTCAATGTCTTCGCGGCGCTGGTCGAAAGCAATATTCTCGGCAATAGTGCGGTCGGTAATAAACACGTTCTGAGGCACTACCCCAATGTTGGACTGCCAGCCGTAAATATTTTCACGCATGTCAGCGCCGTCAATCAGGATCTCACCGCTGGTGGGCACCTGCAGGCCCATCAGCAGATCCAGCAAAGTAGATTTACCGGCACCCGAGGAGCCCACAAAAGCAGCTTTAGTGCCAAAGGGAATACGCAAGTCCACACCCTTAAGCACCTCAGGGGCGTCGTCGTCATAACGGAAACGCACGTCACGCACCTCTAGCTCTTTACGCAGAACCAGCGGGGTGACCTCCTCACGGCTAACAATTTCCATGTTCTTAATCTGCGAGCGGGCCGCCAGCTTAGAGGCAATAAATTCGCGTGTAGCCGGCTCAGCCTGGCGGATAGTAGCCAAGGTGCCCAGCATACCGGCAGCAGTGGGTAGCACCCGGAAAGCCGCCGCTAGCAATACCGCCATAGAGGACAATAGCGACTGGCTGTCACCCACAAAAGCAGTAAAAGCAAACACGATGGCTAGTGCCAGCATGAATACAATTTCAATTAGCTGCTTAGGCAGCGAAGCAATGAAACCCTTTTGAATGCTAATGTCGCGCAGCTTAGCTGAAGCCTCATCAATACGTTCTAGATAGAAGTCGTAGGCGTTACGCAGCTGGGTTTCTTTAATGGTGCCAAAAGCGTCAAAACAAGCCCTGAACGAGCGCTCATTAGCGGCCACTTCTTCCGCGCCCAGACGCTCGTTTAGCGGGCGCACCTTACGCAGGAACAGCCAGCCAAACAGGCCGATAAACAGCGCCAAAATCGCGGTAGCCACCGGGGCAGCAATCAGCAGTGCCCCCACCACGCTGACAACCGCGAAAATCTGGGTAGCCAGCGTGATAGTGCCAAACAGGTAACCGCTATAAGCCATGGTCACGTTCTGACCAGACTTATTTAGAATTACCGCCAACCCTAAATAGGCGTGCTTAGAGTAAGGCAGACGCAGATAGTATTCGCTGATTTCAATAGCGCTCTTATAGCGCAGGTTAGAGGAAACCTTCAGGCTCCACCACTGCACCAAAATAGAGAGCAGGTCCTTAACGATGAAGCCGATAATAACCGCACCAGCTAAGGCAGCTACCAGCTCACCTTGGGTATTTACGTCCAGCAGTTTAGCGGCGTATCCGGCGGTTCCGCTACGCCACTGTCCCGTCATGGCCTGCGCCAGTGGCGCTACCAGCAGAATCGAGGCGGTGTCCGCCAGTGACACTAGTACCGTTCCCAGCATCATCCACACCAGTGCCGGGCGTTCCGGCTTGTCCACTAGCACGCCCAGGTTGTAGCGAATAATGCCCAGCCTTTGTTTCATTCTTCCCCTTATGTGCTGCCGCCCACGCACGAATACGACGCTGCGCAGGACGCTCAACTCCACGGTATAACAGTTCCGCCGCCGCCTGGCAGATAATCCAAAGCACGATTACAGTCGCCAGATTAACCAGCTTTGAACCATGCGGCCAGGGCAGCGGTTTGAGGTTTAGGAGCACTAATTCGTGCACCAGATAAAAAGCAAAAGACGTAATACCCATGTGCTCTAGCAGCTTCAGCCGCAGCACGCCGCGTACCCCATCCAAGTCAGCCTGCGCGCAGGCATAAATCAGCCAGGCAAAGGCGGGCACCATCAAAATGCCGCTAACCGTCGTCAACTGCCCGGTGCGCAGGCAAACCATCACCATCACAGCGGTGGTCACCCCCGCAAGACACACGCTCCTGAAAGGCAAGCGCACGCCGTCGCGCAAAGCCAAAGCCAAAGCAATACCGATAATGAATTCACCGATACGCACAATCGGCAAGTGGTAGGCGTAAACGTTAGACCCATTAGCTGCCAGCACCAGGCCGATACTCCAGGCCACACCCGCACCAGCGGCGGCAGCTAGGTAGCGCTGCCAGGGCTTAAGTGCGTTTAGCACACTGATCAGTAGCGGCGCACACAGGTAGAAGAAAGCCTCACAAGACAGCGACCAGCTAACTGCGTTTACCCCAAAAGCAATGTCATTAGGTGAGAACCAAGATTGCAGCAGCAGCGCGTTGGGAGGTACCGCAACCCAGGTCAGCGGCAGCGGCGTAGCCGGCAACAGCAACGCGATAACCATCATCACTAGGTGCGAGGGGTATACACGCGCTACACGCTTAATCCAAAATTGCTTAGCCTCCACACCGTTATAAATCGGGGTGGACCAGGTCAGTACAAAACCTGATAGCACAAAGAAAAACGCCACCCCAACATAGCCCACAGTAGATGTAGCTTTAAGCGGCATGCCTGGATAAATACGGCACAGGTGATACATGAATACACCTGATGCAGCAAAGAAACGTAGGCTCGTTAGCCTAGGTAAATTAACTATGCCGGTATTGGAAGCCACAAAGTATCCTCAGGAAAATGAAAAGCTTGTTGGGGAAACGAGCGCTATAAAAACGGGAACGCACCCATTCTACTTCAGGCGTAGAAACATACGTTGAGGCATTGGTTACCCTTAAACTTAAACCATGATTGCAACACCACTTCCTACCGTTTCCGGTAGCAAAGGCACCAAGCCCACCCTCACCTTCCCCGACGCTGAGGCCCCCGCTGACCTAGAGATTCAGGTTCTCGACGCCGGCGACGGCCAGATCGTTGAGCCCGGCGACACCATTGTGTGCAACTACCTGGGTCAGATCTGGGATGGACAGGTATTCGACAACTCCTTTGACCGTGGCCAGCCGCTGAGCTTCCAGATTGGCGTGGGCATGGTTATCCGTGGTTGGGACGAGGGCCTGGTAGGCCAGCGCGTGGGTTCACGCGTGCTGCTGTCCATCCCCTCCGAGCTAGGCTACGGCTCCCGTGGCGTGCCTCAGGCCGGCATTAAGGGCGGCGACACCCTAGTGTTCGTAACCGAAATCCTGGCAGTTCTCTGAGCTTTAGCGCTGAGCTTCACTGAGCTTTACAGGGATTCACTGAGCTTTACAGAGCTTTAGCAGGATAAACAAAAAGGCCCCGGCGGCATGAACTAGCCCCCGAAAGTTGGACTGAGAAATCAGACACCGACTAATGGGGAGTGTTTCTATGAGAGCACGAAGTTCTCTGTCAGAGGAACAACGAGAACAGCTCGTTGGCCTATTTGAGCAAGACTTGGGTTTTGCGGCTGCGGCAAGTCGGATTGGGGTCCGGCACGACCCGGCTCGTAGCCTGTATCGTCGCTGGTTTCTACATGGCAGGCTATCTCTTGTGGAGAAACCAACCAAGAAGCAATACTCCTTCGAGGTCAAACAGGAAGTGGTCGACCGTTTCCTCGCTGGCGAAACACGCATGGACCTGGCGAAGGAATTTAAGCTGTCCTCACCTCAACAGGTCAAAGGCTGGGTGAGTAAGTGGCGCAAAGGCGGTGATGAAGCGCTTAGGTCCAAACCGAAGGGACGACCGAAAGGCTCTGCGAAGCCTGCACTGTTGACCGAGGAAGACAGACTTCTGCGTGAAGTGGAGAAACTTCGGGCGGAAAATGCATACCTAAAAAAATTGCGGGACTTGAGGAACCAACGGCGAGGCTAAAGACCGAAGCCATCGTCATCCTCAAGTCAGAGCATCGACTCGATGATCTTTTGGAAGCCGCGGGCCTGGCCAGGTCGACGTACTTCTACCACCAGCAACGCCTGGACTGGCCAGACCTACATGCCGCGCTTAAGGACGTCATCAAGGCTATCTTTGAGCAGATGAAGCACCGCTATGGCTACCGTCGGGTCCACAGTGAACTACGTAAACGAGGCTGGGAGGTTAACCACAAGCTCGTCTACAAACTCATGGACCAGATGGGCTTGAAATCCAAGGTCAGGTCACGTAGGAAGTACAACTCGTACCAAGGCCAGACTAGCCACGTTGCCGAGAACCTCCTGGACCGCAACTTCACGCCAGAACAACCCAACACAGTGTGGGTTAGTGATGTCACCGAGTTTCGGGTGGCTGGCACGAAGGTCTATCTCTCACCGATCATGGATCTGGGCGACCGGAGCATTCTGGCACACGAGTTGTCGACATCCCCGTCAACGAAGTTCACGTCTACCTCGTTAAAGAATGCGATTACGTGGCATGAACCTGGTGAAGGGTTGATGGTGCACACTGACCAAGGGGTCCAGTACCAGCACTCCAGTTGGCGCCAGTTAATTGAGTCCGTTGGTGGTGTCCAGTCGATGTCGCGAAAGGGCAACTGCTACGACAACGCGGTGATGGAGAACTTCTTCGGTCATCTGAAGACCGAAATGTACTACGGCGAGTACTTCGCCAGTGTTGATGAGCTTTACCGGGCCGTAGATGATTACATCTTCTGGTACAACAACACCCGGCTTCAAAAACGATTCAAGGGCCTGACCCCGATGCAATATCGGAATCAGACCCTTGAGACCCTAACCACCTAGAATTAAACCAGTCCAACTTTCGGGGGCTAGTTCAGCAAGCCGGGGCCTTTGTTGTATTAGCTATCAGCCATTGCGACGCTCACGCAGCGAGCGGCGCGTGGGCACGCTAGCCTGCGGGGCACCAAAGGCGGCGGAGGTCTGCACGGCAGTTTCCTCACCCACCGGCTGGCTGATGGAGGCAGCTGGTGGAGGTACCGGCATACCGGTACCTACCGGGCTGGCAACAGCCTCAGTGGTGGCGGTGTCGTCACCTGAATCCTGTACGGAAGGCACGCTTACCGGCTCGGGGTTAACCACGGTGCTCACACGCGGGCTAGCCGCTGAGGTACGCGAGCTAACTGGAGACGAGGTAATGGTGGCGGCAGGTAGCTGAGCGGGTACCTGAGCCGGGGCCTCGCTGCGGGCAGCGCGGCGCGAGGAGCGGCGGTTGCTCTGCTTATCCTTAGGCAGAGGGTGGACCTCTTCCTCTTGGATGGAGACGATCTGGTTTTCGCGCTTGCGCTTGCGGTGACCAGGCAGCGGGATGAAGCCAAGCAGCTTACGCTTTTCGTCTTCTTCGTAGTAGTAGTAGTTCTGGCCGTAGCCACCGTAGCCGTAACCGTAGTAAACGCTACCGAGGTTACGACGTGAAGCACGGTTAAGCACTACACCCAGCAGACGGCCGTCAACCTGCTTGAAGATCTTGCCACACAGACGGGCCTGCTCCTTGTAGGTGCCACCCACCTCCATGACCAAGATGGCGCCGTCGGCCAGGGCCGAAAGCAAACCGGCGTCGGTAACCGGCAGTAGCGGCGGGGCGTCCATGATCACCATAGCGTCGTCCTTGAGGTAGTCCATCAAGGCCTTCATACGCTGGGAACCCAAAAGCTCTGAGGGGTTGGGAGGGATACGGCCAGCGGGCACAACACGCAAGTTGGGCTGACCCTCAATCTTCTGGGCGACGTCGGACAGCTGCATGTCACCAGCCAGGATCTGGGTTAGACCCACAGAACCGTCTAGGCCGAAGATCTTGTGCACCACGGGCTTACGCAAGTCGGTGTCGATTAGCACGGTGCGCTGACCGGAAGAAGCCAGCATCTGTGCCAACACGGCAGACATGGTGGACTTACCTTCACCAGGGTTAGCACTGGTCATAACGATTGCGCGCGGCGGGTTGTCAACATCCACGAAGCGCAGGTTGGTACGTAGGTGACGCAGGGCCTCAGCGGCCTGACCCAGACCGTCTACGTTCTGACGGCCCTTGGCGTTCAGTTCAGTGGACTTAGGCACAACCGCCAGTACAGAAGAACCCAGCAGCTCCTCAACATCGGAGTTGTGGCGTACACGGTTGTCCATCAGGCGGCGCATGAACACCACCAGGTAGCCAATCACCAGACCAGCCAGGGCACCCATGCCGCTGAGCTTGTAGAAGTCAGGGGAGCTAGGGGCGCTGGGGGCAACTGCCTGCAGGGTCTGGGTTACGCGGGTTTCGCGGTAGCTGTTGTCCGTAGTGGTTACGTTGGTGGTGCCATCCACGCTCTGGGTGGTGGTGGTTACCTGGGTACCATCAGGGTTAGTGGTGGTCTTGGTGGTGGGCTGCACGGTAGGCGCGTTAAGGGTGGTAATCGCGTTAGCCTCATCAGACACAGCCTTGATGCCGGCATTAGCGATGTCACGAGCGCGCTCCGGGGTGGAAGCAGTAGCGGTCAGAGTGAACAGACCAGGAACGGCGTCAGCACTACCACTAAGAGTTCCCTCCATGTTGGAGGTCTTGAGGGTCTTAGCCACGCGGTTAGCCACGTTCTGCGAACCAGCCAGGACTGCATACACGCTAGCTTTCTGACCAGAAATAGAGTTCTGGCTAAAAGCATCGGTACCGGGAACTACCACCATCGCCTGGGAAGTAGCGGTGTAGGTCCATGGCTGGGCGCTGGCATAGCCGAAACCACCGGCTAGACCCAATAGCACGCATAGGATTAAGAAACCCAGGTTGACCCGGGTCATCCTAACAAAGTCTTGGATTGTCACAGTGGGTTATTGCCCTTCTTCCGAGCGGCCTGGCGATGCCAGGGATCAGGTGGGGAACCTGAAAAATCTATATGTTAGTACGGTATCAACTAGGCCTTTAGCCGCGCGATAGTAGCGGCAGAATAGTGCGCAAGTACGCATCAATGGTATCGGCCGCCGCAGCCATAGCAGCATCCCCACGCCGATATGGGTCAGCTACATCGCGTCCGCCCCCAGCTGGCCCACGCACTGCGTGCAGTGCGCGCACTAGCTGATCAGTGTCATAGCTCAGCCAGGCGTCGTCACGCTGAAGCAAAGTGGCGGCGTCGGCTAGCTGCCCCAAAGTCCAGTAACGCTCAGCGTAGGCGGGAAAATCATCAAGCAAGGCCACGCGGTGCGAGTTAGCCATGGTCACCACTAGGCGTGAGCGACGCAAAATCCCTTCACGCATTTGGCGCGAACGCATAGCCAAGCAGTCTTCCAGGGCCACGCCACGCGCCACCGCCTGGGCCACCATGGGCGGGTCCATTTCGCGGCCAACCGTGCCCGGCACGCCGGCACTAAAAAAGGCCCAGCCGGCATCCAGACCCAGCATTTGGCGGGCGCGCACCTCAGCATAGGCGCTACGGCAAATGTTGGCGGTGCACACAAACAGCAACCGGGGCGAGGCCCCGTAACTGCCGCTCATCGGGCATCCTTCAGGTCCATGACTTCCTCCAGAAGTGCGCCAGCAATCAGTTGACTAATAAATTCGCTTACGTCTGCCTCAATTTGGTCAGCCGTAACGTTGAAATAGGGGGCAACCCGCTGGGCTACTTCATGCACATTCTCAGCCCCATCAGCGCCGATCCAAATGGCGCGGGCAGGGCCTTCTAGCCTGGAGATTTCGCCGTCGGGTAGTGGCGCCAAGTAAATGGCTTGCTCGGTGGGCTCATCGTAGTAACCCAGGCGCGAAGGGTGCAGGTAGGTCACAGTTTCCCCTTAATTTTTTCCATTCCTTCACGCAAAGCCGCCCGGTAGCGCTCCACATATTCTTGGCGCACTTCAGCCGGGGTGGGTTCGTGACCTAGCCGCATAGTTAGGTGGTCGGTGTTTACTAGCAGCGCCCGACCCACAATACGAGCTTTAGCCAGCGGGCCGTTGGCTGCTTTGAAGCGGGCTTTCCACTCGTCTAGGCGCCCGCCCTCACCGGTGGAGAACATCATCCACAGGTCGTGGGTGGGGTCTTGGCGGTATTGGTCTAGTTCTCCTAGCGCGGCGGCTAGCCCCACTTGGGCCCCTAGTTCCCGGGCTCGACGGCGCAGGTCCGCTTGGGCGCACTCGTCTAGGGTTGCCCACACTAGGGCGTAGTCGGGGTCTGACGCGCCTGAGGCGTTACGGGCTACGTGTAGCAGCAAAATTAGGCGCTGGTCGATTAGTGCGGGGGTAGCGCAGCGAACTCCACCGAGCATTTGGTGGATGCGCCGCGCCCAGAGGTTGTTAAAAGCTTTGGGGGCGGTAATCCCCGGGTAGCGCCGGTGCAGATCCACATATCCCCAGGTGGGGTGGAAGAAGGTGGCGGCGTGCTCAAAAGCAGAGCCGGTTTCAAATGAGGTGTTGTGACGCCAGCCGTGATCTAGCAGGGCTTTGACGTATATCTTTACTTGCTCCGGGCGCACCAACACATCGGCGTCGGTACTGTGGGTTAGGGCACGACCAATACTGGGGTGAACTGCCGGGCCTTTGATATGCAAAATATCCACGCCTGCGTCTTGCGCTAGGACCTGCAAGGCGGCGTGGGCTAAATGCGCGCGAATTCCGATGGGGATTCCAGCGGCCCGAGAGGAGGAGTCGAGGGGCTGGCTCATAGTTCTATAGTACTTGTCCCCGGGGTGTTTTCTAGCCAGGCTTTCACGTGGGCAATAGTTGCTTGTCCTGGGGCGCTAGCGGCACCGTCGGCGATTGTCGCAAAGGTCAGACAATTGACCAGGTCAGTGCGGCTTGGGGCGCCCAGCTGGCCCATTGAAATAGCAATTAGCGGCTGGTGGGGGTAGGCGCCAGCAAAGTCGTGGGCGGCATGTCGCAGCGCGGCCACGTCCTGGGCAGTGCGTGGCATGTAAGCCACTTTGGTGATATCCGCGCCAGCGGCAGTAATTTGCGCTAATTTTTCTGCAATCTGGGCCGCGCTGGGGGTGGCCGTAAAGTCGTGGCAGGAGCCGACGACGTCGTAGCCACCCGCTTTAGCCTCAGCTACCAGCGCCTTACTGGCAGGGCAGGCCATCTCTATGTCTACTGCGGCCACGGCCGGGCGCAACTGTAGCAAGCTAGCTAAATAATCCTCATAGCCCTGGCCGTGACCAGCGCCTTTACCGCCCTCCGTGGTTGAACGATAGGTCAGCAGCAGCGGCAGGCTGGAAGCCGCCCTCACCGCCGTCAGCGCTGCGCGTACCTGGGCGGGATCAGCTAGCAGGTCTGCGCGCAGTTCCGCAGCCCCTGCCCCCTGCTGCTGGGCCAGACGAGCCTGGCGGGCCTGGCCGCTAGGAGCGCCGTCAGTTAGTGCCGTAGCAATCACCAGTTGACGCTCTCTGCGCGCCGCCAGCAGCAGGGCAGCAAAGGGCTGGTTCATAGCTGCGAGAGGGCGATACCGTCGAGAATATCGTGCAGAGACACGTTAATGTGGCGCACCGGGTGATCGGTGTTAGCGGTATCAGCCGCCACGCGGGCCACCATTTCATCGCAGATCAGGGCGCCGGCGGCAATTACGCTGCGGCGTCCGGGGGCAATGAATTCCCACTGCTCTAACTGCTCAGGGGTGGCATGGATGATGGCGTCGCAGGAGCGGCGCATGTCCTCTACGGGCACCTGTGCCCCACCGATTTTTTGGCTGTCGAAATATTCCAGTCCCAGGGCGTGGGCGGTAACCGCAGTGATAGTGCCAGCCAGTCCCACCAGGGAGTGGGCAGCGCTGAAATCTACCTGCTCGGCAGCCGTATCCAGCATGGAACGCACAAACTCACGGGCGGCTGCTTCAGAGGCAGGGGTGACGCCTTCACTTAGGAAACGCTCGGTGACGCGCCCCGAACCCATGTTGGTAGAGATATAGGCGTCAGGGTATTGGGTGCCAAGGCTGAACTCGGTGGAACCGCCACCCAAATCCACTACCAGGCGCGGGTGGGTCATATCCACATTGCTGCCCACCTTAGAGCCCAGGAAGGCCAGGGCAGCTTCTTCTTCACCGCTGATTACTTCAGGTTCAAAACCCAAAATTGCCCAAACACCATTGACGAAAACGTCACGGTTGGCAGCGTCACGCGAGGCGGAGGTGGCCACAAACCGGGCCTGTTGCACCCCGTAATGCTCAAAACGCTCAGCGCAGGCACGGGTGAAGTCTAAGGTGCGCTCAATGGCCTCCTCATTTAGGCGCCCAGTGCGGTCTACCCCCACGCCTAGGCGCACAATCTCACCTGAGCGCTCCAGCTCGTTGATGATAATGCCCTGATCGGTAAGCTCATAGTCGCCGATCAGCAAACGGATAGTGTTGGTACCGCAGTCAATAGCAGCCAGGCGCATTATTTACCGTCCTTACAGTTGCAAACCTGCTTATCCCACAGGCCGCGTTCACGCATGGTTTCAATGGCAATGTCGCCGATGGGGTTTACCCCCGCACCGGCGGCTAGTGAGTGGCCCACTAGGGCGTGTAGGCATTTAACGCGGGTGGGCATACCACCTGCGGAAATACCGGCAATTTCGTCCACGTGACCAAGCTTTTCGCGCTCTGCCAGGTAGGCCTGGTGAGCTTGGGCGTAGGCGGCGGCCAGTTGCTCATCTTCAGCTAGACGCTGGTTTAGCTCATCCATGTAGTGGGTGGCTTCCAGGGCTGAGCAGCCATATACCGCCCCTGGCAGGGTCAGGTAGAAGGTGGTGGGGAAGGGAGAGCCATCGTCTAGACGCGGAGCGGTTTGCACCACCGCCGGGCGACCACACACGCAGCGCGCGGCAATGGCTACCACCCCGCGCGGGACGCGCCCCAGCTGTTGGCCTAGGGCTTCAATATCGGCCTGGGTAACTTCTGAACTCATTTGCTCTCGCTTTATGGGGTGGTGGTTACGGTAGGCGTGGGGCTAGTGGTTGGATCTAGCCAGCCGCGTTGGGAGGGTTCACGTTTCGCAGCCTTGGGGACTTTACCGGCTTCACGAGTGCTCTGGCGCAGGCGGTCATACCAGGGCTGGCTATTTTGGGGGGTGGAGCTGGTGGCGGTAGTTTCGCTAACTGAATCGGCGCCCACCACAATGTAGGTGGTCTCCCCCGGCATTACGTAGCCAAGGCGCCCACGTGCCTGGCTTTTTAGATAGTTGTTGTCTCGCCAGGCCTGCAGTTTGGCCTCCAGCTGGGCGTTTTCTTGCTTGGTGGCGCGCAGTTGGGAGCTAACTTCCTGATAGCGCTGATGCTGCACAAAGTAGGTGTGCAGGCTTTCAGCAATAAAGAATGTAGGCACTAGCAGGGCCATTAGCACTAATAGCATCCGCAGCGAAACTGGGGTGCGCCCGTCGTCGCGTTGCTGGGGTACCTGCGGGATTTCGCCAGTGCGGGGCGTTTGTAAACGGACCCTGGGCAGGCCTTCAGGGTGGGTGCGTGGGGCTGCCTCGCTGCCGGTAGCGTTTGACGTTCGCCTCTGGCGACGACGACGTGGGTCAGCTTGGGTAGGGCGACGGGGCTTCACACCTTTGATACTACCTGAGGGCTAGATACAAAGCGGGCGGGGTGCTTAAATGCACCCCGCCCGCTTAAGTCAGAGCTAGTTTAGCTCAGGACCTGCTTTATCAGGCCTTGAAGCGCGGGAAGGCGCTGGCGCCGGCGTATACGGCGTCCTCACCCAGGGACTCCTCGATACGCAGCAGCTGGTTGTACTTGTTGACACGCTCGCCACGGGCGGGAGCACCGGTCTTGATCTGGCCGGAGTTGGTGGCAACAGCCAGGTCGGCGATGGTGGTGTCCTCGGTCTCGCCGGAACGGTGAGAGGTCATGGTCTTGTAACCGTTGCGGTGGGCCATCTCCACGGCCTCCAGGGTCTCGGTTAGAGAACCGATCTGGTTTACCTTAACCAGCAGGGCGTTGGCGGCCTTGAGCTCGATGCCCTTGGCTAGACGCTCGGGGTTGGTTACGAAGAAGTCGTCACCAACGATCTGTACCTTGTCACCGATCTCGGCGGTCAGGGCCTTCCAGTCTTCCCACTCGTCTTCGCTTAGCGGGTCCTCGATGGAGACGATCGGGAAGTCCTTGATGAGCTGCTCGTAGTACTTGACCATGTAGTCGTTGTCGCGCTGCTCGCCCTCGAACTTGTAGGTCTTGGTCTCGTTGTCGAAGAACTCGGAGGAGGCAACGTCCATAGCCAGGGCAACGTCGGCGCCGGGCTTGTAGCCAGCCTTCTCGATGGCCTCAACGATCAGCTCTAGAGCCTCACGGTTGGAGTCTAGGTTGGGGGCGAAACCACCCTCGTCGCCTAGACCGGTGGACAGGCCACGCTCCTTGACGACCTTCTTCAGGGAGTGGTAGACCTCGGCACCCCAGCGCAGAGCCTCACGGAAGGAGGGAGCGCCGATGGGGGCAATCATGAACTCCTGGATGTCAACGTTGGAGTCAGCGTGAGAGCCACCGTTGAGGATGTTCATCATGGGGACGGGTAGGACGTGAGCGTTGGGGCCACCAATGTACTGGAACAGCTCCAGGCCAGCAGACTCGGCGGAGGCCTGAGCGGCAGCCAGGGACACACCCAGGATGGCGTTGGCGCCCAGCTTGCCCTTGTTGCGGGTGCCGTCTAGCTCAATCATTAGACGGTCTAGGCCGCGCTGGTCAGCGGCGTCGAAGCCGATAACCTCGGGGGCGATGATGTCGTTTACGTTAGCAACGGCCTTCTCTACACCCTTACCCTCGTAACGGCTCTTGTCGCCGTCGCGCAGTTCCACAGCCTCAAAAGCACCAGTGGAAGCGCCGGAGGGGACAGCCGCGCGGGCGAAGGAACCATCCTCAAGTAGGATTTCAACCTCTAGAGTGGGGTTGCCGCGGGAGTCTAGAATCTCGCGTGCATGTACGTTCTCGATGAGGGCCACGTGGTGCTCCTAAGTAATCGAAACAGGAATATTACGTGACCAAGTCTAGCTTGCCTAAGCTACCTGCGCGAGGGTATTAGTCCTGCAAAATGACCTTTAGGCTAGCCTCGCGAACAGTTCAAGCCAGTTATCGGTTACCGCAGCGGTACTAAAACGCTGCGCATAGGTCTGCGCCCGCAGCCCCACCGCCTCACGTTCGTCGTCGCACATAGCTTGACGCAAAGCCTGCGCAATGTCGTCTACCGTAAAGCCGCCAGCCAAGTAACCACCGTGCTCAGCCAACTCAATCGCGCCAGGTGAGCAGGGGGTAACTACTGAGGGCACCCCAGCCATGGCCGCCTCAACCACATTCAACCCCTGACCTTCATTGCCAGAAACTAAAGCGGATAGGCTAGCGCCACTAAAAGCTTTAGTTAAGTCATAGCAACTGCCAGGTAGGCTAACGCTGTCACTAAGGTGCAGATCAGCAACCAGAGCTTCGAGACTTTCGCGCGATGGACCTTCACCGTAAATAACCAGCTGCCAGCTTTCCTTTACCTGCCCCTGTACCTGCGCAAAAGCCTGAATTAACCGATCTAGGTGTTTAGCCTCATCCAGCCTGGACAAAACCACGATTTTATTGGTTTTTGGCGCCGTAGGCAGTTCAAAAGACCTAATCGAGTTAGGCATTGTCACCACCTGGCGCCCCAGGATCTGGGCGGTTTCACGCGTGTAAGGGTCAGCTAAACAGGTGAAAACATCTGCCGGCGCGGCCACCTGCGGATAGTCGGGAAAATGACGCATCCACTGCATTGAGGCATGGTTTTGATAAACCAGCAGCGGCCGCTTGGCGCCATTGGCTGCCCACACACCCCGACCAATAGCCTCAGTTAAGCATTTTTGGGTGTTGTACTTTAACGCGATTATGGCGGTATCCGGGCCGATTTTAGCCAGGTGGCGATCTAAACGCTTTAAACAGTATTTACGCCACGCCGGCGTGTATAGGCTCAGGGCTTTTAGCTTTATGCCCCCCGGCCCCGGAAAACGCTTCACCAGAGGGTTGTCGGTGGTGTACGCCTGGCCCGGGAACACCCGAAACACCTCGCCGGGCACGGGTAGCTGGCCCACCTCACGCCCTAAGGTCATATAGCTAACTGAAAGGCCGCGCCCGTTAAAGCCACGTGCCATTTCGTTTAGCGCAGAGGTAGTACCCCCTAGACCGCCCAGGTCAGAGGTAAATAAAACGACTTTATCAAGGCTCATGGTTAACTCCAGGAGCACTGCTCTAGTTAACGGCTGCGTCGGCGGCAATCTGATCTAGCCGCGAGCGCCAATCTAGATGTTCACGTGCCCAGGTGCGAATAGCGGTGAACTTTTCTTCGTCATACTGGGTTAGGGCGGCTTTGAGCTGCTCTAGGCCCTGCGCCACATCAGTGTCGCTGAGCTGCACTAATGCGAAAGATGGCAGAATTTCGCGGGCGGTAGGGGTGTCGGGAACCTGGCCGGCTACTAGGCAACCGTAGGCCAGTGAGTCAGTCCAGCGCGCAGTTACGTAATCCTTGGTGGGGTGGTTGTATTTGGCACGGGCGGTGCGGGTGCCGAAAGCTAGTACCGCTTTGGCTTGGCGGTAGGCGGTTTCCACAAAAGCCTGGTTGGCTTCATCGGTGTCGCCAAATGGGGGGCGACCAGCAAAGCTAACCCCAGCGTTGGCGGCGGCGCCGGCTACGGCGTCGTCGTCATCCCACACCTGGGGCTGACGGCCTACACGCTGCAATTCCACCTGCTTATCAGCCCAGCTCGCCTGGGCTCCGGCAACATCAGCACCCCAGGGAAGTACCCCGACCGGGCAGGGCACTGCCGCCGCCCACATGTCTAGATCCTGCTGGTCAGTGACGTAGAGGTGGTCGTACCAGCCACGTGAGCGGGCCACGCGGGGGATGCGCGCCTCCCAGAAGCTGTCGATCACCCAGCCGGCCACATAGCTGTAGTGGCGGCGCACTCCGGAGCGTAAAACTGCGTTGAGGTGATCACCAATAGAGGCGATAACCAGCAGTTTTTGTTCTCCACGTGGGCGTGGCGGCGGCAGCAGGGTGGCTAGTTTGCCTAACCGCCCAGCGGGCAGGGATTCGGCTGGGATTTTGATTAGGCGGCCGCCAAGGTGCTCGGCAGCGATCTCAGCGAGTTTTAAAACCGGGCCCCAGCCACGTCCGCCAGGCAGAATTACCGCAACATCCATAACCTGTAATTTACCTGCAAACTTCCTGGGTGTACACGCAAGAGCGCGGCCGTTTTGCATCCGCGCAGTGCGGGCGGGTCAGCTGCGTGGGTGCGGGCAAGGCGCCGGCGCGTTTGGCGCGCGATGGGCGCTGGCGCACTTAGCGGCTGCGGTATTTGGTGGCTTCGGTTTCGTATTCAGCCTCGCCGGCTACAACCGCATGCAAGAACACCTGCGCCCAGCGCAGCAGCTCGGTGGCACTTAAAGTTTCACGGCGCAAACCGCGCGTGCCCGGGGCGGGCACCACCAGGGTGCGAGTGGCTGGCTTAATGACTGTGCCCGGGTAGAGGCGCTTGACGCGCATCGCCCCCGACTCAGGCAGGGCCACCGGCGCGAAACGGATAGATTTACCCTGCGCCACAATCTCATACACCCCCAAGCTGGCTGCATATACGCGCAGGCGGGCCAGCTGCGCCAGGTTTTGGGTGGGCTCAGGCACCGGGCCGTAACGGTCAGCTAGTTCCGCCAGGACGTCGTCGACGTCGCTATCAGACTTAGCCGCCGCCATCTTTGCGTAAGCCTCCAAACGCAAGCGCTCATGGGGCAGGTAGTCCTCAGGAATATTGGCGTCAATGGGCAGCTCCACCTTCAAGTCAGGCTCAGCTGCCTCCTCATCTTCACCTAGGCCCACGCCGCGCTTATAGGCTTCCACCGCGTCACCCACCATGCGCAGATACAGGTCAAAGCCAACCCCGGCGATATGCCCGGACTGCTCCCCGCCCAGCAGGTTACCGGCGCCGCGAATTTCTAGATCCTTCATGGCCACCTGCATACCCGCACCCAAATCAGTGTTGTTAGCAATGGTGCGCAGACGCTGGTGGGCAGTTTCGGTAAGGGGCTTGTCACCCGGGTATAGGAAGTAGGCGTAAGCCCGTTCCCGGCCACGCCCCACCCGGCCACGCAGCTGATGCAGCTGGCTTAGCCCCATACGGTCGGCGCGGTCCACAATCAAAGTGTTGGCGTTAGACACGTCCAGGCCGGTTTCCACAATGGTGGTGCACACCAGCACATCAATTTCACGCTTCCAGAAGGCGTCAATTACCTTCTCTAGGCGGTGCTCACTCATCTGCCCGTGGGCGGTGGCGATATTGGCTTCAGGTACCAGTTCAGTTAGACGCGCAGCCACCGCATCAATGTCTTCAACCTTGTTGTGCACATAGAACACCTGCCCCTCACGCAGCAGCTCACGCCTGATGGCGGCGCCCACCTGCTTAGTCTCATAGGGGCCCACATAGGTCAAAATCGGGTGGCGATCCTCCGGCGGGGTGGCCAGGGTGGACATTTCCCGCAGCCCGCTAACCGCCATTTCCAGCGTGCGCGGGATGGGGGTGGCGGACATGGACAGCACATCCACATCTGTGCGCATAGCTTTGAGGGCTTCTTTATGCTCCACCCCGAAGCGCTGCTCCTCATCGATAATTACCAGCCCCAGGTCTTTAAATTTAACTGAGCCGGTCAGTAAGCGGTGGGTGCCTACGACGACGTCGATACGCCCCTGCTCAAGGTCACGCAGCACCTGCTGGCTTTCTTTAGCGCTTTGGAAACGCGACAGCTGCGCCACGGTCACCGGGAAACCAGCAAAACGCTCCGTGAAAGTTTCTGCGTGCTGAGACACCAGCAGCGTGGTGGGCACCAGCACCGCCACCTGCTTACCATCCTGGACAGCTTTAAAGGCTGCCCGCACCGCGATCTCAGTTTTGCCGTAACCCACATCCCCACAGATCAGGCGATCCATAGGGGCGCTCTTTTCCATATCAGCTTTAACCTCATCAATGGTGACCAGCTGATCAGGGGTTTCAGTGTAGGCAAAAGACTGCTCTAGCTCCGCCTGCCAAGGGGTGTCAGGGCTAAAAGCGTGGCCCTTAGCGGCCTGGCGGGCCGCATACAGGCGCACCAGCTCCCCGGCGATTTCACGCACCGCCTTGCGAGCTTTAGCCTTAGTTTTTTGCCAGTCGGCGCCACCCATCTTGCTCAGCGCCGGGGCGTCACCACCCACATATTTACTAACCGCATCAAGCGAGTCAGTAGGCACCATGAGCCGGTCAGCAGGCTGGCCACGCTTAGAAGGCGCATACTCAATCACCAAATATTCGCGGCTAGAGTTACGGTTTCCGGGCACCGGGCGGCGCGTTAGCTCTACAAAACGCCCCACCCCATGGTGCGAGTGCACCACCAAATCACCCGGATGCAGCGATAGGGGGTCAACGCTACGCTTTGAACGCCGCGCCGGCACCGCCTTAGGTGCGCGCGGAGAAGCACTAGCTCGCCCCGTGATCTGCGACTGGCCAATAAAAGCAAATTTTTGGGAAGGAATCAGGAAAGACTGATAGGCCGAAGCAGGCAAAATCCGCACCACGCCGTCGCCACTACCGTCACTAGCACCCAGATCCGCAGCCTCATCCAAATCAGCCACAATGCGGGCAGGAATATCTCCCTCACCCAAAACCTCAGCCAAACGGCGCGCCGGGCCCGGACCATCAGCGCTAATAACTACCCGCCAACCAGCCTTAGCCTGCTGACCCACCTGCCGGGCAGCCGCCTCAAAACCGCCGCCATAGCCGGGCACCTCAGTAATAGGCAAACTAGGCATATCCGGGGCGCTAGCAAAGGCATTAAACGACCACCATCCCAGGCCATTAGCCAAGCTCAACTGGCGCACATCCGCCAAATGCGCAAAAGCCGCCGCCGACAAATCCACCGGCACCTGCCCACCCGAAGCCGCACTAGTCCAGGCCGCCGCTAAAAACTCCTGGGTGGTAGCCACCAAATCCTCAGCGCGACGACGCACCCGCTCAGGCTCACTAATCACAGTCAGGCGCTGGCCAGTCAACTCCAGCAGCGGCACCATCTTGTCCACCAGCACCGGCGCCAGGGACTCCATACCCTCAACGTAAATACCCTCAGCTAGTTTTTCCAGCAAATCTGCCGCACCCGGGATCTTAGTGACCAGGGCGGCGGCGCGCTCGCGGACGACGTCGTTAAGCAGCAGCTCCCGGCAGGCGGTAACCACCACGGGGGCTTTTAAAACCTCAATTGAGCGCTGATCTGAAACCGCGAAGGAGGAAATTTCATCAATCTCATCCCCGAAATAGTCCACACGCACCGGGCGCGGGCAGGTGGGTGGGAAAACATCCAAAATACCGCCGCGCACCGCAAACTCGCCGCGATTTTCCACCATATCCACGCGGGTGTAAGCCATTTTCACCAGGCGCTCGGTGGCCGCCTCCAAGGGTAGCTCCGCGCCAGCGCTCAAGGTGAGCGGCTCAATTTCACCCAGCCCCGCGATTACCGGCGCCAGCAGCGCCCGCACCGGCACCACCAGCACGCCGATAGCGCCCTCTTCACTGTGGGCTAGGCGGCGTAGCACGGCCAGGCGCGCGGCCACAGTGTCAGCCCTGGGCGACAAGCGCTCATGGGGCAGGGTTTCCCAAGCCGGCAGCATCTCTACTGCCTCATCGGGCAGGTAGCAGCGTAGCGCCGCCACCATTTCTTCAGCTTCACGGGTGGTTGCGCACACCACCAGCAGCGGGTGATTTACTTGCGGCCTGACGGCGTCTAAACCCGCCTTACCCATAGCCATTGCAGCCAGTAGGGCCGGGCGCACCCCGGGCACAACCGCCGCCGTGTAGTCGGTACGTACACGTGAACTGGCCAGGTCAATGACCTGTGAAACCGCAGAATTTTGAGCTAAAACATCGAGCAGGGCCTTCAGACGCACGCTCAGGATTCTAGTCGACCCGGATAGTTTTGCCAGCCGCCGTCAATTTCATGAATAAAGTTCCAGCGCGGATCACGCCACAGCTCACTAGCGGTGGGCACGTCCCCCTGGTGGAAGGCGGGGGCCACAATGTTTTCCAGCTGCGCGCCCAGCACCTGAGCAATAAAGGCGCCCCAGTAGGAGAAAGTGGAGTTAGCCAGGATCAGCCGCTTAGCGCAGGCCAGCACCGCCAGGTCATCAAACATGTCGCGGCGGTTCTCATTAACCACAAACTCTAGCTGCGGGGCCAGGTGGGTAAGGTTGTCAACACACCAGGGCACATTGTCACTAACTAGCACCACGCGCCCCACCGGCCCTAAAGCTAATTGTTTAGCTAGTGCCTGGCGCACATATTCCACAATGTTAATGCCAAATTCTGGTTCAAAACGACTGTTGTAATAGTCGCCGCGACGCACGTTAATAACTAAGTCATCATCACGCACAAAAGCCTGGGCGCGCTCTAGGCTCTGTTTAAAACCGTCAGAGGTTAGCAGCACGTCTTTAATAAAGCGGGCGCGCTCTTGCGGAGTGTAGTCCACCCCCTGAGCTGCCCCCATATAGGTGGCGCGGCGGTCAGTAAAGCGTATCTGGTCTGAGGTGATTGACAGCTTACGCAACCCCGGGAACATCTCCAACCAAGCGTCCTGGTTAGGGAAATAAAGCACCTTAGAAATTAAACCCTTATCTAAAGTACGCGAATATGCCAGCTGCCACTTGAACAGGTTATTGCCACCATTAAAACCGATGGCAGTTAATATGACTTCGCGCTTGCCGCGTCGCACCAAAGACAAAGCCTTAGCTTTAAATGTCATAATCTTTTAGCTCCTAAACCGCGCTTTATTAATGCAGCTCACAGCGACACACTGCACACCATATATTTAACTTACCTAGCAACCATCATATATATCCCACAGGCTTACAAGCTAGACTGGGGTAACCAACGAGTAAAAGGACCCAGCCATGCCCGCTTGCGCGCTCAGTGTGGTAATCCCCTTCTACGGGGACCCAGCTGCCACCCTTCCCTTGCTAGAGCAGCTAAAAGCACAAGTAGACGCCCCTGATTTCGAGGTAATCGTTAGTGACGATTGCTCTCCCGAGCCTTTCCCGGATGCGCCCGGGGTTAAAGTAATTCGTCGTCAGACAAATGGCGGCTTCGGTAGCGCCGTGAGCACCGGTATTGCCGCCGCCACCGGCACTTACGTGCTAATCCTTAACTCCGACGTCGAGCTAGAACCCAACTTCTTAGGCAACTATTACCGCGCCGCCCTGCCCTGGATGCCGGCCATCGTGACCCCTGCCGTGATTAATGAGGTAGGTGCCACGCACTGGAATGGCCGCCACTTCCCCAATGCCCTACACCAGGGTATTGAATGGCTCACTCCCCTGGCCCGGGTGCGTCACCTGCCAGTGCTCCATGAGCTGGTAGGACACGACACTCTGGCCGACAATACCCACACTGAAGTGGCCGATTGGGTGGTGGGCGCAGCCATGCTGCTGCCGCGTCAGGCCTTTGCAGCAGTAGGCGGTTTTGACTCACGCTTCCACATGAATAGTGAAGAAGTTGACCTGCAGTTGCGCCTGCGTCAGCTAGGGTTACCTTCGGTAGTGCTCAGCCAGCCCACCTTGGTGCATGCTGGCGGCGGTTCCTCAGCTTCCGATAAGCGCCGGCAGTGGCTGGTTGACTCGCGTTTCATTTACGCCGACAAGTGGCATGGCCCCAGCGGTGTAAAGCGCCTGCGCGCCACCCTAAAAACTGCCTCGTATATCAATTTTGCTTGGAACCTGACCCGTCAGATGCGCGGCGTAGATGTGGCTGCCCGCGAGCGCCTAGCTACCGAATTGGCGTTTTTGCCAGCCTAAAACCACCCCAAACTCCCTTACAAGCTAGTAACTTAACTAGTACCCAAATGAATTACCCAACGCATGCCGATCGGTCCCAAGCATGAGTAAAAAACTGTTATTGGTTAGCCCTGTGTTCCACGGCTACTGGCAGGGCATAGCCCAGGCTTTTAAGCAGCGCGGTTACACCGTGTTGCCCTACTGCTATGACCGTTTAGAGAATGCGGTGCACCGCGTGGAGCATAAGCTCAAAATTGAATTGGCTGACCGGCGCGATCCACATGGTTTGCCCGGTTCGCGTTTGCACGCCCAGCAGGTTACTGCCCGCTGTGCACAGTTGGTGCGTTCGTCTCGCCCTGACGTGGTGGTCACCATTAAGGGCGACATTTTGCAGGCTGATTACTGGCAGTCTATTGAGGAAGTTGGGGCCAAGCGCATTACTTGGTTCTACGATGAGCTGCGACGCATGAATGTGGATGAAGCGGGTTTGCAGATGCGTGGTCCGATCGCCACGTATTCTGCGATCGACGCCGCCGCTATGGCTGAGCGCGGTTTGGATGCGTTCTATTTGCCACTGGCTTTTGATTCCAGCTTGCCCTTTAGCCCGGTAGCTAGCGACGCCGTCGTTTTTGTGGGGGCCCGTTACGGCCAGCGTGAGCCGATGCTGCGGGCTTTATACCAGGCGGGCGTGGACGTTAAGGCTTATGGACGAGCTTGGTCTAAGCACTGGTGGGATCGGGCCCGCACCTGGTCTTGGCACCGCCCGGCGATCCCTAGCGGGCGCGACTTGGACCGTTCGCATGCCTATGGGGTGATGGCCGGGGCGCGCGCCTCGCTAAACCTGCATGGGGATCAAGACGGTTTCACTATGCGCACGTTTGAGGCTTGCGGTGTGGGCGGTTTGCAGATCATTGATCGCGACGACGTCGACAGCCTCTATGATCCGGGCAGTGAGCTGCTGGTTTTCCACTCCACCCAAGAGCTGGTGGAACTGGCTGAGCGCGCCGGGGCTGAGCCGCAGTGGGCGCAGGCCATTGCCCAGGCGGGCCGTAAACGTACTTTGGCTGAGCATACTTTTGCTCACCGCGTGCAGGCTTTGGAGGCGCGCTGGCAATGATTATTCCTGAAGATGGCCTAGTTTTCGCCACTGATCTGGAGGCTTGGCAGGCTTGGTTGGCTAGCCGCAACCGGGTGCGGCAGCTGAAAACTGCTGTGCGCGAGCGGGTTTCAACGCCGGCGCCGGTGGATATTGTGGTGGCTTTGCGCAGCCAGCCGCGTGCCCTGGCGGTGTTGGAGGCGGCTTCTCCTTCTCACCTAGATGCCTATGAGCGCCCGGCGCTGATGCTAGACGAGGTGGCGATTGCTTTTCCGCGCGCCTTGTCCGAGCGCTATGAGGGCGGTAACTGGCAGCTGGTGGATTGGGCGCAGGCTGCTGATTCACAGCTGCTAGCTAAGGTGGAGCGGGTACTGGCTCCCGGGCATTATTTGGGGGTTAGTGCCGAGGTTTATGCTTGGGCCCGCGCACGCGACATTGAGTTTTTGGTTGAGCAGCACGGCCTGCTTACTCCGTTTATGGCGCCGCTAGCTGCGGGGGCGCGGGCTTTGGTGTGGTCCCAGGCCGACGGCGAATTTTGGGCTAGTTCTCGCGCTGACGTCAGCTGGCAGGTGGTGGGCAGCCAGCTGCTATTTAACGCCGCTTTGCAGCCGCGCATTAAGGTTTGCGCCACGGAGCGGCCACTGTTTTTAGGCCAGCTGCATGGGGCTGAGATTGGCCGCAGCTATATGGCTCAGGTAAGCGAGCGTTTTTGCCGCGACACCGGGGCAATTTACCGGCCGCACCCTTCTGAAAAAGATAAAGCTTCACGTTTAATTCACGCCTATTGGCGTAGGCGCGGAATTGAATTTGATCCGGGCACTAGCCCACTGTTTGAAACCAACCGTCCGGTAGTTTCGGTGTTTTCCACCGGCACCTTGGAGGCGGCCGCGCGCGGCATTCCTGCCTGGGTGTATGCACCTAACGCCCCCAGCTGGGTGCACGCTTTCCATAGCCGCTATGGCCTGTCGCGTTGGTCTGATATTCCTACGGTTGCTCCCCAGGCGCCAGCCCTTGAACCGGCCACGGCAATCGCCCAGATTCTGGCGGCTTAAGCCAGTACGTGAATCCTCGCACGCCCGGTGACTGGCTGGCGTGCCCCAAGCTACAATTGTTAGCAAATGTCATGCTTTTTGCGTGGCTACGTTCCCGTTATTACACATTGAATAGGACTAATTCAGTCACATGAGCACCCTGTGTGTTATTCCCGTGCGCGGCGGCTCTAAAGGAATCCCGCGTAAGAACCTGCGTGATGTAGGTGGCAAGCCCCTGGTGGTATGGACCATCGAGCAGGCCCTGGAAGCCAAAGACGTCCGCGTAGTGGTTTCCACTGAAGATGAAGAAATCGCGAGCGTAGCGCGCGCAGCCGGCGCCGAGGTGATTGACCGCCCCGCCGAGTTAGCCCAGGACACCACCGCCACCGAGCCGGTGATTGTGCACGCCATGGACTATCTGCGTGACAAGGAAGGCTATGAGCCCGAGTTTGTGATGCTGCTGCAGGCCACCAGCCCGGTGCGCCGCCCGGGCACCATTGACCGCGCTATCGCCCAGGCCCGCGAAACCGGTGTGGACTCGCTAGTTGGCACCGTGCCGCAGACCCCCTTCCTGTGGTGGACTGCCCGCGATGGTCACGGCCCCACCGCCGACTTTGAGGTGGACCACCGTCCGCGCCGTCAGGAACTAACCCCCGACCAGTTCCGCTACCGCGAGACTGGCTCCCTTTATGTAACCAAGCCGTGGGTTTACCGCGAACGCAATAACCGTATCGGCGGCAACATTGGTCTATTTGTCATGGATGAGGTTGAAGGCATCGACATTGACGGTCCCCTTGACCTAGCCCTAGCCGGCAAAACCCTTATCGAAATGCGTCAGCAGGAAGGTCTAGCATGAGCATCGAGCGTTCCATTACCCCTTATGTAGCTTTCGCTGACGACTCTTTGCTCAGCGCCCTAGCTAAGATCAACGCCAACAAGGCCCGCACTATCTTCCTGGTAGATGAGCACGGCGTGCTGCAGGGTTCGCTTACCGACGGCGACGTGCGTCGCTGGCTTACCGCCGGTAACTCCAACATGGAGACCAGCGCTATTAAGGTAGCTAACCGCTCCCCGCGTACCGTCACCGAGGGCACCTTGGTTGACGAGCTGGACTGGAAATTCCGCGACGGCGTCAGCCTAGTGCCGGTGCTAGACGCCCGTGGACGCATGGTAGCTATTGCCTCCCCCACCAATGACTCCTTCACCGTTGGTAGCCACCGCGTTGGTAAAGACCAGCCCACCTTCGTAATTGCTGAAATTGGTAACAACCACCAGGGCAATGTTGATCTAGCCAAGCAGCTGGTAGACCTGGCTGTGGAAGCCAAGGCTGACTGCGTTAAGTTCCAGCTGCGCGACATGGACGCCCTCTACCGTGGCGCTTCAGGCAAGATCACCGCCGGTGAAGACCTGGGCGCCCAGTACACCCTGGACCTACTCACCCGCTTCTCCCTGCCGGCCCCCAAGATGATCGAAGTTTTCGATCACTGCCGTGACAAGGGCATTGACATCATGTGCACCCCTTGGGATCTGCCCTCGCTAGAGGTGCTGCTCGAGTATGGCATTGATGGTCTAAAGATCGCCTCGGCTGACCTAACCAACCACGCGCTGCTAACTGCTGCCGCTAAAGAAAACCTACCCATGATCGTCTCCACCGGTATGAGCACCGAGGATGAGATCAAGGAGTCGGTGGCCCTGCTGCGTCGCTACGGCGCCCCCTACGCCCTACTCCAGGTGCAGTCCACCTACCCGGCCCCCTTCAAGGACCTAAACCTGCGCTACATGCAGCGTCTAGCTGAGATCGGTGACTGCCCGGTGGGCTACTCCGGTCACGAGCGCGGCTACCACATCCCCATGGCTGCGGTAGCCCTGGGCGCGTCGGTGATCGAAAAGCACTTCACCATTGACCGCAACCTTGAAGGTAACGACCACAAGGTTTCGCTGCTACCTGACGAGTTTGCCGCCATGGTGCGTCAGATCCGTGACGTGGAGGCCGCCCTGGGTACCGCCGAGGCCCGCGTAGTGGCCCCCGGTGAGTTCATGAACCGCGCCAACCTGGCTAAGTCTTTGGTGGCCGCCCGCGACATCAAGTCCGGTGAGCGCATCACCGCCGACGCCGTCGACATTAAGAGCCCCGGCCGTGGCCTGCAGCCCAACTCGCTAGACAAGCTGGTGGGCCGTATTGCTCGCCGTGACGTGGCCGCCGGTGACTTCTTCTACGAGGGCGACATCTCCGACAACCCCGCCCGCCCGCGCGACTACCACTTCCGTCGTCCGTGGGGTGTGCCGGTGCGCTACCACGACTTCCAGGCCATTTTGGACGCCGGCGCCAAGCCCGACTTCCTGGAGTTCCACTACTCCTACAAGGACCTGGACATGGACGTGGACGAGGTGTTCGCGGCCTACAAGGACAACCCGCTGCCCATGGGTTACACCTGCCACCTGCCTGACCTGTTCAGCGGGGACTTCATTTTGGACCTGGCCTCGTTCGACGACGCCGTGTGGGAGCGCTCCATCCGCGAGCTACAGCGCACTATCGACATCACCAAGTCGCTGCGCCCCTACTTCACTCAGGAACAGGACCCGGTCTTTATTGCCACCCTGGGTGGTTTCACCAAGGAAGGCCCGGTTGAGCCTGAGCGTATCCCGGCCATGTACGACCGCATCATTGAGGGTCTAAAGCATGTGGACTACTCCGGCGTGCGCCTAGCCCCCCAGACCCTGCCGCCTTACCCGTGGCTACTGGGTGGTCAGCAGTACCACAACCTGTTTATGAGCCCTGAGGCGCTGCGTGACTTTGCCCAGCGTAGCGGCCTACAGATCACCTACGACATCTCCCACTCGATGCTGTCGGCTAACCACGAGCACCGCCCGCTGCGTGAATACACCGAGATTCTCGCCCCGCTAGCCGCCCACCTGCACATTGTTGACGGTAAGGGCGTTGACGGCGAGGGTGTGCAGATCGACGAGGGTGACGTTAACTGGCCTGAGCTAGCTGAGCAGCTTGACCGCCTGGCCCCCGGCGTGTCCTTCATTCCGGAAATCTGGATGGGTCACGTTAACAACGGTGAGGGCTTCTGGACCGGTCTAGACCGCCTGGAGAAGTACCTGTGACAGTGGCTTATAAGGGCGTAGCGGGTAACGCACCAATCGCGCTATGGGTAGTTCCGGTTGCTGAGATCGGTGGGGTGGCACGTCACGTTCTCGACGTCGCCCGCACCGGCCTGCCCCGTACCCGCATGGTGGTGCTGTGCCCACCGGGAGCGCTAGCCGAGGAGCTAACCCAGCTGGGGGTACCAGTACTGGCTGAAAGCTTTGGCCCTAACTATGGGCTGGCCTCTTCAGTGCGGGTACTGCGCCACGCGGTAGCCAAGCTACGCCCGGCCATTGTGCACACGCACCTAGCCTATGCAGATATTGTGGGCGCCTTGGCAGTGCCGTTAACCGGCCCCACCAAGCTGGTGTCAACTGAGCACGGTATCGCCTACGATGACAGCGTCTACCACGGCAGTAGCTTCAAATCGGCTCTAATGAGCCGCGCCCACCAGGCGCGCTGTGAGCGTTTCGATGCGCTTATGGCCTGCTCGGTGGCCACCGCTGACGCCATGGAAGCCAAGTGGCACCCGCGCCGGGTGATTGACGTGCTACACAACGGCGTCGACGCCCCCACCGCGCCCAGCCAGCGTAAGGAGGGCCTGCGGATTTTATCCCTGGCCCGCCTGGCGCCAGAAAAGCGCATTTTGGAGCTACTTAAGGGGTTCTCACTGCTTAAGCGCGATTACCCCCAGGCCACACTGACTATTGCTGGTACCGGTGAGGAAGAGGCAGCCCTGCGCGGCGCGGTTGAGTCGCTGGGGCTAACTGACTGCGTTGACTTCCCTGGCTTTGTTGACGCCTGCCAGGCGCTAGCTAGCCACGACGTGCTCGCGCAGCTGTCGGTGTGGGAAAACTGCTCTTACTCGCTGCTAGATGCAGTAGTTAGCGGCATGGGCGTGGTGGCCACGCCGGTTGGCGGTAACCCCGAGATTCTGCCTAGCCAGTGTCTAGTGGACGCCTATGACGTCACCGCCATCGCCCAGGCACTAGCCAGCCAGGGTCTAGAGCTGGAGCAGCGCCCGCAGCTTAACCCCTACTGGCCTAGCGTGTCTGACATGTGCCACTCCATCGTCAAGGTCTATCAGGGATGTTTCAAGTGACTCGCTTTACCCTAGCTGCTAATAACGGCGAAATTGGTGGCGGCGAGGTCATGCTGCTGCGCACCGCTAAGGTGCTGCGTCAGCTTGGCCATGAGGTCACCGTGGTAGCCCCGGCCATTGCCGACGGCGTAGGTGCGGCGGCCGCTAAAGCTGGTTTCGCTACCGTGGCCATTAAAGGCCAGGGGCGCAAAGCCTATATGCGTAACCTGCGCGCCTGGGATGCCAGCCAGCGTCAAGGCGTGCTGTGGTGCCACGGGCATGTGCCCGCACTGGCTACCGTGGGCCACCCCCAGCGCATTGTGCACCTACACCAGGCCCCCAGCTTTAAGCATGTGGTTTCTGGCAGGTTAGCGGCGTGTGGCGCCCTAGCTTTGGCTGTGCCCAGCGCCTCCATGGCTAAGCACTTCCCCACCGCCCAGATTGTTTACAACTGGTGTGAGGAGGTTAAAACCGAGCCTAAAGGTGACCTTAAGGCCCCCATCACGGTGGGTTTCCTCGGGCGCCCCAGCCCCGATAAGGGCATTGAGGTTTTAGCTGAGGCTATGGCCCAGCTAAACGCCACTCGCGGGAATGCTTTCGAGCTGGTGGTTGCGGGTGAACCGCATTTTGTCGACGCCGCCGAGCGCAAGCGGGTAACCGCCGCCCTGGCCCCTATCGCCAGCTTCACCAAGCAGCTGGGGTGGACCAAGCGTGAAGACTTCTTCAACCTGGTTGATGTGGCAGTCTTCCCCTCGATTTGCCCCGAGTCCTTTGGGCTTATGGTCGCTGAGGCGATGAGCGCCAAGGTCCCCTTCGTGACTTCTATCGCGGGGGCGCTACCTGAGGTTGCCGGCCGGGACTACTCCTACCAGATAGTCCCCGATGACGTCGACGAGCTAGCCGACGCCGTCGCCGCCATAGTGGACACCACCCCCGCCAAACGTGCCAAGCAAGTCGACAAAGAATGGCACCGTTGGCAGCGTAAGTTCTCCCCTGAAGCCGCCACCAAGCGCATCGCCGCTTTCCTTACCGACGTGCTACCCCAGGAGGTTAAATGAGCCGCGCGGTTAAGCCCGGCGCTATCGACTGGGATGTGTTTTTCCGTAAGGATGACTCTTCGCTGCAGGCATTGCTGCGTAAGTCCCCATCCTTGCTGGAAATGATCCTGTTCATCCCACTGTGTTTGCGCCTGGAAGGCTTTGTTCCGGGCGTACCGGTAGCCGATATCAGCGCCATACTGCTGTCCATCATGGCCTTTGGGCGCAAACCCAAGGTGGGTTGGCAGCCAGCCTTTGGCTACCGCATGCTGCTGTTCGCCATCCCCGCCTGGATGGCAGTTTCGGGTGTCTATAACGACCAGTTGCCCTTTACCCGTATGGGACACATTGTGGCTTGGGCGTTGGTAATTGCCGCCTCCACCTCGGGGCGTCTAAACATGCGTGCCCTAGTGGGGTCCATTGGGGTTTCGCAGGTTATCGCCACCGCTTACGGCATTATCACCCTGCCTCAATCAACCTACCCCGGCCGTATGATCGGTATGTTTGGTGACCCCAACACCGCCGGTTTGCACCTGCTGGCACTGGGCTTGGTTTACGCCGGTATTGCCCAGCGTAACCGCAAGTACTTCATTGTGCTGGCTATCTCCCTAGTGGGTATTTTCCTAACCTTCTCGCGCACCACCTGGCTGGGTCTGGGCCTAGCCTTGGCCTGGGTGTTCATCCCTAAAAACTTTAATGTTTGGATTAAAGCCACGCTGCTGTTTGGCGTATACAAGTCGGTAATTGGCTACGCCAACGACGTTAAGAACGAGGGTTCATTCTCTGACCGTGCCGGTTCTGACCACCTGCGTTCACTGATCGTGCCACTGGAAGAAAAACTGGTAGCCGAAAACCCCTTCACCGGTCACGGCCCTGGTACCCTTACCGTCAAACTGGGTGAAAACGAGTTCTTCTTCCACTCCAGTTACCTGCTGCTGCGCGCTGAGGGTGGCTGGATCATGTTCTACCTGATGTTGACGCTACTAGTGCTCACCATCATTAAGGTCAGCCACCCGCTATCTGGTCTACCTAACCGCTATCTGGAGGCCACCCCGATCGCAATTTTGGTGTGTGCGGCCAACCTGGGCAACGTGTTCTTGTCTTACCCCGCCTGTTTGGCTCTGGCTGCCTGTACCTGGTGGGCGCACGCCCCCGGCGCTGACGAAGACCAGCTAGCCAAGCTTGATACACCGGTTGAAGAGGATCTACGCGCCAGCCAAAACAAGCTGGTTAACTACCTGGCTGGGCACGAAAATGTCATGGCCAAATACGACAAGTTGGAAAAGATGGAAGAAGAGGCCAGTAAGGCATGAACCAACCGCGCACTTCCATCATCATCCCCTCCTATCGGGGAGAGGCCAAGCTACCCACCCTGCTTAACGCCTTAAGCCAGCAAAGTGACACCAACTTTGAGGCGGTAGTGGTAATCGATGGCTTGCTTGATAACAGCCTAGAGATTATCGACTCCTTCGCTAGCCAAGGTGTGCCGGTACGAGCTGTGGTACTGGAGCAAAATCAAGGCCGCGTAGCCGCTCTAAACGCTGGTTTTAGCGCCGCTAAAGGCCAGGTTTTAGTGCGTTGCGACGACGATCTTGAGCCTGGTGCAGACTTTGTGGCTGGGCACTGGGCGCGCCACCAGGGCCAGCCCTGCGGCGTCGTCGGGCTAACCATAGACATCCTGCCGCCCTCAAAGTACACCCGCGTATACGGCGCCACCCGCACCCGTGCGGCCCTGGCCGCCTCCTACCGGGGCGCTATCCCGGCTTGGCGTCACTGGGCTGCTAACTGCTCTATTACCCGTGAAACCTGGGAAAAAATCGGCCCCTATGACACCGCCTACCAGCACTACGGCTGGGAGGATGTGGACTACGGCTACCGTCTACATGAGGCTGGTATCCCGGTAATTTTGGCCCCAGAGCTGGAAACTTTGCACCACGGCGCGGCCACAGACACCGTCAAGCGAGCTATGCGTGCCTACCATTCAGGCGCGGCACGGCGCACTTTTGACCAGCTACACCCCGGCGCTATCGCCCCGGTGGCAGCCGGCGGCGGCTGGTGGGGCAAACTAGTTGGGGCGGTAGCTAGCCGCACCAACGAAGAGCGCACCGCGCAACTGGCCAATTTCACAGATAACACTATTGGCATGTTGCCCGGACCATTTGCTACTAAATTAGTGGCATTAAATGTTGAGGCCGCCTCCCTTAGCGGCTACTGCCACAGTGAGGTCACCACCCACTTCTAGGGCACAAAATTTCATAAACACCACTTCCTCGCCTTACTTCCCTTACATTCTTGCCATAGGCAGAAGAGAGACTTTGATGAGTGAGCACTTTAAAGTTGCCATCGCCCACGATTACTTAACTCAGCGTGGCGGTGCGGAACGAGTGGCCTTAGCCATGCACCAGGCTTTTCCCCAGGCCCCCATTTTCACCACCCTGTACGATCCAGAAGGCACCTTCCCTGAGTTCAAGGACGCCGATATTCGCGTAACCGGCCTAAACCGGGTAGCCGCCTTCCGCCACGATCACCGCATCGCCCTGCCGCTGCTGGCCCCGGCGACGTCGAAAATCAAGATCAATGCGGGCGTAACCCTAGTGTCTTCCACTGGCTTTGCCCACGGGGTTAAAACTACCGGCGCCAAGCTGGTCTACTGCCACTCCCCAGCCCGTTTCCTGTACCTGCGCGAGCAGTACCTGGGCCAGTCCTCACGCTTCTCCCCCAAGGTGCTGGGATTAAACGCGGTGTATGCGCCGCTGCTGCGTTGGGATAAGCGCGCTGCTCACAGCGCCACCCGTTACCTGGCCAACTCCTCCATCGTTAAAGAACGCATTGAGCGTGTCTACGGTATTGAGGCTGAGCTGCTATTCCCGCCTGGTGGGATTGACGCCAGTGCCAGCCAGGAAACTGTGGACGAGATTGCTAGCTGGGCTGGCCAGTTCTACCTGGTGGTTTCGCGCCTGATGCCCTATAAGAATGTTGATCGCGCCATAGCGGCTTTTGCTGACATGCCCCAGCGCAAGCTGGCAATTGTGGGCAAGGGCCCTGAATCTGAGCGTCTAGCAGCTATGTGCCCAGACAATGTGCGCATGTTCCAGGGTCTAAGCGACGGCCAAATGCGCTGGCTATACGCCAACTGCCAGGCCCTGATTGCGCCTTCCTTCGAAGACTTTGGGCTCACCCCGCTGGAGGCTTACAGCTTCGGCAAACCGGTGCTGGCCCTGCGTGGAGGTGGCTACCTCGACACTGTTGTAGAAGGCCAAACTGGTCTATTCTTTTCTAAGCCCACCAGCGCTGATATCGCAGCCACAGTGGAAAAGAACGAGCAAATCACCTGGGATCACCCCGCGATTCGCGCCCACGGTGACAAGTTCTCCCTGGATCGTTTCATCCAAGCCCTGCACCAGCAGGTAGAAGCACTGTCTTAAGTTCCCGACTGCTCCAAGTAGGTTTCGTCTTGAAGATGAGTAAACGTACCTTCAATCACCTAGTGCGTCTAGGCGCTATTGTGATTGACTTCCTCGCTATCTGGGTGTCGTTCACCATTGCGTGGCATTTGCGCGAGCAGTCAGGTCTGTTCTCTAATGACGTCTCAGCCCTCACTAAGGCCCTTATGCACTGGAAGCCGCTGGCTTCAGCGGCCTGGCTGGTGGTAATCGCTTGCTTTGGCGGCTATGCGGTGCGTGAATTCGGCTCGGGCACGGTCAGTATCCGCCGCGCCCTTAACGCTGGTCTGTTTAATATCGGCTTTTTCTCGCTGGTGTTGTACCTGACCAACACGGAGTTCTCACGCTCTTACTTCCTGCTGCTGTTCATCATTGCGATGCCGCTAATCACCTTGGGGCGTCTGTTTGGTCGCCGCATCTTGCACTGGCTGCACTGGCATGGCTACGGCATTTCGCGCGTGATTATTGTGGGCCGCCCCCAGCAGGCTGAGCAGTTCTCCCGGATGCTTAAGCGTTCGGCTTGGGTGGGACTAGAGCCCTACCTGGTTTTTGACCCTGATGAGGCGTTAGAAACCTATAAGGGTGACCACCGTTCTATCAGCGACAACCTGCTTAAGCTGGCTGAATCCAACCAGGCTGAGCTGGTGCTTTTCGCCCCCGGTTCGGTGCCTGACTCGGTTGATTTCCGCCGCTATGTGTGGCGTTTTGAGGGGCACCGCACCCAGCTGGCTGTAGTGCCTTCTTTGGTCGACGTCGCCGCTGACCGTATTCGTACCCGCCCAGTAGGTGGTCTGCCACTGGTCTACGTAGAAGACCCCAACTCTGCTGGCGCGCTGTCACACTCCAAGCGAATTTTCGATATTGTCATGGCTTCCCTGGCGCTGATTATGGTCAGCCCGGTCATGATTATTACCGCCCTGGCGGTGTACTTTACCGACCGTGGCCCAGTGTTCTTCCGGCAAGAGCGGGTGGGGCGCGATGGTAAGACCTTTAAGATGATCAAGTTCCGCTCTATGGTGGTTGATGCCGAGGCGCGCCTGGCTCAGCTGCAGGGCGGCAACAAGACCAATGAGGTCATGTTTAAACTCAAGAAGGATCCGCGTATCACCCCGGTGGGTGGCTTTATTCGTCGCTTCTCTATCGATGAGCTACCCCAGCTGTTTAACGTGATCCAGGGCGATATGAGCCTGATTGGCCCGCGCCCGCCGCTGCCGCGTGAGGTAGCTAAATACACTCCCGATGAGATGCGCCGTCTACGTGTGCGTCCGGGTATTACCGGCCTATGGCAGATTTCAGGGCGCTCAGACCTGTCCTGGGATGAAACCATTCGCCTGGACCTGTACTACATTGACAACTGGTCTCCGTTACAAGACCTATCGATCCTGACCAAAACGGTGCAGGCGGTGCTTTCTTCACGCGGGGCCTATTAAAAGAAGTAATTAACCATTTGAAACGTTTCCTCCCCGCTTCCCTCGCACTACTTACCTTCCTGGCCACCTGGGCTTACCGCAACCTTTTTGAGGCCACCCAGCAGGGTGCCTACCTGGCTGGTTTGGGCCTGCATACGTTTGTGGGTCCCCTTCAGCCCTATGTGCAGGTATTTACCAAGCTGGGCACGGCCCCGGTGGCCGGGGCCAGCTTGGCTCTGGCCGTGGTGGTATCCCTGTGCGCCAAGCGCTGGTTGTTGCCAGTGCAGCTAGTGGCTTTTGCGGCCGGCCTGCTAGGCACTATCCAAGTGCTTAAAACTCGCTTGCCTTACCTGCCTCAAGGCGGCATCAATGGCACCGGCTATTTCCCGCATTACAACACCATGCCCTCAGGACACGCCGGCATGATTTTGGTGGCCACCGTGCCGCTTATGGCTGCGCTTAGCGCCACTAAACTGCCGCGTATTTTCAAGCGAATCGCCTTTGTTGGGGCACTGAGCGCCTTTATTTTGGGCACCACTGCGGTGCTGGTCAGCTCCGCGCACTTGTGGACTGACGTGTTTGCTTCCACAGATTTGGCACTGTTTTGGGCTTATTTATTACTACCTTTACAACAAGTGCAATACAACAAATTATCACAGCCCTATTTGCGGCTAACGCTGATTACCTTTGCAATTGCTTGGGTTTTGCTGCACGTGGACCAAGCTTTGCAAACAAACAATAAATTTGGGTTGGCATTTTGTGCGTTTAGTCTATGCGCCGGCGCTTTTATTGCACTATTATCGCAAGTGAGCCCAGGAAACTCCCAGGAAACTATAAACTAGTTACCAGACAGTGACTAGTACCTGACTGCTCATGCCCCTAGTCCCCGATTCTCAGGTACGCCATGACCCCCCAACCGCAAGCCTCGGTTATCATCCCGACTCTAAACAGTGCCCCAGCTTTGGCTATCCAACTGGATTCACTGCTGCGTCAAGACTATGAGGGTGCTTTTGAGATTCTGGTAATCGACAACGGCTCCACCGATGAGACGCGCGAGCTGCTTGAGGACTACTATCCTCGCTTTGCTTTCCGCCAGGTCAACCTACGTTACTTCATCTCTGACCGGGAGCGTAACGTCTGCTATGCCCGCAACGTGGGTATCCGCTATGCAAACAGTGAAAAGCTACTGTTTTGTGACGCCGACGATATGCTTTCCAACAACTGGGTCAGCCAGGGCATTGAATCCCTAAAGGAACGTCAAGTAGTTTCCGGTTCAGGCATCTACTTCCTAGAAGGTACCTTCAAAAACTTCTGGGCCCTGGGCAAGGCTTATGAAACTATCCACCCGGCCACAGAAACTGAAACCTACACCCCGGTTAATGCAGACCGGGCTATCCCAATCCTGATGGGTTGCTCCTTTGCCGCCCGCCGCTCAGCGCTGATCTCGCGTGGCTTTGATGTTAACGCCCCCTGGGGTTCAGAAGACAATGAGTTAGCCCTGTACCTGCGTGAGCACGGCATTGAAACTGAAAACTTCTCAGGCATGCGTATCGCTTACCGGGGACGCGACCCCAAGACTAAGTCGCGGCACAAAGCAGAGTTTAAGAGTGCCCGCGCTCATGTCTGGCTGGCCCGCAAATACCACCTGACCTCCCAGGTGCCGGCCACTCGCCGGGGCGCCTGGCTGCTTAACCCGCTGCGTTTACCGCTGGTGGCCGCCAAGATGGCACTGGTACCCTCCAGCCGTGACTGGAACTCACTGCGTTCGCGTTTTAACGCCACTGCTGGGGCTTTTGTGGGCGTGCTTAGCTTCTACCACCCAGCCCCTAATCGTGAGGGCCTAATTGGTACGGGTAAAGAGATCAACTTGGATACAGGCAAGCCTTTGCGCCTGGAAACCACTGGTAACACCCACAGCCCCAGCCGCGACATGATTACGCCCGCCTCAGGTCTAAGCCCGGTGCTGGTGCGTGAGCCTGAGCTGCAAACCACCGCCGGTTAGATCTTTTTCTCGACGACGACGCTCTAGCTGCGCCGCTCTGGCCGCCGCCGCCGCCGCGCCGCTCTGGCCGCCGCCCTAGCTACGTCACGCTAGCCACACCGGCCCAGTTACGGCGCTTTGGAACGCTTGGCTTATAGCTGTGGCTTGACCAGCTCGTTAAAGCCTATAAAAACAGGTGGGGGGCCAGTTCGTAAGAACTGGCCCCCCACTTAGCTATGCGTCTTATTAGCTATGTGCCTTAGTGGTCGCCCGCGTCAAACAGGTCAGCCACTGAGCCGTCGTCGAAAACAGCCTTAATAGCGGCTGCCAGCAGCGGCGCGATAGAGAGGATAGTCAGCTGCTCAAAGCGCTTTTCCTCGCTAATGGGCAGGGTGTCAGTGACGATAACCTCCTTGGCGCCACAGGTGCTTAGACGCTCAGCGGCGGGGCCGGAGAGCACACCGTGGGTGGCGGCAATGATGACATCCTCAGCGCCGGCGTCGAGCAGTACCTTAACCGCCTTAGCGATAGTGCCACCGGTGTCGATCATGTCATCAACCAGCACGCAGGTGCGGCCCTTAACGTCACCAACCACGCGGTTAGCCACGGACTGGTTGGGGCGAGTAACGTCACGGGTCTTGTGAACGAATGCCAGCGGGGTGCCACCAAGCTTGTCCGCCCAACGCTCGGCCACACGAATACGGCCAGCGTCAGGAGAAACCACCGTGGTGTTAGCCGGGTCAATGTGCTTAGAGACGTAGTCAACCAGCACCGGCTGGGCCCACAGGTGGTCCCAGGGGCCGTCAAAGAAGCCCTGCTCCTGGGCAGAGTGCAGGTCCACGCTCATGAGGCGCTCAGCGCCAGCAGTGGCATACAGATCTGCAATCAAGCGGGCAGAGATAGGCTCGCGCCCCAGGTGCTTCTTGTCCTGGCGGGCGTAGGGGAAGAAGGGAGCCACCACAGAGATGCGCTTGGCAGAGGCACGCTTAAGCGCATCCACCATAATTAGCTGCTCCATAACCCAGTCGTTAACGCGGTCGCCGTGAGACTGGATGCAGAACACGTCACAGCCACGCACCGACTCGTTGAAACGTACATAGGTCTCGCCATTAGCAAAGTCGTAAGCGCTAGAGGACAGCACCTCGGTGCCCAGCTCCTTGGCCACGGCCTGCGCAAGCTCAGGGTGAGCCCGGCCTGATACGATCACCAGGCGCTTAGAGCCCTCACTGATAATGCCAGTCATGGATTATTTGCCTCCTTGTAGCCGTTTGGCCATGTGGGTGGGTAGGTAGGAGATCATGCTGGTTGCTTTAGGCTTCCAGCAGGCTTAGTGGGGCGACGACGGCGCCGTCGGGAACTTCCACATTGTCTAGGACGCTGTGGGCCCCAACATAGGCCTCGTCACCAATCACGGTGGCACCGTGAACAATAACCCCGGGCTCTAGGTAGGCATCCTGGCCGATCTTGGCATCCACATCGACCCAGGTGGAGGAGGGGTCCACGATGGTTACGCCAGTGCGCATCCAGTGCTCGAGAATACGACGGTTAAGCTCAGCCCCTAGCTGGGCCAGCTGTACGCGGTCGTTGCAGCCCTCAACTAGCCAGGTGTCGGTGACCACCAGCGCGCTGGTGGACTTACCGGCCTGGTAGGCGGCGGCTACGACGTCGGTCAGGTAAACCTCGCCCTGATCGTTGTCAGTGCCCAGGCCACCTAGTGCCTCACGCAGGTGAGCGGCGTCGAAAACATACACGCCCGCGTTAATTTCCTTGATTAGCAGCTGTGACTCAGAAGCGTCACGGTGCTCCACAATGCCGGCTACTGCACCTTCCTCGGTACGTACCACACGGCCATAGCCACTGGGGTCAGCCAGTTCGGTGGTAAGAATAGTGACCGCGTCTCCACGGCTGACGTGCTGCTCTAGCAGCGCTTCTAGGGTGGCAGTATCCAGTAGCGGCACGTCACCGCTGGTAACCACCACCGGGCCGGTTAGGTCGGCAGGTAGCGCAGCCAAACCGCAGGCCACAGCCCGGCCAGTACCGGGAATTTCGTCTTGGTCAGCAATCACCACATCCGGAGCCACCCGCTCCAAGTGAGCGACGACGTCGTCGCGCTGGTGACGCACTACCGCAACCAAATACTGCGGCTGAAGTCCACGGGCGGCAACCACAGCGTGATTCAACAAGCTGCGCCCCCCGATCTGGTGTAGAACTTTGGGGGTCGCCGAACGCATACGCGTTCCTTTACCGGCGGCCATGATGATGACGGCGGCAGGGCTTGTGGCCACGAGGAAAGCTCCTAAACGGGTCGAAGCATAAATACTGTCTACAGCATAGCGCACAAAAAGCTCCGCCCCCAGGATTCGAACCCGGACCACAAGGCACCAAAGGCCTGCGTGCTGCCATTACACTAGGGCGGAAGGGTACGTCAGGCGTACCGGGATCTATTCTTACACACTTTGTGCGGTGGCTATGACTTCAAAACGGATTCGCATGAGTGCGGGGGAACGACGTGAGCAGCTGATCGACGTCGCCCGCACGCTTTTTGCTGAGCGCGGTTATGACGCCACCTCAATCGAAGAAATAGCTGCTAGCGCCCAGGTTTCCAAGCCGGTGGTGTATGAGCATTTCGGGGGTAAAGAGGGGCTTTACGCGGTCATCATTGACCGGGAACTGACCTTGATCTACTCCACTATAGTCAACGCCCTAGAGTCAGATCCCTCACCTTCTGCGGTGGTGGAACACGCCGCCTTGGCGCTGCTGACATATATCGAAGATAACACTGATGGTTTCCGCATCATTTCCTCAGAAAATGACCGCTCAAGGGGAACCTACTCAACTTTGTTAGCGGATGTGGCGGTGCAAGTCTCCGGCATCTTGGCCAGACAATTTACAGAACATGGTATTGATGCGCGTTTTGCTCCCCTGTACGCTCAAATGTTAGTGGGTATTGTTGCTATGCCCGCCCAATGGTGGCTACTCGACCGCACCATGACCAAGGAGGAGGTTGCTGCGCACATGGTTAACCTGGCGTGGAACGGCCTTCGCGGCATGGAGCCTGACCCTGTATTGCGTAACCAAGGAGACATTGCATGACCCCACCTGCCGCCCTAGCTAGGCGCGGCACCGGGCGTATTGCCTGGATCGACGTCTCTCGCGGATGGTGCATGTTGGCCATTGTGGCCGGCCACTTCTATCTCCCCTGGAATCAGCACCCCGCGCTGTTCGACCTGCTTTACGCCTTCCACGTTCCCGCCTTCTTCTTCCTTTCTGGACTGGTTTTCAACCCTGGAAAACGGTCCTTTCCCCGCTTCCTTTACACCCGCGTCCGCGCCATCATGCTCCCCTACGCGCTGTGGGCTTTTATCTCTGTATGCATTTTCGCAGTGCTGGGTTCAGTGGCAGCTGGTTCATTGGGTCGTAAAAATCCCGCAAGTTTTACCACCATGCTTAAAGACATCATGTGGGCCACCCCCTCGGCGCACCACATGGACTGGAATAAGCCGCTGTGGTTTTTACCCGCAATTATGATCGCTTACCTGATAGCTTGGGGCACCGCCAAGCTAATTGAGGGTAATCGTATCGCTTTAGCCATAATTATTGTAATTTCCCTACTTCCCAGTTGGTTTTTAGCCTCCCACCAAGAGGTCTGGTACCCCTGGAGTTTTGAGCGAGTGGGGGTGCTGATGCCGTTCTTCTTCCTAGGCATGTATATGCGCCCCATCGTCAACCATTTGCCTATTAAATACCCTTTAATTGAGGGCCTAGACGGCATTGGTTTGCTGGCGATTGCCGCCGCCATCAGCCACTACAACACCACCACGGTGGATTATGTGGCCCGCACCTACGGCAACTACGCCAACTTTGTGGCGGCCGCGCTGGTTGGTATTGCCGGTATCTGCATGATTTCGCGCGCCTGGAATATAGATGATTTGACCCGCATTGGGAAAATGACCCTGGGTATTTTGTGTACTCACAAATTCATCGTGTTGGCTGTGCAGATTGTAATTAACTCTCTGGGTATGGAAGAACTCATTACAGCTATGGGTCCTATCCCCCAGTTTGTTTTAGATAACTCCCTGTCGGTGGGTTTTGCCTGGATTATTACGGCGGCCTGTTTCGCGGTTTGTATTGCGCTTAAATACTTGGCGCCCTGGTCAATTGGCTTGCCTGGTAAGGGTATCGACCTACGCCACCTGGTTCCTAAGGAGAAGCTACTGCAGTTGGCTGGGCATGTGCGTATGCCCAGCTTGCCTAGCTTGCCCCGACGCCGCAAGCGTCCGCAGGGCCGCCGGGTGCAGCAAGGTCCGCCCTCGCGTCCTACCCGACCGCGTCGTCGTAGTGGCGGCGGTAAGCACGCAGCCTAGCTACTGCTCCAGCTCGCCGGCAGCTTCAAGCCATTCCAGCTCAATGTCTGCCTGGCGTTCCTGCGCCTGGCTGAGCTGTTTGCCCAGCTCAATTAGGTCATTGACGCGCCCAGGATCAGCTGAAGCCACTTCCATTTCCGCGTGTAGCTTGGCGATCTGGGCGCTGACCTTATCCAGTTGGCGCTCTAGCCGGGCCAGGTTCTTGGCAGCCGCGTGGCGCTGAGCCCCGCTTAAGGCACCCTGCTCCCCCTGGGACGGGGCGTTTTTAGCCTCCGCAGTTGGCGACGTCGTCCCTGCAGCCCCAGAGGCGGCCGTAAGTTGCTGGCGACGCAGCTCCAGATACTGCTCCACCCCACCGGGAAGATCACGCAGATGCCCGTCACCAAGCAAAGCCAGCTGGTGGTCAGTGACGCGTTCAAGCAGGTAGCGGTCGTGGGAGACCACCACTAGCGTGCCCGGGAAGGTGTCGAGGATATCCTCAATTGAAGCCAGGGTGTCAGTGTCTAGATCGTTAGTGGGCTCGTCCAGCAGCAGCACATTGGGCTGAGCCATCAACAGTCGCAGCAGTTGCAGGCGACGGCGTTCACCACCGCTGATTTCCCCCACCCGGGTCCAGGCGCGTTGGCGGGTAAAGCCCAGGCGTTCAACCAGCTGGCTGGCACTTAGCTCCTTGCCACCCACGGTGACGTGCTCGGCCACTGCAGCCACTGCCTCAACCACCCGCAGCTCGCTGATTTGATCCAGCTCATGGGTGGTTTGCGACAGGGTCACCACATCCACGGTCTGGCCGGTACGTACCCGCCCACTGGTGGGTTTTTGGGTGCCTTGCAACAGGCGCAGCAGGGTGGTTTTACCGGCGCCGTTTATGCCCACAATGCCTACTCGCTCACCGGGGGCTAGGCGCCAGGTTACCTCGCGCAGCACCTGGTTTTCGCCGCCGCCGGGGGCGGGGTAGCTGACGCTGACGTTTTCCAGGTCAATAACGCGCTTGCCTAGGCGGGCGGTGGCCATGCGGGTGATTTCCACGCTGTCACGCGGCGGGGGCACGTCGGCGATTAGGGCTTCGGCGGCGTCGATACGGAAACGTGGCTTGGAGGTGCGCGCCGGGGCGCCGCGTCGCAGCCAGGCCAGTTCTTTACGCAGTAGGTTTTCGCGTTTGGCGGCAGCCACTTCGGCCTGGCGGGCCCGCTCGGCGCGCGCCAAAATGTAGGCCGCATAGCCGCCGTCGTAAAGCTCAATACGGCCGGGGATTTGGGGGCGGCCATTGCCGGGGTCGACGCCGGGAACTACTTCCCACACTCGGTTGCAGATGGCGTCTAGGAACCAGCGGTCGTGGGTGACCACCACTAGGGCGCCGTCGCCGCGCGCTGAATCGAAGCGTTTTTGCAGGTGGCGAGCCAGCCAGTCCACGCCTTCAACATCGAGGTGGTTGGTGGGCTCATCTAGCACCACCACCTGGGCGTCTTGGGTGAGCACGTGGGCTAGGGCAACGCGGCGGCGCTGACCGCCTGAGAGAGTGTCGACGTCGGCCGCCAGGTCCACGTCTGCCAGCAGCCCGGCGTGAATGTCGCGCACGGCAGGGTTGGAGGCCCACACATGCTCAGGCGTGTCACCGTGCACCGCTTGGCGCACGCTGATGCCCGGGGGGAAGTTGTCGCTCTGGTTGAGGATGGCCACGCGCGTGTCGGCGGCGCGGGTGATGCGTCCGCCATCGATTTCACGCTGACCTGATAGGGCCTGCAGGAAAGTGGATTTACCAGCGCCGTTGGGGCCCAGCACGCCCACCCGGGTGCCGTCTTCAATGCCTACCGTGACACCGTCTAGTAGCGTACGACTGCCTACAACAATGCGCAGGTTCTCGACCCCTAATAGGTGAGCCATTAAATCCTCATTCTGCAGATAAAACCAGCCCCCGCATTCTACCGCGTGAACGCTGGGGTGCGGGTGGCACGGCTTGCGGGCGCTTAACCGGTAACTACCTGGTCGCAGAAGGGGGTGAGGCTCCAGCATAGAGCTACCCGCTCAGCCGCCGCGCGGCTGGAACTAAGGGCGGCCACAGTAGGCCCGGAGCCAGAAACCATGGCTGCCAGAGCGCCGGCCTTCTTAGCCAGGTCAATTAGTTGACCTAGTTCTGGGCGTAGATCGATAGCCGTGGCCTGTAGATCGTTGCGGATATGGCGGCTAACCTCGGCCACATCACCGGCCTCTAGAGCTGCCAGTAGCTGCTCTGGCGGCATGTCAGCCACTGGTGGGGCCTGCACAGTGGCGTCAAAGTGTTTAAACACGGCCGCCGTCGATAAACCCTCATCCTGCAAGGCAAAAGTCCAGTAGTAGGGGCCGGGGGCGGCCTTAAGTGGCTCAATTAGATCCCCGCGTCCGGTGCCCAGAGCTACACCGCCGTAAAGCCCGAAGGGCACATCCGCACCCAACTGGGCGCCGAGTTGGGCTAGCTCTTCTAGGCTCAGGCCCACCTGCCAGAACTCGTTGCAGGCTTTGAGGGTGGCAGCTGCGTCCGCGCTGCCACCAGCCATGCCTCCGGCTACCGGCACGGCCTTGTCTAGCAAAATGTGCACGTCAGGGGTGGCTAGGCCACGCTGGGCGGCTTGCTGGGCCACCGCCTGGGCGGCGCGGTAGGCCAGGTTGGTGTGATCTAGGGGCACATTGCTATCGGGGCGGGTCAGGGCCAGCTCAATGCGCGGGCCGCCGGTTTGGGCCGCCGGGACTAAGCCCGGCTGGACCGGGACAGCCGTGGCTGATGGGGCCGGCTGAGCGGCCGCCGGGGCCAAGTCTGACTGGGCCGCTGGGGCTGCTAGGGCCGGGGCCGACGAGGCAGAGGAGACAGGGGCAGTTGAGGCCGGCTGAGCGGCCGCCGGGACCGAGCCTGCCGAGGCCGGCTGCGGCGCCGTCGTAGCCAGAGACTGTAACGGCGTGACCGTAACCGTCTCGCTTAAGCCGATCTGGGCAAAGACGGTGTTAAGCGGGTGGTAGCCATCGGGGCGGGCGGCACCCAAGGCTAGGAAAAGATTTACCTTGCCAGGGGCACTGACACTCACATCCGAGCCACCAACGCTCATGGCCGGGGTATTCACAGCCGGGGCGCTAACGCTCACAGCCGGGTCACTGGTGGCCGGGGCGGGCGCACTGGCAGCTGGAACGCACGCACCGGCGCTAGCAGCATTTAGTTGCTGGGCCACGGCGGCAAACTGGTCAATGTCTAGGGTTTCACCGCGAGCCGTGGGGCTAACCCCGGCGCGCTCCAGCGCCTCCTGGGCGGCGCCGGCGCTACCAGCCAAACCAGCCAGTGCCTGCCGTAAGGTCTTGCGACGCTGAGCAAAGGCGGCGTCGATAACAGCAAAAACCTGCTCGCGCGTAGCCGCAGTATCCGGATGGGGGCGGCGCTCAATTTTTACCAGCGCCGAGTCCACATTAGGCACCGGGTAAAACACGTTGCGGCCAATGGTTAGGGTACGCCGCGCGCTGGCATACCAGGCCACCTTGGCGCTGGGCACACCGTAAATCTTGTTGCCCGGCGTGGCCGCTAGGCGGTCGGCTACCTCCGCCTGCACCATCACCAGAACGGTCTGGATACTGGGTAGCTTTTCGAGCACGGTCAGCACAATCGGCACGGCCACGTTATACGGCAAATTAGCCACCAGGCGGACGGGGGTGGTGCCGCCGATGCTTTCTGGGCCGGTAATGGTCAAGGCGTCAGCAGTAAAAACTTGTAATTTAGCTTCCGGGAAGCGCGCTTGGGCGGTGGTCGGTAGCGCTTGAGCTAGGGGCGGATCAATCTCGACGGCGCTTACCTGCGCCCCAGCCTCCAGCAGCGCCAGGGTTAGTGAGCCCAAGCCGGGGCCGATTTCCAACACCTGCTCTCCCGCTTGTACGCCGGCGTTACGCACGATCTTGCGTACCGTGCCCGGATCATTAACGAAGTTTTGGCCCAGGGTTTTGGTAGGGCGAATGTTTAACTGGGCGCACAGCTCGCGAATATCGCTGCTGGTCAGTAGCTTGCCTGCCGCCACGTCACTCATACACGTCACCTACAAGTTTCCGGGCGCATTACTAGCGCGGTTTGGTACTGCCTTCATTACCTTCAAGCCTAGCTGAAAGCCGCTCAATTTTAGGATGCCGACGACGCCGCCCCGCCCCAGCCGCTGCAGCACCAGCCGACAGCTGAGCCTACCCTGGCAGCTACCCGCAGCGGCGACGTCGCGCGCAAAAAAGCAGCCGAGCGAGCCTGCAAGCGCACCTAAATACACATCTCCCCCACAATCAGCACAGATCGCAGGGGAGATGGTTAGCGTGCTCAAACGCCAGCTTGTGTAAGTGCGGTTTAGTACCAGCCCACCGACTCAGAGTGTGCCCAAGCGCCACAGGGGTTGGAGTAACGCTCGGAGATGTAGCCCAGACCCCACTTGATCTGGGTGGCCGGGTTGGTAGCCCAGTCGCTACCAGCGCTAGCCATCTTGGAGCCAGGCAGGGCCTGAGGAATACCGGTGGCGCCGGAGGAAGCGTTGTAAGCCTGGTAGTTCCAGCCAGACTCGCGGTTCCACAGCTTAACCAAGCAGCTGAACTGGGTGTCGTCCCAGCCGTAGGAGCTCATCATGGACTTAGCAATAGCCTGGGCGCTAGCAGCGTCGGTGCCGGCGGCAGCCAGGGTGGCGTTACCACCGCTGGAGCTGGAGGAAGAGTTGCTGGGGGTAGCGGGAGTGGTGGTGGCGGCAGGAGCGGTAGCTTCCTTGGTGCCCACCAGTACCACGGCGTTGGTGGCCGGCTTGACGACGGCGGTGGATACTACGGTGCGGGAAACTTCCTTACCGCCACGGGTAACCACGTTGTAAACGGTTCGGGAAATACCGTCTACACCCTCGGTTTCTACCTTCTTCTCACCCTTGGCCAGAGTCGGGTCCGGCTTCTCGGTGGTGCCAGCCTTGATGGCGGTGTCTACGTTGGTCTGGGTGACGCTAGCGTGGACAACGGTAACGACGGCGCCGTCAACAGGGGCGGCAGTCAGGTCCACGGAAGCGGTGTCGTTGTCATCAACCGAAACACCGGCGTCGGACAGGGCCTGACCCCAGGTGTCAGCCTGGGTGGAAGCGGAAATGGTCTTGCCGTCTACAACCAGCTTGTAGTTAACAGACTCTTCTGCGTTAGAGGTGGGCTGAGCGGACAGACCGAGTGCTGCGTGGGTCAGCGCGGCCTTGTTGGCGTCAGTGTTGACACCGTTGTTCATCTGTACAGCAGCGAATGCGCCACCGGAGACAGCCAGGGACAGAGCCATGGCCACACCGCCCGCGCGGTACACCACGTTACCGGTGCCTACCTGGGAAAAGAGAGCACTAACTGCTGAGGCCGGGGTGGCCTTCTGAGCGTGACGTCCCATGTCGAACCTCTTTCTTTATAAACTAGTACCCGACTGTAATCGAAACGTGACCTTTTGGCCAGTAAGTATCAGCCCTTTCACAACTTAACTCTGAGCACATTTGCCCTGGCCAGCACCCATTAGTTTAATGATCTGGCGCACAATAGGTAAATCGGGAGCCAGCCAATTTAGGTCAAGAGCTTGTACTGGAGTAACCCATTTGACCTGCATATGACTAGTGCCTGGGCTAATTTCGGGGCGCTCAGTGCTCACTAGCCACACCCGCATCTCTAGCCCCGGTTTTAGTGGCCATGCAGACAAGGGTGTATCAGGTATCACTTCCATCCCGATCTTGGCCACAATATCTAGTTCTTCACATAATTCGCGCGCCAAGGCTGCCTGCGGCGCCTCCCCCGGCTCCACCTTGCCGCCCGGAAACTCCCACTGGCCCCGCAGCTGCGCCGGGTAGGCACGCTGAGCGGCTAAAAACCGCGTGGGCTGACGCAAATCATCTACCACCACGGCCCCTACCACCAGTTGTGTCGCTTTTGGTTGTGTCCCCTTAGGTTGCGCCGCTTTTGATTGTGCCCCCTTAGGTTGCGCCTCCTGCGTCACCTTGGCGGCCTCTGAGTTTTCCACGATCTGACACACTTCCTGCTCACGTCACTAACCAGCTAAGGTTTACCTATGCCCAAGATTACTGGTAACACCCTAGCCGAACACCGCGAGCGCACTCGCCGCGCCCTTTTCGACTCCCTGGGTCAACTCTTGGCCGCTAAACCTTTTGACAAAATCACGCTTTCCGACGTCGCCACTAACGCCCATGTGGGGCGCACCGCCGTCTATAACCACTTTGCAGACAAAGAAGACCTGCTCCTGGCCTATATCGAGAACGAAACCCGCAGCTATGTGGCCCGCCTGAGCCAGGCTCTTGAAGATGTGCAAGATCCGCTTGACCGCCTGCGGGTTTATATCCGCGAGCAGGCCCTGCTAAAGCAGCACTATCACTTCCCTGGCGGCGCGCGCCTAACCGATACGCTTTCGCGCAGCAGTGTGGGGCGCCTGCACTCGCATGCCGACATTATGGAGCAGATGCTCAGCCAGATTTTGCATGAGGCTATCGACCAGGGGCAGCTACCTAGCCAGGATGTGCCCATGAGCGTGCAGCTAATCCACGCCTGCGTGCTGGGGGGCCGCCCCACGCCCGCTAACCCCATGCAGCGCGAGCGCTACCTGCACAGTTTGGATAGTTTCGTGTTGCAGGCGGTGGGTGCGCAGCAGGCGGCTCATCCGGTGCCGGTTTCGCTTGATCACGACGACGACGCCCCGGCTCCCTCCGTCTCGCGTTGCCCTATGGCTGGCTGAGCTAGCGAAGCTACCCGGCTTTGGCCGCCAGGCCACCCCTGACTACCGGGCCGCCCTTGACCGGCTGGCGCTCTACTGGCTGACCCTGGCTGACCTTAGCGGCCAAAAGCCCTCAGTAGGTTAGGGAGCCGGTGACGTTGAGGCTTTCTCCCGCGCTGTGAGCGGAGGCTGCGGCGTCGTCGTCAATGCCGGCACCAGGGGGAAGGAAACGCAGCACCACGCCGTCGCCCAAATCAAGCTCATCACCGTAACGCAGGGGAACCTGGGCGTCGGGAACCAGCTGCACATCCTCATAGCCCAGCCGGCGCAGCACGGTGCCATTGTGGGAATCCATGTCGATGGCGCTAACCTGCCACCCCACCACCTGTAGTAACACATGTGAGCGGGAAACTAGACGGCCCGGGGAGGGAACCGTGAGCAGCTCCGTGCCCTCGTTGTAGCTTAAATACTGTGGCGCTCGCCCCACTACCAGATCGCGGCGCAGGGCCAGGCGCGCCCCCGTGGAGGCCTCCACCACCATCCGTGGCGGGTTATCTAGCATGTGTGGAGCAGCCGCTAAAGCACCCGCACAAGTGGCGCAATCGTAGGCATCAGGCGGATTTGGGTGGCCGTTGACGCATTCCACGCCAAGTAATTCCTCAGCCATTGTGAGCCTCCTTAGCTGGTGTGACGGATCGAAAATGGTGCCAAGCACACACTGTTAAATTATGTCCCGTTTTTACTCTGAAGTAGTTAATTGTCGGACTTGGCCACTAGAGTAGTTGTATTGAGGTTGGTAACAGCGCTTGGCTAACACGGCTCAAGTGCATGGTACCTGGAAGGATCACGATGACGCTCTCGCTGGAACAGTTAGCCGCCCGGGCCGCCAGTCCCGCGACTTCGCAGGCTGACCTATATCAGCTGGTCAGCAACTATCCGCAGTTGCGCCCAGTGGTAGCCGCCAACCCGAACGCCTACCCGCAGTTACTTGAATGGCTGGCTAACCTTAACGATCCGCAGATCAACGCCGGTCTAGCCCGCAGCCCGCTACCGTTGGCGCGTCAGCTGCTAGCTAAGCACAATCCCCAGTTCCTGGCCCAGCTTGAAGGCCAAAAAGAGCAGGCAGCTAGCGCCGCTAGCACTGCCAGCGCCCAGGACGTGGCCCCCACGCAGGTGGCCGCCGGCCCGCTGGTTAACGACCATGCTCCCACCCGTCGCTCTGTGCTTAGCTCCAACCAGGAAACTAGCGCCCCCAGCGTTGCTGACTCCGTGTTTGCCATGAATGACAAGGAGCAGCCGGCCCCTGGCGGCGTGGAGGGCCCCGCCCAGAATATTGTGGCGGCTAACCCCTCGGTTATTCCGCTAGACCAGCCGCTAGGCGCGCAGGTGCCAGACCCGGCCACCACCGGTTCAGCCACCATGGTTATGTCCACCCCGGTGTATGCCCCGGACCCCACCTACGCTGAGCCCACCTACGACTATGCCACCGCTAATGAGTCCCCTGAGCAGGAGGCTGACAGCTCCGCTAAGAAGGGCGGCCTTCCACTCTTTGGTTGGATTTCGCTGGCGGTTTTGATTTTGGCTGTGGCCGTGGGTGCCTACATGCTTGGGCGCGACACCTCCCCGCACCCCACCAACGACGCCGGTCCAATCACCCCCACGGTGGTACAGACTGAAACTGCCGCACCGGTAGAGACTGAAACCCCCACGCCTAGTGCCACGCCTACCGCTACGGTTAAGGCTCCGGCTCCCGACGGCGCCCGGGAAATGACCAGCTTCACCTCACCTTCCGGCAACATCACCTGCACCCTTGGCGACGACCAGGTTTCTTGCACTATCAAGGAATACAGCTTCAACGCTAACGGTCCCAGCTGCTCTAACAACTCCACCCCGTTCACCGCTACGGTGACCACGCAGACCAGTGCCGGCGGCTCTTGCCAGACTGCCTTTAAGGCTTCAGGCACCACCTTGGCCTACAACTCTTCGGCTAAGCATGGCGTTTTCGCCTGCACCTCCACCGAAGAGGGCGTCACCTGCTGGAATACTCTTAACGGTCAGGGCTTCACGGTTAACCGTCACGCAGCCAACTCTGAGCAGCGCTGAGCTAACCCCAAGCAGCGCTGAGCTAACCCCGAGCAGCGCTAGGCGCAGACCTCCAGCTTGAGCGCAAGCCGCAAGCGCTTCTCAGGTCTGGTTTGGATTCTCACAGTTACATAGTTCAGTTTGCCACCGCTCCCCGTGTAATCATGGAGCGGTGGCATCTAACTATGTAAACATCCTACGTAAACCCGGTGCTTTTAAATTTTCTGCCACCGGACTGCTGGCGCGCATGCCCATGTCTATGGTGTCAATTTCTTCGCTGCTGGCTATTCAAAGCGAGTATCACAGCTACACCCTGGCCGGGCAGGTCAGCGCGGTAACGCTGATCGCTTTTGCCTGCACTGCGCCTTGGCTGGCTCGACGTGTAGATATTTACGGCCAGCGCTTCATGATTCCTTTCATCATGGCTTCCTGTCTGGCCATGGTGGGCGAGATTGTGTCTATTACTTTCCATGCCCACCCGGTGGCGCTGCTGGTTTGCGCCGCCATTGCCGGTGGTACCAGCGGTTCTATGGGCGCCCTGGTGCGTGCACGCTGGTCTAACCTGCTAGAAACCCCTGATGAAATCCACACGGCTTTCGCCCTTGAGGCAGCCATGGATGAGGTGGCTTTCATCATTGGCCCGATCTTGGCCACCATGCTGGTGACTAACCCGCCTCTGCCGGTTACTAGTGGTTTGATTGTGGCCGTAAGCGCCCAGGCAGTGGGTTCGCTATGGTTCCTATCCCAGCGCGCCACTGAGCCGCCGGCGAAGGGGCGCGCTGCCGTGCAGGAGCAAGCCGGCCAGTCCCATGTTTTGCGTAATGGGGCGTTGGTGGTTACTGCGCTTACCTGCCTAGTGTTGGGTGGCCTGTTTGGCGCCAACGATGTGGCGATTGTGGCTTCAGCTACTGAGCATGGTCACAAGAATCTTTCCGGCGCTATCTTGGCTTGCTTCTCTACCGGCTCGCTGGTGGCGGCGCTGATTCACGGTTCACGCCAGTGGCATTGGCCGCTGCAACGCCAGTTCGTGGTGGGCGTGACTGTTTTGGCATTGGGTGCCTCCACCCTGATTTTTGCCCCTAACCTGTGGTTTGTGGCGGTAGCTGCGGCCATCACCGGTATGGCTATTGCCCCTACTTTCACTACCGCCAACCAGATTGTGCAGCATTCGGTGGCCGACAACCAGATCACTGAGGGCCTGACTTGGCTTAGCACCACTATTAACGTGGGTGTTTCTGTGGGTACGTTCCTAGCTGGTTTAGCTATCGACGATTCTGGCGCGCACGGTGGTTTCTTGGCAGTTACGGTTATGGCGTGGCTAGCCGTGGTGATTGTGTGGGGTGGGGCGCGTACTTTGCGCCGCACCCTGGGAGTACGTCAGATACCCTAGGGCTGTTTGTATCTGCGCTTAGCTCCCCCCTGGCCAACCCAGAGGCCACAGATATCGAGGTATCATGAATCTTTCTTTTGCAGACTTACGCGCTAGCATTTACGCCACTATGCGCGCCCCGATTGTGCAGATACTGGGCTGGCTGTGTCTGCTGGTGTCCACCTATCCACAGTTGTACGACAAGGACTACAGGCTACCTCTGCATTTTGACGTATACGTGTACTGGTATGCGTTAAATAACTGGTTTAGCGGTAATTCTCTGTACGACTGGTACGCCTTGCCTGACAACAAGATGTACCCCTTCACCTACCCGCCTTTTGGGGCCTGGGCACTATCCCCACTGACCTGGTTTGATTATGAGATCGCCGCGCCCCTAATGATCATGGCCATTGCTCTGCAAACCGCTGTGATTGTGGCCTTGGTGGGGCGCAGCCTGGGCTGCTCTTGGGGCTCAGCTTTTGCTATTGCCCCGTGGGCAGCGATCCTGGTCCAACAGTGCCTAGAGCCGTTCAACCAGTCGGTTGGTTTTGCCCAGGTCAACACCGCCATGATGGCACTGGTGATGATTGATGTGGCCGCACCTCCCAGCTGGAAGGGACGCGGCGTGGCCTCTGGTTTAGCGGCTGCTATCAAGCTAACCCCAGCTATTGCCGTGCTTATTTTCCTGCTGCGCCGTCAGTGGCGTTCAGCTATCACCATGGTGGCTACCTCGCTCACCGTCACCTTGCTCAGCTGGATTATCAGCCCGAGCGAGTCTGCCCGTTTCTTCTTTGACGCCATGTGGGACCCCCAGCGCGCCGGGGATGCCTACTACGCCGGCAACCAGAACCTGAAGGGGTTCGTGGCCCGCGCCCTGCCGGAAAACGCCTGGAGTATTACTTGGGCGATCGCGGTGGTGCTGGCTTTGGTGGCCGCCGTCTGGCTGTGCCTGCGTATTCAGGCCGCCGCTACTAGCGTGGTCACCTCGCGCTCTGCCTCCGACGACGTCGCATCCGGCCTCCTTAATACGGCCGCGCCCGCCGCCCCTGCTGGCGACGCCACCGAGACAGCCGCCAGCGACGCCGTCGCCGCCCCGAGCGCCGTCGCCACTAGCCCAGCATCCCCGGCGCTACCCGAAAACCTGGCCACCTTACTGACAGCCGCAGTAATCATGACCCTAGGGCTGCTGGTCTCCCCCATCACCTGGTCGCACCACTGGGTGTGGGGGCTAGCCAGCGTGGTGGCGCTAATCGCGGTGGCGCTGCGGCTAAAGTCCGCGCCCCTGGCCGCTTTGGCCCTAGCGCAAGGGGCACTATTCATCATGGCCCCGCATTGGTGGTTCCCCTACGGGCAGGTTAACGAGTTGCACTGGAGCGTGGTAAAGCAGCTGGTGGGCTCCTCCTACACCCTGGCCGCTATCGCCTCTGGCGTAGCCCTGGCCTGGGCGTTACCGGTGCAGGCAACAGCTCGACTAGGCTGGAACTCCTTGAGGAGAACCGATGCCCCTATCTGACTTGGCACGACGCGGTGAAGAACACTTCCACCGCCACGTGATTCCGCGACTACGCCGCGCCGGCTGGCGCCCACGAGCAGTGGCCTATGATGGCTACGGCTCGGCCACCATGGTGCGCGTAATTGCGCGTGTAGTGATGCGCCCACCCGGCGCACCCGCCGAGGGCCCACTATTCCAGCACATCCCTGAGGATCTGCCTTCTATCACCCAGCTGCGTGAAGCCGCCATGGCTTCACTGCTAGACGCCCAACGCGGTTGGCGTTCCTTCATTGACATCCCGGTACCGTTCATCCCCTTCACCGTGAAGGTGGGTGGGCGCAAACTCTCCGCACAGGCAGACCGGGGCGGCTATATCGACGTCGTCATCCGTAACCACAACCTCAAACCCGGCTGGCATGAAGCCACCATCACCGGCCCCGCCATGGACACAATCAAAGCCCCCGTGCTGATCATCCCTGACGGGCCACAGCTGGGCGTGGTGTGCGACATCGACGACACCGTAATGGTCACTCACATGCCGCGTGCCCTGGTGGCCAGCTGGAACGCTTTCGTTAAGCAGTCTTTTGCGCGCCAAGCCGTGCCGGGCATGGCCGCACTGCTCAACCGGATACAAAAAACCAACCCGGGTGCGCCGGTAATCTACCTGTCTACAGGCGCCTGGAATGTGGTGCCCACTTTGCGTAATTTCTTTGAACGCAACCACTTCCCGCGCGGCCCCATGCTCATGACCGACTGGGGCCCCACCAACACCGGCTGGTTCCGCTCAGGCCTGGAACACAAACGCACCCAGCTGCGTCGCCTAATGATTGACCTGCCTGAGGTAAAGTGGCTACTAATTGGTGACGACGGCCAGTTTGACCGGATCATTTACGGCGACCTCGCCCACGACCACGGCGACAAGGTAGAGGCTATTGCCATCCGTAAACTGACCTCATCAGAGCATGTTTTAGCGGGTGGTAACCACGTGGCCCTGGCTGAGCCGCAGGTGCGCAGCCTCAAACAGTCCGGCGCCCTGGTGGTTAGTGGCCGCGACGGCTTCACTTTGGCTCGTAAACTGCCAGCCTCGCTGGTAGGCCCCCAACCGTAAGGAGAAATAAATGGCTAGCAAACTCCCGTTCCTGATTGGCCTGACCGGCGGCTACGTGCTGGGCACCCGCGCCGGGCGCGCCCAGTACGAAAAGATTAAGGCCGCTGCCGGGCGTGTGGTGGAGTCTCCCGCCGTGCGCACCCGCGTGGATTCAACTAAGGCTAAGGTTTCCGACGCCGTCAAGCGCCAGGGTGAAAAGGTCACCGACAAGGTGGTTGAGTCTGTTAAGGAGCGCCTATTTGGTGGGCCTGCGCAGTCCAACTCCACTCCCGTGGCCGTGCCCGAAGCCCAGGTGCGCCCGCTCAACTGAGCGTCCAACAGACACCCTGACAGCGTCTAAGCTTTCTTAGCTGCCCAGGTCTAATACTCCTCTAATACTCCCGTGCGCCGGGCCTGTTCATTCAGGCCCGGCGAGCACTTATTTAAAAGCCGTACACTTCACGGCTGTTGCGGTTAACCAGCTGACACATTTGCTCCAGGCTCAGCTGGCGCAGCTGCGCCAAGGCGGTTAACGTCACCGGCAACAGGTAAGAGCCATTAGGCATACCCCGGTAAGGGGTAGGCGGCAGGTAGGGGGCATCGGTTTCTATCAGCAGCAACTGCTGTGGCATCGCCGCAATTGCAGCGCGCAGCTCCCGGTTAGATTTGTAAGTCACCGGCCCCGACACTGAGGCATACCAGCCATGCTCAGCACACACCTGAGCCATAGCCTCATCCCCACTAAAGCAGTGGAAAACCGTACGCTCAGGGGCGCCGTCGGCAAGCAAAACCTCAATGCACTCACGGTGAGCCTGGCGGTCATGGATCTGCAACGGCAAACCCAGCTCCTTAGCCAGAGCGATATGGGCGCGGAAAGACTCCCGCTGCGCCACGCTCCCACGCGGGCCGGTACGGAACAAATCCATGCCGGTCTCCCCCACCGCCACCACAGTTTCGGGATTTTCGCGGCAGGTCTGCTCCACCTGGGCCAAGGCGGCGTCGAGATCATATGCGCCATGGTGGGCTTCAAAACGCGGCTGCAAACCATCAGGGCCCACCTCGCTGACGCCCGCATGCAGCACCGCCTCATTCGGGTGAATCGCCAGCGCCACCTTCACCCCCGGCAGCTGTCGGGCCAGCTCCAACGACGGCGCAAAAGCGGGCAGCTCACAGGCGCTAGTGATCATGCGGTCCACCCCCACCGCCTGGGCCCGCTCTACCAGCTGCGCGGCGCTAAGCGGGCCGGAAGCAGCCGCCGCCCCCGGGCCCTCAGTGGGCGAAATCGGCAAGTGGGTGTGGTTATCCATGACCGCCTGCGGCAGGCGGGCAATATTTTCCAGCGCCGGCCAATCGCTCGGCTTACGTTTAGACACTTTGTTCTCCCTGATAGATAAGGGTGGCCCCGGTTTAATAGATGAGGGTGACCCCGGTTAAGGGCGCAGAGCCCGGTTAAGGGCGCAAGTTACATGCACGTGTTACATGCGCGTGCCCTCGGCGCTACCAGTTGCGGCTAGCACCGAGGGCACAGTTAGTTTCTAAACAGCTCAGGCGCCGGTGACATCGTCGGGCACCTGCCCGGCGTAACGGGCCAACTCCTGCTCAATGATGGCTTCATCCAGCTTCACAAACACCGGGGTGGGCTTGCCTACGGGCGTGCCCGGGGTGACTGCGTGACGCTCCCAGGTGGGGGCGGTGGTGTAGTCACCGGTGATGATCGGGTAGGACTTGCGGCCAGCGAAGTCTGCCGGCAGCACCTGCGGGTCCAGCTCGGTTACTTCCTCAATCACCGGCATGGGGGCGATCTGGCCGTCCCCACCCATTACGCGGTCGACGTCGTTAGCGGCGTGCGGCAGGAAGGGGCTGAGCATCAGGTTCAAGTCGGCTACCACCTGGGCCAACACGAACAAGATGGTGCGTAGGCGCTCCTGCTGGTCTTCGCTCTTGAGCTTGAAAGGCTCGGTTTCGGCAATGTAGCGGTTGGCTTCACCCACCAGGCGCATAGCTTCGCTCAGGGCGGCCTTTTGGCGGTGGTGCATGATCAGGTCACCCACGGTCTTGAAGCCCCGCTCCACCTCAGCTAGCAGCGAGCGGTCTTCAAAAGTGAACTCGCCCGGCTCGGGGATCTGCCCGAAACGCTTGTGGATCATGGAGGCGGTGCGGTTGACCAGGTTACCCCAGGCGGCCACCAGCTCAGAGTTGGTGCGGCGCACGAACTCAGCCCAGGTGAAGTCAGCGTCAGCGGTTTCCGGGCCGGCAATAGAGATGAAGTAACGCAGCGCGTCAGCCTGGTAGCGGCTGAGCACGTCACGCACATAGATCACGATGCCGTGCGAGGAGGAGAACTTCTTGCCCTCCATGGTTAGGAACTCGCTGGAAACCACCTCGGTGGGCAGGTTTAGCTGACCGAAGGGGTTGTGGTCGCCGCCGCGTGAGCCCTTACCGTTTTGGGCCAGCATTTCAGCAGGCCAAATCTGGGAGTGGAAAACAATATTGTCTTTACCCATGAAGTAGTAGGTCAGGGCGTCGGGGTTGTTCCACCACTGGCGCCAGGCCTCGGGGTCGCCGCTGCGGCGCGCCCACTCAATGGAGGCAGACAGGTAGCCGATTACGGCGTCAAACCACACATACAGGCGCTTGCCAGGCTGGTCATCCCAGCCGGGGATCGGGATACCCCAGTCAATGTCGCGGCTCATGGCACGCGGACGGATTTCCTTGAGGATGTTCTGGGAGAACTTAATAACGTTGGGGCGCCATGTGCCCGAGGCTTCACGCTCATCTAGCCACTCGCCTAGGGCGTCGGCTAGCGCCGGCAGGTCCAGGAACCAGTGGTTGGATTCGATGAACTTGGGGGTTTCGCCGTTGATGCGGCTGCGGGGGTTAATCAGGTCAGTGGGGTCGAGCTGGTTACCGCAGTTGTCACACTGGTCGCCACGGGCGCCGTCGGCTCCACAGATAGGACAGGTGCCTTCAATGTAACGGTCGGGCAGGGTGCGGCCGGTGGAGGGTGAGATGGCTGAGCGGGTGGTGCGCTCAATCATGTAACCGTTGTCGCGCACGGCCTCGAACATTTCACGCACAACCCGGTAGTGGTTACCGGTGGTGGTGCGGGTAAATAGGTCATAGGACAGACCCAGGGCAACCAGGTCCTCAACAATGAGGCGATTGTTTTCGTCTGCTAGTTCGCGGGCGCTAACTCCAGCTTCGTCGGCGGCCACCAGGATGGGGGTGCCGTGCTCGTCAGTGCCGGAGACCATGAGCACGTCATAGCCAGCCATTCGCATGTAGCGGGAGAAAACGTCTGAGGGGACACCGAAACCGGCTACGTGGCCAATGTGGCGTGGCCCGTTCGCATAGGGCCAGGCAACAGCTGAAAGAATGTGCGTCATGGCCCCTAGTTTACTGGCTTTGGCCTGATTTGCCCGAACCGATATTTTGCTTGCGCCGCCTGGTAAGCACTGGCCTTGCCGGCGACGGCGCCCCGCATGGTGCCCTGGCGGCGACGGCGCCCAGCGGCTTTGCGTTTTGCTTGCGCCGCGTTCTTGTCTGCCCCGCTGTTTTGGCGACGGCGCCCAGCGGCTTTAAATGTGCACATGGGCTCAGGGTTTGGGTTAGACTCTGCCCAAGCACACAGTTTTAAGGATTCACTATGGCCAGTGACGAAAAAATTGATGCAAGCGCGAGCAACGCAGCTAGCAAGGCACCTAGAAGTGTGCCGGATAATATCGACGAACTATGGGATGCCCTAATGGACACAATCCCCGAGATTGAGCCAGAAGTAAATGAGCCAAAAACACTTTGGCGACGCATCTCAGATTGTTTCTGGTACTGCGACAGCTCAGTATTCATGATTATTTTCGGGTTATTCCCACTCATGTTGGGCACAGTAATAGCTGAACCGTACTTTGGTAGAACAGACATTCCTGCGTCCACTACTTTCGAGGGGAGCATAACTAAGAGTATCTATCTTGAGGCCAACAAAACCTATACCCTATATACTGGGAGTAAATACGATCACCCACATTGCTCTATCGTAGACTCAAAAGGAAATAATTTACCCGCAGAAACCTGGGAACCTAGCGAACATTATTCATTCATAGAATTTTATAATGACTTTGGACAAGTGCGCCCCACAAAGTCTGACACCTACAAGTTTTTCTGCACAGACCAACACGAATCAAAATATCAGTCATTTATTATAGCTGAAACTACCGCATTTCCTAAAGTCCACGATATGTCGTCAGAAATATGCTATAACCGGATCATAGTTTTTTATGCTTCAACCATTGCATTACCTGGACTACTGCTAATATCTGCGGGCACCATAAATCTTATTTTCAGGGGCCTTCGTAACGCAGCCCGTTCACGCGCACACAAGCGATCACTGCAAGGCACTGTTTAAGTTAGTTGTCAAGGGTACTAACCCCCTACCAGGCAGCTCTAGGCACACTGATTATTCCGCTAGGGTTGCATCAGCAACCGATTTAAGGATTAGTCATGCCCGCTAGCCAGCCTCAAGCTGCCGCCAACCTAGCTGCAGCAGACAGCGACCCATTCGCTCGCATCTATGCCAGCCCCAACGCTAAAAACATTCACGCCCCAGCCAGCTTCGGGCCAGCATATCTGCAACCCCAGAAAGAGCTACAAACCCCAGAAAAAGCTACGCCCCCACCCCGTCCATTATGGGCTGAAATAATTATCATATTTTTAAATCTAATAATGATCGCAAATTTCACTATCACCCTGACTTTACTTCTGCCAACTATAATCGCACCAAACCTAAACACTTTCTCTGCAGACAACCCCAAAAGCGTCTACCTAGATAACAACAAAGAATACTATTTCTACATTAAAACCAACATTCAGACTATAGCCGACAAGACCAGCTGTGTAATCTCAGGCCCCGGAGACTACCAGGCCTCTATCATGGAACAGCCAGTAGACAGCGAGCTTAACATTGATGGTTACTACAAACTTGGCAGAATCTCTGCAGGTAAGACCGGTACTTACAGTTTTTCTTGCGTTAACCCTAATTTAAGCGGTTCACACTCTTTTGCTGTAGCGGACACTACAGACAACTATTACGCTAAGACTCAAATAGAACTATTTCTTGGCTATTTAATGGTGACCATCAGCGCAGCCATAATTTTATTAGAGACAGCTTTCACAGTTGTGACTGTTCGTAACATTTGGCGCGTCTCTAAAGAGCGAGCCTCTAAAGAGCGTCGCCAGCTACAGGCCGAGTTTCCCACGCCTCTGCCCGCATACATGCCCGCGTCAGCATCAGCAGGCCCCACAGCCACCGCCTCACCCGAGTATCGGCCTACGCAACTTTGACGTGCCACGCCAGCTGCGCCGTCGTCGCCCCGCAGATAACGCAACCAGCATGGACGCCGTCGTCACCAGCCACGTAAAACGCTAAGCCTGGCAGCTATTCAGCTAGGCTTAGAACAGCAACCGATTTAAGGATTTAACATGCCGGACAACCAGTTCAATCCAGGACCGTACGGCTCCGCCAGCACCAGTTACAGCTCCGCTAGCGGCCCGAACCCGCAAAGCGCCCCCAGCGCGGCCACAACCTGGGCACCCCCGGGGCAAAACGCCGGAATTTTGCCACCCACGGACCAGAAAAGCCTTATCAGCAAGCCGGGCCTGGGGCTTTCAGTATTCTGGCTGGTTCTCGGGCTAATCACTTTGGCGGTGGGCGCGGGCCTGGCCTCACTGAACCTTACCGACGCCACGCTGCCGTCTTTGTCATCTTTTTCTCCGGGCACATCCAAGAGCGCCCAGCTTGAGGCCAACCGGACTTACGCTTTCTATGCTGCCTCAACGAAGTTGGATTCCGCTCGCAAAACCTCCTGCGTGGTGTCTGGCCCCGATGGCTATAGCCCCACGGTAACCAACGCAAACTCCAGCGAAGAGCTTCAGCTGAACAGGAGCTACTACAAGGTGGCGACTTTCAGCCCCAATAAGTCGGGCAGCTACTCTTTTGCTTGCTCTAACCCCAACCTTGACCGTGCCGATGTTTTTGCTATCGCCGACATCACCGACACCACCACGGTCACCTCTAGTAATGACTTGATTTACGCCCGCATCTTTGTGGGCGCTGGTGCTTTCCTTGGCTTGGTGGGCCTGGGGCTAGGCATTTTTGGGGTCATTGCGCTTATCCGCAAGCTTAAGGCCCGCCGCAACTTCACAGATGGCCTGCCCGCGCAGGATGGGGATAGCGCTTCGGCTAGCTCCAGGGCTTTTAACGGTTATGTGCCGACGACGCCGGGCCAGGCGCCTTTGGGCTTCCAGGCACAGGGGGTTGCGTCCCAGGGGCCGGACGCTGCTGCGGCGTCCCAGTGGGATGCTGCGGGCGCTGGCGCCGCAGGTACTGCTGCCGCCGCCGCACCTCAGTGGGGTGCACCCCAGGGGCAGTGGGCGGCCCAAGCACAGTCCTCCCAGACGCAGTCCTCCCCAGCCGCTCAAAGCCAGGCTTCTGCACAGAGTTCTAACTCCAGTGCGCAGGCCGCGAGCGCGCACTCTGCTCCGCAGGCGCCAAACCCTTACGTGACCGTGCAGCCTCAGACCAACCCTTACGTAACCGCGCAGGCTCAGCCTGGTCAGCCCATCGAGGTCTACGGTCAGCAGGCCACCCAGCCGCTAAACCCCTACCTCACCCAGCCACAGCCGCAGGCACAAGCACAGCCTGGTCAGCCCATCGAGGTCTACGGCCAGCAGGCCACCCAGCCGCTAAACCCCTACCTCACCCAACCGCAAGCACAGGCACAGGCTCCTCAAGTACCGCAAGGCTACGGCCAGGCACAGGCACAGGCTCCTCAAGTACCGCAAGGCTACGGCCAGGCACAGGCACAGGCACAGGCACAGACACAGACAAGTGTCGCACAAAGTGCCGCGCAGGCTGGCACCCCGGCTGGAACCCAGGTTGGTACTCCGGCCGGTGCTCAGGCTGGTTCTCCTGCTACCGCTCAGGGTAACGCCCAGGCTGGTTCTCCTGCTGGTGCGCAGGGCCAAAATGCTGCCGGCTACTGGCCGGTGCCTAACTTTGCTCCGTCCGACCAAGCCGCTCAGCCCGGCGCCGCTCAGCCCGGTCAACCCGGCCAGTTTGGCCAGTTTGGCCAGCCCGACCAATTTGGTCAGCCTGCCCAGGCGCCGCAGGGCTACGGACAAGTACCCCAGGGTTATGGCCAGCCGGTGCAAGGTTACGGCCAGATCCCCCAGGGTTACGGGCAGGCACAGTCGGCGCAGCAGCCGCAGAGCTACCCTCAGCCAGCACAGCAAGCGCAGGCTCCTCAAGTACCTCAAGGCTACGGCCAGGCACAGCCTGGCCAGAGTGCACAGCCTGGTCAGCCGGTTCACGGGTATGGACAGACAGTTCAGCCGGGTCAGCCCATTGAGGCTTACGGCCAGCAAGCCACCCAGCCGCTAACCCCCTACCTCACCCAACCGCAGGCACAGGCACAGCCGAGTGTCGCCCCAAGCGCCGCCCAGGCAGCGCAGGGTTACGGCCAGCCGGTGCAGGGATATGGTCAAGTACAGCAGGGTTATGGCCAGGTACCCCAGGGTTACGGCCAGCCCGCGCAGTCTGCACAGCCGGTGCAGCAGCCCGCTCAGGTGCCTGGGGTTAGCCAGTTGGAGCACCCGAACCAGCCGGGCAGGCCTACTCAGCCTTTGGAACCTACGAATGACACGCGGGTTATCGCTAGCCCAACTGACACCAACCAGGTGGTTTTCGAACCGGCCAACCCGGTTTCTAAGCCAGCTGCTTCTCAGCCAGCCGCCTCTCAGCAGGCTGGCGCAAATGAGGAGGTTGAGGAAACTGACCAGCGTCCTGTTGATGCCATGTACACGGATCCGACCCGAGTAATCAGCACCACCGAGGCCGCCAACCGCCACAACTAACCCTCACGCTCATACAGATACATACAAAATCGTCCGTTCCCTATTAAAAATCCATGGGGTTTTATAGGGAACGGACGATTTTTCAGTATTTGTGAGCAGTGGCCTGGGCTAGCAGCCTTACTCGGCCCTGTTCAGCCTCGCTTGGCCCGTAACTTGAGCCTTAACCTGCCCCTTAACCTGAGCCTTACTCGACCTCAGCCAGCTCCACGCCAGCCTCAACCAGCTTGGCCTTGGCGGCCTCGCCCAGCTCGGGGCTGACCGGCTCGGTCAGGTTGGTCAGCACTCGCACCTGGTAGCCCTTGGAAGCGGCGTCCAGCGCAGTGTCGCGTACGCAGTGCGATAGCGCCAGGCCCACAATGTCTAGGCTGTCCACCCCGGCGTCCTTAAGCAGCTGGTCCAAGCCCACACCGGCGTCGTCGACCCCCTCAAAACCAGAGTAGGCCGCCGCGTACTGGCCCTTCTTAACCGAGGCGTCCGCATTCAGGTCTGCCAGCGCCGGGTGCAGCTGCGCGTTGGCAGTGCCGGCCACGCCGTGCTTGGGCCAGGTGTCCACGAAGTCGGGCTGGTCGCTAAAGTGCGTGCCCGGGTCAATGTGCCAGTCCTGCGTGGTTACCACCAGCGCATATTCCTTGCGGTGTGCGGGCACGTAGGCGGCCACGCGCTCGGCGACGGCGTTGCCCCCCACGACGGGCAGCTCCCCGCCCTCGCAGAATGTGGGCTGCACATCTACCACGATTAGTGCTCGAGTCATTTTTTCTTCCCCTATTGGTTGCGGTTTTTCCCTTAGGTCTTTGGTGGCCGGGCTGGCCGGGTGCTTGGATTAGCAGGCATCTGGCCGGGCGCGGCGCCGGCAAGTGCTGGGCCCGGTGGCCAGTAGCTCAGCCGGGCTGTCCGGGCCGGCCGGCAAGCTGCGTCCTCGCCAGAAGCGTGGCGCCGCCCTCCCCAGCCAAAGTATTTAGTTTTCGCGGGCAGCCAGGGCCGCCTGGTACAGCTCATTCTTGCGCAGGCCGTGGGTTTGGGCCACCTGCGCGGCCGCCTGTTTGAGGCGTAGGCCCTGATCAGCCAGGGTCAGTACCTGGTCTACTACCTGTTCGACGCCGACGCTAGCCCCCGTGGAGCCGGCAACTACCAGCACAATTTCTCCCCGCGCCCCCTCGGCGGTGGCCGCCACCAGCTCGTCTAGACTGGCGCGCAGTACTTCTTCATGGGTTTTGGTCAGTTCCCGACACAGTGCCGCACGGCGCTGCCCACCGAAGGCTTTGGCCAGGTCAGTTAGGGTTTCGTGGACGCGGCGGGGGGATTCGAAGAAAATCAGGGTGTGGGCGTCGCTGGCCAGTGAGCTTAGTAGCCGGGCGCGCTCGCCGCTTTTGCGCGGTAGGAAGCCTTCAAAGCTGAAACGGTCGCTGGCCAGGCCCGATAGCGCCAGCGCGGTGAGTACTGCGGAAGGTCCGGGGGCCACGGTAACCGGCACATCGGCGTCGATAGCGGCGTTGACCAGGCGGAATCCCGGGTCAGAAACCGAGGGCATACCGGCGTCGGAAATCATCAGCACGCTGGAACCGCCGCGCGCGGCCTGCAGCAGCTGCCTGGAGCGTTCGCGCTCGTTGTGCTCATGGAAGGCCAACAGGCGGCCGCCAATTTTTACGCCTAGGCGCTGGGCCAGGTTCAGGGCGCGGCGGGTGTCTTCAGCGGCGACGACGTCGGCCAGGGCCAGGGCGGCCATCAGGCGCGGCGAAGCGTCGCCACGGTTGCCGATAGGGGTTGCGGCCAGGGTGATTGTGCCCCGAGCGGGGGCGTATTCGGCCAGGTCAAGGCTCTGCGCCGGGCCGGGTGCAGGCGTAGAGTCGGCAGGAAGCGCTTGCTCTGCCTCGCTGGCGTGGGCCGGTTGCTCCCCTTCGCCGGCAGGGGCCGACGACGCAGCCGCGTCCAGACACAGCAGCGCAGCCGCGTCCGGCGAGCCGGTGGCGGGAGCCTCCAACTCACTTGCAGCAGGGCTTGGCACTTCTTGATTGGGCGCCATATAACCTTCCCCTTTTAGATACAGGCAAAATCATCCTTCACCTATAAAAATATGCGTTTAAATCATAGGCGACGGACGATTTTGCCTGTATTTGTAGATGCCGGCTTAGATCCAGCTCCTAAACAGCATGTGCCAGAGCCAGAAGTCGTAGTCCACCACCTGTGCGGTCCATAGCGGCCACCACAGGAAGGCAAACACAACCGCCGCCAGCGCAATAATGCCGGTCAGTATCAGGCCCATGAACATCGAAGGATCATAGTCCTTGCCCAGCACCTGTCCCCAGCCAAGGTAGGCACCCAGTTCGTCTTTCAAGTCGCCCTGAGCGTTCGTCTCCTTGGTGGCGACGTCGTCGCTTGCGGACCCATCAGAGGCATCGGCCCCAGCGGCGTCGGCCTCCCCAGAACCAACCGTGACCACGCCGTCACCGTCGAGCAAGCCAATTCCCCAGCCCAGCGCCACAGTCAGCGCCAAAACCACGAACGGCACGAAAGCTACCGTGTAGAAAGTGAAAATAGTGCGGTCCCAGTACATGAACCAGGGCAGGTACAGGCCAATGTAACCAGCCAGCACCACCCAGCCGCGCCAGTCGCGCTTAAGCGCCACATAGGCAACCACCACAAACACCGCCACGAAAGCCGCCCACCAGATCGGGATGTTACCGATCGAGGTGATAGCCCGCACGCAGTTATGGGTGTCGCACTGGTAGGTGTTGGTGCCCAATGCCTTATCGGACTGCCACCAGTAGAAGGAGGTGGGCCGCATCTGCAGCAGCCAGCCGCTGGGCTTAGCCATGTAGCTGTGGGGGGTGGATAGGCCCACGTGGAATTCGTAGATAGCGCGGTGGTATTCGATAAAGTCCGCGATCGAATCGGGCAGCCAGGAGCCGCGCCCAGCTGCGCGCTCAGCCGCCGCCCAGCCGTGCTTGTAGGCGCTGGGGTTCATGAACCAGCCAAACCAGGTCAGCAGGTAGGTCACTCCCGCCACGGGCACAAGCCGCATAAAGTTACCCCAGCCGCGTGAAACCAGGGTCTCCAGCTTCCACACTTTGGCTTTAACAGCGCGCAGTGCGGTGCCGTCCCAGATCACGGTCATGATGCCGATAGTGGCCAGCAGATACAGACCCGACCATTTAACTGAGCAGGCACACCCCAGCAGCACGCCGGCGCTAATCATCCAGGGGCGCCATCCAGCCTTGGGCGCCAGGGCGCCTGCAGCGGTGCCTTCCAGTAGGCGGGCGATGCGTTCGCGTTGGCTTTGGCGGTCACGCACAATGCAGTAGACAGCGGCCAGGGCGAAGAAGCCAATAAACCCGTCCAGCAGGCCGATGCGCGACTCGGTGATGCCCACGCCGTCGATAGCCAGGAACAATCCCGCCAGCCCCACCAGCAGCGGTGAGGGGAACAGTCGCCACACCAGGCGGCACAGCAGGAACACGGTGGCAATACCCGCTAGGGCCACTGCCAGACGCCAACCCCAGCTGGAGGCCGGCCCGGTCAGCTCCATACCCGTGGCGATCAGCCATTTACCTAGCGGCGGGTGCACCACGAAGGATGCCTCGGGGCTGAGCGTGGAGAAATTACCGCGCACAAAACTGGCGTTGGCGTTTTGCGCCCAGGTGCCCTCATAGCCCAGGTGCCAGATCGAGTAGGCATCTTTGACGTAGTAGGTCTCGTCAAACATGATTTCGTGGGGGCTGCCCAGGTTCCACAGGCGCGTGAAGGCGGCGATCAGGGTGGTCACCACGGTGGCGATCCAGCCGTTGCGGGTCACTACTCGCGAAGGCAGGCGCGAGGGTAGGCCCAGCACGGCCCGTAGCTGCTCGCGGGTGCGCGGCTTGGGGCTTTCTAGTGCCGGTGCTGCCGTGCCTGCCGTAGCTGCGGTACCTGCCTGCGCTCCCGACGACGACGCCGAGCCTTGCGCTGTCCCGTCAGTTGCCGGGGCTGCGGCGCCTGCCGGGGACTGGCTACCTGCCTGCGACGACGCCAAGGCACCTGACGGAGCTGCCCCGCCCTGCTGAGCGGCGGCGTCGGGCTTAGCGCCAGGACCCGAGGACTTAGCGCCAGGACCCGAGGACTTAGCGCCAGAGCCTGAGGGCTTAGCAGCTGAATCCTGCCTACTCGGCTCTGACAAAGTAATTGGAAAACGCGTGCCACGCACGGGGGTGACGTCGTCTTCCGGGTCAGAATAGGCGTCAGCGTCCGGGCTTGGAGTAGTGGGCTGATCGTTCATTTGGCCAGTCTATTGCGTTTAGCGGCGTAATACCGACTCTCAGCTCACTTTCAGCAGCCACTATCACTTGATATTTTAGCTGTTAGCGTCGCTCGTCACACTTGCAGCACCGCCAGGCGTCCGAACCCACGAGGCCTCCCCGGCCCGCCCGGGGGCCGCCGCCCGCAGCCCGCCCAGGGGGACCCACGCGTCCCGCCCGGCCCGCCCAGGGGGACCCACGCGGCCCGCAGCACCGCCCTGGCCGGCGTCGTCGTTAGCACCTCCCGAACTAGCGCCCCCCGAAGCTGCCGCCGCCGTAGCTGCTGGAGCTGCTGAAACCGCCGGAGCTGGACGAGGAGGAGCTGTAGCTGACCGAGCTGCTGGTTTGCCACACCACCGCGCTGGTTACCGGCTGGAAGCCATAGTCTAGGTCGCGGGTCAAGTCCAGGTTGTATAGGCCCGGGCCGGAGTCGTCCCAGCTGTAAGCCACTTGCTGACTGGCCATCATTTGGGCGCCCAGCGGCACCAGGGCGTCTTGCACCTTGGCGGCCATACCGACGGCGGCCGCGTTAGCCAGGTCGCTGCGGTACTGCTGCGGGGTGGTGGGGGCGTACATGGCGCTGTTGGTTAGGTAGGCGCAGTAGGCCCGCATTTGTCCGCCAACTATCAGGCCGCGCTGGGTGTAGCAGGTGCTTACGTTGTAGGAGCGCATGAAGGCGGCAATGAAGCAGAAGCCGGGCACGGCCCACACCCAGGGGTTGTAGCGGGCCACGCTGTAGAGGCTGAAAGCAAATATGGTCATCCACAAAAGCATGCTGCAACCATTGGCTAGTCCCCCGCAGCTGGTACGCAAATTAGCTGAGCTATATTCTTTGTCGGCAGCTCTAGCGAATTTACGCATACCACTGCTTGTGGACTCATTGTTTTTAAGTACCGCGCGCATTTGCACTAAATCGAATTGGCTGGCTCGCAATTTATTCGAAATCATAAATAGCGCAGCCAGTAATGCCTGTTGGCTGGGGTAAAGCCTGCCGGGCTGTTTGCCGGTTAGCGCAATGGTCCACTGCCCGTGCTGTAGCGGCGGGCCGGAGCGGGCCGCCTGCGCCACCTGCTGTGCGTTTGCCACGCGAAGATCCAGGTAGCGGTATCTTTGGGCGTCTCCTGGACAGACGTTAACCAGTCCGGCGTTGGTCAGGGACAGCAGGGTGCTGGTTAACTGGCGGGTGCGCCGGTTCTTTTGTTTAGCTTTGCTGGGGAAGACATGGCTGGAAAATTCTGCGATTACTGCCGGCGACAGGTTAGGCATTTGGGTCACCAGCATGTTGGGCACAACAAACTGGGCTTGGGCGGCGCGGCGTGAGCTGAATGCGCCGTACAGCCCTACTGCGGCTATCAGCACACATACGCCAAAGCCGGCGGGAATTAGCCAGTCAAGCCACCAGGGGCGCTCTTGGGGTAGGCGGGCTTTTACGGCCTCGTCGATGGCTTGCTGACGCTGAGCTGGCGTGGCCGTGGGGGTGTAGCCGGAAATGGCGCTGGCATCCCACATGTAGGCCAGGGTTACGGATTTTCCGCCTTTAACAAAGTCGGCTTCGTAGTGGCGCCTGGAGCCGGCTTGGGGGTCACCGGGAATGGCGCCGTTGGTGGTGGGGGCGCCGCCTGGGGTGCCGGTAGCGACGCCGTCGTAGTGCAGCCACATCCAGGTGCGCTGGGCGGGGACTTGCTTGGGCATGGAGAAGTCGATGCTGAGGTGTTTAATGGGCACCATGTTTTTGTCGGAGATGGGACTCCACAGGACTTTGACGATGTCATTGGTCAGCTCCCCGCCGCCGATGAAGCTCATGGTGATGCGGTAGCGCAGGGCGGAGGCGGAGCTGGTGCGTTTAATATTCCAGCCGATCTCAACTTTGGTGGGGTAGTTGACGGCTTCCCCGTTGTAGTCGGTGGAGCTGTCGGCTATGCGCACATAGGTTTTGCCGGCGTACTGCTCGTCCCATTCTTTTGTGCTTGAGATGGTGGAGGGGTCTGTGAAGCTGCTTTTGGTCAGCTCCTGGTTGGTGTCTAGGTCCGTGACTGTTACGTCTTTTAGCTGCTGGCCTTGTTTTAGCTCGTAGAGCTGGAACATTTGCGAGTAGCTGCGGGTGTCTTTGATGCGGATGGTGACGTCTTCGGTGACGTTTAGGTTGCGCTCAGCGGTGGCGTAAGCGCTGTACTGTAAGTTTGTGTACAGGATGGGGGCGTTGTCGAATTTGGTTTTTTCGAGTTGTTTATAAAAATTGTTGCCCCAGGCGATGGCACTGACCACCGCGATCCCGAGTACTGCTGCCAGCGTCGCTTTAATTAGAGCTTTAAATAGCTCCCGGCTGATGCCTGCGCTTTGGTCCATGGCATAAGCGTATTAGGTAAGTGGGTTGCGGTATGGGCAAAAATGCCCAGGTGGTTTGTTCTTTGCCGACGACGACGCCGGGCCCAGGCTGGTAAAACAAAAGGGTGGTGGGGGCATCAACCCTGACCGATCAGGATCAACACCCCCACCACCATAAGGAAACGGTTGGCAGCGCCCTACTCTCCCACAACCCACCAGTTGCAGTACCATCAGCGCAGAAAGGCTTAACTTCCAGGTTCGGAAAGGATACTGGGTGTAACCCCCTCGCTAAAACCACCAACACAACCAAAACAAGCAACACCCCAAAAAAAGGGATAACCACTCACCAGTCAGTGAAACAATATATCCACTTAACAACCCAACCCACAAACCCATTAAGGATTCGAGGCCGTGTTGGTCGTGAACCGCACAGTGGACGCAAACACCATCAAACAAACACCAACCAAAGCTGATGCAACAAGTTATTGTTAGTAATCGGTCAATTAGTACTAGTAAGCTGGTCACCTTACAATGTCTACACTCCTAGCCTATCAACCCGGTAATCTACCGGGAACCTCCCCCCAAAAAACAGGGACGGAAACCTAATCTCGAAGCTAGTTTCCCGCTTAGATGCTTTCAGCGGTTACCCATCCCGAACGTAGCAAACCAGCCATACCCCTGGCAGGATAACTGGCACACCAGAGGTTCGTCCGTCCCGGTCCTCTCGTAC
>NZ_JH470339.1:153607-281181 GCF_000239695.1 Actinomyces graevenitzii C83 | reverse complement strand
TAGGCCGCGAGCCCACTCCCTTACCAGAAAAACAACCTTTCCAACCAACCCATGCAGGAAGGCCAGAATATCCCGTATTAGCTACCCTTTTCGAGCAGTTATCCAGGAAAGTAAGGGGCAGGTTACTCACGTGTTACTCACCCGTTCGCCACTAATCAACCAAGCAAGCTTGGTATTTTCGTTCGACTTGCATGTGTTAAGCACGCCGCCAGCGTTCGTCCTGAGCCAGGATCAAACTCTCCAAAAAAACTGAAGAACCAGAAAACAACTAGCTCAAAAAAATAATAGTTGACAAAGAAATCAACAAGAAAAACCCCCCAACAAACACCATGCCTGTTGGAGAAGAATTCAAGACATAAAAAAACTTGACACACTATCGAGTTCTCAAACAACGCACCCAGCAGAACATCTAACGAATTTTTTGTTTTCGTTGCTGTCCCGCAGGCACTCGTATAACTTTAGCGGCCGTCCACCAGTCTCGCAACCCAGTTTTGAGTGACCGTAGCCACAAAATGGCCGCTTCGGGGGTAAATCAGGGTTCTAAGCCAATACCAGAAGGCCCCCTGAAGGGCCGGCCTAGGCATGTATTTTACCTAGTTAAGATTGGTTTGAACCAGGGTTTACTAGGTTTGATCTATGCAGAGCGCGGCCCTAAATTTTGTGACCGGCAACATCTAAAAATAGTTTAGAGACCGCCGCCTCTGCCTACTCCCCCAACGTGAGCAGCAAGTGCGCGATCACCCGCATAAACAGGTGGCGGGCCGGGGCCACCCCTGAGGCCACAGACATCCATGAGGCCGGAGACGCCCAGGGAGGCTGACCTGGCGCCCCTAATGGTGGAGCCCTTCCATGAGGCCGGGGACGCCCAGCGAGGCCCCGTAAAACAAGTGTGGGGCCGCCCCATAAGGGACGGCCCCACCACTAGCCAGCCTGAAAATTCAGGCAGCCAGTAGAGACAAATCAGGCGATGTCACGCACAGCGTCAGCTACGGCGTCGGCAACGCGAGTGTCAAAGGCACCCGGAATGATGTAAACCGGGCTGAGCTCGCGCTCAGAAACTACCGAAGCGATACCGGTGGCGGCAGCACGCAGCAGCTCGGTGGAGATGTCGGTGATACCGGTGTCCAGCAGACCACGGAACAGGCCCGGGAAGGCCAGTACGTTGTTGATCTGGTTGGGGTAGTCGCTACGGCCGGTGGCCACCACAGCGGCGTACTTGGTGGCGGCGATCGGGTCCACCTCGGGGGTGGGGTTAGCCATGGCGAACACAATGGCGCCCTCGTTCATAACCGCTAGGTCTTCAGGCTCCAGCAGGTTACCGGAGGAAACACCGATGAACACATCGGCGCCCTTGAGGCCTTCCTTCAGGCTGCCGGTAACGTGGCGGGGGTTGGTGTGCTCAGCCAGCCAACGACGGTGCTCGTTCATACCCTCGGTGTTGTCACCGTTGAGGGCGCCGTCGCGACCGTAACCAACAATGTCGCGAGCGCCGTGAGCCATCAGCAGCTTGGCGATAGCAGAACCAGCCGCACCCACACCGGAAAGCACAATACGTACATCCTCGATGTTCTTGCCAACTACCTTTAGGGCGTTGATTAGGGCGGCTAGGGTAACAATGGCGGTGCCGTGCTGGTCGTCGTGGAAGACCGGGATGTCCAGCTCTTCACGCAGACGGGCCTCAATGTCGAAGCACTTGGGGGCGGCGATGTCTTCTAGGTTGATGCCGCCGTAGGCGGGGGCTATAGCCTTAACGATAGACACGATCTCGTCGGGGTCCTTGGTGTCCAGGGCCACCGGCCAAGCGTCAACGCCACCGAACTGCTTGAACAGTACGGCCTTACCTTCCATTACCGGCATGGCGGCCTCAGGGCCGATGTCACCTAGACCGAGCACGGCGGTGCCGTCGGTAACCACGGCAACAGTGTTGCGCTTGATGGTTAGCTTGCGGGCCTTGGAGGGGGTGTCGTAGATAGCCTTGCAAACACGGGCTACACCGGGGGTGTAGACACGAGAGAGGTCACGACGGTTACGAATGGGGGTACGTGCGGCGATTTCAATCTTGCCGCCGATGTGGGCCAGGAAGGTGGAGTCGCCTACGGTTTCAACTTCCACTCCGGGCAGGTTCTTGAGTAGATCAATTACTTCAAGGCGGTGGTTGGAGTCCCGCAGGTCCATGGTTAGGTCGATTACGACCTTCTCGCCGCTGGGGTCATCCACGTCAACACCGGTGACGATGGCACCGGTGGAAGCCGCAGTGTCAACCAACTGCGCTACCGAAGCCTGGCTGCGCGGTACCTGTAGTCGCAGAGCTACGGTGTAGCTAGGGCTGGGCTGTGCCATTTTTGTAGTCCTTTCACAAAACGACGGCGGTGGCTAAGGCCTGTATGCCGTTCATTGACACTATTGTGTCCGACTAAATACGCGCTGTGCAGCGAGGTTTCCCACAATAAACGCCCGGCTTGTTTGTAATCTTTGCAATTTTAACTATTTGTCTTTACTAAACAGGAGGGGACGTGGCCGCAAGGCCACGTCCCCTCCGTTATTTTGGCTTGTAATTTAGCCAGTTTCGTTTAGCCCTGTACGCGCTCCATGATCAGCTCGCGTACACGCTTAGCGTCAGCCTGGCCACGCGTAGCCTTCATCACTGCGCCCACAATTGCGCCGGCGGCAGCTACCTTACCGGCACGAATCTTGTCGGCCACATCGGGCTGAGCCGCCAGGGCGGCGTCCACGGCTTCCAGCAGGGCACCGTCGTCGCTAACTACCTTCAGGCCACGCTTAGCGGCAACCTCAGCCGGGTCACCTTCGCCAGCTAGTACCCCAGCGAGCACCTGACGGGCTAGCTTGTCAGTTAGCTCGCCGTCGTCGACCATCTTTTGCAAAGCCGCAATCTGGGCGGGAGTAACCGGCAGGTCAGTAAGTGCCTGCTCCTGCTCCTTGGCGTAACGGGCCAGCTCACCCATCCACCACTTACGGGCAGCCTGGCCGCTGGTGCCAGCCAAAGCGGTAGCCTCAATCAGGTCCAGGGCCTCAGCATTGACCACATCGCGCATCTCTTCGTCGCTTAGTCCCCAGGCTTCCTTTAGACGACGGCGCTTAGCGGCCGGCATCTCCGGTAGCGAGGCAGCAATCTCCTGCACCCACTGGCGGCTAGGAGCCACGGGTACCAGGTCAGGCTCAGGGAAGTAACGGTAGTCGTCGGCGTCGGACTTAACTCGGCCGGGAGCGGTAGTACCGTCAGCCTGACCGTGGCGGGTCTCCTGCACGATCTCACCGCCGTCAGCCAAAATCGCGGCCTGACGCTGAATCTCGTAGCGAATGTGCTGCTCAATAGAGCGGAAGGTGTTGACGTTCTTGGTTTCAGTGCGGGTACCCAGCGGCGCATCGGGGCTCTCGCGCAGCGACACGTTCACGTCCGCACGCACGTTACCGCGCTCCATGCGGGCCTCAGAAACCCCAATGGCACGGAAAATATCACGCAAGGTACGCACATAGGCGGCAGCTACCTCGGGGGCTCGCTTACCGGCACCCTCAATGGGGCGGGTCACGATCTCCACCAGCGGCACACCAGCGCGGTTGTAGTCCACCAGCGAGTATTCCGCACCCTCAATACGTCCGTCGGCGCCACCAATGTGGGTGTTCTTACCGGCGTCCTCTTCCATGTGAGCGCGCTCGATGGGCACGCGGAAAATTTCGCCGTCTTCTAGCTCCACATCTAGGTAACCGTCGTAGGCGATGGGCTCATCAAACTGGGAGGTCTGGAAGTCTTTAGCCAGGTCCGGGTAGAAGTAGTTCTTGCGGGCAAAGCGGCAAGACTCAGCAATTGAGCAGTTCAGGGCCAAACCGATACGGATGGCGTACTCCACACCCTTGGCGTTAACCACCGGCAGAGCGCCGGGCAGACCCACAGAGGTAGGGGTGGTTAGTGAGTTAGGGGTGGCGCCAAACTGGTTAGGGGCGGCGTCGAACATCTTGGTAGCAGTACCCAGCTCGACGTGCACTTCGAGGCCCAAAACCGGATCGAAACGCTCAACGGCCTCGTCGAAATCCATTAGCTTATCGCTCATCGCACTTCCTTATAGCTGGGGGGCACGCTCTAGCAGCGCGCCACCAACACGTTCGTTTACCAGCGCCTCTAGCACCGCACCCACGCGGTAGAGACGGTCATCCTTACGTTGCGGGGCCAGGATCTGGAAGCCCACCGGCAAGCCTTCGCTAAGACCGCTAGGCAGGCTCATGCCAGGGATACCCGCCAGGTTAGCCGGAATGGTGGTTACATCCAGCTTGTACATGGTCAGCGGGTCATCCTTCTCACCGAAACGGTAAGCGGTGATCGGACTGGTGGGGCTGACCAAAATGTCGACGTCGGCAAAGGCGGCGTCAAAGTCGCGCTGTACCAGGGTGCGCACCTTCAGGGCACTGCCGTAGTAGGCGTCGTAGTAACCGGCGCTGAGCACGTGGGTGCCCAAAATGATGCGGCGCTTAGCCTCGTCACCAAAACCGGCGCCACGGGTAGCAGCCATAACGCGCTCAGCGGTGACCGGGCCTTCCTTGGGCTCAACGCGCAGGCCGTAACGCATACCGTCGTAGCGGGCCAGGTTGGAGGAAACCTCGGCGGGCATGATCAGGTAGTAGGCGTCCAGGGCGTATTCCAGGTGGGGCAGGTCCACAGTCTTGATGGTGGCGCCGGCGTTCTCCAGCAGGGTTAGGGCCTGGTGGAAGGAGTCCACTACCCCTTCCTGGTAGCCTTCGCCGCCGTCGAGCTGAGAAATTACACCCACGCGCAGACCCTTTAAGTCCATGCCGGCCTGGGCGGCGCGCACCACGTCGGCCATGCCTCGGGGGGCGTCAGACAGTGAAGTGGAGTCCAGCGGGTCATAGGAGGCCATCACGTCGTGCAGCAGCGCAGTGTCAAGCACGTTGCGGGCCATGGGGCCGGGGGTGTCCAGCGAGGAAGCCATAGCGATTACACCGAAACGCGAAACCGTACCGTAGGTGGGCTTAACCCCCACGGTGCCGGTGACGGCAGCGGGCTGACGGATCGAGCCACCGGTGTCGGTACCTACCGCTAGCGGGGCCTCATAGGCGGCCAAGGCGGCAGCCGAGCCACCTGAAGAACCACCAGGGATACGCTCTAAATCCCAGGGATTGGCGGTGCGGTGGAAAGCCGAGTGCTCAGTGGAGCCACCCATGGCGAATTCGTCCAGGTTGGTCTTACCCAAAATCGGCATCTGGTTGGCGCGAATGTTAGCTACCAAAGTGGCGTCGTAGGGCGGCACCCAGCCTTCCAGGATCTTGGAGGCAGCGGTGGTCACCTGGCCGCGAGTACAGCACAGGTCTTTAACTGCTACGGGCACACCGGCTAGCTCAGGTAGCGCGGCGCCTTCCTTGCGGGCAGCGTCGACGGCGTCAGCGGCGGCCAGGGCGCCGTCGTGGTCTACGTTTAGGTAGGCACCCACGGCAGGCTCTAGGGCATCAATGCGCTCTAGGTGGGCCTGGGTTAGTTCGCGGGAGCTAAATTCTCCGGCGGCTAGTTTGGCGGCCTGCTCGGCTGCGCTTAGACGGGTAAGTTCGCTGTTCACGCTCACTCCTCATCACCCAAAATCTGGGGTACTAGGAACATGGAGTCTTCGCTGGCGGGGGCGCCGGCTAGAAGCTCTTCTACATCCAAGGTGGGGCCCGGTACATCTTCACGCATCACGTTAGTTAGCGGCACCGGGTGGCTGGTGGCGGGGATTTCTGCGGAAACCACAGAGTTAACGCGAGCAAATGAGGAGGCTACGGCGTCGAGCTCTTTAGCTAGGCGCTCCACCTCGGCGTCTGTTAGTGCAACGCGAGCCAATGCGGCTACACGCGCAACTTCGGCGGTAGAAATTGTCGACATGGTCTCAAGTTTAAACCCCGCCAGGCGGCCGTTGGTTACTTGGCCTTAACAAAAGTGGCTGCGCCGTTAGCGAGTTGTGTCCTTAAAACTATCCCAGCCTGCCTGCTTGGCGCATAACATGTAAGCAGCACGACTGCCACAGACAGGCGACAAGTGCACCGGACCTAAACTAAAATAAAGTTGATCCGTAAACTATTAGCTAGTTTACTCCCCTTACACCTTCCCCAATATCTAGGTGTAAATCTCACGGAAGTTGACGGTAGTGATAAAACTCTTCAACCGTTCACAGAAGGTAAGCGCGAACGTTGAAAAACGGCGCCGCTGGCCCTGGCTGGTGGGCGCCGCAGCCCTCCTAGCTGTGGGCGGTGGCGCGGGCGCTTGGGCCGTGCATTATTCGGACCATGCCCTCCCCGGCACGAGTGTGGCCGGCCAGGATGTATCAGGCATGACTCAGAGCGAAATCGCCAAGTTGGTGTCCTCTAAGGCAAGCTCTGCCAAGGTGTCTATCTCCGGTGCGGTTAACCGCCAGGCTAGCCTCAGCGAGCTGGGGGTTAAGGTCGACGCCGCCGCTACTGCTAAGGCTGCTCTGTCACCTAACGCTTCAATCATGAACCGTTTCACGGCGCCGTTTACCTCTAACAATTCAGTAAGCGTGGTTTCCACCAGCTCTTCAATCAAGATTGACGAGTACATCGCCAAGATTTTGCCGCCAGGCTCTAACGCCCCGGTCAATGCTTCGGTGACCTTTAACGAGGAAGAAACCACCTTTGAGGTTGTCTCCGGTAAGGATGGCCAGAGCCTGTCTCCTAAGGAGATTGAGCAGGCTGCCACCAGCGCCGCCGCGCAGCTTAGCTCTACCTCGGTGAAGGTGGCTTATGTGAACACGGCCCCCACCATTACTTACACCAAGGCTAAGGCTGCCGCTGATAAGGCCAACACCATCGTTAAAAACGATGTGACCATTACTGACCCTGACGGCGACACCTACACCGCTGACACTGAAACTAAGGCCTCCTGGATCAAGGTTGGCCCCAGCACGGATGGCAAGAATCTGGCCGTAACCGTCGATAAGGAAGCAGTAACCAAGTGGGTTAACAAGCAGGCTTCGGCCGCGCAGGTGACCCTGGTTGAGGGTGAACGTAACGTTTACTCTGACGGTAAGGTGGCCACGGTGGTGGTTGAGGCTAAGGACGGTAAAGACGTCCAGAACGCTTCTACTGTCTCTGAGCAGCTACTGACTTCGCTTAACAACGGCAAGGTTTATGCCGGTAAGTTCGAGTACAAAACCACTAAGGCAGAGTGGAAAGAGCGCACTATCGCCAACGGCGCAGAAAAGCTGGTTTACCCGGCAGCTGAGGGCGAGAAGTGGATTGACGTTAACCTGTCTAACGCCACAGTGACCGCTTATGTGGGCGCCACGGTGGTGCATGGCCCGGTGGGCATGGTTCCGGGCGCTCCGGGCACTGAAACCGTGACCGGCACCTACCATGTCTACCTCAAGTACGCCGCCCAGGATATGGGTTGCGCCGCCGGCTGGGATTACTGCTCCAAGGATGTTCCTTGGGTCACCTACTTCACCGGTTCTTATGCCCTGCACGGTGCGCCTTGGCGTAACTCTTTCGGCTGGTCTGGTGAGGGCGGCTCGCACGGCTGCGTGAACATGCCAGTTTCTGAAGCCAAGTGGATTTACGACTGGGCCCCGGTGGGCACCACGGTAGTTTCGCACTACTAAACCGCTACGCACGCTTAAACCGCTAAGCGCACTAATGGGGTCGGGTTTTAAGCCCGGCCCCATTTTTGTTATGTCTCCCTTTGGTTACTTCAGGCGGGGACGACGGCGCCTGCTCCTTTGCATGGTCAGGTTCTGGCTCTTTGGGCGCGCCAGCCCCTTGTAGGCCCGCCGGCCCTTTGAGCGACGGGCCCCGCTCCTAGCGTTTAGGCGGGGGCCTGCCCTGCAAGTAGGGCCACAAACTGTTCCTCATCCAAAACCGGCACCCCTAGCGAGATAGCTTTACGCTCTTTAGAGCCAGCCTTTTCCCCTGCCACCAGGTAATCGGTCTTCTTAGAAACACTACCGGCAGCCTTGCCACCCCTAGCTACAATCGCCGCCTGGGCTTGGGAGCGGGTAAAGCCAGAGAGCGTGCCAGTGACCACCAAGGTAAGCCCGGCCAGAGTCTGTTCCAGCTCTTGCGTCTCAGCGCCGGTGCCTTCCCCGTCAGCGTCGCTAGCGACGTCGTCGCCACCAGAGCCGCCCACAGCAGCGCCCGCAGAGCCTGGCGCCCCTTCAGCGTCGTCCATACGCACCCCGGCGTCTTGCCAGGCCTGCAAAATTTCGCGGTGCCAGTCCACTTCAAGCCAGCTCAGCCAAGCCTGGGCAATGGTCTCGCCCACCCCCTCAACTGCAGCTAGCTCCTCTAGGGAAGCCTGGCGCAAAGCCTGCATGGAACCAAAGTGGGCAGCCCAAGCCTGCGCCGCCGTCGGCCCCACGTGCCGGATCGAAAGCGCCACCAAAACTCGCCACAGTGGGCGCTGCTTAGCCCCCTCAATCGCCTCCAGCATGGAGATAGCGTTTTTACGCGGCACCGAAGGCTTTTTGGCTGTGGGCTTGGTGTAAAACACGGGCACCTGCTCGCTTACGCCGGTGCGCGCATTAATGCGGGTGGTGGTTACCTGCTCAAGATCTTCAATTTTTAAGTCAAATAGCTGGGCTTCATTGCTAAGCACCGGCGGGTGCTCGCTAGTGGATTGAGTCAGCGCCAGGGCTGACTCCTCCCCCAAGCCCTCAATGTCAAAGGCGCTGCGGCCAGCCAAATACACCAGGCGCTGGGTCAGCTGCGCTGGGCATGAGCGCTGGTTGGGGCAACGCAGATCCACATCGCCCTCCTTCATGGGCGCCAAGGCGGTGCCACAAGAAGGGCAGTTGGCGGGCATAACAAAGGGGTAGGCATCCTCGGGGCGCAGCGACAATACCGGCCCTAAAACCTCAGGAATCACGTCCCCGGCTTTACGCAGCACCACCGTGTCGCCGATCCACACGCCTTTACGGGCCACTTCACTGGCGTTGTGCAAAGTAGCGCGGGCTACCGTGGAGCCAGCTACCGCCACCGGCTCCATCACTGCAAAGGGGGTAACGCGCCCAGTGCGTCCCACCTGCACGTCAATATCTAGCAGCTTGGTGTGTACTTCCTGGGGCGGGTACTTGTAGGCCACCGCCCAGCGTGGCACGCGGGCAGTAAAGCCCAGCTCACGTTGACGCTGGACATCGTCTAGTTTGAACACAATGCCGTCAATGTCGTGTACCAGCTGATCGCGGCGCTTGGCGTAGGTGGCAATATATTCTTCGCGTTGTTTGCGCCCCACTACCACCTGCGTATAGCTAGACACTGGCAAGCCCCAAGAACGCATTAGCTCATACCATTCACGCTGAGTTTGCGGCAGTTCTTGGGCCTCATCTTGCACCTCAACCGCCCCAAAACCGTGTACCACCATAGCTAGTGGGCGCGAGGCGGTCACTGCCGGGTTTTTTTGGCGCAGCGAGCCGGCAGCGGCGTTGCGCGGGTTAGCGAAAATCTGCAGCAGCGGCTCAGTTTTACGTCCCTGCTCACGCGCTTGTAGATTGCGCTGCTCGCGGCGCTGATTTTCTTCCTGGCGCTCACGGTTAAAGCGAGCAAAAGCTTCGCTTGGGAAATACACCTCACCGCGCACCTCAATGCGTTTGGGGTGATTGGCGCCGGCTAGCACTAGCGGAATTGAGGCGATAGTGCGGGCATTGGCAGTGATGTCTTCACCCACACGCCCATCTCCGCGCGTGGCAGCCTGGGTTAAGACACCGTCTAGGTAGGTTAGTGAGATGGCCAGGCCGTCAACCTTAACCTCGGCGGTCATGGGTAGCTCATCGGTTGGGTCTATGCGCGCACACCACTGAGCTAGCTCCTCCAAGCTAAAAACGTCTTGCAGCGAGTACATGCGTTCAGCGTGAGTGATCGGGGCAAACTGATTGGCGCCTTGGCCACCTACATGCTGAGTTGGCGAGGAGGGTAGGGCCAGCGCTGGGTAGGTGTCTTCGAGTTCTTCTAGCTCGCGGTAAAGGCGGTCATATTCCTGATCGCTGAGCGAGCTTTGGGCATCTACGGCGTCGTAGTAATCGTGGCGGGCGCGGTCGATGGTGCGTACCAGCTGCCCCCAACGCTCGCGTGCGGATGCGGGAATTTGGCTTACTGCCTGCGGGCTAGTCATGGCTCAATCATCGCAGAAATCGAACCTGCTCGCGATCTTTCCCCAGCACTAGATCATATTTGATTATGTTGTGTTATGCTTGAAATATGGCAACGCTGCTTAATGATGCTTATTCACTGCCTACAGTCACCGACGCTGAGCTGCATATAGCAGTCGTGCACGGCCCTCATGCCGGCATGGTTCTGCCCGCGAGCGCCGCTAGCCTGGGCCGCGCCGATTTACCTGATGACCAGTTTGTTTCCTGGCAGCATTTGCGTCTGCGCCAGCTACGTGGGGCCCTGCGGGTGCGTGATGTGGGCTCAGTTAATGGGCTCTGGTTGCGCTGTGGTCATTGTTTTTGGCGACGACGCCGCCGCCTGGTGTGGTATCCGCGCGCCCGGATTCGTATTGGTACTACCGTGTTGCAGCTGCGGCGCCTGCCGCGCCAGTTACAGGTGCCCCAACCTCATGCTGGCGGGTTGTTATTGCAAAGCCTGTATGTGCTCTTGCCGCTGGTGGCTATGGCCGGGTTTTTGTTAACTGATCAAGGCTGGTCAATGATGCTATTTAGCGCCCCCATGCTGGGGCTAATGATGCTGCGCAGCTATCCAGCCGGGCGGGGCGCAGCCCCTGGGCGTCTACCCGATCCGGCTACTTTGGCGCTGGCCTGCGCCATGGTTGGTGAGCATAAACCTAATACGAAAAGCTGTTTGCGGGCTTGGCCGGGCAGGCACCGCTTTCACGCCACCCAGATTCGCCCCGACGAACGCATTACTATTACCGGGGCTAATGCACAGGTGGCGGGGCGTTGGCTGTGTGCACAGCTGTTAGCCACTAGTCAGGCGCAGGTGCAGCCGGTTGATGGAGGGGCCCACCTGGTTTGGGATGAGGGGAAAAACCAGGCTTGGCTGATGTGGGCCACCGCCAAACCGGCCACCCGCTGTATTCGCGCCCCTAGGCGCGTAGCTGAGATTTCTGATTCGTGGTGGCATCAGATTTTTGCCCCCACCACCTTGTCGGCCAGTCAAGAGCGCCAAGGCCCGGCTTGTATTGCACTGGCTTCACTTTTGGATTTAGAAGCTGGCCCAACTTTTGCCAGTCAGCTTCAAGATCCCCAATCAGCCGCTGGCTCTGCCCAGAGCGACCCCAGCGAGTTAAGCCCCACCCAGCTGCGCGCCTGCTTGGGGGTGGGCGCAGCTGGCCAAGCTTGGGTGGATTTGGTGACTGACGGGCCCCACGCCCTGGTGGTGGGCACTACCGGGGCCGGTAAATCAGAGCTGCTAACCAGTTGGTTAGTGCAGTTAGCTTGGAGTCAGCCACCTGAAGCTTTGCAACTAATTTTGGTTGACTACAAGGGCGGCACCTGCCTGGGGCCGCTAAAGCGCCTGCCACACTGTGTTGATCTACTAACTGATTTAGAGCCTGCCGCCACCACCCGGGCTATTGAGGCCATTAGTGCCCAGCTGCGCCGTCGTGAACAAATTTTGCGCAAAAGCAACTGTAAAGACATAACCGAATATGAGCAGCTACGCCATCACCAGCCCAGCTTGACGCCACTGGCCCGGATGCTGGTAGTGGTGGATGAGTTCGCCACCCTGGCGGCCACCCAAGAAGAGCTACTTGAGCACCTGCTGCGCCTGGCCGCGCAGGGACGCAGTTTAGGGATGCACCTGATTTTAGCCACCCAACACCCACATGGGGCGCTGAGCACCTCAATTACCGCCAATGCGGCGCTACGAGTGTGCCTGCGGATGCTTGACGCCAGCGAAGGCGCCCCCCTGCTAGGCCACGGTGACCTGCCAGATTTGCCGCGAGCACCCGGGTTTTTATGTCTCAGCACCCAGCGCGGACATTTTCGCTGCCCCTACGCCGGCACCGCCCAGGAAAGCGCTGTGTGGATTGATGCTTGCGTTAAAGCCGCCCAGGCCCTGCCACCTTGTCAGTCACCCTGGCTAGCGCCGCCCCCAGCTAACCTCACTTTTACCCAAGCCCAACAGTTACTGGCTGCTCACGGCGCCCCGGCGCCAGCTAAAGGACTAGCTACCAGCCTGGCTAGTAACCGCCAAAATTTGGCCCTGGCCCTATGCGACTTGCCCGAGCAGCTAGCTTATGGGGCCTTTAATTGGGACAGCACCACGCCACTGGGGATTTTTGGTACCAGTGCTTCAGGGCGCAGCGCTGCCCTGCGGCAACTGGCTAACTCGGCCAGCCAGGCCGGTCTGGTTACGCATGTGATTAGCGCTGATTTAAACCAGCTACCTTTGCCCAGTGCAGCTCTGGCTGGCTCGCAGCTAGACACTTTCCATCCTTGCGAAATTTTGCGGCTAACCCAGTTGGCTTTGGAGGGAAGACTACGTGATCAGCTGTTGCTAATTGATGATCTGGATTGCGTTGGCGAAGCGATAGACACTGTCTTGGGGCTGGGTGAAGGCCGAGACGTGCTGGAAAAGCTAGTTAATGCTTCACGTCGAGGCTTGTTTGCACTGGCTTTGGCTGGGGATTTAGCTAACGCTCCGATGCGTTGGTGTGCCAATATTTCCCAGCGCCTATACCTGGGGGTTTGCTCTGACGCCCTGGCCGATCAAGCCGGGCTTAAACGCAGTCAGCAGGCCCCTAATCAGGTGGGTGCAGGGGTGCTCACTTTGGCCTCACACTGGTGTCCTGCCCAGATTTTGCTGGCACCGGCTTTGCCCGCTAGCGGCGCAAATTTGCCTGCTAGCGTCGCAGATTTTCCCGCTAGTGCCTCAGATTTACCCGTTAACCCCTCAGACACGACGACGGCGCTCGCGGCTGCCCCAGTTGTGGCCTTGCCGGAAAATGTCTCCACCTGCCCACCCTGGGCGCTGGGTTTAGGCGGCGACCAAGCCCAGCCTTGGTGTCCCCAGCTGGCCCAAGGGCTATTAATCATTGGGCCCGCAGGTAGTGGCCGCAGCACCGCCCTGGCACGTATCTATGACATTTTGCAGGTAACTGATCCCACCCTGGCTCAGCGCGCAATTTTTATAGACAACCTAGACCAAGCCTGCCTAAGTGCCACTAACGCCGTCGAAACTGCCCTAGCTGCTGGCACCCCAGTCTTTGCCACTGCCCTAACCAGCCGGGCCGCCAATACTTACAGCGGGCCTCTAGCTCAGCTACGCAGTCTAAGCCCACTGTTACTACTTGCCCCTGGCCTGGGCGAAGGGACGCAATTAGCTAATGTGCGCCTAACGCGCTGGCTAGATCCTCACCGCCAGCACCTACCAGGCAGAGGGCTTGTCATAGCTAGCTCACAAATCACACCTGTACAAATCTGCCAAAATGCAAGCTCCATATTTGCAGACAAACCACAAGTGTAGGCTTTTCCACAAGTAAACCTCTTGAAATTTGCAAAAACTGCTCAAAAGTGCCCAAATGTGATTACTCCCACCGCGATTCGGTGCAGTTCTCAGGTAAAAAGTCTTGTCCTAGCGCTTATACCGTGTGAGAGTTGGACAGGCAAATCGAACGGGCGATCGGCGCTACGGCGGCGACGACCGTTCATCTATTTTTACCTGGCCTTAACGGCGGTATTAAGAAGGGAGAATGTCCATGGACTGGCGTGAGCGTGCAGCATGCCTGAACGCAGACCCGGAGTTGTTCTTCCCTGTGGGTAACACCGGTCCGGCAATCGCCCAAATCGCGGAAGCCAAGACTGTATGCCGCAGCTGTTCAGTTGTGGATGTGTGTTTGAAATGGGCTCTGGACAACGGTCAAGACGCTGGCGTCTGGGGTGGAATGAGTGAAGACGAACGGCGCTCCCTAAAACGTAGGGCTGCCCGTGCTCGTCGTTCTGCCTGACCGAAAATTTGTGGCCGTGCCAAATTGGTACGGCCACAAGTTTTTGGTGTAGCTATAGGTTTTTAGGCAGCTATAAGTTTTTGAGGTGCCCCGCTCAAAAGGCGGCGCCGCACACCGCCCTAAGGCGTCTAGGCTTAGTCCTAAAGTGCTCAGCTCTGCAGCGTCTAGCCCTGCCGTGCTTAGTCCTCTAGGCAGGCGTGGATAGTTACCACCGTGCCGCCCTGCGGGTTAGGCGACCAGTCAATAACGCCGTGCAACTCAGTGCGCACCAAGGTGGAGACAATCTGAGTACCCAGGCCGCTCATTACCTTGCCTTCGGCTACCCCTTCGCCGTCGTCGCTAACTAGTACCTTCAAAGCGGCCCCATCACGCTGGGCGGTAACCGTAACCGTACCATCACGTTTAGCCAAGCCATGCTCAACAGCGTTAGTAACCAGCTCCGCCAGCACCGTCACCAGGGCTTGGGCGGCGTCGCCATCGACCATGCCAAACCTGCCCTCCAGCTGGACACTTACCTTATGGTCACTTTCAGCCACCAGTGCGGCCTGGCGCAAAACCTGGCCGAAAACCTCATCAAAATCAACGATTTCATCAATGTTTTGACTCAGCGCATCATGCACGGTGGCGATGGTAGCCACGCGCCGCTCCGCTTCACGCAAGGCTTCCTGGGCTTCAGGCTGCTTAGCACGCCGCGCCTGCATGCGCAGCAATGCTGAGACAGTTTGTAGATTGTTTTTAACGCGGTGGTGAATTTCGCGAATGGTAGCGTCCTTGCTCAGCAGCGCCTGTTCTCGACGACGCAGCTCGGTAATGTCACGTACCAGCAGCAATCCCCCAGCCCGCTGGCCAGCGTCTAGCAGCGGCACAGAGCGCACCGCCAAGAACACGCCACCTAGCTCCAGCTCAGTTAGCCAAGCCTGGCGTCCCATAAGCACTAGCGACATAGTCTCATCCACGTGGCTATGGGGAGGAATCAGGTTAGTTACCTGCTCAAGTAGCTGTACTTTATCCAGGCTTCCCTTAATACCTAACCGGTGAAAACAGGTGGTTGCGTTAGGTGAGGCGTAGGTAACATTCCCCTCAACACTGAGGCAGATCATACCGTCAGTTACACGCGGCATCCCGTGGCGTACGCTGGTGCCCGCCCCGGACACGGGAAAATCTCCCTGAGAAATCATCTGGCACAGGCGGTTAGCCGCTTGCAGCTGGCCATCGTCAATCAGGCGCCCACCGCTAAGCAGCCCCACGGTGGATTCACGGGTTAGCACTGCAATGGCTCGTCCACCGCGCACCACCGGAATGAATTCTTCTTTAACCGCTACCGTGCCGTTCCAAACACTGTCTTTAGCGATCTTTACCTGACAGGAAGCCAGCGCCTCCAGGGCCAGTGCTTCACGCACTGCCGGCATACGTAGGCCGATTACGTCGTCGGGATGCACAGTGGGGTTGTTGGAGGGACGGCACTGATCCATAGCCATCAGCCGCCCGTTCTTGTTACGCACCCACAGCACCAGGTCTGCCATCGATAGGTCAGCTACCAGCTGCCAGTCCCCCACAAGTTGATGCAGCCAGTCCAGGTCAGCTGGGGCAAACTCAACTTTATCTCGTAGCGCTGCGGGGAGAGTCGTCATGACTCCAGCCTAGCGCGCATGGCAGGCTTATCTCATGCGTACATCAGTAAAAATTAATTATCCGGCTCCTTGTGAACAGATTTTGTCGATGTTTAATGACCCTGACTACCAACTAATCCGTTTCGGTAAGGCCCCGCTAGAAAATTTGCACGCTAGTGCCCTGCCCACCAGCACCGACGCCGCCGGTAAAACCTGGCAGGGTACGCTCACCAAGGCCGCCGTGAGCCCCCGCGTTATTCCTGCCAACGCCAGCCGTTTTATAAAGGGTGAGGTAAACCTAGCGCTGGCCCAACGTTGGTGCACCCAGCCTCAGGCCGACTCAAGCTACCAGGGCCAAATTGCCACCCAGATCAGCGGGGTGCCGCTCAAGCTAAGCGGCCAGGGCACCCTAGCCCCCACTGCCTCGGGATGCGAGCTAAATGTGGATATTGATGCGACTTTGGCGATCCCGCTTTTTGGTGAGCGCATCTTACGTAGCGCCCTGAAGTTCTCCGACGACGCCGTCGCCTATGAGCTGGCATGCGCCGCTAAGTACCTGGCCGCTCGCAGCGCCAACTAGGCGCACCCAAACTGCCTGCCCGGCCGCAGCCCTAGCGAGGCCACCTGCCGGGCACAAAGTCCATTGCGCCGCAAGCAATAGCTATGCCGGCTAGCGGCGCAGCATGTAAAGATATTGCACATGAGCGAGCTACACCCTGAACTTGTCCCTGCTAACCTACCCGCCGCCGGGGTTTGGGCTAAGCGCCTAGGCACCCGCCACTACCTGGCCGGAAACGAGGCCGGCGTAAGCGTTGAGATTGGCGGCGAAGGTAACTTCACCCCCGGTGAGCTGATGAAAATCGCCCTGCTCACCTGCCAGACCCTTTCAGCTGACCACCGTATCGCCCGCGAACTGGGTGAAAACGGCCAGCTGACCGCCGTGGCCGCCACCGTCAAAAACGAGGCTGAAGAGCGCTATGAATCCTTCACCGTTGACATTGACGCAGCCCTAGCCGGCCTAGATGAAGACCAGCTGGCCAAGCTACGCGAACGCGTGGATGTAGCCATTGACCGTTACTGCACGGTAGGCCACACGGTAGAGCACGGTGCCCACGTAACCACCCGCCTTAACGGCACCCCTATCGCCTAATTAACCACTAACTGAAGGGAGCGGGGGCTTGTCCCTAGAACCTAGCAAGTTTGAAACTGCACTAGATAAGGCCCTATCCATTCCGGCAGACCGGGTGGTTGTGCGCGCCGAGCGCATGCGGGCCCAAAACCCCCACGCCACCACTGAGGAACTGGTGGAATTGGCTGGGCGCGCCCTAGTGCGTGACGTTTCGCTATCTAGCGGGGCGGTAGGTACTGCCGCCGCTCTGCCTTCAGTTGGCACCATTGCGGCAGCGGGCCTAACCACGGCCCAAACTGCCGCATTTTTCGTGCAAGCCGCCTACTATGTGCTCACCGTAGCCCAGCTACAGGGCATTTCCGTAGTAGACCGCGAGCGCCGTCGTACCCTGCTACTCAGCGCCCTGCTGGGCAAGGAGGGCCAGGAAATTATTGAGGGCCAGCTAGGGATGCAGTCCCTGGTGTGGGTGGGGCAGCTGGTTAACACCCTGCCTATTTCCACGGTGCGTACGGTTAACGCCAAACTGGCTACTCGCGCCGCTAAGTATGCCGGGCGCAAGGTGTTGGGCGTGGCCGCTGGGCGCCTGGCTCCCCTGGGGATTGGCGCAGCTGTGGGCTGGTGGGGTGGACGTTCCCTGGCCCGGCAGGTGATTGAGTCCACCCAGGTGGCGATGCAGGATCATACTGCGGATCTAGTTTCCTCCCTCAAAGTTGTAGACCTGGACTTAGACGAAAGCAAGGTTATCGACCTATGAGCTACCCCTTTTTGGAAGCTATGGGACTGACCGCGCCTGAAGGCGTTGACGTGGCCTATGAGGAGCTTTTAGCTGAGGTACTCACCAGTGGCGCCCGTAAATCTGACCGCACCGGTACGGGCACGCTCAGTGTTTTTGGCCGCCAGTTGCGCTATGACCTAAGCAAGGGTTTTCCGCGTATTACCACCAAGTTTGTGGCTATGAAGGCGGTTAAGGGTGAGCTGCTGTGGTTTTTGCGTGGCGACACTAATGTGCGTTGGTTGCAAGAGCGCGGCATCACTATTTGGGATGAGTGGGCCGACGCCGCCGGTGAGCTGGGGCCGGTTTATGGGCACCAGTGGCGTAGCTGGCAGGGTGCTGACGGGGCCACCTATGACCAGATTGCGCAGCTAGTTGCGGATTTGCGGGCTAACCCTGATTCGCGCCGGATGATTGTTTCGGCCTGGAATGTGGGGGCTTTGCAGGATATGGCGCTGGCGCCTTGTCATGCTTTCTTCCAGTGCTATGTGGCCGATAGCAAACTGTCTTTGCAGATTTATCAGCGCAGCGCCGACCTATTCTTAGGGGTGCCGTTCAATATTGCTTCTTATGCGCTGCTAGTGCATATGTTGGCGCAGCAAACCGGTTTGCAGCCCGGTGAGCTGGTGTGGACTGGCGGGGACTGCCACATTTATTTGAACCACTTGGAGCAGGTGCGCACGCAGCTTAGCCGGGTGCCGCAGGCTTATAGCTTCCCCACTTTGCGTCTTAACCGGGCTGATTCGATTGACAGCTATCAGATGGATGACATTGATGCTTCTGAGGGCTACCGCCACCACCCCACGATTAAGGCTCCGGTAGCGGTGTGAGCGGTGTAGTTGCTGCCTCTGGCCGTGTTGGGGATGGCTTTGGCGCTGATTCTGCGGTGGTTGGCCCTGTAGCTGGCTCTGGGGCGACGGCGCCGGCTTTGTCTCCAGCTTTGGGGCGCGTGGGGCTGATTTGGGCCCAGTCTGACGACGGCGTGCTTGGGGTTGACGGCGACATGGCCTGGCGGGTGCCGGCTGATTTCAAGCATTTTCGGGCCGCCACCATGGGCTGCGGCGTGGTTATGGGTTCGCGCACCTGGCATTCGCTAGGTGGGGCCCTACCTGGACGTAACTGTGTGGTGCTTACCCGCCGGGGCGTGGCTGGGCCTACCTGCGCCTCCACCCTAGATGAAGCTTTGCAGTTGGCTGGCGCGGGCCTGGGCCCAGATCCACGTGAGGGCATTTACCGTACTTTCCCAAGGGTTTGGGTGGTAGGTGGAGCCCAGGTGTATCAGCTGGCTTTAGATAGCGACCTGGCTGATGTGCTGGTGATTAGCGAGCTGGAGCTAGACGCCCGCGCCAAGCTGGGACCATTGCATGGGCGCCAGTTAACCCTGGCTCCCCAAGTGGATTATTCACGTTTCCGTCTAGAAGCTAGCGCTAGCGATAGCCATTGGCGTCCGCTTAGTGGCGATGCCCGCTGGCGCGTAAAAACCTGGGTGCGTGCCTAAACCGCCCCCAAAAAGTCGTACCTAAAGCACCCCTAAAAGTAGTGGCCAGCGGGTTTAAACCGGCTGGCCACTAGCGTTTTAGTTGGCGCTTACTTGGTGCTTTCTTGTACTTGGCGCCTTCTTGCTCCTGACGCTTACTCAGCGTTTTCTTGCTGCTTGCGCCAGCGGATACCGGCGTCGATGAAGCCGTCAATGTCGCCGTCGAACACAGACTCAGGGTTACCCACCTCGTAGTTGGTGCGCAGGTCCTTAACCATCTGGTAGGGGTTGAGCACGTAGGAGCGCATCTGGTCACCCCAGGAGGCCTTAACGTCGCCAGCCAGTTCCTTCTTCTTGGCGTCTTCTTCCTGCTGCTTTAACAGCAACAGTCGCGACTGCAGCACGCGCATAGCGGCGGCGCGGTTTTGAATCTGGGACTTTTCATCCTGCATGGACACCACCAGGCCGGTGGGCAAGTGGGTGATGCGCACAGCCGAGTCAGTGGTGTTAACGCTCTGACCGCCCGGGCCTGAGGAACGGAAGACATCAATGCGGATGTCGGTTTCGGGAATTTCGATGTGGTCGGTGGATTCAATCAGAGGAATAACCTCAACCGCCGCAAATGAAGTCTGGCGCCTGCCCTGGTTATCGAAGGGGCTGATACGCACCAGGCGGTGGGTGCCGCCCTCAACCGAAAGCGTGCCGTAAGCGTAGGGGGCGTGTACCTCGAAGGTAACCGACTTTAGACCAGCTTCTTCAGCGTAGGAGGTGTCCAGCACTTTAACCGGGTATTCGTGGCGTTCAGCCCAACGCAAGTACATGCGTAGCAGCATCTGGGCGAAGTCTGCCGCATCCACACCGCCGGCGCCTGAACGGATAGTTACTACGGCGTCGCGCTGATCGTATTCGCCCGAAAGCAGGGTGCGGATTTCTAGGTCTGCCAGGTCTTTGGAGATAGCTTCCAGGTCAGCGCCGGCCTCGTCGAGGATAGCCTCGCGCTCGTCGCCTTCTTCTTCCTCAGCTAGCTCCACCATGGCTTGTAGGTCTTCAATGCGCTCGCCTAACTTCTCCACGCGGGCCAGTTCAGCCTGGGCGTGGGACAGGGCGCTGGTGACCACCTGGGCCGCCTCGGGGTCATCCCAAAGGTCTGGGGCGGCAGCTTTTTCGCTTAATTCGTCGATGCGTGCCCGCAGTGCTTGCGGGTCGGTTACTGCTGCGATGGAAGAGTAGGTGTGTTCTAGTCGCTCAATTTCAGCTGAAAAATCAATGGCCACTGCTTAAGTCTAACGGGTCGACAGGCAAATTGTCGGCCTAGATGGGCCGCAAGTGGCACACTTTGCTTATGCGCGTGTTGCACACTTCCGACTGGCACCTGGGCCGTTTCTTCCACGGCCATGATCTGCATGAGATCCACAGCGCTTTTTTGGATCACCTCATTGAGGTGGTTAAAGACCAAAAAATTGATTTGGTGGTGCTATCTGGGGATGTTTTTGACCGCGCGGTTGCCCCAACCCAGTCGGTAGCCCTGGCTGATGAGGCATTTAGGCGGCTAACTGAGCTGACCCGCGTGGTGTTAACTGCCGGCAACCACGACAGTGATATTCGTTTAGGCTTCAACGCTGAGCAGCTAAATGAGCGCCTAACTATTGGGGCCCGGATTGAAAATTGTGGGCGCGGCTATGACTTTCCCGACGCCAGTGGCCGGGTTGGTTTGCGGGTTTACCCCCTGCCTTATCTTGATCCCGACGCCGCCCGGGTCACTTTGCCGCCTCACTTGCGGCTTTTGGGTGAGCAAGTGTGGGCTGAGGGCGAGGAGCATCCGCAAAGTTGGCAGATGCTGGCGCGCTCCCATGAGGCGGCGGTGGGCGCAGCGCTGCGCCTGGTGCAGGCGGATTTGGCGGCGCATAAGCCGAAAACACCGGTGTTGGTGATGGCCCATGCTTTTGTGGTGGGCGGCCAAGCTAGCCAGTCTGAACGCGATATTCGCGTGGGTGGGGTTGATAGCGTGCCCAGCGCGCTTTTTACCCAAGTCCCGGGCCTGGCCTATGCAGCTTTAGGGCATTTGCACCGCCCCCAGGAGATAGCTTTAGGTGACTTAGACTCTGCCCGCCCACCGGCGCGACTGGTCTATAGCGGCTCACCTGTGCCCCTGTCTTTTGGGGAGGCTGAGTTTGAAAAGTCTTCTGTTATCGCTGAGTTTGACGGCGCCGGACTAGTTAGCTTGGAGCGGGTGGCTGTGCCCAGCTTCCAACCTATTGCCACTATTAGCGGCACTTTTGAGCAGCTAATGGGACCCGATTTTGATAACTACAGTGAGCATTGGCTGCGGGTACGCCTGGCTGGAGCGCGTCCACCGCAGGCTTTAGCTCAACTCAAGCAGCGTTTTAAGGGCTTGTGTGTGTTTGAGCAAACAGATTTGCCCCAGCAAATTGACTCCCCGCGCCTTAACCGCGACAACACGCTTTCCCCCTTGCAGTTAAGCCAAGGTTTTATGGATGAGATGGGTATTGAGTTAAATCCCTACCAGCTCCAGATTTTGCGTAGCAGCTATGAAAAAGTTGTTAAGGAGGCGCGCTGATGCGCATTTTGCGGCTAACCATGGATGCGGTGGGGCCATTTCCAGGCCACGAAGTTATTGATTTTGAGGCCTTTAGCGACGCCGGCCGCTTCCTACTCTCTGGCCCTACCGGAGCGGGTAAATCAACCATCATTGATGCGATTGTGTTTGCTCTTTACGGCAAGGTTTCTGGCGGCAGAGATTCTTCTGATAGTCGCATCCGTTCACGCTACGCCAATGAACAGGCCAAAACTGAGGTGGAGCTGATCTTTTCTACCTCCTCAGGCAACTATAAGGTGCGTCGCCAACCAGCCTATGAACGGGTTAAGAAAAACGGTAAAGGCGTCACTAAACAAAACGCTAAGGCATGGCTATTTAAGCTAGATGAGCAGCTACGGGAAGTAAGCGAACCACTTACTAAAACCAGCGACGTCGGCACTGAAATAACCCGCATTGTGGGCCTAAGCCGCGAGCAATTCACCCAAACCGTGGTTTTACCGCAAGGTAAGTTCGCCCAGTTTTTGCGTTCAACTTCAAAAGACCGCCAAGATCTGCTGCAAGAGCTATTTGGCACCGCCATTTTTGAAGATTTGCAGCTTGATCTAGTTGAGCGTGCCCGTAAGGTCAAAAAGAATCAGGAAGCTTTAGACGCCACCTTGCGCGCCAATTTGGGGGTGCTGGCCTCGCTGTTAGACGAGGCGCCCCAGTTAGACCCGGCGCGCTGCCTGGTCTACGAACCGGTGCCGGAAGTTGACTGCGAGTTTGACCCGCTAGAAACCGCTTGGGACAGCCGGTTTAAGCCGCTTACGCCCTGGCTGGAGCACAACCAGCGCTGCGCCAATTTGGAGGTGAGCGCGCTTAGAGGACAGGAAGATAAATTACGCAGCGAATTTGCATACCAGCGTGATTTGGCAGCCCGCCAAGAACGCTATTTGGCGCTTACTAAAGAGCATGAGCAGCTAGTGGCCCAGGGGCCTGCCCAGAGGCAGCGCCTAGCCCAGATTCAGGCTTTGCAGGCTCTATCTGACTTAAAGCCTTGGCATGAGCAGCTAAAACAGGCCCAAGCCCAGCAAGCTGTAGCGCAGCGCCAGCTAAGCCAGGCTCTGGAGCTTGAGCAGCTGGAGTCAGATGAGCGCGCGCAAGCTGTTTTACAGCCTTTAGATTACCGAGGTGCCCAGGCCTTAAGTGTGCAGCTAACCGCCCAGGTGGCAGCCCTAAGCCCACAGGTGGAGCTAGAGGCGGGGCTAGCCGGACGACGTCGTAATTTACAGACCAAAACCCAGGCCCACGAAAGCGCCAGTGCCAAACTAGCCCAGGGACGCGAACGCGAAAACCAGCTACCCACCCAGATTGCCTCCAAGCAGGAACTTTTGGAGCAGCTAAACGAGCAGGCCGCCACCTTGCCCGCTGCCCAGCTGGCCCAGGAGCAAGCCGCCCAGACCCTGAAACTAGCTAAAGCCCATGAGCAGCTAGTCGAAGACCAGCAGCAGGCACTTAAACTTCAGCAGCTTGTGGCGCTGGAGTTAAAGCAGGCTAGCCAGAGCCACAAGCACATGTTGGAGCAGTGGCTAAGCCAGTCGGCCCTGAACTTGGCACAAAATTTGGTTGCTGGTGAGCCTTGCCCAGTCTGCGGCGCCACCGAGCACCCTGCCCCGGCCACCCAGGGCGGCGAAAACATCAGCCAAGACCAGCTAGATCAGGCCCTTGAGGAAGTTAACGAGGTTCAAGGCCAGCTTTCGCAGGCTAGTGAAAAGGTAACGAAACTGGCCGCCCAGCTTGAGGCGCAGCCTTGCCAACTAAGCCCAGCCCAGGCTAGCGAGCAGTTACAGGAGGCTAAAGCAGCTCTGACGGCTGCCCAGCAGGCTAGTGAGCAGGCAAGCAGCTGTAAGGCGCAGATTGCCGAGCTAAATGCGCAGCTTGAGGCGCTGCGGGCAGATAATCAGACGGCCCAGGCTCGCCTGGCTGGTGACGCTAAAGAGATCCAGTTGTTGGGTGAAAAGATTGACGCCGATGCGGCTTCGCTAAGCTGTGAGGGATTTGAGAGTGTAGCCGCGAAGGTTGAGTATTTGAGTCAGTTGGCCGCCGCCCTTGAGCAGTTGGCTAACGCCGCCCAGGAGCTGGACCAATGTAAAAAGCGTGCGCAGCAGGCCGCTGACAGTTTCGCTGCGCAATGGGCCCATGCCAGTGAGAGCTTTGCTGAGCACAGTGCTAAACCGGCAGCGGCGGCAGAGTCAACCGCTACAGCCCCTGTCCCAGCAGAGCCAGCCCCGGCACAAGCGGCTACAGGCCCCGCCCCCGCAGAGTCAAGCCAAGACACCAGCGCCGCTAACGCCCAGGACGGCTATGCGCAGGCCTGCCAGGCTTTTGCCGGCCTAGATTTGACCGCTTTGAAGGCGGCTGCAGCCAGTTACGAAAAATCCTTATCGATTAACCAGGCGGCTTTAGATGAGCTTGCAGGAATTGAGCTGACCCCTCCCCCGCTGGAGCAAACCCAGGCCCAGCTAGAGCAGGCTCAAGCTAAGACACAAGCGTGCCAAACCTATGCCAGTACCTGGCAGGCTTTTGCTGGGCAGGTAAACGCGCAGCTAGCTAAGCTCAATAAGCTTCTGGCCCGCCGCAGCCAAGCTAGCGCTACAGATGCCCAGCTGTTGGCGTTGGCTAGCGCCGCCAATGGCGACAACCATGCTCGCTTGACACTGTCTGCTTGGGTATTGCAGGCCCATTTCCGCCAGGTGCTAGTGTTCGCTAATGAGCGCCTGGGGGTGATTGGGGCGGGCCGCTATGAGCTGATTAATGTTGATAGCGAGGAAGATACTCGCCAGCAAAAGCAGGGCTTAGGTCTGGCGGTGGTTGACCATTTAAGTGGCACTACGCGCTCGCCACGTACGCTTTCGGGGGGCGAAAGTTTCTATGTGTCTTTGGCTTTAGCCCTGGCTTTGGCTGATGTGGTGGCCACCCAAAATGGGGGCATCGAAATGAACACCCTGTTTATTGATGAGGGGTTTGGTTCCCTTGATGAGGGCACGCTGGCTGAGGTTATGGATGTGCTTGGCGCTTTGCATTCAGGCGGGCGCGTAGTGGGGATTGTTTCTCACGTCAGCGAGCTAAAGCGCGCTATCCCCGCCGCCATTGAGGTACGTCCTCTGCTTGGCGGTGGCTCTACCCTGCGCACGCGGGTTTAGGTGCGTGCCCTCGCCGCGTGCAAGTCTGGCGCGGCCCCAAGCTTGCACGCTAGTCTAGGGCCTGCGCGCAGTTTTAGGACCAGTTTTTAGCCAGAACCGCCACTTCGCACACGTCGAACCAGAGCAGATCGGCGTCAGCGCTGCGCTCGAAAGCTTCCTCGTCGCCTTCGGCAGCTAGTTTTACATCAGCGCTGGCTTGATCTTCATCTGCCAGCACTGCGGCCACGTCATCCCAAGGCACATCCACCAGCACCTGGACAGTGCCAGGTAGGGTTTCGTCGTCGACCTCTAATTCACGCAGGTTCTCGCGGTCCACGTCAGCAGCAATTACTACGCGACGGTAGCGTTTTTGCGCCTCATCTTGCTCAGAGATGGCAATTACTGAGGAGTCGGCTGCGCACAGGCAAGCCGACACTTCCAGGCCTTCCTCGTCTTCATCAGGTAGCGCCGCAGCCAGTGAGGCGGTGGCGGCGTGAGCCTGACGGGAGGTTATGGCCGGGGCGGAAAGGTCCGCCACTGTGGCAGGTAGATATACGCGCATAACGTTTAGTTTAACGGCCTAACCGAAACTAAAGCGCTAGCGCCTCGCCAAAGCTGGCTGGTTACACGCCGCCACCGCCTAAGCCCATATAAAGCTGCAGGGCTTTAGTCCACCAGCATCCTAAGCCCACAGGCCGCTTAAGCCAGCTGGGTCATCACTAGCTTGGCCAGTTTGGCAATGGATTTGGCGGCCGCGCTGCGGCTTTCCACCACTGCCACCGGCTGGGCTTGCATCAGGGCCTTATCGAATAGGCGATAGTCTGCCGGCACGTAGACAATGTCTGAAGCGCTGGTGTAGCGGGCAAGTACGCTGCCGATAGCACTGTTGGGGTCGGCCCCGGCAGTGCTTGAGCGTACTCGGTTAACCACCACTTGACTGCGTCCACCAACTGCTTGGCGGCTGGAGTTGAGCAGCTGGATTAGGCGTCTAATACCTACCGGGTCAGCCGCACCCACAATCAAAGTCAGGTCTGCCTGCTCAAGTAGGGCGGCGGCGACGGCGTCATGGTCGGGTTCCATGGCGAAGTCTTCTACCCGCTCTTCTTCCAGCCCACCGCTTAGGTCCACCACCGTGTATTCGGCGGTATGACGGCAAACTTCCCAGACCTTATTCATGGAGGCTACTGGCAGTTCACGCCAGCGCCCAGAGCGCCCCAGGCCGGTTAGTACCTGCAAGTCAGCTTTGGCGCTGAGCAGGGTTTGTACCAGGCGGGTGGAGTCAAGCTCGCCGTGGGTGGCTAGGCGCGCGGCGCTGGCCAGTCCAGAGGAGTCTTCAGGCAGTCCCAGCAGCTGTACCTGGGAGGGAGCATTGATATCGCAGTCAACCAAAATGGTGCTGCCCTGCTCGTTTAGGTAGGCAGCCAATGCCAGCGCCAAGGTGGAGCGTCCCGGAGCCCCGTGAGTACCCCAAACCGCAATAATTTTGCCGATTTGAGGCTTAGCAACAGCGTCAATTTCTTCGCGGTGTGAAGCTGGCGCAAAAGCACTTGTGGCCGGGCTTGAGGGGGTTCCGGCGGTGACCGGCCAGCCGAGCTTTACTTCAGGCTGCGCTGAGTGAGTGGTTGCAGCCGCGTTTAATGGGGCTGCATTATTGCGCGACGACGCCGCAGCTAAGGGGCCTGCAGCTGCGGCCGCCCCAGCCCCGGCCGCCCCAGCCCCAGCTGCGCTGGCTGCTGAAAAAGCAGCCCGCTTGGAGCGGCGCGTGGGGGCTCCTGTACCTCCAGCTGGGGTATTAGCGCCGCGCTGGCCATTGGGAGCATAAGCCCCCTGACCACCAGGCGTAGCGCCAGGCATCGCAGCGCCAGGAGCACCAGGCATAGCCGGTCCACCGGCCCCAGGCGCAGCACCCGGAACACCACCAGCGCCGGGCATAGCCGGGGTCATAGCAGCTACGCCCGGAGCTACAGCCGGAGGCGTGACCATAGCGGGAGCGGGCATACCGGTTACGCCAGCGCCAACAACTCCACCGCCGGCAATGGCGCCGGGCACACCGCGTACACCACCGGGTGCGCCACCAGGGACAGCACCAGGCACACCAGCTGGGCCAGCAACTACCGGGCCGCCTGCAACTACCGGGCCACCTGCACTAGGTGTGTTTGCGCCGGTTTTACGTGCCAAAAAGGCTCGTAAACCTTTACGACGCGGAGGCTGAGCAGCCCCATTATTAGCGCCAGGTGGATTTTGATAGCCGTTAATTTGTCCAGGAGCCAACAGAGTCTGTGCCGGCATAGGACCGCCAGGTGCCGCTGCTGAAGCCGCGAAAGGCGCTGAAGTCGCCGACCAGCCAGTGCCCGCAGCTGACATCGCCGACCAGGGCCCGCCGGCCGCTGAGGCCGCAGAGGGCATTGCAGCTGAGGCTGCTGAAGCATAAGGAGCAGCCGACGCCGCCGAGCCATAGGGTGCGGCAGAGGCAGCCGAGCCATAAGGCGCAGCTGAGGCTGCTGAAGCAAAGGAGGCGGCCGAGGCCAGCGGCCCAGCTGAAGCAGCAGACATGCCAGTGCCAGCCGAGAAACCAGAAGCTGCCAAATCTGAGCTAGCCGCGCCGCGCTGCTGCGGCGGAGCAAAAGGCGAGGTTTCTATCCCGCCGCCTGCCATCTGGCCCGCTTCACCTAAAGCTGCCATTCCAGTCTGGGGAGCCATTCCAACCTGGGGTGCCATTCCAGCTTGCGGCACCGCTCCGTTTGGGCCAGCCAGCCCAGTTTGAGCGCCTGCGGCAGGCCCAGCCGGCGCGGCGGGGCGGACCGCTTGGGAGCGACGCACACTGCGGCGCGTAACTGGTTGAACCGACTGCGGTAGCACGCGGGCAGCTAACGCCCCTTCAGGCAGTGGCGGCGAATCAACACTGGCCTGCTCACCTGAAACAGGCGAGTTGACAGCGTCTACATTCAAGTCACTTAGCTGCGCCTGCCCGGCCTGCGCAACGCTGGTCTGAGCTCCCGCAGCGCTAGCTTCAGCTCCCGCAGCGCTAGCTTGAGCCTCACCGCCTTGCCCCTGACCAGCTGTAGTGAAGTAGCTGGCCGCGCTGCCTTGGCTTGGAGTAGCCGGGCTGGCGGCATGGCTAGCACGGCGGGCCCGACGGCGCCCCATGCGGGTGGTTGGCTGCGCAGCGGTGATATCCGCCGGGCTTTGCGAAGCAGCCGTAGATTCTGCGGCCGAAAAAGCTGAACTAGCCGAAAACAAGTCAGAGCTTGCCGCCGAAGACTCAGCCTGCGCCACAGGCAAATCGACGCTTGCCGGCGCCGCAAAGCTTGGAGCCGGCGGCAACGGCAATGCCAAAGCCGGATCAAGCTGCCCACTAGGTGTCGGAAGCTCAGCTGCCCCGGTAAACGCCGTTTGTTCTGGCGCAAGTGGCGGGGGCGGCAACTGCCCTGGCGGCGCGGGAGGCGGGCTTGAGGCTGAAGCCTGACTTTGCGCGACAGCGTCGAACAAAGGAGAACTGGCCCCATCCGTCGTCGTCGGTAAGGGGACATCTAAAGGATTAAAAGCCGCAGGACGCGGAGCAGACAGGCCCAAGGCGCCGTCGTCAACTGCCGTAGGTGAAAGCCCAAACAGCTCATCACCCAAACTGGCGGCAGCAGTGGGCTGGGGCGAAACCGTGCCGGCAACTAAAACCCGTGAAATTTCAGCAACCACGCGCTGAGGCGAACCTGGCCAGGGAGCCACCCAAGCACCCAAATCATGCCAGCGCACCCCGTCATTGCGGGTCAACACAATCGCGGGCACACCATAAGAATTCAAAGTGGCGATAACCGTGCGGTCTAGACCGTCAAGCTGCTCATCAATAATGGCCAGCTGCCCTAGTCCCACGGCGGCGTCGGCCAAAAGCTCACTTATATCCGCACAGCGGCGTGAAACATACAGGTCACGCTCAGCGTCAATTTGTCGTAACAGTGTGGAATCGTCATCCCACAGAGCTAGTAATACGGCTGTTCTCATTGCTCAGACCCCGTGTTCACCAGCACCAAGCCGGCACCGGAGCCGACTGCGGTGAGCACGGGCTCAACTTGTTCGGCCGGTACCAGCACGCGCACGCTGGTGCTTTTATCTGCGACGATGGCGTTTTGATCGCCTCCGATTGCGTCCACTATCAGTCCTTGGGCCACGCGCCTAGCCCCATTGGTGCTAGCTGCTTTAGTTGCCGACGGCGTGGGTGCTACAGCCGCTACGTTTCTAGAAGGCAACTGCCACAGCTCCACGGTATCGCCAACCCGGATGCTATTTAAAAGCTGGCCACTGCTTTGCACCACAATTGAGCGCATATTCAATTTGCTTTGCTGGCTGGTGGCATCGGCTGGCAATAACTCTCCTGAGTGTAATGAACGTTGCGCATATGTGTCAGCTTTAAGTTGCTTTTGTTGCACATAAGCGCTACTTGCACTCCCAAGATTCACTGAGACTAATTTCAGGTTTTTTCCAGCTTTTAGAGCAGTTCCTGGGGCTACATCCTGACTCAAAGCCCATACTTGCTGCGTGCTAGTGGCTCTATCGATTAGTACGGAACCAGCTACCATAGACACGATGACCAGCACTATTCCAATAAAAAGCCTAGGATCACGCCAAGTTGGGCGCCTCCAACGCCAAGCGTCAATGCTCGCAGCAGCATCACTTTGATGCTGTCGAGCCTCATATCTATTTGGTTGATTCAATTCAGACATATGCGCACCCCTTGGTAAAAATCCCCAGGTCGTCCAGCTAACTGCCTATCCTAAGAGAAATTCTGAGCAGCCACGAAGTTTTCACAATCTCACCTAGCCAGTTTGCATCTGGGCTGACCCGTGACATTATTAGGTCATGGCACCTCGATTTTTATCTATCGCCGACGTCGCCGAGCAGTTATCGATTTCCGCCCAGGCCGTCCGTTCACTTATCCGCACCGGAGAGCTACCCGCCATTCAGGTTGGCGCTCGCGGTCTATGGCGCATTGAAGTAGCTGCACTCGAAGACTACATCGACAAGCAGTATGCGCACACCCGCGAGGCCGTATCCGAAGGCGGACTAGACCTCTAAGCACTATCGCTAGCACCCAATTTCGGGTAGCGATAGTGGCCGCACGACCTAAATATTAGCCGCTTGCGGCTAAATACTGGTCACAATTTCGATTGCTGACAGGATAAGCGTGACTCTATCCGATAAGTCACGCTTATCCATGCTCAGCACGTCCACATGATCCGCACCGACGCGGATGATCCTTCCCGTGATGTCACCCGCCGCCGTGTTGAATCTGGCCGGTCGCTTAGTTCGCATGATCTGGCGCAAAACTGCCGCAACCGTGTAGCTAACCCGCTGCGACGACGTCGTCTCCAACTGGCGCCCTACGCCCCGCACACTAACCACTGCTCCCATTGGCACCAGCATCTGACTGGAGTCGGCGGCGCGCAGTAGCAAAAATTCTTGGCGCGCTTGCAGCAGCTTTCCGCTAACTACCCGCCCAGTGCGGGTGGTCACGCTAAGCGCACCGCCTTCCACCGCCCGCAGGCGATCTACCAGCGCGGTTCTACCAGCTTCAGCCTCCGCCAGCTCCCACGCCTGAGCTGCCCGGGCAGAGCGTTCGTACTGCTCAAACTGGCTATCTAGATCCGCTAGCAGGCTCTCTAAATGCATGATTCAAGATTGCCATAACCAAAGTCACATTTACTATTGACAGGGCACTTTCGGCAAAACATAATTAAACATCATTACTCCTCACCAAAGAAGGTGTACCGATGTCTAAGAGCCTAAAATGTTGGCTAGGTCTTCACCTAGTTGCCTGGCTCGGCACAGCGCTGAGCGTCTTGCTGATAGCAGCCGCCGTGGCTTTGCTCAGGCCCTTGTCTTTGCAGTATTTGTCGCTATGGTCGATGGCGGATGTCAGCACTGCGCTGGCCGGCCTGGCTGCTGGGGCCGGTGCCGTACTGGTAGCTTGGCACGCGCTTGGGGCCATATGGGTGTTGCTAAGTGCTTGCACTCACCGCACTTTAAATTTGCGTCACAGCGCGCCTTTGGTGCGCAAACTGGCAACTGGGGCCACCATTATTGCCCTTAGCTGCGCCCCGGCCAGCGCTAATGACGACAATCTGGGCTGGGGTGCGCATGGTCCAGGGCCCAGGCCTACCGCGAGCACCTCGGCCACTGCTTCACCTACTAGTCATGCCAGCGCTTCGCCTAGTGCCCGGCCCACCAGCCGGGCTAGCGCCTCGCCTTCTAGCCAGGCCAGCGCTTCGCCCACCAGCGCCTCGCCCACTAGCCGCGCCAGAGCTACAGCAGCTCCCAGCGCCTCAAGCCGGCCTAGCACGCGGGCCTCAGCCAGCCCTAGCCGCTCTAGTGCTCACCCACGCACTGGCGCCCACCCACGCACTGGCGGTCCGGGCGCTAAAACCCCGGGAGCTAAAACACCTGGCGCTAAGGCCCCGGGCAAAGCACCAGGGGCCAAAGCCGCCCCTAAGACAGGCGGTAAGTCGGGCGGCGTTAAGTCGGGAGCTGGCAAGTCAGGCGGCGTTAAGTCAGGCGCCGTTAAAGCCGCCCCCGACACTAAAGCGGGCAGCAAGGCCAGCGCTAAAAGCGCTATCCCTAAGCCGAGCGGAGCGCAGCGCTCAGGCACTTGCGTCCCAGCTCCCGCAGCTAAACCAGCCCCGGTTATTCGCCAGCACCTGGTTTTAGCCGGCGAAAGCTTGTGGTCAATTTCCGTCCAGTGGCTGCGGCAAAATGGGGTACTCTCCCCCACGAACGGGCAGATAGCGCAGCTATCAAAGCAAATTTTTGCGGCCAATGCGGCGTTAATTGGCTCTAATCCTGATTTGATTCGTCCCGGCTTGACGCTGACGATTCCCACTAAGGGCTAGCCATGAGCACGCTTTACGCACCCACCATGCCCACCGCGCGTCAGCAAGCCGCCCAAAAAAGCCAAAGCACAGGGCCCACCGCCCGCAGCCCGCAGCGCCAGGCAAGCGGCGCCGTCGGCTATGGACCCACCGCGCCCAGTGTGCAGCAAAGCCACCAGCCCCAAAACCAGCAACTACCCGATCCAGGGCGCTGGGCGGGGACGGTAGCCGTTTATGCCTGGGAAATCATGCACGGAATGCGCCAGCCGCAGCATTTAGCCCGCTGGCTCACCCCGGAACTGTACGATGCGCTCAGCCGCCGCGCGCAGGTGGCCGTGCGTTGCCAGGTCGGCAAACCGGCCCGGATCCCCTACCTATATGCGGTACGGGCCCAGGCCAGTGCCAGTGGTTGGGAGGTTAGCGTGCTGCTCTCCCACGATGGGCGTATCCACGCCTGTGCCTGCCAGATCCAGTCGCGCCACGGGCACTGGGTGATGACCTACCTGCACATGGGCTAATGGATTCTTGGGTGCTTTATGTATTGGGTGCTTTGTGGCTGCGCGGCCTGCTCAGCTGCCCCAAGCACCCGCTCAGCTACCCCAGGCCCTGTACCCCAGACTTGCTCAGCGGCGACGACGCTTCTTGTTGGAGCGACGACGGCGCTCAGCGCGGTTGCCCTGATTGTCGCTGCCTTGAGTGTCGGCGTCGGAGTAGGTCACCCCGGTGGACAGGGCCTTACGGCCGGTGTCCCCCATAATCGAGGCCTGCTCGCGGGCCTGGGCGGCTTCACGGGCAACCTGCTTAGCCTGGGCCTCAAAGCGGGCACAGTAAGCGAAGATCTGCTCAATCGTGTCTTCACGAATGGCGTCCATCATGGCCTTGAACATGTGGGCACCCTCGTTGGCGTATTCAACCAACGGGTCGCGCTGGGCCATGGCCCGCAGGCCAATACCTTCCTTGAGGTAGTCCATTTCGTACAGGTGCTCGCGCCAATGCTGGTCCACCACAGCCAGCAGCAGGCGACGCTCCAGGGTACGCATGGGCTCTTCACCCAGCTGCGCTAAAGCTAGCTCGTTAGCGGACAAGTTAGCTTCAGCGTCCTCATAGGCCACCGCCATGTCCTCGGTGAGCTCTTCAGCTAGGCGCTCGCTGGTCAGAGCATCCAGGCCACCTACGCCGTCGACCACCTCATCCACGGTCAAACCCATCGGGTAGACAGTGGACAGGTCCTTCCACAGCTGGTCCAGGTCCCACTGGTCGCTGCGGCCCTCGGCGGTGCGCTGCGCCACCACGTTGGCAATCACGCGCTCACGGAAAGCCTTGATGTGGGGCTCTAGGTCCTCACCCTGCAGCACCATGCGGCGCTCGTCGTAAACCTTTTGACGCTGCTCGGTGAGCACGTCGTCGTACTTAAGCACGTTTTTACGGATCTCAAAGTTACGTGCTTCTAGCTGACGCTGGTAGGAGGCGATGTTGCGGGTGATCATCTTGGATTCCAGCGGCACGTCGTCGGGGTAACGGTCCGAGGAGATGATCTGCTGAGCCAGGCCAGTGGCGTAGGTGCGCATCAGATCGTCCTGCATGGACAGGTAGAAGCGGCTCTCACCGGGGTCACCCTGACGGCCACTACGACCACGCAGCTGGTTGTCGATACGGCGTGACTCGTGGCGTTCGGTGCCCAGCACGTACAGACCACCAAGCTCCACCACCTCGTCATGCTCCACCGAGACGGCTTCCTTGGCTGCCTTCAGGGCGGCCGGCCAGGCCTTTTCGTACTCGTCGGGGGTGTCGATGGGGTCCAGGCCGGCTTCCTTCAGGGAGGCCACGGCAATGAACTCAGCGTTACCACCCAGCATGATGTCAGTACCACGACCAGCCATGTTGGTGGCCACGGTTACCGCACCCTTACGTCCGGCCATGGCGACGACGGCGGCTTCGCGGGCGTGCTGCTTAGCGTTTAGCACCTCGTGGGGGATGCGACGCTCACGCAGTAGAGCCGAGAGCTCTTCGCTCTTTTCCACACTGGTGGTACCCACCAAAACCGGCTGCCCGGCGTCGTGACGCTCTTCAATGTCGTCAACTACCGCATTCAACTTAGCCTTGACGGACTTGTACACCAGGTCCGGCTGGTCCTTGCGGATCATGGGCTTGTTGGTGGGGATAGGCACGACGCCGATCTTGTAGGTACCAGCGAATTCTGCGGCCTCAGTTTCGGCCGTACCGGTCATACCTGAGCGCGAACCTTCCGGATACAAACGGAAGTAGTTCTGCAAGGTGATGGTAGCTAGAGTCTGGTTTTCACTCTTAATCTCTACACCTTCCTTGGCTTCAATAGCCTGGTGTAGACCTTCGTTGTAGCGGCGCCCAGCCAGCACGCGACCGGTGTGCTCATCGACAATCAGCACTTCGCCGTCGGCAACAATGTAGTCACGGTCGCGCTTGAACAGCTCCTTGGCGCGGATGGCGTTGTTGAGGAAACCGATCAGGGCCGTGTTGCCGGCTTCGTAGAGGTTGTCGATGCCTAGACGATCCTCGATCTTCTCAATACCGGGGGCCAAAATACCCACGGTGCGCTTCTTCTCGTCTACCTCATAGTCCTTGACGGGCTTTAGCAAGTTAGCGATCTCAGCGAACTCGCGGTACCACTTGTTGTTGTCGCCGTCGGCAGGGCCAGAAATAATCAGCGGGGTACGGGCCTCGTCAATAAGAATGGAGTCAACCTCGTCAACAATCACGAAGTTGTGCCCGCGCTGAACCATATCTTCAGGGCGCTGGGCCATATTGTCACGCAGGTAGTCAAAGCCCATCTCGTTGTTGGTGCCGTAAGTGATGTCGCAGTCATACTGCTTGCGGCGCTCAGAAGGGTCCTGACCAGCAAGTACACAACCGGTGGTCAGCCCCAGGAAGCGGTGCACACGCCCCATTAGGTCAGACTGGTACTCAGCCAAGAAGTCGTTGACGGTAACCACGTGCACACCCTTGCCGGTTAGCGCGCGCAGGTAGGAAGGCAAAGCGGCAACCAAGGTTTTACCTTCACCGGTCTTCATCTCAGCGATGTTGCCCAGGTGCAGGGCCGCGCCACCCATTAGCTGCACCCGGTAGGGGCGCTGGCCTAGTACGCGGTCAGCAGCTTCACGCACAGTTGCAAAAGCTTCAGGCAAGATATCGTCGAGGGTTTCGCCTTCTTCTAGGCGCTGGCGAAACTCTTTGGTCTGATCACGCAGTTCTTCGTCAGTGAATTTGCGGTAGTCATCTTCAAGAGCATCAACCTGGTCCGCGATAGCACTTAGCTTTCGCAAGGTCCGGCCTTCACCGATGCGTAGGATCCGGTCAACAATAGACACGCTTACAAGCTCCTTGCTGGCTTAAGCCTGTTACGGGCAGCCATTTGAATATATTCAACCTTGTCTATCGTACTATCGCCCGGCTAAGGCTTTGAATCTATTCGCTATTTGCTTTTCGTGCACCTGGCCTCATCGCTAAATCAAACTATGGGCTTGGGCTTATCGCTCAAGCGCTTGCCAGCCAGGCGACCGCCTCCCAATTCACGCGCCTCAGCTTCGCCTTTAAGGCGCTCTCACAGCCCCAGCTTCATGTTTCATGCACCTGCCGCACATCAGCCTTACCGGCTTGACCAGGGCTTGAGCGAGTTTTCCACAGATTTATTTTAGCTATTGGCGCCGGCAGATCATGTTAGAGATATTTGATTTATGTTTAACGCTCTTATGCCTCTTGCCCGGCCTCCTACTGCGAAAGTCAACGCTACTTCTAGCGATGAAAGCCGCGCCGGCGTTACCTCCAGGCCCCCTGCCCTCAAGGCCATCGCCCTCAAGTGCGCCCCATTCAGAACCGCCGGTCAGCTGGTTTTGCCGCGCCAATGCGCTGGTTGCGGCCTGTGGGATACAGACCTATGCCCACAGTGTCAGCAATTACTAAGCCGTAGCGCCACCTTGCTCAACAGTGATTTACTGCCAGCCACAGATCTGGCCATCTGGAGTCAAGGCACCTACGCGGGAGCTTTACGCCAAATTGTGCTCAGCTTTAAAAGCGGTCGCCACCGCGCTATCACCGGCGCCGTATTAGCTGGGATTAACGACGGCGCCGCCACCATGGTCCCCTGGCTTGCCTGCCAACTCGCTAAAGATAAACCCCTGGCAATCATTAACGCTCCTTCTAAGCTTTCGCGGCGTTGGCACGCCAACCTAGTGGCTCGCCAATTAGCCCAAGGTCTAACCGATTATTTAGCTCCACAGCTAGATATAGCTGTGGTCAGCGCCGATCCACTGCGTCTACGTTCAGGCAAGCAGCTTGGTAAAAACTCGCGTCAACGCGCTCAGCGCCAGGTGAAGTGCCTAGCCGACGCTACCGGCTGGCAGGTAGTGCTGGTGGACGACGTCGTCACTACCGGAGCCACGCTGGAAGCCAGCGCCAAAGCCATAGAGGCGGCAGGCGGCGTCGTCGTTTGCGCCTGGACACTGGCTGCAGCCCCTACCAAAAAACGCACAGCACGGCCCTAAATTCAACACAAAACACGATTTCGCCTACAGAGTACTAGCCAAAATAATGGTGACACAGAACACGATCATGTACTATAGTGTGTCTTACAACACACCATCCCAATCGTTGGTATGTTTCGGAAACAACCAAGGAGGGTTGATTCAACTATGGAAATCACGGTTGTAGGCCGCCACGCTGAGATTAGCTCCCGCTTCCGCAGCTACGCAGAAGAGAAGATCAGCAAGGTAACCCAGTACGACCCGCGCGCACAGCGAGTAGAAATCGAAGTCAGCCACGAGCGCAACCCCCGTTTGGCAGACACTTCTGAGCGAGTTGAGCTCACGGTAATCTCCAAGGGCCCGGTTATCCGCGCAGAGGCCAGCTCCAGCGACCGCTACGCAGCTTTTGACTTGGCTATCGACAAGCTATTCGAGCGCCTACGTCGTGCACGTGATCGTAAGAAGGACCACCGCCGCTACCCGATGATCACCGCTGAGGTCGAACAGGCCCTAGTTGAGCAGGGTATCGAAGTAGCCCCCGAGGCCGAGGTTGAGGAAATCGTACTGCCGCCCACCAAGCCCGGTGAGGTAGTTGAATCCCAGATCGGCGACTCCCCGGTGATTGTGCGCCAGAAACTACACCAGTCCACGCCTTTGACCATTGAAGAGGCGCTTTACGAAATGGAACTGGTAGGCCACTCCTTCTACCTATTTGTTGAAGCATCCTCCGGCCAGCCTTGCGTGATCTACCACCGCAAAGGTTGGACCTACGGTCTACTGCGTCTAGAGACGGTGTAGACACCTAAAGCGGGGCATAGAGCGTTTTAAAACGCCTGCCCACGGCTGCTAATGCAGCACGGGTGGCTGGGGAAACCCAGCCACCCTTTTTATGTCCCGGCTCTTTATGCCTGGGCCGGTTTACGCCTGGGCAGGCGCCGTTGGCAGCAGATATCTGCGCTGCACCCGACGCTAGCAGCGCAGGTACCCAGCCCTGCGGCGTCGGCAGTTCAATCAGGTAAGCGAGCGGCGCCGTCGGCAGCACAAACAGGTAAAGCGCCCGGCGCTGGCCCACATTTACACCCAAAATCGTCCGTCGCCTATGAAAATACGCGTTTAAATTATAGGGAAGGGACGATTTTGCCTGTATTTGTCTGTGTTTACCTGTACCTACCTGTGTTTGCCTGTATTTGTCTGTACCCTCATTTGTGCCTGTGACACATATGCAGGCTAGACGCGGCTGTAGGTGGCCGCTCTCAGACCCGAATAGCTGGGCACCCAGGTGGCACCCGAAGAAACCATCAGCTGCCCCTGGGTGGTCAGAACCGATACCTGCCCGCCATGCTTGCCTGAAACCAGGCGCACAGCATTAGTGACCTGAGTCATATCGGTTACCATCCCACCCACTGGGGCGTAGGTCAGCTGCCCCACCCCGGCAGTATTAGCGGTAGCCAGCACCGCCACGGTCACCTCATCAACCCAGCTCAGCGCCGCCACGTCAGTTTGGTAAATCGAATATGCTTCGCCTAGCCCAGTGGGCACGCCCTTATCGTCACGCACCACCGCACATACTGAAACTCGCATGGATTCACCCACGGCCACCGCATAGGCCAGGCGGTTGCCATCGCTAGCCACATCAAAAGCCGCAATAGGCAGGTTTGAGGGCACAGCAAGTGTGTAGCGCGTCCCCTGAGGCGAGTAAACCAGCACATTAGCGCCCTGGTAGAGCCACACCCAGCCGGAATTATCGGCGCATACCGGGCCTAAATCAGTGTCGCCATTTACTTGCGTAAGGGTCTTGGTAGATACGCTCAGCCGCTCCAAAGCATTATTGCGTTGCAGGTAAATGGTGTTGGCGTCGGCTACCGCCACCCCATTGATACCTTCACCTAGGGCGCCGGCATCTAGCAGTACCTTCGTGTTATTACCCTCCAGGCGCACCAGGCCTGCCGCGCTAGCGGCCACCACCGCACCAGGCGAACGATGGCCCTGGCGGATGGTGGCACTAGAGCCAATAACTGTGCCACCACAGTCAACTATCACCTGGTTAACTGAGCCCAACTGTCCCAAAGTAGTGGCCAATTGACGCACAATCGCCTGCTTATCGTTAGCCGAAGCGTTAGCCACCTCGCTGGATAAATCCACGGTGGCCACCGCCTGGCTCACCTCAACTCCCCCACTGCCCAGGGTGACGCCGTCGGGAATGGCACTAGAAAGAGTCTGGTTAAGCCAGGGTGCCGGGCCGGTCAGCAGCGCACTAACCACGTGAGCAGTTAGCCTGCGGCGCAACACCCAGCGCCTATCGGCCACCAAAGCAGTGCGGGAACGGTTGAAAAAGTACAGGTTTTGCGCCGCGAAAGCGTTCTGGAAAGAAGTAGCAGAAAGCAAAACGCCGTCGGGAAGCGCCGCAATACGCCACTGTCCGGACCCGTCGGTGGCCAGCGACAAGGTCAGCTCATGGTTTGCTCCCCCAAAAGCCACCGAGTAGATACCTTTAGCATCCAGCGTGGCCAGGGCCGGGGCCGAGACGTTTATAGAGCCGTCACTGGCGTCAGTCACCCGCGCATTGCCGGCAGAATCATAAATCCACACCTGGGCATCCGGACGCCAGGAGCTAGCTGCCTGACCCAGCAAGAAGCTGCGGGCGGTAGCAAATTCGTCAGAGTAGCCGGCCGCGCAAGCCAGCAAGAAACCCTCCACGATCTGGGTGGGGCTAGCGCCTTTAACCGGCCCCTGGGCGTATTGCAGCACCAGATCGGCTTGGCGCACCCCGTGATCAGCCACTCGTACCGGCCCGCTAGTGGGCAGCGTGGCGCAGGCTCCTAGCCCCAGCCCCGCCCCTGCCAGCAGTGAGGCTTTGAGCAGGGCGCGACGTGAGGCAAAGTTAGCGCCAAGACGTGAGGCAAAGTTGGCGTCAGGAAGGCGCTTAGCAGAGTTAGGAGGCATCATTTTCCTCCTCCTCATCAGCCCAGCGCGTAGCCGGAATCAGCAGCGGCAACCCTAGCGACGGCGTCGGCACCGGCTCAGGGTTAGGACCCACATGCCCGGCCACATCCTTAACCAAAGCCTCCAGCGGGGCGTCGGGAGGAATCACGTCCAGCGGGCCTCTACCTGCAGGAACATCCTGCTTGCGGGGAATAAGCAGTAAGAAAGCGGCGCCGTCACCAGGCCAGCCCCAAGCGCTGAGGGTGCCATTGTGTAAGGCAGCATCCTCACGCGAAATCGACAGGCCCAGCCCGGTGCCCCCACTTTTGCGCGCCCGCGAAGGATCGGCCCGGTAGAAGCGGTCAAAGACGTGCTCGGCCACCTCTTCGCTCATGCCAATGCCGTGGTCACGCACCCGCACAGCCACAGCGGTGTCGTCACCCACCACGTTGATATCGATGGGCTTGCCTTCGCCGTGTTCGGTTGCGTTAACCACCAGGTTGCGCAGGATTCGCTCAATTCGGGTGTGGTCGACGACGGCGGTCACCTTATTGCCTTCAATGTGCAGGCGGATTTGGCAGCCGTTAGCTTGAGCTAGTGGCTGGGCAAAATCAATGACGTCGCGGGCAATTTCGCCCACATCCCATTCCTGCAAAGATAGGGCCGCTGAGCCGGCGTCGAAACGCGAAATTTCTAGCAGGTCCGCCAGCATCTTGTCGAAACGCTCAATTTGCCCAAATAGCAGCTCGGTGCTGCGTTTTAGGCGCGGATCACTGAAGTTATCGCGGGCATCAAACAGGGTCTCACCAGCCAGCAAAATGGTGGTCATGGGCGTGCGCAGCTCATGGGAAACATCAGAAACAAAACGCTGTTGCAGACGCGAAAGCTCACTTAGGCGATCAATTTGGGCTTCAATTGAATCAGCCATGTTGTTAAAAGACAGCGCTAGGGAGGCAGCCTCATCCTGGCTTTTAATTTCTAGACGCTCACCAAAATTGCCAGCGGCTAGGCGCTGGGCAGCTAGCGAGGTGCGTCTAACTGGCAGCAGCACACGCCAAGTAAGTAATGCCACGGCAATTCCCATGGCTACCACCAGCATGGCTCCACCCGACACCAGGGCGCGGGTGGCCACATCAAGTAGGTGTTGCTCATTTTTTAGCGAATACACCAGGAACACGTTGTAAGTACCAGCCAAAGGCAAAGTAAGTTGGCTAGCCACCACAATGCCGGGTACCGCATTACCGTCGTCGGTCACCTTGGCGTACTGCCAGTATTGGCGGTGCGGATTAGATTCCAGCTGGTTGATTAGATCATTAGAAATGGCCTGGCGTAACCCGGAGGTGGAAGACAGGTCGTTAATAACAATCGAGGAGTTTGAGCTACGCGAACGCATTAGCACCACCCCCACCCCGTTGGCGCCGCTAATGGCGTCTTTTAGGGAGGTGACTTGGCTTTGGGCCAGGGCCGAGACTTCCGCCGTGGTGTTGACGGCGGTGGCGTCCATTTGGCTTTGGGCTGTGGCCACGCGCGTATCGGCATCTGCAATTACTGCGTCTAGGCGTTCGCGCAGTAGGTCGGAGCGTACCCAGGAAGTGGCGAAGATGATCAGGGCTAGCACTGACACCATCCCCACCACCATGACCTGCACGGCTACGCGCAGCACTAGTGAACGTGCTAGGGCTAGGCGAAAGTATTTTAGGGGGCTACGCGCCAGCCACTGGCGTATAGCGTCTAGGCCACGCATCAGCCCTGGGCACTACCGGCGCGGTAACCTACGCCGCGCACAGTGATAACCACCTTGGGGTGTTCGGGGTCTAGTTCCACCTTGGCCCGCAGGCGCTGCACATGCACGTTGACCAGGCGATTGTCGGCGCTGTGCTGGTAACCCCACACACGCTCTAGCAGTTCTTCGCGCGTAAACACCTTCCAGGGTTCACGCGCCAAGGTCACTACCAGGTCAAATTCCAGCGGGGTCAGCGGCACTACTTGACCGGCGCGGCGAGCCTCATGGGCAAGCACATCAATGTCAATATCGCCAATGCGCAGTTTGTCCTTGGGGGGCTCAGAGTTAGTGGCGACGTCGCTGACGCGGCGCAGGCGGGTACGTACCCGGGCCATAAGCTCACGGTTTTTGAAGGGCTTAGCCACATAGTCGTCAGCCCCGGCCTCCAGCCCCGCCACCACATCCTGGGTGTCACTGCGGGCGGTGAGCATAATGATGGGCACGTCAGAAATAGCCCTAATGCGGCGGCAGATTTCAATGCCATCCATGCCCGGCAGCATCAGGTCCAGCAGCACTAGCTCTGGCTGGTTAATAGTAAAAGCTTGCAAAGCATGCGTACCGTCTGCGCAATAAACCACGTCATAACCCCCGCTTTCGAGGGTCATGCCAACCATTTCAGACAGGGCAGTATCATCATCTACCAGTAAGATACGCGTGCTCATAACTACATTGTGACACTTAAAGCATATTTTTGCATGGTTATACAGGAAGTAGCTAAACCTCCTCCTCAAGGCGTAGGTGCAAGTTACCCAAACCTGGCAGGATTAGTTACGTAGCATATTCCCGAGGAGGTAACGGTGAGCGAAACTTGGCAAACGCCTAATTTCGACGAAAGCGCGGGTGAACACTCATCTGGGCAGCCGGCTGGATCTGCAAGCAGCTCTGGCGGCTATGCCAACCCCTACCCTGGGCAAGGTTCCTACCCGGGTGCTGGTTACGACGGCGGCGCTGGCGTGCCTGGTGTCGGTGCGGCTAGTGCTACTGGGGCTGGTTACCCTGGCTATCCCGGCACTGGTGGCCACACCCCCGGCGCTGACCCTGGTTACCCTGGCGCGGGCAGTTCTGCCACCTCCGGGGCTGGTAGTTACCCTGGCGCAGGTGGATACAACCCGGGGACTTACCCGGGCGGTAGCTACCCTGGCGCTGCTCCTGGTTACCCCGGCACTGGTAGTTACCCAGGTGGTGGCGCTTATCCGGGCGGCGGCTACGGATCTATGGGCGCTGCAAACCTATATATTTACAAACCCGGCATTATTCCCCTGCGCCCACTGTCTATTGGCGACATCTACCAGGGTGCGTTTGCGGCAATTAAAACTAATGCGCGCACCATGTTTGGTTTTACTGCCGCCCTGCTAGGGGTGGCGCTAGTAATTAGTGTTGGCATAAATTACGCAATTATCAACCTAGCATTACCTAGCTACATAAACGCTGATTCTCCATATGCTAGTGCTTTAGGAGGCGCGTTTGGTGCATTTTCTCAGCTAGGTGGCACTCTCTTACAGGGTTTAGCTACGGTTTTACTTTCAGGTTTAATTGTTGTAGCGGTATCGCGCTCTGTACTTGGGCGAGTAGCTTCCAGTAAAGAAGTGTGGGAACGCACTAAATCAAAGTTCCTGCCGTTAATTGGGTTGAATATAATCACCAGCATTATTAGCGGCCTGATGATGATAATTGGAATCGCCGTATTTTTTGTGCTGTTAGCTGGCGTAGCTTCTACAGCTAAGACAGACCGCGAATTTCTCCAAGACCTGGGTATCAGTCTAGTTGGCTTATTGATACTGATGGTGGTTAGCGCATTAGTAAGCTACTACTTATCCATTAAATTCAGTGTTGCCTCACCAGCCATGGTGCTTGAAAACCTGGGAGTATTTGCCGCTATTGGCCGCTCTTGGAGCCTAACTCGTGGAAACTTTTGGCGCCTGTTCGGCATTAATATCCTGACCAGTATAATAATCTCTGTGGTGGCCGGCGTCTTTGGCGGTATCACCAGCGTAATTGGTGCATTCTCTACTGTCGTTGCATCATCATCTACTAATGACTTTATGGGAGCACTAAGCATCACCTTCATAATATATATGGTCATGACCGCCATTAGCCTACTAATTACTCTGCCTTTCAGCTCCTCGGTCAACGCGCTGCTATATATCGATCTGCGTATGCGCAAAGAGGGCCTGGATGTGGAGCTACGTAACGCTGTAGCAGAACAACAGGCGCAATGAATTTAATCTGGAAGTTAGCCCTCCTACCGACTTGGAGTCAACCCACTCCAAGCCCAGATGAGGCACGCCAACAAGCCCACCATGAGCTCAGTAAAGTAGCTTATAAACCTAAACAAAATATTTTAGAAAAGCTGTTTAAATGGCTGGACTCCACGCTAAGTAAAGCTAAGCTAAATTTGGGTTTACCGGAATGGGTTGGAGTGCTGCTTACCTTTTTGATCTTTATGGCGCTGCTAGCTTTGCTGCTCTACTTGACCACGAAAATCACTTTGGCGCGCCGTAAACGCAAATCAAAAGCGCTTTTTGAAGATAAACGTGACGCCAGTATGCTCACGCTTAGTGCCAATAAGGCGGCGGCTGCAGGCGACTGGGTCAGCGCCGTCGTAGACCGTTTCCGTGCCATTATCCGCTCTCTAGACGAGCGCGCCTTGCTGGAAGATTATCCGGGCATGACTGCACAGGAGGCCGGTTATCTTGGCACCCAGGTAATGCCAACGCTAAGTGAGGGATTTGCCTACGCCGCTAACCTGTTTGACCGGGCTCGCTATGGCCACGAAGAAACCGGCCCTAGCGATGATCAGTGGATGCGCGATTTCGCCGTCACCGTCACCAACACCCCAGGCATAACCCAGCAAAGCGCCCACAACCTGACCCCGGAGCTAACTCACGGCTCAGCTGGCCCACTGGATGTTAACCCATATGCCTCTAACCCCTACGCCACTGAAGGTAGGCGGCGATGAGTGTACAAACAGCCCCCGCACAAGCCACTGCCAACTCTAAAAAGAGCGGCTTTAAAGGCTGGAAACTGCTGGCAATCACGCTTAGCTTGCTGCTGGCAGGCATGGTTATCTACGCCTCCATGAAAGAGGAAATCACTAAAGAGCCCTACGACATCCACAGCGTTGGCTCTAAGGGTGTGCGGGCTTTAACTCAGGTACTTGGCGACCACTATGACGTCTCAGTGGACCAGGTGCGTTCACCTGCAAAAGCTATCGAGGCTGCCCAGCAGGGCAAACCGGTAACCATCTTTAATGCTGGCCAGCTACGAAATTATGATTTTGAGACTCTACTAACCACCTCAAACGCTGATATCACCTTGGTTGGCTTCGAGTACTACCTGCCTGAGGCCCTGACTGAAAGCGGCTTGGAACCGCAAGGTTATAACGATAAACCTGTCTCTCGCGGCACCTGCTCTATACCCACCAAAGCCCAAACCATCAGCGCAACCGGAAACGCCATCATAGTGCGTAACCCGCAGGCGCTGGCCGACAGCCAGTACCTAGGCCGTGGCCCCGCTCAGCTGTGTTTCGCTTACGCTAACGGCTACGGTTACCTAGAGCTGCCCTTAAAATCTGGCAAAACCCTGCGCATCATCACTAATCCAGAGCTAGTTACCAACAAGTACCTAGACAAAGATGACAACGCAGCCTTGGCGCTTTACGCCACTGGCCGGGGCAGTGAAGTAGTTTTTTATAACGCTGAAACTAATGAGTCAGTTCATGCAGCGCAGGCACCTAAGCCCTACCCGTCCTGGCTGGTGCCATTAATGTGGCAGTTTGGGCTGTTGGCATTGGTATGGGCATTTATTGTGGGCCGGCGCCAAGGCCGGATCGTTAACGAGCCACTGCCGGTAGTCGCGCAAGGCACCGAAACCACGGTGGGACGCGCCGGACTGTATCAGCGAGCTAGAGCCAGTGAGCACAGTGGCCGTATTTTGCGCATAGCCACCATTATTAGGCTCGGCCGGCGCTTGGGAATTTCCCCAAATGCTGACGCCACCTTGGTAGCGCAAACGGTATCTATGGCCTGCAACCGCACAGCTAAAGAAATTGAATACATACTCTACGGGCCCGCGCCAGCAAGTGCAGTAGAACTGACCCAGCTAAGCCAAGCCCTTGAACAATTAGAAGAAGAGGTAAAGCACTATGAGCGCTGAAAACCTAGACTATAGCGTCCCCACCCAGGCCCGCCTGGCAGCGGTGCGCAGCGAAGTCGCTAAAGCTGTGGTGGGTCAAGACGCCGCCGTCACCGGCCTAGTGGTAGCCCTGCTAGCGGGCGGTCACGTACTGCTTGAGGGTGTACCCGGGGTGGCTAAAACCCTGCTGGTTAGGGCTTTGGCGGCGTCGTTGGAGCTGGATACTAAACGCATCCAGTTCACCCCGGACCTGATGCCCGGTGACGTAACCGGTTCGCTGATTTATGACTCACGCACCGCCGAGTTTTCTTTGCGCCCGGGCCCGGTATTCACTAACTTGCTGCTGGCTGACGAAATTAACCGTACTCCCCCCAAAACTCAGGCAGCTTTGCTTGAGGCCATGGAGGAACGCCAGGTTTCTATTGACGGCACGCCTCGGGCTTTGCCTGAGCCTTTCATGGTGATCGCCACCCAGAACCCGGTTGAGTATGAGGGCACCTATCCCCTGCCTGAGGCGCAGCTGGACCGTTTCCTAATGAAACTGGTGCTGCCGCTACCTGAGCGCGACACTGAAATTGAGGTGCTCACCCGCCACGCTAACGGTTTTAACCCGCGTGACCTGGTTAGCGCCGGGTTGCAGGCGGTTACTAACGCCCAGGATCTGCGCCTGGCCCGCAGTGAGGTGGCTAAGGTGGGTGTTGGCCCGGAGGTGACCGCCTATATTGTGGATTTGGTGCGAGCTACGCGAGTTTCGCCGTCGCTGTCACTGGGGGTCTCCCCGCGTGGAGCCACCGCTCTGCTGGCTACTTCGCGGGCTTGGGCTTGGCTTAACGGGCGCTCTTTTGTCACTCCCGACGACGTCAAAAACTTTGCGCTGCCTACCTTGCGTCACCGTATTAAGCTGCGTCCTGAAGCTGAGCTTGAAGGGGTCAGTGCCGCTTCGGTTATCGACGGCGTACTGCGTATGGTTGCGGTCCCGCGCTGAGGTAAATGCATGTTTGCCTCCAAACGGCTGGCTTTACTGCTGGCCCCGTGTTTGCTGCTGGTTTTTCTTTCCACGCGCGCAGCCCTGATCTGGGACCTGGCGGTGATCTGCCTGGCCCTGTTAGATGCCTTTTTGGCGCCAAAACCCCTGGAGCTTAGGGTTGAGCGCGAAAATGGCACCACCGTGCGTTTAGGACAACCCAGTTCTGCGCGCATTACGATCACTAACACTGCCAAACGCACTATGCGCGGAAGCCTGCGTGATGCCTGGGTGCCTAGCGCCGGGGCTAGCGATAATTTTTACCAGTTCAATTTGGGCCCTGGCCAGAAGCGACGTTTCACTACCCCGCTGCAACCTAAACGCCGAGGCAAGCGCCGGGCCGACTACGCCACTGTGCGTTCGCTTGGGCCGCTGGGTTTGGCTGGGCGTCAGCGTTCCTTGGTAGCGCCGGCACATGTGCAGGTGCTACCACCGTTTAATTCGCGTAAGCATTTGCCTTCACGCCTTAATTTGCTGCGCGAGATGGATGGGCGCAGCGCGGTTATGGTGCGTGGGGCGGGCACGGAATTTGATTCTTTGCGTCAGTATGTTCCCGGCGACGACGTGCGCTCCATTGACTGGCGTTCGACGGCGCGGCGCGGCGAAGTGGTGGTGCGTACCTGGCGCCCTGAGCGTGATAGACATGTACTGATCATTATTGACAGTGCCCGTCACAGCGCCACCCGTATGGAGGAGGGCACGCGTCTAGACGTGGGCATTGATAGCTCATTTTTGCTCTCTGCCCTAGCTAGCGCGGCTGGCGACCGGGTGGAGGTAATGGCCCTAGACACTAGGCGCCGGGCCTGGATTGCCGGTAAGAAGTCAGGTGAGTTGATTGCCACCATGGCTAATGAGCTAGCTGATGTGGAGCCGTATCTAGGTGAGCTGTCGGCGCCGGCGCTTAACTTGGCGTCCTCTCAGCGTCTAAGCCAACATGCCCTGGTGGTTTTGCTTAGCAGCCTTGAGGCGGTAAGCCACGATCAGGCCCTAACTGACGTGCTGGCCATGATTGCCCATAAGCACACGCTTATTTTTGCTAGCGCCATAAACCCGCAAATTGAGCAGATGAGCCATGAGCGTGACAACGCTGACCTGGCTTATCAGGCCGCCGCCGCTGAGCGCACACTGCTAGAAACTAACCAGGCACGCAGCCAGCTAAAGCGTCTGGGCATTGAGGTGGTGGAGTCAGCTCCGGCCACTTTGGCTCCCGCTTTGGCTGACACTTACCTGGCTCTTAAGGCCGCTGGCCGCCTCTAGAGCGGCGCAGTTAGCCAAGCTCCACTTAGTCAAGCGCAAGCCCCACCGCGCATCCGCCGTTCTGCGCTACCGCAGACCTGGCCCGCCCCTGATGGGGCGGGCCTGAATGTTTGGGGCGGGCCTGAATGTTTTAGGCCTGGGGGTTAGGCTACAGGTTTAGGCCCGGGGGTTAGGCGTTTAGGCCTGGGCGGCGTAGGCGCCGATTTGGCTTGGGTCTAGGTCGCCGTCGTCGCCTTGCAAAGCCGCACGGCGCCCCAAAATGAAGGTATAAGCCCACAAGCCCACAGCCGCACTGGCCCCCAGCGTAATCTTGATCCATAGCGGCAGATCCGAGGGGGTAACAAAGCCTTCCAAAGCCCCGGCCACAGCCAAGGCGGCAGTTAGGGAGATAACCGCTGAAACCAGCACGCGCCCTTCCTGGGCTAGGGCTTGACCGCGAGTGCGCCTGCCGGGCACCAGCATGGTCCAAAACAGGCGCAGCCCCACCCCGCCGCTCATAAATACGCAGCTAAGTTCTAGCAGGCCGTGGGGGCTTATGTAGGCAAAGAATTTACCGATTTCGCCCTGCTCACTCATCACCGCGCCCATTAGCCCCACATTTAAAGCATTTTGCCATTGCACCAAGATCGGGAAAAAACCGGTCAGGCCGCTAATGATGCTGATGGCGGCCACGCGGGCGTTGTTGGTCCACACTTGGGAGGCAAACTCTGAATGGGCGTATTGAGAGTAGTAACCCACGAATTGACTTTGGGCAATAGAGCGGCGCGTAGCCGGAGGCACCAGGAGGTCAAAAACCGTCATATTGTTGAGCAGGTACAGCGCACAGATCAGCGACACTGCCAGGGATGCCACCATCACCCCAATTGAGAACCAGCGCGCCTTATATAGCCCCATAGGCATGGTGACGGTAACGAAGCGACGCACATTGGTGGCCCGCGCATTTTGGTGGTAGCCAATGCGTCCGCGTGCTCGCGACAGCAGGCGGCTGAGCTCCACAATTGCGTCAGGGTCGGGGGCTTGGCTGCGTACAGCGGAAAGCTGCTGGCCTACCTGACCGTAGAGCGAGATCAGCTCATCGGTTTCTTTGGCGCTGAGAATACGTTTGCTAGCTAACTTGCCCAGACGTTCCCACTGGTCTTTATGAGATTGGCGCAGCGCATCTATATCCACCCGGGTACTCTTTTCTTGTGGAGACTTTGAACAGCTCATCGGAAAGAATGATCGTCCCTGAGCAGGTTATCACTGGTGAAGGCGTGGTGGTTGATATCGCCCCGGCGCCTTTGCCTACCCGCATGGGCTCAGCAGTGATTGACTATGCCGTATATTTCCTGGGTTTATCGTTCTCTCTGCGGCTTTTGTACACCGCTGTTAACCAATCGACTGTGTCTGCGGCGGTTTTGGCAACCAGCGTGGCGCTAATGCTGGCTTTTTGGCTGATTTTCATGCCGTGGCTGGTGGAAGTGTTAAGCCGGGGGCGTAGTTTAGGCCGGTTAGTTATGGGCTTGCGGATTGTGCGCGACGACGGCGGTCCGGCTCACCCTTATCAAAGCTTTGTACGGGCTATCTGTGCTCCCTTTGAAGTGCTGTTCACCACCGGGATAGTAGCCGTGGTGGTGATGTTGTTTTCTAAGCGTTCCAAGCGTGTTGGTGACATTCTGGCGGGCACCTATGCCGCCCAGGAGGACAATATTATTACCTCTCCCCCGGTACTGATCATGCCCCCTGAGCTGCGTTATTGGGCGCGTGGAGCGGATATTCGCGAACTGCCCACCCACCTGTCGCTTTCGGCCTACACCTTCTTGCAGCGCGCCTCCAGCTTGGATCTGCGCCACCGGGCCTCCCTGGGGCAGGCTTTAGCTGATCAGGTCTCTGGTTTGGTTTCTCCTCCGCCCCCGCCACACACGCATCCGGAACGGCTACTAGCTGCGGTTTTGGTGGAGCGGCGTGACAGGGAGTATTTCTTGAATTTGCAACGCGAACGCCGCCACCAACAGCAACAGTCAGCGGCGGCGCAGCTTCCTTACGGTTTAGGCACTCTATAGGCGCTTTTAGCGCGGCAGCAGCATGGCCACCCCGTCACGTACCGGGTAGGCTCGCGTAGCTTCGCGGTTAACCAGGTAGTAGTCGGCGCCAGGGGCCTGTACCTGCACGCTGCCAGATTCAGGGGCTGCCTGGAGCGAGCCAAGCCCGGGCACCAGCAGCACCGTAGGGGGCATGTGCTCGGCGTCGGTTAGCGGTGAAACATCCACCGGGTCACGCAGCAATTCACGCAGCCAAGGGGCAATCTGGCTCATCAGCCCTCCTTTTCTCCCTTTAACAGGCGCAGGTGTGACCGGCGAGTGACCTCAGTGGCGGCCGGGCGAGGATTGCGAAAATCTGCCGGCATAGAGCTGCGGGCGCGGTCTACTGCCTCAGAGCGTTTAGGTGAACGCCGCGACGCCGCCCGCACTGCCTCAGCTAGCGCGTCTAGATCATCTGGGGTGGGCGGGGCCGGCTCAAACTCGGTCACCAGGCGCACCACCTGCCACTGGCGCGGAGCCGTGAAAGAATCCACGTGCACCTCGCACAGGTCATAGGCCTGTGGATCTGCCTCCACCGACAGCGGCCCAATCACAATAGTTGAGTCCGCATAGTTGGAGGTCAACGTAGCTACCGCATTACGCCCGCAACCGGGGCGGCGGCACTTTCTGCCTCGCACTTGTGTTACACCAGCTTCTCTTGGCCGTCTGCCTTGAGGCTGTCAACAATTGCCTTAACCTGCTGCGCGTGTGCCGGGTCTGCCACCAGTAGGGCGTCAGGGGTGTCCACAACCACCAGGTTGGGTACGCCCAGTAGCGCCACTAGACGCCCGGCAGAGCTAGCCACCAGGGCGCCGTCGGAATCTACGTTACGCACCTGGGTAGTACCAGATAGATCCAGCTGTTTAACTCCCGCGCCAGTGCCTTGCTTGGCGGCCGGGATCAGCTCAATGAGGGCATCAAAGCCACCTACGTCATCCCAGCCCATAGCAGCAGGCACCACGGCTACGCCACCAGCGGCCGCTACCGGTTCAGCAATAGCGTGGTCAATGGCGATTTTTTCCAGGCCCGGCCAGGTGGCAGCCAGTACCTCTTCACGCTGCGGGGTGTCCCAAGCCTTAGCGATAGCCTCAATACCTGCAGCCAGAGCCGGCTTGGTGGTGGCCAGGTGATCTAGCAAAACCCCAGCCTTAACCACAAACATGCCCGCATTCCAGCGGTAGTCACCGCTAGCCAGGTAGGCGGCGGCAGTCTCAGCATCTGGCTTTTCCGTAAAGCCAGCCACCGCGCGGCCACTGGGAGCGCCGGGCACAGTAATGGGCTCAGCGCAGTGAATGTAGCCAAAAGCAGTAGAAGGACCGCTAGCTTCGATCCCAATAGTGACCACGTATCCGGCCAGGGCCAGCTCAGCAGCCTCTAGCACAGCCGCGTGGAAAGCGGCCTCATCAGCAATAGTTTGGTCGGCGGCAAAAGAACCCACCACAGCGTCGCGACCATTGCGGTTAGCGATCACTGCCGCTGCCAGGCCAATAGCGGCCATAGAGTCACGCGGGGCCGGCTCAGCAATTAGCTGCTCACGGTCAAGCTGTGGTAGCTGGTCAGCTACCGCAGCCACATGGGCGATACCGGTTACCACAGTAATCGAGTCAGATACCGGAGCCAGACGGGCCACAGTCCCCTGCAGCAGGGAGCGACCAGCACCGGTCAGGTCAAGGAGAAACTTCGGGCGCTCACGACGCGAAAGCGGCCACAAGCGGGTGCCGGCTCCACCGGCAGGGATGATGGCGTGGATTTGGGTCATAGACCAAGCCTAGCGGGTTTAGCTGCCGGTTAAAGCCGCGCCACCCGGGGCAGTTTCAGCTGTACTTTTCTCTTTAGTAGCAATCGCCATCCAGGCGCTGGTGTAAAGCAGCACCATGGCCGCTGCGTGCATCCAAATAAGCAGCACCACAACCGTCGAAAACGAGCCTAGCAGCGGATTTACAGTGCCAGAGGCCAATCCCTGACTGCCCACCAGGCGCAGCACTGTCATCACGCCAGCTCCGGCAAAAGAGCCAATTAGTAATACTCGCCGGCGCACCTCAACCTTGGCGAGTATAACTATTGCAGTTAACACGCCGCCGTCGACAATAAAACCCAGCCCATAAGCAAACAGCTGCAACAGCGAAGTGGAGCCAGGAATATGCAAGTAGCTATCAAGCTGGGAGTGCAGCGCCACCGCCAAAGCCAAGGCCGCTGAGCTCACACCCACCCCAATAACCACCACCAGCACCATGGCGGCGTCACGCAAACGCAAAGTCACAAAATTTGCGCGCAAAACCGGGGCTGAAAACATTGCCCGCACCCCGCCGCGCAAAACCGCCGGAATTTCCAGGGCCGTAGCCACCAACGTCACCGTGCCAATAAAGGCAGCTATCCCAATACCCTGATTTAGCTCCAGTTGATCCAAACGCACCAGCCCCGAGCTAGAGCCATCAGAAATAACCCCCGGCAGGGCATGGCTAAGCGTTTTAACCATGGCCGCGCGCCAAGCCGGAAACATGTCCGAAAGCTGCAGCAGCGAGGAAACCACAAGCGTCAGCGCCGCAAACAGGCTGACCAAGCCGGTATAGGCAATACCGGATGCCAAAATCGTCCCGCGTTCAGCCTTAAAACGCGCATAGGCTCGCCCAAACGTGGTGGCCTGCCAGCGGGCATAAACCGCTTTACAGGCCACCACAATTTTACGGATAGTTAACACTAGATACGGCCCATACCCGGGGGACGCAAATCCCCAGGGCCCCCATAGTTACCGCCAGGGGTAACAATCGTGCCGCTGTGACCAGCGATGATATCTAGCGCATCTTCCAGGCGGCCAATTGCAGCCATATCCCCAGTTAGCTCCACGAAACGGCAAGCTGCCTCCACCTTGGGGCCCATAGAGCCAGCGGGCAGACCCATTTCACGCAGACGCATCGGGGTGGCGCGCTTAACCATGCGGGCTTGGGCTGTGCCATAACCTTCGTAGACACCGTCTACGTCAGTGAGGATGATCAGCGCATCGGCTTCCAGGTCTTCAGCTAGCACCGCAGCGGTTAGATCCTTGTCAATAACCGCCTCGGCGCCTTGCAGCTGACCCTTCTCGTTACGGATCACAGGCACGCCGCCGCCACCAGCACAAATCACCACTGCCCCAGAGTTAACCAGGTTGCGGATCAGGCGGGTTTCAATCACTCGCTGCGGGGCGGGGCTACCCACCACACGGCGGAAGTGCTCGCCGTCGGCCTTAACTACCCAGCCGCGCTCGCGGGCAATGCGCTTGGCGGTTTCCTCGTCATAAACCTCGCCCACGAACTTAGTGGGATTGGCAAAGGCGGGGTCTCCAGAGAGCACCAGGGTTTGGCACACCATGGTGGCCACCTGGCGCCCGGGCAGGGCGTTTTGCATGGCTTGCAGCAGCCAGTAGCCGATCATGCCCTGGGTTTCAGCGCCCAGCGTGTCTAGCGGGTAGGCGCGGCTAAGGCGCTCGTCATTGGCACTTTCCAGGGCCAAGACACCCACCTGGGGGCCGTTACCGTGGGTGATGATCAGCTCGTGCTCGTTAGCTAGCTTGGCCAGTTGGGCCGCAGCTAGCTGTACATTAGCAATCTGGATGTCGGCATCGGGCTTGTCGCCGCGACGCAGCAGGGCGTTACCGCCCAGGGCAACCACAATGCGCAAAGGTCACTCCCCTAAGGTGGCCACCATAACGGCCTTGATGGTGTGCATACGGTTTTCGGCCTGGTCAAAGGCGATGTTCACGTCGCTTTCGAACACGTCGTTGGTAACCTCAAGGGCGTCCAGACCGGTCTTTTCGTAGATGTCGCGGCCCACGGTGGTGTTTAGGTCGTGGAAGGCAGGCAGGCAGTGCAGGAACTTCACGTTGGGGTTGCCAGTCTTGGCTACCAGCTGCGCGTTAACCTGGTAGGGCAGTAGCAGCTTGATACGCTCGTCCCAAACTTCCTTGGGCTCACCCATGGATACCCACACGTCGGTGTAGAGGAAGTCAACGCCCTTAACGCCTTCTTCTACATTGTCGGTGATGGTGATGCGGGCGCCGGTGGTCTTGGCGATTTCGCGGGCGGCCTCAACTACCTCGTCAGAGTTCTGTAGCTCGGTGGGGGCCACCATGCGCACGTCCATGCCCATCATGGCGCCGGAAACTAGCAGCGAGTTACCTACGTTGTTGCGGGCGTCGCCTAGGTAGGCAAAAGCTACCTCGCTTAGGGGCTTGTCAGAGTGCTCGATCATGGTCAGCTGGTCGGCCAGCATCTGGGTGGGGTGCCAGTCGTCGGTTAGACCGTTCCATACGGGCACGCCAGAGAGCTGGGCTAGCTGGTCTACGTTGGACTGCTTGTCGCCACGGTATTCGATGCCGTCATAGAAGCGGCCTAGTACGCGGGCGGTGTCGGCTACGGATTCCTTGTGACCGATCTGGGAACCGGTGGGCTCCAGGTAGGTTACGTTTGCACCCTGGTCGTAAGCGCCAACCTCGAAGGAGCAGCGGGTACGAGTGGAGGTCTTTTCGAAGATCAGGGCGATGTTCTTGCCCTTGAGGTGCTGGACCTCGCGGCCTTCCTTCTTGGCAGCCTTGAGCTCAGCGGCCAGGTTTAGCAGGCCACGCCACTCTTCGGGGGTGAAGTCTAGTTCGCGCAGGAAGGAACGACCGTGCAGGGGGTATGCCATGAGTGGCTTCTCCGTTTCTTTGGCTTTAGAGGGTTTGGATTGGTCTAGGGGTGGATTGTGGCCAGTTTTTTACGACGACGCCGCCAGGCGCTTGGCCTTTAACGCCCGGGCGGGTGGTTATCCGGTTATGTCCGCTCGGCGGCCCGATTGGCGGGCCACCAACTGGACTTAGACCGGCTGGCGCAGGGTCGGGCAGCTCATGCAACGCGGGCCACCACGACCACGGCCGAGCTCACTGCCAGGTACGGTGAGTACCTCCAGGCCGCGACTTTGTAGGTAGGTGTTGGTGGCCACGTTACGTTCGTAAGTGACTACGGTGCCAGGGGAAATGGTTAGACAGTTGTTTGCGTCGTCCCACTGCTCACGGGCAGCAGCCAGGGAGTCTTGCGGGGTGGTTAGCACCTCAATGTCGGCTAGGCCCAGGGCGCGAGCGATGACATGGTGCATGTCTTCAGCTGGGTGGGAGACGATAGCCGGGTGCTTGGGGTCCGGTCCGGGGGTGATCACCAGCGAGGGGCGCATACCCAGACCCGCGTATTTGGTGAAGGTACCCTGGTTGATCATGGTCATGACCGTGTCTAGGTGCATCTGCGAGCGCACCTTGGGCATGTCTAGGGCCACAATTCGGTTTACCTTGCCTGAGGCAAACAGTTTGCTGGCCAGGATTTCTACACCTTGGGTGGTGGAGCGTTCACCTAGACCGATTAGTACTGCGCCGTTGCCAATAACCAGTACGTCTCCACCTTCGACGGCGCCGGTGCCGTTCATGGAACCAAAGTTAAATACGGGGAATTCTTCGTTAGCAAACAGCGGGTGCCAACGGTAGATTGCCTGGTAGTTAACGGTTTCACGGCGTCGGGCCGGCAGGCGCATGGAGTTAATGGATACGCCGTTATAGATCCAGCAGGAGGTGTCGCGGGTAAAGAGGTGGTTTACCAGCGGCTCTAGGACTAGATCGTCGCCGTCCATACCAGCAATCACTACTGAGGAGGGGACGCTAGTGTTTTCTAGTAGCTCGTTCTTAGTTAGGCCGGCCACCAAAATGCGGGCGAGTTCCTCGCTGGGCAGGGTGCTGAAGTGGCTGCGGATATTGTCTACAGCTAGCGGACCGAAGGTGGCCGGGGTAAAGGTGTTTTCTAGTACGTGAGTGCGGGCTTCACTGTTGTCTAGCGATTGGGCCAGCAGATCTTGCATATAAAGTACTTCGACGCCGCGTGAGCGCAGTACGTTTGCGAATTTATCGTGTTCTTCCTGCGCTTCGGCTAGCCACAAAATGTCGTCAAAGAGCAGGTCGTCTTTGTTTTGTGGGGTCAGGCGCTTCATCTCGTCACCAGGGCGGTGCAAGATAACTTGTTCTAGGCGACCAATTTCCGACTCAACAGCTAGAGCCATTTGCATCACTCCTCGGGATTTGACTGTGCCCATAGATACGCTCAGCTCGTCACTGTTTGCACGTTAACGAGGCTTCGACACATGCATTAAGGCCGCATTCCTAGGGCATTATATGTTGCCTCTTCGACCCTAACCAAGAGTTCAACTAAGTCAAACTCTTTGAACTTATAAAGCCAACAAGAAGCAACAATATGGCAAAATATCTACCGTGAGTGACAATACCGGAACCCCCATGCTGGCACGCCAACGCCAGGACTTCATCATGGATTTAGTTACGCGCAACGGTGGCGTGCGCGTGGCAGAAGTAGTTGAGGCATTGGGCATCTCTGAGATGACTGTGCGCCGCGACATTACCGAGCTGGTTAGCGCCGGCCTAGTAGAGCGCGTCCACGGCGGCGCGGTAGCCGCTGGACCCAGCTCTATGGAGCCGCGTTTTGCCACTAAGTCTGAGCAGCACACCAATGAAAAACGCCAGATTGCGCTAGCTGCCGCTAAGCTTGTGCGCCCCCAGGATTCTTTGGCGCTATCGGGAGGCACCACCACTTTGGCAGTGGCGCGCGCCCTAACTGAGTTGGAACATTTTCCAACTTTGACCATCATTACTAACTCGCTGCCAGCAGCTAATTTGCTGTTCGACGCCGCAGATACGGCCCGTGAGCAGGGCCACCCCGCCCCCACCGTGATTTTGATTGGTGGTGAGCGCACCCCTTCTGCCGCCTTGGTGGGGCTGACCGGGATTGATGCGCTCTCTTCGCTACGCGTGGAATGGTCATTTATGGGTACTCACGCTTTCGATGCGCGTGTAGGTTTGATGACCCCGAACCTTTCCGAGGCTGCCACTAACCGTGCGCTGGTGCGTTGCGCGCGCACCACGGTGGCGGTTATGGACGTCTCTAAGTGGGATGCGCTCGGTCTGCAATGCTTCTGCTCCCTCGATGACCTGGATGTTTTGATCACCGACCGCTCACCTGAGCCCCAGACCGTGGCCCACCTGGAAGACCACGGCATCACGCTAACCATCGCGGATTAACTACTAGTGCAGGCTAACTACTAGCCTGGACTGACCATATATAAAGGAGCAACGATGCTAAACCTGCCCGCTTTGAGCTTTAGTCAGGGCGCTAAGGGTGCCACAGATTTGTTTGTGGCTACCTTTGGCAGCCAGCCTGAGGGCGTGTGGCAAGCCCCTGGGCGCGTCAATGTTATTGGCGAACACACTGACTACAATGGCGGCCTGGCCTTCCCAATTGCCTTACCGCACCGCGCTTTTGTGGCTTTGAGCCGGCGCCCAGACCGCCTGGTACGCCTGGTTTCTTCAGCCGACCCTAGCGATGTGGTGAGCTTGGATTTGGATCAGGTGGCCCCTAAAGGCGAAAACGGCGAGGTTAGCGGCTGGGCTGCTTACCTGGTGGGTGTGGCTTGGGCACTGGAGCAAGATGGTTTGGGTCCGCTACCAGGCTTCGATATTGCTCTAGAGTCTTGCGTGCCACTGGGGGCGGGTTTGTCTTCTTCTGCCGCTTTGGAATGCGCGGTGGCGGTAGCTCTCGACGACGTCGCCGGGCTGGCTTTGGCTGGTCCAGCTGATAACCCCTCGGATGTGGGCCGCGAGCGCCTAGCTCGGCTGTGCTGTTTGGCTGAAAATAAGATTGCTGGCGCCCCTACTGGCGGGCTAGATCAGGCGGCGTCGCTGCGGTGCCGTGCCGGACATGCTTTGGCGCTAGATTGCACTGATTTTTCTGCTGAGCAGGTGCCTTTTAACTTGAGTGAGTCGGGTTTGAGCCTGCTGGTGATTGATACCCGCGCCCCGCACGCACTGGTTGATGGCCAGTATGCGGCGCGTCGCAGTAGCTGTGAGCAGGCTGCAAAGCTGTTGGAAGTGGAGCTTTTGGCTGATTTGGATCCTGAGCAGCTTGACTACAACCTGGAGCTGCTAGCGCAAAGCGCTCGCGAGCAGGGCCTAGAGCAGCAGGTGGATACTTTGGTGCGTCGCACGCGCCATGTGGTTAGCGAGATTGAGCGTACGGAAAAGCTCATTGAGCTGCTGCAAACTCAAGATTTAACTGATGCATCCGCGCTAGCTGAGGTTGGCCAGTTGATGAATGCTTCGCATGACTCGCTGCGCTATGACTATGAAGTGACTGTAGGCGAGTTGGATACGGCGGTTGAGGCAGCCCGCGCTGCTGGAGCTATTGGGGCGCGTATGACTGGCGGTGGGTTTGGTGGCTCTGCCATTGCCTTGGTGCATACCCAGGAGTTGGAGCAGGTAGCCCAGGCTATTGCGCAGGCCTTCGCTAAGGCTGGTTACCGTGAGCCGGCCTTTTTGCAGGCCGAGCCCGGCCCGGGAGCCGGCGGCTTAGACTGAATCGAGCTAATCGAGCTCTCCGTAATAGTGCATACGTGCACTATCATGGATTTATGGCTCGGTTTCGGCGGGAAGATGCGCCGTCCCTAGTGCGTGAGGCACGTAGGGACGCGTCTCTTACGCAGGCAGAGCTGGCGGGGTTGACCGGAATGACTCAGTCAACCCTTGCACAGATTGAGTCTGGTAAGCGTGCCGTGTCTACTGAAATGCTTGAGCGTATCTTGCGTATGGCAGACTATCGGCCCTCTGTGCCACTGGCCCGCCATGCTTCCTCAATCGGTAGCTACGCCAAGGAACGAGGCCTTGAGGCTCTGCGTGTCTTTGGCTCTATTGTTCAGGGAACGGATGGCTTCGAGTCGGATATTGATCTGATCGGTACTCCGAGCCGTGATTTATCACTGTTTGAGTTGGCGGATATCGCCGCATACACAAGCGAGCTAACCGGTTTTCCTGTCGAGGTCCACACGGACACGCATGTGCCTGTGGCCTTGCAGCGGGCAATTGACGAAGCCGTGCCAGTTGAGCACTGCACTATTTAATGAACTTGCTTGCCAGGCTATGTACTTGCTTTACTTCCCGGCTTTGCAAGCTCCACGTGCCCAGCTGCGCTGCAACCAAGTCTGGGAATTTCTTACTAATATCCCGCAAGGCATTTCCCACAGACTTGCGAACGTACTCGCTGCTATCACTTCGAAGCCGCGATAATCTCTCGATTGCTTCACATGGGTTATCTCTGAAGTACGGACGACTCGTCCAAATCCGTAAACCTTCAGTAACGGCTCGCCGCACATGTGGGCGAGAATCATTCAACCACTCGTCGATAACACCCAGTGCTTGCTCATATCCCCTGGTCGCACAGAACTCATCGACGGCTTTGGCAAGAACCTCTTGAACCCTCCAATTGTCATCTTTGGAGACTTCATCTCTGAGGAAGTTTAAAATCTCTTCCTCTTGTGACAGGTGTCCCAGCAGGAATACTGCATACATACGCACCTGGTAAACCTGGGACCGATAAGCCAGGTGGGCAAGTGCCTTAGCCTCTTCTCGGTCAAATGAGTGGTAGTCAGCCTGGGCGCGGCGCTGCTCTTCTTTGAAGCCTCTCTCAATAAGCGCGAGCTCACGTTCTAGCTGTGCGACATACTCGTTCATAGAAATTTGTGCCTCTCAGAACAAAACCTCACAAGCTGTTTCCATGATACGCCGGTAGAGGCGTTAATAAATGGTGGTGGCGCAGCCCTAGGGCTGCGCCACCACCATTATTGTGTGTAGCTGCTTTGCAGGCGCCGCCTAGCGGCGCTAGCTTGTAGCTGTATCCAGTTAAGTAGCGCTAAGCAGGCGCTCACTTCTTCTGGTATACGCGCACGTAGTCAACACTCATGTCCTGACCGTTAACATACTGCCTTTCGATGTAACCGCCAGCCTGGTTGTAGCGTCCCTCCAGGAAGTTACCGCCTACACCGTGGTTAAGCAGCAGGTAGAACTCCTTGTCAAAGGGCATGAAACCATTGGAGTGAGTGCCGCGCAGCGGACTCTTGATCTCGTGGGTCTTTACGCCATCAATGTAGTAGGTAAGCTTATTGGGCTCCCACAGCAGACCGTAGGTGTGGTAGCCATCTTGGGTGTTGATCCCAAAGTGCTTCTTGTTCCAGTTGTTGGACTGGTCGCGCTTACCCTTGTCCTTGTTAAACCAGTGCGCGGTGGACTGCACAAACTGGGGGTCGTAGCCCTTGGATTCAAAGACGTCAATTTCACCAGAGTGCGGCCAGTCCCCATAAGTCTTGTCCTGGGCCAGCAGCCAGAAGCTAGACCAGGAAGAGTGGCCCTTAGGCAGCTTGATACGGGCCTCGTAGTAGCCGTACTTGAAGTGCTGCTTGTCGCGCGAGCGCAGCATGGCAGAGGTGTAACGGCGGGTCTGAATGCAGTTTTTGCCAGTCTTAACCTTCTGACCACCACATACGTTAGTCTTTACGCCACCCTTCTCGTAGTAGGCCACCAGGTGCAGTGAGCCATCCTTAACGTAAAGGTTACGGGGCTGGTCCTTGTAAACCATCTGCATATTGTCGCCCCAGGCGCCAGTGGCAGGGGTCCAGTTGCTGGCGTTTAGCGAATTGCCCTCAAACTCATCACTCCACACCAGGCGGTACCTGGCAGGCACATAGGGGCTGTTAGCAGCCTGAGCTTCCTGGGGGCCCACCAGGTTCAGACCAGCCACAGCAGTAACCAGTGCCGTCAATGCTGCAAACTTGCGCAGCCAACCTCGGCGCAACACACGCTTCTGCTTCACTTAAATCTCCATCATTGTCCAGCCACGGCTACCAGTCCGTGGCATTTGGCGTAAAAACGACCAGAAAACTTGATCGCCGCGTTATGGAAATGAGATTAAAGTTGGTTTCTGCATGGATCCTGGGAAACTTTGACGACTATTCTGAGGTGGGGATACATCCCCATGCCCAACCCATCAAGTAAAATTCTCATTAGTACTTATGTCCCGAATAGGTAAGGATGCCCATCATGAAGCGTTACTTACTAACTGGTTTAAAAGTTCTGCTGGCCCTGGTTGTGACAGCAGCGCTAGTAAAACTCGCATTCTTTCCAGACAGCGAGCAAACCACGCCCACCGCAGCGCAAACAGGTTTTTCAGTTAGCACCCCGCTAGTTACCGTCACCAAAGCTGACGTTAAATCCGCCGTCGACATTGACGGCCAAGTAGTTGCCGACGCCCCCACCCAAGTGCCAGCCACCTCCGTGGGCACCGTAGCGCGCCTCTACTTTGACAACGGCGCTGCGGTTACCTCCGGTGAACCCATCTTGACCATCAAGAAAACCGAAACCGTAACCACCACCGACAACGGCTCTAATGGATCCAACGGCGCAAACGGATCTAGTGACTCTAAGGGGACCAACGGCTCTGCAGACTCTTCAGATTCAGACTCCAAAGCCGACACCACCCCCAAAACCACCGAAAAAGTCACCTACATTGATGTCTACGCCCCCACCACCGGCACCATCAATTACTCGGTGATTAAAGACCAAGAAACCACGGTAGGCACCTCCATCGCTTCTATCTCCACCGGTACCTACAGCGCCACCGGTACCATCAGCGCCTCTCAGCAGTACCAGCTGACCCAGGCCCCCACCAGCGCTACGCTCACCATCAAATCCGGGCCGGCGCCCTTTGCCTGCGGCAACCTAAAAATCGGCGCTGGGACAGCCAGTTCCTCAACTAACTCCACCGCTGCCCCCAAAGACAGTACCGATACCTCCAGTGGCGACGCCACCACCGTACAGGTACGTTGCGCCGTCCCCGCAGACAAGAAAGTATTCCCGGGACTGAAAGCCACCATTTCGATCGCCGTCGGCGAAGCTAAAGGGGCCCTAACCGTGCCCCTAACCGCCGTACAAGGCAACTACGCAACCGGCAAGGTGTGGCTTGTGCCAGACCCAACCAAACCCACCAAAACCGTAGAAACCACCGTCAAACTGGGCATTAACGACGGCAACCAGATCGTAGTGACCTCCGGACTTAAAGAAGGCGACTCCATCTTGCAGTTCGTGCCCGGCCAAGACGTAGACAAAACCGGCAAACCCAACAGCTGCGACCCTGACGGGACCTGCTATGACTCAGCCGGTAAGGAAATTAAGTGAGCGCCCTGATCGAGCTGGAGTCAATCGCCCGCTCCTTCATAGTTGACGACGCCGAACTGAAAATCCTCACCGACATCAACCTGCGCGTTGAGGCCGGCCAACACGTTGCCATTGTGGGGCGCTCAGGTACTGGTAAATCCACCCTGCTCAACATCATCGGCATGTTGGATACCCCCTCCAGCGGCGAATACCGCTTTAACGGCTCCAGTGTGAACCGGCTAGGTGAGGCTGCCCGTGCTAAAGTGCGCGGACGCGGATTTGGGTTCATTTTCCAATCCTTCAACCTCATCAACGGGCTAACCACCACCGAAAACGTCTACACTCCGCTGCTCTACGCCAGCGGCTCACAGTTTTGGACCCGCAACACCCGCGCCAAGCAGCTGCTTGAAGCAGTGGGGCTGGAAAGCAAAATAGACCAATCCATTGAGCGTCTCTCCGGCGGTGAGCAGCAGCGGGTAGCTATCGCCCGCGCCCTAAGCCGTCGCCCCCAGGTGATCTTGGCTGATGAGCCCACCGGCGCCCTGGATGTACACACCGCCGCCAGTGTTATGGATCTACTTGAAAAACAGTGCCATGAAAGCGGGGCGGCGCTAATCGTGATCACCCATGATCTGGCTGTAGCCGCCCGCGCCCAAATGGCCTACCAGCTAGCAGACGGGTGCCTGCACCCAATTGATATCAGACAGGGGCTGGCATGAGCGTAATTATTGGTTCCCTCATTGAAGCCTGGACCCAGCTGCGTATCTCTAAACTGCGTGTGCTGCTGTCCCTGGTGGGCGTGGCCGCCTCCGTGGCCGCCATGACTTTCGTGATTGCGCTCGGACAAGTCTCAGTCATAGTCATCCAAAACGAAATGGCCCGCTACTCCGGTTACCCCGGCACAGTTAGCGTGCAGATAAGCCCCAGCAGCGGTGAAAGTGACGGCGCTGACGAGAGCCAAGCCACCAACTCTGACAGCGCGGGTGGGGTAACCCAGCAGGCCAGCGCCTCCCAAGCCCACAAAGTATCCAAATCCATGAACGACTTTGTTAAGCGCTACAAGGTGCAGGCCGCCACCACCTCCTATGAAACCAACATCAGGTTCATGTTCCCCTTTGGCCCCCAACGGGTAAACACCACCGTGGTCAGTGCCAGCTACAACAAGGTGGTGCCAGTGAACCTGTCACAGGGGCGCTGGTTTAGCCAGGCAGACACTAAAAACCTGGCCACCCCCATCGTGGTAAATAAGGCGTTCGCGAAAGAACTGGGCATTGAAACCCTCAGCGCCCCCTTCACAGTGCAGTCTTTCACCCCTTCGCGCACTTCCTTCACGATTGTGGGTATCACTGCGGAAAAAGACTCACCCAACTGCTACGACGACGAAAACGGCAAGCAGGTGTGCACCCAGGAATACAAGGCCTACGTGTTGCGTGATCCTTTTGAAGCTAGCCTTACCGACGCCGCCACCGCGCCTGTGCCCACGTTAAGTATGTATGTGGGGCGCGAGCAGGTCAGCAAAATGCAGGCCCTGGCTAAACGCGAATTTGGGGCCCAGTTTGGCGCCAAAACCCTACAGGTCAACTCCAATATTGATACTGCCGCCAGCAATAGCTCCATGCGTACCTTCACCATGGTGGTATCCGCTGCCGGCGTGTTCATGATGGTGCTAGGTGCGCTGGGTCTGATCAACGTCTCTATTGTGACCGTGCGTCAACGTATCCATGAGATCGGGGTGCGCCGCGCCTTTGGGGCCAGCAGTTGGCGTATTTTCTTCTCAATCATGCTCGAATCGGTGGTGGCCACGGTGGTGGCCGGCATAGTGGGTATTGCGATATCTATCCTGGCGCTACGGTTTGTGCCGCTCGGCCCAATCTTGGGGATCCAAGCCGATGTGCCCACCCCCGCCTACCCCTTCAGCGCTGCCCTAATCGGTTTAGCTGCAGCCACCGGCGTGGGCGCCCTGGCAGGTATCATCCCCGCCTGGGTAGCTATGCGCATCAAACCCATTGACGCCATCCGCTTCTAAAGCAGACCAAAACACTAAGCGCGCGCCGCCCGGCGCGCGCTTTGGTTTAGTTGGTGCCCGTCCAGGGGTGCATAAATGCGTCCAGGGCTGCGCACCCAGCGATGGCCGTGATGGCCGCTCTAGCTTTCTAGGTCGTAGCTAACCTCCAGCGGAGCGTGGTCTGACCAACGCTCGGCGTAGCTTGGCGCGCGGCCAATACTAAAATCTTGTGCCTGCCCCGCCAGGGCCGGGGTGGCCACCTGGTAGTCAATACGCCAACCAGTGTTGTTATCAAAAGCCTTACCGCGCTGAGACCACCAGGTGTAAGGCCCCTGCGCATCTGGCCCGGTCAGTTGGCGCTGCACATCCACCCAACCCTGGCTAAACCAACCCTCCAGGTGGGCGATTTCCTCATCCAACACACCCGCAGTCTTGTTGTGGTTAGGCTTCCAGTTCTTAATGTCCTTCTCGCTACGCACCACATTAAGATCGCCCGCCATCAGCGCCTGCGGCCCACCCGCAGCAGCACGCTCAAACAGCTGGCTCATGCGCTCATCAACCAACTCCAGGTGAGCATACTTCTGCTCCATCTTGGGGGTACCCACCTCGCCAGAGTGAATATAAGCGCTAACCACCGTCAGCTGCTGGCCAGCGGGCAAAACCAAATCCGCTTCCAACCAACGCCCCGAATCGACGTCGGGCTCCAAAGTACCAGGGCGAGCCACGCCGTCGCGCACCTGCGCCACCTGGACGCCACTGCCCTCACGCACCGCAACCGCCACGCCCGCGCGACCCTTAATCCGGCACGGCAACACGTGGGCCTCATAGCCGGGCAGCAAACCCGCCGCAATCTCACTATCAGCGCGCACCTCCTGCAACAGCAACACCTGCGGGGCGCTTTGCTCCAGCCACTGGCCCATACCTTTACGGGCAGCGGCCCGAATCCCATTAACGTTGACGGTAACAATACGCATAAACCAAGAATAGCTAAGCCCGCCCTAACCAGGGCGGTAGACCCGGCGGGCGTAGTTAATGCGGTGATTAACCCGGCGCGGGCAGCAAAATGGGGCGCCAACCCCCAGCGCACGCTTAACCAGGTACACACTTAACGCGATAATTAACCCAAACCAGCCACCCAGCTAAGGAACAAAACATGCGCGGAATTCATGCCTATATCAGTGGACGCGTGCAAGGCGTGGGCTTTCGCTACAGCTGCCACCAAGAAGCCCTCAAATATCAGCTCTCCGGCAGCGTCCGTAATCTCGACGACGGCCGGGTTGAGGTGTGGGCCGCCGGTGACAGTGCACTAATGGCTAGGTTCATCACCTGGCTGGGCCACGGGCCGCGCTGGGCCCACGTTACCGATGTGGAGCTGCGCGAATTAAGCCAGGTGCAAACCGAACTGCTACGCCGCCAAGGCGAATTCAAATACGGCAACTAAGTTAGCGCGGTAGGATCGCAGCCATGCACCAGCATCACCAGGCCTCCTTTGAAGACCTACCCATCGACGAAGACTACCGCACTCCCCCGCGCTCGCGGCGTCGGCTCTGGGTAGGGGCATCCATCACCATAATTGCGGCGTTATGCCCGCTACTGGCGCAGCTGCCCGTACTAAACAACCTGGCCACTACGCTTTGGCTAGTTTCTCTGCCGCTATGCTTTGTGGGGGTCGCGCTAATCGCCTCCTACCTGCACCACCGCTACAACAAGCCCTAAAGGCCAGCATTGCAGCTGGCCTTTAGGGCTTTATCTGATTTAAGACGGTTGCAACTAGCTCGCTAAGTAGCCGGGCTTGTTTCAACCGGCAACGGCTAGCTGTCAGCGGCTAGCTTGCAGCAGCTAACCGGCAGTGGCTAACTGGCGCTGGGCAGTTTCCACCACATTAGCCAGTAGTAGTGCGCGAGTCATGGGGCCCACCCCGCCCGGGTTAGGCGACAGGGCACTAGCTACGTCGTCGACGCCGTCGGCCACATCCCCGCAGATACGGGCCTTACCGTCAGCGCCAACCACGCGGCTGACCCCCACATCCAGCACCACCGCGCCAGGCTTGACCATATCGGGAGTAATAATCCCAGCCACGCCAGCGGCACTAATAATGATGTCTGCGCGGCGAGTGTGGCTGGCCAGATCACGCGTGCCCGTGTGGCAGATATCCACCGTGGCATTGACCTCGCGCCTACCCAGCAGCAAGCCAATCGAGCGCCCCACAGTGACGCCCCTACCCACCACGCAAATATCCTGGTTAGCCAGGGAAATGCCGTTACGAACCAGCAGCTCAATACAGCCGCGCGGAGTGCAAGGCAGAGGCGAATCAATAGGACCACTGACTCGCAGCACCAGGCGCCCCAGGTTAGTGGGGTGCAAGCCGTCAGCGTCCTTAGCTGGGTCAATGCGCTCCAACACTGCGTTAGTGTCGATACCGCGCGGCAAAGGCAGCTGCACAATATAGCCGGTGCAGGCCGGGTCAGCATTTAGCTGATCCACCGCCGCCTCAATCTGGGCCTGGGTGGCCTCAGCGGGCAGATCAACGCGGATAGAGTTAATCCCCACCTCGGCGCAGTCGGCGTGCTTGCCGGCCACATACTTCACGCTACCGGGGTCGCTGCCCACCAGCAGCGTGCCCAGCCCGGGCACAACCCCCGCCGCGCGCAACTGCTCCACGCTAGCGCGCAGCTCAGCCTTAATCTGGCCGGCAATCAGCTTGCCATCTAGCACCCGGGCGCTACCGGCCCAAGGCGCCCTCACTGCACCAGGCCCGGGTAGAGCGGGAAGGCCTTGGTCAGGTTAGTAACCCGCCCGCGCAGCGTCTCTAGCAGCTCCTGGCTGACGCTATCAGTGGCGCCAGCCTTAAGCACAGCCGCAATAATCTCAGCTACCTCACCAAACTCGGCGGCGCCAAAGCCGCGCGTGGCCAAAGCCGGGGTGCCAATACGCAGGCCGGAGGTTACTCGCGGCGGGCGCGGGTCGAAAGGCACCGCGTTGCGGTTAACGGTGATGCCAATCTGTGCCAGCAGGTCCTCAGCTTGTTGCCCGTCTAGTGCGCTGTCACGCAGGTCAACCAGCACCAGGTGTACGTCGGTGCCGCCGGTAACCACCTGGATGCCGGCGCTGCTAACGTCGTCGGCTAGCAGGCGCTGGGCGATCAGCTGCGCCCCCTGCAAGGTGCGCCGCTGACGGTCCACAAATTCTTCAGTGCCCGCAGCCTTCATAGCCACCGCCTTAGCGGCAATAACGTGCATCAGCGGGCCGCCCTGCTGGCCGGGGAACACAGCCGAGTTAAGTTTCTTACCCCACTGCTCGCCCCGGTTAGACAGCAGCATGCCAGAGCGCGGCCCAGCTAGGGTCTTGTGCACGGTGGTGGAAACAACGTCCGCATACGGCAGTGGTGAGGGGTGCAGCCCCGCCGCCACCAGCCCGGCAAAGTGGGCCATATCCACCCACAGGGCGGCGCCAACCTCGTCAGCAATCTCGCGGAAAGCCGCAAAGTCCAGGTGGCGCGGGTAAGCCGACCAGCCAGCAATAATCACGCTGGGCTTTTCGGCCTTGGCCACGGCGCGCACCTGATCCATTTCAATGCGCATCGATTCGCGGTCAACCTCATAGGCGGTGGCGTGGTAAACCTTGCCGGAGAAGTTAATCCTCATGCCGTGGGTTAAGTGACCGCCGTGGGCTAGGCTCAGGCCCAAAATGGTGTCTCCCGGCTGGGCCAGGGCGTGCAGCACAGCGGCGTTGGCCTGGGCCCCCGAGTGCGGCTGCACATTGACCCATTGGGCCCCAAACACAGCTTTGGCGCGCTCAATGGCCAGGTTTTCGGCCTTGTCTACCTCCTCGCAGCCGCCGTAGTAACGACGGCCCGGGTAACCTTCCGCGTACTTGTTGGTTAGCACGCTTCCTTGGGCCTGCAGCACTGCACGGGGCACAAAGTTTTCACTGGCGATCATCTCTAAACCGTCGCGCTGGCGCTCCAGCTCCGCGTCAAGGATAGCTGCGATCTCAGGGTCGAATTCTTGCAGGGTCTGGTCTGTAAGTGACATGGTCCGCCTTAAGGTCTGGTTCGGTTTTAGGGGTTTTGCTGCGGTTTTGCTACGGTTTTGCTGCCAGCTTTTGGCCAGGGGCAGGGCCGCAGTTGCGGTTTTTAGGGTGTTTTTAGCCGACGACGGCGCGGCGGCGGCAGGATTCCAGCCAGGCTTCGATTAGGGGCTGGTCTACTGCTGCAATCGAGGGCACCACCAAGATGCCCGGGTCAGTGGCAAAGGCACGCTGACGTGAAATCTGCATGGCAGCGATGCCGCCGCCACGGGCAGCGGCTACCCCGTTAATGGAGTCCTCCAATACCACTGCGTTAGCGCGGCCCACATTGAACTTGTGTAGTGCCAGTTCATAGGGGTCCGGCCAGGGCTTGCCTAGCTCTGAGTCTTCACCGGAAACCACCAGGTCAACTACGCCTAGTGCGTCAGCTACCGGTTCAATCACGCCGCGCGGCGAAGCCGAAACAATAGCAATCTTGATGCCGGCCTCATGTAGGGCATGCACTAGTTCCTGGGCGCCCGGCTCAAACGGGGGTGCTTCAGCAATACGCTGCGCTACCTGTTTGGCCACAATCGCATAGAACTCATAGCCGCCGGCCAGGTCTTTTACCGTACCCAACTCCACCATCAAGTTGGCGGTAAAGTCACGTGAGGCCCCACGCATTTTTTCACGAGTTTGCTGGTCAATGAGCACCCCTCGCTTAGCGCATTCTGAGCGCAAAAACTCTTCCCAGATGATCTCTGAATCCACCAGGGTGCCGTCCATGTCAAAAAGCACCGCTGCTAGGTTAGCCATGCGTGATCCTCACTTTAAATTGGGTGCCGACGTAGTCGCTATAGTCACATCTTAAAGGGCGCAGGCAATTTAACGCAGCAACTAAGCCGCTAATGCCTGCGCCCTTAAAACCAAGAACTACTTAACCAGCTGGCTACTTAACCAGCTGCCCGGCGCGGTACACCTCAACCGGGTTCAGATCGCAGTCGGTTACCACCACGTCAGCAATCATCCCGGCGGCCAACTCGCCACGGGCAGGGTCGCCTAGGATCTCGGCGCCCTGCACACTGGCGGCGTAGACGGCGTCCTCTAGCGCCACCCCAGCGTGCCAGGTGGTGCGCACGACGTCGATCAGGTGGGCAGTGCCGCCCGCAATCGCCCCGCCTTCGGTTAGGCGAGCTACGCCGTCGGCCACAGTAACCGGCTGGGAACCGAGCACATAGGAGCCGTCAGCCATACCCGCCGCAGCCATAGCGTCAGTGATCAGCACCAGGTTGGCTGGGCCCAGAGTGTCGAATAGGTCGCGCACGATAGCTGGCGCCAGGTGTACGCCGTCGCCAATAAGCTCAGCAATAACCTCGCCGCGCTGGGCACCAGCCACCACCTCGGGCACGGGGCCGGGGTCACGGTGGTGAATGGGACGCATCCCGTTAAACAGGTGGGTGGCGGTGGCACGCTCTGAACGCACTGGCTTGTCGGTGGCTAGACGCGACCAAATACGCCGGTCGGTTTCCTCCAGGCAGCGACGTACCGGCTCGGCGCCAGAGTCAGTGTGTCCAAAGGAAGGCAGCGCTCCGCCCTCAAGCAGGGCCTCGATTACGCCGTCGTCACCCAGCAAACCCGGCTTTTCGGGGGCGATAGTCATGGTGACCACATGCCCGCGCCCCAATTGCAGCAACTCACGGGTTAGTTCAGCGTCAGGGTCAATGATGTAGGTAGGATCCTGGGCGCCGCAGCGCTCAACTGAAACGAATGGGCCCTCATAGTGGATACCGGCAATTTCGCCCTCATCAGCCAAATCTGCCAGCAGCTTGGTGCGTTCACGCAGCACCTCGGGGCTGGCGGTGACGCAAGAGGTGACAATGGTGGTGGTGCCGTGACGGCGATGCTCAAGCACGGCGGTCATGGCCTGCTCGCGGGTGGTGGCGTTGGGGAACGACTCTCCGCCGCCGCCGTGACAGTGCACGTCGATCAGGCCAGGCAGCAGGTAGCCGCCCTCGGGAGCAGGGCTGGCTTGCTCAAGTTCGCGGGCAAAACCGGCAGCTGCGGCCTGCTCAGCTTCCCCCACCCACAACAGGTGTGAACCGTTAACAACAACTAGGCCGTCTAACAGGATGGTTTCGGGTAGTACAACTCGCCCGCGTAGGGCGAAACTGGCTTCTTTGCTCATGTGCCCAGTTTATCTGCCCTTTGTGCGCTTTTAGAGCGTTAAAGTCACTGTTAAAAGTGATTTTTGAGCTACTTAATGGCGCCCTGTTAGAACAAGCGGGAGTCAGCGTCGTCCATGCCGCGCATAGCGTCATAGTCCAAGATCAGACAAGTGATGCCGCGATCTTCAGCCAATGTGCGGGCCTGGGGTTTAATGGTTTGGGCGGCGAACACGGCCTTGACTGGGGCCAGTAGCGGGTCGCGGTCTAGCAACTCACGGTAGCGGGTTAGCTGCTCGACGCCGTCGATGCCGCCTACGCGCTTAATTTCCACGGCCACAGTGTGGTCATCAGCGTCTTTAGCCAAAATGTCTACCGGGCCGATGGCGGTGTAGTACTCGCGGCGGATCAGGCGGTGGCCGGGGCCTAGCAGCTCAATTTGCTGGGCTAACAGTTCTTGCAGGTGGGCTTCCACGCCGTCTTTAGTCAATCCAGGCTCTGCCCCTAGCTCTTCATTAACGTCGGCATATACCTGGTAGATACGGATACGCAGGCGGTCATCAGTTTTGGCAGAGCGCACGTCGAGCAGCTGCACTACCCCGGCCTGCTGGTGTTCGGCGTCGATGTCTAGTTCTTCCACGCTTAGCGGGGGCATCATCCAGTTAAGGGGCTTGTAGGAGCCGCCGTCGGAGTGAATTAGCACTGAGCCGTCAGCTTTAAACATGATTAGCCGCTTGGCTTTGGGAAGGTGGGCACTTAGGCGGCCAGAGTAGTCAACAGAGCAGTCAGCAATCAGCAAGCGCATTGGATAACCCAATCATTTACACCCAAAATCATCCTTCACAGGTGATTTTTCCATGGGGTTTTATAGGGAAGGGACGAAATGTCAGTTTTTGTGTAGTGTTTAGTAGGCCTTGGGGTTAGTAGGCCTTGGGGCTAGTAGGCCTTGGAACTATACAAAGCCCTCTGCACGCGGGGCAGCAGAATCGGCCCAGGCCACCAGCGCCGAATGGAATTCTTCAGCCATAGCCAGCTCGTATTCGGTCTGCCCATAGGTGAGGGTCACTTCCACCACGCTGCCGCCATTAACTCGACGACGCGGCTGGCTTAACTCCACAAACCTGCGTTCAATGCGCAGGCGCGGGCTGGGTGAGGCAGACACGATGCGATACCAGTCAAGGGTTTCACTACGCATCTGGGCGATGCCGCCCATCCAACCAGATTTAACGGCTAGCGCACACTCGAAAGCCCCCACTCGGGCAGATAGCGTACGCAGACGAACAAAAAACAGTACTAGCGCGATTAGCGCCGCAACCAGTGCAATTAGACCCCATACCCAGACAGCGTGCATGGGTATTAGTCTAGGTCGTCACCATCCAAAGCAGCGAGAGCGACGTGCTCAACCTTGGTATCTACCTCGATGCTTTCGACATCGAGGCTGCCAACTTCGTCCTCACCCACAGCGTCGGCGGCCACGGTGACCTGGTCATGGTCAACTGAACAGAATCCCCCACGCACATGCACACGGTAGGGCTTATCGCCCTCCACCTGCACATATCCGTCACCAAGAAGGGCCAGCACCGGGGCGCGGCCAGGTAGTACACCCAGTGCGCCGGTGACGGTGGGCAGCGAAACGCTGTCTGCCTGCCCGCTGAATACCTGCCTGCGCAGGGAGACAATCTCAACGTTTAGCTTGCTCACTTTTTTCTCCTGGCTTGGTTAATTTACTGCCGTTACGTCACTGGGGCGTCACTTAATTTCCGACGACGCCGCCCACCCCACTGCCGGAGCTAAACTGCCGGGGCTAGGGGCGCCGTCGCCGTCCCGCCCAGGTAACCCCAGGCGGGACGTAAGCCGACTACTTAGTCAGCTCGTGAGCGCGGCGCTCTAGATCTTCGATGCCACCGATGTTGAAGAATGCCTGCTCAGGCACGTGGTCGTAGGTACCTTCACAGATAGCCTTGAAGGCGGCCACAGTCTCAGACAGGGGCACGGTAGAACCGGCAACACCGGTGAACTTTTCAGCCATGTAGGTGTTCTGGCTCAGGAACTGCTGGATACGGCGGGCACGTGCAACCGTAACCTTGTCTTCTTCACTCAGCTCATCAACACCCAAGATGGCGATGATGTCCTGCAGCTCCTGGTTCTTCTGCAAGATGGACTTAACCTGGGTGGCCACCTCGTAGTGTTCCTTACCCACATAGCGCGGGTCCAAAATACGCGAGGTAGAGGTCAGCGGGTCCACAGCCGGGTACAGACCACGTGAAGCAATTTCACGCGAAAGCTCGGTGGTGGCGTCCAGGTGAGCGAAGGTGGTGGCCGGAGCCGGGTCGGTGTAGTCGTCGGCGGGCACGTAAATAGCCTGCAGCGAGGTGATGGAGTGACCACCTGCGGAGGTAATACGCTCCTGCAACTGACCCATTTCGTCAGCCAGGTTGGGCTGGTAACCCACGGCGGAAGGCATACGGCCCAGCAGGGTGGAAACCTCAGAACCGGCCTGGGTGAAACGGAAGATGTTGTCGATGAACAGCAGCACGTCCTGGTGCTGTACATCGCGGAAGTATTCCGCCATGGTCAGAGCGGTCAAAGCCACGCGTAGACGTGTGCCCGGGGGCTCGTCCATCTGGCCGAATACCAGGGCGGTCTTGTCGAACACCCCAGCTTCACCCATTTCGACGATCAGGTCGTTACCCTCACGGGTACGCTCACCCACACCGGCGAACACGGACACACCACCGTGGTCCTGGGCCACACGCTGAATCATTTCCTGAATCAGCACGGTCTTACCCACACCGGCACCACCGAATAGACCAATCTTTCCACCCTGTACGTAGGGGGTTAGTAGGTCGATTACCTTAATGCCGGTCTCGAACATCTGAGTCTTGGACTCTAGCTCGTCGAAGGCCGGGGGCTGACGGTGGATAGGCCAACGCTGGGAAACCTCGAAGTGCTCACCGGGCTTGAGGTTTAGCACGTCACCGGTCACGTTGAACACGTGGCCCTTGGTGATGTCACCTACCGGCACGGAGATGGGGGCACCGGTGTCGATTACCTGGGCGCCACGCACCAGACCGTCGGTGGGCTTAAGCGAAATTGCACGCACAATGTTGTCACCCAGGTACTGGGCTACTTCCAAAGTGAGGGTGGAGGTAACCCCATCTAGGGTTAGATCCGTGTGCAATGCGTTGTACATCGCCGGTAGTCCATCCGGCGGGAACTCAATGTCTACTACGGGGCCGATGATGCGGGTAATACGCCCGGTAGCCCCGGTGTTTGGGTAATTAGCCATTTATCGTTCTTCCGTGTTCTATCTGGGCGTTTACTTTCCCGCCAGGGCGTCAGCACCGGAAACAATTTCGGTGATTTCCTGGGTGATTTCACCCTGTCGAGCGGCGTTTGCCAGACGGGTGTAAGTAGTGATGAGTTCTTCGGCATTGTCGGTGGCCGTGTGCATGGCGCGCTGACGGCTAGCCAGCTCACTGGCGGCGCTTTGCAGCAGCGCGTCATTGATACGGCTGGCTACATAGCGCGGCAGTAGGGCGTTGAGTACTTCCGCACTGGAAGGCTCAAACTCATACAGCGGCATGGCGGTAGTTTCTTCAGCGTGGAAACGCTCCTGGGTGGCGGCCACGTCTTCACGGACCAGTTCACCGGGACCTTCCACATCCACCACGCGCAGCGGCAGCATACGACGCACTTCAGGCACCTGGCTGACCATGGTTTTGAAGCGTGTAAAGACGATGTGCACTTCACTTACGGCGCCGTCTTCAGGCTTAGCCAGGAAGGTACTGAGCAAAGTTGCCGAAATATCGTCAATCATTTGCGGGCTGGGACGGTCAGACTCGCCCACCCAAGACTTTTCTACCGGGCGGTCGCGGAAGGAGAAGTAGCCTTGGGCGCGGCGGCCACAGGTGTAAATAACCGGCTCTTTGCCCTCTTCAACCAGGTGCTCGATGAGGCGTTCACTTTCACGCAGGATGGTGGCCGAGTAAGCCCCGGCCATACCACGGTCAGAAGTGACTACCAGTACCGCAACCCGGTTGGTGTCGGTGCGCTCACGAGTGATGGGGTGATCTAAGCCCGAGTAAGAGGCTAGTGCCGCCACTGCGCGAGATAGCGCCGCATTGTAAGGACCCGAGCTCTGGGCGGCTTCGCGGGCCGCGCCAATGCGCGAGGCAGCGATTAGCTCCATAGCCCTAAACACCTTTTTCAGGGTTTTGGTGGAGTTAATCCTCTGCTTATAAACGCGTTGTGCTCCAGCCACCTCAGCCTCGCTTGACTTCGATCTGCTCTACGGTGTGCTCGGCAGCAGGGGCATCTTCAAGCTCAGCCACCTCAGCGTCTAGCAGTGCGCCGTTACCCATGAAGGTGGTGCGGAAAGCCTCAACAGCCTTACGCAGCTTGTCTTCAGTCTCATCGGTCAGCTGACCGGTGGTGGCGATGGTCTCTAGTACGTCGGTTTCCGAGTGCAGGTAGTTGAGCATCTCCTTCTCGAAACGAGATACGTCCTTAAGGGCGACGTCGTCGAGATAACCGTTGGTACCTGCCCACACACTGGCTACCTGGTCTTGGACCTTGTAGGGGGTGTACTGGGGCTGCTTTAGCAGTTCCATCAGGCGAGCACCACGGGTGAGCTGGGCGCGCGTGGCGGCGTCCAGGTCGGAGGCGAACATAGCGAAGGCCTGCATGGAGCGGTACTGGGCCAAGGTGATCTTGAGGGTACCGGAGACCTTCTTCATAGCCTTGATCTGCGCGGCACCACCCACACGGGATACCGAGACACCTACGTCAACAGCCGGGCGCTGGTCGGAGTTGAACAGGTCGGACTGTAGGAAGATCTGGCCGTCGGTAATGGAAATGACGTTGGTGGGAATGTATGCCGAAACGTCGTTGGCCTTGGTCTCAATGATGGGCAGACCCGTCATGGAACCGCCACCGAGGTCATCTGATAGCTTGGCGCAACGCTCTAGCAGACGAGAGTGCAGGTAGAAGACGTCACCGGGGTAGGCTTCACGGCCCGGGGGACGACGCAGCAGCAGTGACACTGCACGGTAAGCTTCAGCCTGCTTGGATAGGTCATCGAAAACAATCAGCACGTGCTTGGAGTTGTACATCCAGTGCTGACCGATGGCACTACCGGTGTAGGGAGCTAGGTACTTGAAGCCGGCCGGGTCTGAGGCGGGCGAGGCCACGATGGTGGTGTATTCCAGCGCGCCGGCCTCTTCCAGGGTGCGTCGCACCGAGGCAATGGTGGAGCCCTTCTGACCGATGGCTACATAGATGCAGCGCACCTGCTTGTTGGGGTCACCGCTGAGCCAGTTGTCACGCTGGTTCAAAATGGTGTCCAGGGCAATAGCGGTCTTACCGGTCTGGCGGTCACCAATGATCAGCTGGCGCTGGCCGCGACCAATCGGGATCATGGAGTCAATGGCCTTAAGGCCGGTCTGCAGCGGCTCGTGCACGCTCTTACGCTGCATAACGCCGGGAGCCTGTAGCTCCAAAGCGCGGCGTCCTTCTAGATCGGTGATCTCACCTAGACCGTCGATGGGCTTACCCAGCGGGTCTACTACGCGGCCCAGGTAGCCGTCACCGACCGGCACGGACAGCACCTCGCCGGTACGGCGTACGGGCTGTCCTTCTTCAATGCCGGTGTAGTCACCTAGAACGACGACGCCGATCTGGCGCTCTTCCAGGTTCATGGCCATACCTAGAGTGCCATCTTCGAAAGACAGCAGCTCGTTGGCCATGGTGCCGGCCAGCCCCTCCACGTGGGCGATACCGTCGGCAGCAAACACGACCTGACCGACTTCTTCACCGGCCACGTCGGTGGCGCGGTAGGAGCTAACAAACTCATTTAGAGCACTGCGAATCTCTGCGGGAGAGATACTCAGCTCAGCCATATTGCGGTTCCTTACCTCATTTACTGCCGTTACCGGCACGGAATGTTTAAGCGATTTGGGTGCGCAGTGCCTTGAGGGCGCTGCGGGTGGTGTTGTCGTATAGGCGATCGTCGACCAGGATGCGCAGGCCGCCAATCACCTCAGGGTCTACCTCTAGGTGCAGTTCGACGCCGTGCCCGGTGAGCTTGGCTAGGGCCCCGATCAGACGCTTCTGCTGGGCTTGGGTTAGCTCGACGGCGCTGGTCACGTCGGCAATCACCAGGCCCCGACGGCGTGCGGCGAGCTCGCACACACGGCGCAGGTTGTAGGTGATACCGGCACGCACCTCGTGGCGGGCGCACCACACTAGGAGGGTCAGCGCAGCTTCTGAAAGCTGGCTTTCGAACAACCTGGTGGCTAGCTGCGCGCGCTGGTCTGCGGTGCTAAGACGCGAAGGATCTAGGGCTTGGCGTAGCTGGCGGTCATGCTTTAGCACGTTGATTACCGCGAAGAGCTCATCTTCAACTGGCACGGAGGCACTGACCGAACCGGCGATAACCGATTCGATACCTAGATCGTGCATGCGCGTCAGTAGTTTGATGGGGTCTAGCCAGTGGCCGGTCACCAGTTCGCAAAGCTGCTCCACCACTGCCGCGTCCGCTGTGCCGGTAAAGATTTCACGTGCCAGTTTCTGCTTATCCGCGTTGGTGCGGGCAGGGTCGGTAAGTGAGTTAAGCAGCGGACGGTTTTCAGCAATGATGTGAGCCACGCCCAGCATCTGGTGGCCTAGCACCACGGAGCGCTTTCCACCGGCAGCTAGCTGACTAGCCCAGGCTTTGGCTGTGAGCTCGGTGCTCATCAACGCACACTCGTTTCGGTTTCAAGCTGGGCGATAGATTCGTCGATTAGACGGGCTGCCGCCTTGGGATCCGACAGCTCGGCACGCAGCAGCTTTTCGGCAATTTCGGTTGCCAACAGGCCGACTTCACTGCGTAGAGCTTCACGGGCCGCACTGGTTTCAGCTTCAAGCTGGCGCTTAGAGGAAGCCAGAGCTTTGTCAGCTTCTCCCTCAGCGTCGGTGCGGGCCTGGCTGAGGATGCGTTCAGCTTCACCGTGGGCCTTGTCGCGTAGCGCGGCGGCGTCGCGACGAGCGCCTTCAACCAGTTCCGCAGCTTCTTTCTGAGTGCGGCTGCGGTCAGATTTGGCCTGTTCGGCAAAGTCCAGACCAGCCTGAATCTTGGCAGTACGCTCATCTAGGATCGCAGTGAACTTAGGTAGTGCGTACTTAATTAGCACGACGGCGATCACAACGAAGCACAGCGAACCCCAGATCAGGTCAGCCGGCTCTGGCAGCAGGATGGAGTGCTCGCTGTGTTCGCTAGACTGCGCGGCAGCGAGCACAGCGGTGTATACGCTGGCTGATGCCATGATGATCAGAAGGCGAAGCCAGCAGCGAAGCCGAGCAGACCCAGAGCCTCAATCAGGGCCGCACCGATGAACATGTTGGTACGCAGTGCACCAGCAACCTCGGGCTGACGAGCAGTACCTTCCTGGGTCTTGCCAACGACGATACCGATGCCGAGACCGGGGCCTAGGGTAGCCAGACCGTAACCGATGGTAGCGATGGAACCAGTCATGGAATTGTTCTCCTTGTGGTTGAAACCGGCTTAGGTTTAAGCCGATGGTCTTTGTTAGTTAAGGATAGCTTTATTTACCTAAGTAAGTACCTAGGTGATCAGTGGGCGGAGATCGAAGTGTCGATGTAGACCGCCGTCAGCAGAGCGAAGATGTAGGCCTGCAAGACAGCCACGAAGGCTTCAAACAGGATGAATACCAGGCCCAGCCCCAGGGTGATCACACCCAGCCCCTTAATCCAGCCGCTGGCCTCAAAGAACAGGGCGTTGGTGGCCAGGAAGCACAGGGCTAGCAGGATGTGCCCAGAAACCATGTTGGCCAAAAGACGTAGTGTCAAAGTCACTGGCCGCATGATGAAGGTGGAGAAGATTTCAATGGGGGTCACTAGCACGTAGAGCACCCCGGGCACACCCTTAGGCATGGTTTGATCTTTGAAGAACTTGAACGGGTTGCCGTGTGAGGCCTTGATACCTGCCGCCACGAAAATGACGTAGGAGAAGATGGCGAACACTAGCGGCATACCAATTACCGAGGTACCTGCCACCTGCAGGCCCGGGATAATTCCAGCCAGGTTCATAAACAAGATACCTAGGAAAACTACGGTCAGCACCGGCGTGTAGCGCACAGCGCGACGCTCACCTAGCGCGTCTTCAGCCACGTTCTTGCGCACGAATTCCAGCAGCATTTCCAGCATGTTTTGGAAACGTCCAGGCACTAGCTTGGCGCGTGCGGCCCCGATCCCAAATGCCAGCACTAGCACTAGCGTCATGATGATGCGTACCAGCATGATGCGGTTGAGCTCGAACGGGGTGTTCAAGAATGCCAATGCTGGGGGAAAGAAGTCATCGATGCTTGGTGGCACAAATCCACCTTTCGCGGCTACAGCCGTGACCAGCTGAGCGGGTGCGGTTACATCCAGCACCGAAGCCCCCCTTTAGGTTGATGGTTTAGGTTTCATAGAACTACTGCGTCTAAGACATTCACCTTACAGCAATTCCTAAGTACCTATTATGCTCCTAATGCTCCACCAAAAGCAGCCCTTAGTACCTACCTGCAGTAGCTTGAGTCACATTAGTAACTCTTTTAGCAGAATTCCTTAGGACTTAGGCCCCTCTTTAGAGTCCTTTGTCTCTACATATACCTTATTGCCTGTGGCTAAGCTCACTACCTCTGTTAAGGTCAAGATCGCTAAAGTTACGCCTAAAGACAGCACAAAGTAACGCGGGTTAACTGCTTTATCACCCAAATTTTTTAGCGCTATCAGGCAGCCGATCATCACCAGCACTTTGAGCGCAAAGTCGATCATTACCCCTGAGCCGGCCAGCTGTGGGTAGCGGTCCCAGGGGATGTACAAGATCGCGCCAGTCACCAGGCTTAGTAATAGGCCCGCTCCCCCACCCCAGGCCAGTCCAGCTGCCTTAGCGCCTTCTAATGCGAAGGAGATCCCCAGGCTTAAAGCGGCCAGGATCAGGCCAACTGCTAGGCAGCGACGGGCAGCACGACGAAAATTTTGGGTGGCGCTTAGGTGGCTCATTTGGCTCGCTTATTGGTTAGTTACCGACAGTTTTAAATTGCCGGTACTCCGGTGGGGTTGGTGTCGTCGTCATCTTCGTCCTCCCATAGGGATTGGTCGGGGACGACGTCGTAGCGCACGTTGGGGTTGCGCGGGGCCTGCCACACCGGGTTGTTGTTAGCTGGGGCGGCTCCATGGTTGCCCTGCGGGTTCGACGGCGCAGCGGCCTGGGTTGGTGCAGCTGCGGGCGCATGGGCGGCTGGCGTCACTTGTTGGGCCGGGACTGCCTGCTGGGCGGCTGCCTGGACAGCCGGGGCAGCCGGGGTGAGCGGCTGCTCTACCGGAGCGGCTGCGTGGCGGCCAGCTCGACGTCGTCGCGTCTGCACAGCTGGCTCTGCGCCCTGCGTTTGCCCGGCTTGAGCTGCCGGGACAACCGGCGTGGACAGCGGAGACTGTGGCACAGGCTGACCTAAAGCTGGCTGAGCCTGCTCAGGCGCGGGCGCTGGGACGGTTTGCTGGACCGCTTGGGCCACTGGAGCCTGGACCGCTTGGGCCACTGGGGTCTGGACCACTGGAGTCTGAGTCATTTGAGTCTGGGCTGCTAGCGGGGCAGCAGGTGGCAGCGGCGCAGCCGGATTGACAGCAATAGCCTCGTCGGGCGAGTTGGCCGCAAAATAAGGTGCAGACTGCGTTGAGGGAGCGCTAAAGGTCGAAGGCGCACTCAAGCTTGAAGGCGCATCCAAAGCAGCATTTGAAGCAGCACCCGAAGCAGCAGTTGAGGCCGCGCTAGCGGTAGAAGGCGCGCTAGAAGGCGCCGGCTCAGCCGACTGCAGCCAAGGCGGCGTGGTAGAGCGCGGCTTAAGCCTAGAACGACGGGTCCTGGCCGGCGTCGTCGAGGCCGGCGTCGTCGTAGCGGAGGCAGCAGAAGCCGCGCTGAGTGAAGCCGCAGCTACAGCAGCAGAAGCCGCGCTGAGGGAACCAGGCGCAGCAGCACTAGCAGCAGCCACACCAGGCGCAGCGGTACTGGGCACGGAGACACTAGCGGCAGCCGAGGAAGGAACGCTAGCGGCACCGGGCACAGCAGCACTAGCCGCAGCCGAGGAACTAGCTACCTCAGGTGAAGCAGCAGTAGCAGAGCTAGCCGCGCTGGGTGAGGAGCTATCAACCACGGGCGTAGAGGCAGTACGCACCCGCACCACCGGAGTGGCAGCGGTCTTGTCGGGAAGTTTGGTCGGATGCACCGAAGCGGGCAAATCCTGCTTAGGCACAGCCTTAGATACAGGCTTAGGCGCAGGTTTTTCAGCAGGCTCTTCACGCTTAGTTTTACGCATAAAACCGGTGAACACGAAGGCCGCAATCAGGGATAGACCCAGGGCCAAAATAGCCTGTCGGGTATCGATGAAAGCCCAAGCCGCCAGCGGGAAAACCACCGCCGCCGTCCACATATACATCACCAGCACCACGCGCCGGTGCGTCAAACCAGCCGAAAGCAGACGGTGGTGGATGTGCATACGGTCGGGATGGAAGGGGCTCTTACCAGCGCTAACGCGGCGCACCACGGCCAGCATCATGTCTGTTAGCGGTAGCAGCATCATGGCCAAAGGCAGCAGCACCGGCAAGAAGGCCGGCAGCGCGCGCCCATAGCTAATCGAAATCGGGTCAATCTGGCCGGTAACCACAATTGCCGTGGCCGCGCTCATCAGACCCAGCAGCATGGAACCACAGTCGCCCATGAAGATTGTGGCCGGGTTGAAGTTATGCGGCAAAAAGCCCAGGCAAATACCGATCAGGGCGGCGCCTAGCGTGGCCGCCAGGGAGGCGTAAGAGTCAGGCGAAGTGTTACGGGTAAGCACATAGGTGTAGCCAAAAAACGCCATGGCGCCAATAGCTACAGTTCCCGCAGCCAAACCGTCCAAACCATCAACAAAGTTAACGGCGTTAATGGCGGTAAGTACCACGAAAATCGTCATGACCATAGAAAAACCGGAAGAACCGATAGTCAGCCCCGCAATTGGGAAAGACACCAGTTGCACGCCCTGCCAGGCCAAAATCGAGGCAGCCAGGGCTTGGCCGGCAAGCTTTGCCCACCATTCCAGGTCAAAGAGGTCATCAACCACGCCCAGCGCACACAGCAGGCCACCGGAGGTCACCACGCCCCAGGCGCTACCGCCTTCAAACACGCCCTCCAGGTAGGGAATATGGGAGGCCACCGCAATGGCAGCCACCATGCCCACATACATGGCCACCCCGCCCAGGCGCGGCACGGGCACCTTGTGCACGTCACGCGAACGCACCGGGGTGAGCGTGTGAGTCACCAAAGCGATGTGACGCACCACCGGCACACTCACATAGGTAATGGCCGCAGCCACCAACAAAATCAGTAGGTAAACCTTCACAGGCGACCCCTATCCGTCTACCTTGCCGATAACAGCTTCGATCTGTTCCACGCTGAGCACCCCTACACGCAGCACCTTAGGCTGGGGGGCTGCGAAAGAAACGATAGTGGAGGGTACCGGGCCGGGGGTGGCGCCGTCGTCGAGCAAGTAAATCTCACCCGAGGCGATCTGAGGACCAAAGTAAGCGCGCGCCTGGGCGGCGTCGGTGGCGGGCGGCTGGCCGGTGAGGTTGGCGCTGGTAACTGCCAGCGGGCCGGTTTGGCTCAGCAGCTGCAAAGTGAGCGGATAGTTGGGTTGGCGTACGGCTACGGTGCCGCCGGTTTCGCCCAGGTCCCAGCTTAGATCTGGGTGGGCGGGAAGAATCAGGGTAAGCGCCCCGGGCCAGTAAGCTTCCATGAGGGCACGGGCTGGGGCTGGGATATTGGCGACGACGCCGTCCAGCTGAGAGATGTCGCTGACTAGTACCGGCGGGGGCATTTGCCGTCCCCGACCTTTGGCTGCCAACACCTGCGCCACGGCGTGAGCGTCACTTGCTAACGCGCCGATTCCATAGACGGTGTCGGTAGGGATAATCGCCACTTTGGCAGCCTGAAGATGGCTGACTGCGGCTTGCACGGGGATAGTCACTCTCCCATACTGCCACCCGTCAGGCCACCTATTCCAGCCCGTTGGGACTTAAACCACTCGTTGACGTATCTCTCCCGCGCTTAAACTTACCTGTTTAAGCCCGCCCTCGCTTTCATAAACAACCACCACGATGCGATCAGTCCAGGCCACATCGCTGTAGCCAAAACTACCTGGCTCAAGCTCAGCTAGGAACTGGTAGCGCACCAGCCCATACTCTTCTGCTTCTGTAAAACCAGAGGCTCCGCCTGGGGGTAGCAGCACGGCTTCCAGCCAGCCATTACGGCGTTGGCTCGCATCAAAGGCGTTAGTAAGCAGTGCGAACCGGTCATCGGCATGCCTACCGCCGTAAACAGTGTTGTAAAGCTCAGATTGCATTAAAAATACGTGCGGTTGGTCAGAAACAATCACTAACCCAAATTCACTGGCGCGCACGCTAACCATGCCCGCATTGCAGCCCGGATCTCTGACAGGATCGGGCGAAGCCTTAGTCCAGCTAACTCCCCCGTTTAAGCTGACTGCAGACAGGCGCTGGCCGCTATAGCCGGCGTCACGAGCGGAAAGCAGCAGGACGTCTGCGTTCACTTGGGCTATGCAAAATTCATCGACGCCGCTGGTGGCGGTGCCGCCGGCCAGGCTACCGGTTTGTCCTGCCTGTGTTTGCTGACAAGGTTGGCCCAGGAACCAGCTTTGGCCGCCGTCGTCGCTAAGCAGACAGCAGGCCTGCATCTGCTGCGCACCCTCACTGCTGCCCTCTACCCGCAGCACTAGGGGCTGTACCAGGCGGCCGCCATTTAGGCAGACGCCATGACCCGAGACGCTAAAGCCGCAGGGAGCCACCTTGAAATTGGTGCGCCAACTACGTTTGCCGTTTGTCGCGGCGGCGGCCATATCGATTTGGCGCCAGCGCCAGGTGTAGCCGCTATCTTCGCTAACCCCGTAGAGCAGGGCTAGCTCCTCATCACCTTGCTTGGCTAGGGCGGCAGCAGGAGTTTCATGCCAGCCCGGGGCGGGAGCTTGCAAGGCCGGCTTGGCCCCAAACAGGCCAGTTAGTCGTGAGGCTGTAATAAATAGGTGTAGCTTGCTGCCATCCCAGATCAGGGAGGGGTCAGAGTAGCCGCAGCCGACACCGTCCAGGCTGTAACCGCGCGCGACCCCCTCCGCCAGGATCTGGGCGTCATCCCAGGTGGAGCCGTGGTTGTAGCTGTGGCGCACCACTACCGAGTTGGGATTGGGCAGGTCATCAGGCAGCGCGCCGCCGCTGGAGCGCCACTGTTCACCTTTGGGACGTGGGCGTAGATCATGAACTAGCACCAGGTGGCCTGAACCCAGATGTACCAGCGCTGGCACTCGGGCGCTAAAGTCGGCTTGGTCGCTAGGGTAAAGAATTTGTCTTTCCATGTTTCATACCAGTTACTTTTAAGCGGGCGTTTTGTCAGGCAGATGGCAGGGTGGAGTTAGACCAGGTTACGGGCGTTAGCCCAGCGGGTTAGCTCATAGCGGTTAGATAGTTGCAGCTTGCGCAGCACTTTAGAGACGTGGGTTTCCACAGTTTTAATGGAGATGAACAGTTCACCGGCTACCTCTTTATAGGTGTAGCCGCGCGCAATTAGACGCATAACTTCGCGTTCACGGTTGGAAAGTAAGTCTAGTTCACTGTCTTCTACCTGCGCTGGGGTGGAGCCGAACGCATCCAGCACAAAACCGGCTAGACGCGGGGAGAAAGCAGCATCACCACTAGCTACCCGCTCAATGGCTGCCACCAGGTCAGACGGGGCAATGGCTTTAGTGACATACCCGCGAGCGCCGGCCCGGATAACGCTTACGACGTCGTCGGCGGCGTCAGAGACACTTAGGGCCAAAAAGCGGGTGGAGCTAACGTCTGCGCAGTCTCGAACCACTTGGGCGCCACCGGAGCCACTGCCGCCGGGCAGGTGCACGTCTAGCAGCACCACATCGGGTTTTAGAGCGTGGACGGCGGCGATTGCCCCGGGCACGTCCTCGGCCTCGCCCACTACGGTGATTCGCTGTGGTACGCGCTCTAGTTGGGCGCGCACCCCGGCGCGGATAAGGGCGTGGTCGTCAACGAGCAGGACGCGTAGAGGTTCAGCCATGTAGTTAATTGTATTGGCTCCCCTACACCCAAAATCATCCCTACACCCAAAATCATCCCTTCCCTATAAAAAATACATGGGGTTTTATAGGCAACGGACGAAATGTCAGTTTTTGTGCAGCCAGCTCCTGCCACCCAGTGCAGCCAGCTCCTACAGAGCTACTGCAAGGCCAGCCACCTACTGCAAGGCCAGGCGCAGACACACCTCTGTGCCAGGTTCGCGCGCGCGGATGGTGGCGCTGCCGCCGTGGCGTTGCATCCGGCCGATGATGGAATCGCGCACCCCGTGGCGGTCTGGGTTTATGGTTTCTAGGTCAAAGCCGGCGCCGTGATCGCGCACGTAGGCTTCCACTTCTTGGCCGCTGACCTCCACATATAGGCTGATTGGGGGTTTGCCGTGGCGTACCGCGTTGGCTAGGGCTTCACGCAGGGCCGAGGTGAGCACGCGGGTTTTGGCGGTGGCCGGGGTGTCTCCCACAATCACGCTATCTACAGGCACGCCGTAAAGCTGCTCAATTTCACGTGAAACGCTTTCTACCTCGCTGCGAAGGTTTTCGTTGGTGGGATGGTTGTCCCCGTAAAGCCAGGCGCGCAGTTCACGTTCTTGGCTTAGCGCCAGGGCGGCCACACGCTGGGGATCGTCAGCTTGGGCGCGCAGCAAGGTGAGGGTTTGCAGTACCGAATCGTGTAGGTGGGCGGCAATGTCGGCGCGTTCGGAGGCGCGCGCCTGGGCGGCTTGGGTTTGGGATAGTTGTCTGATTACTCCCAGCCACAGCGGGGCGAGCACTAGGGCCACCACGCTTAGCATCACTAGGGCCGCGAACGCACCGATCAGCATGCCTGACATGTCGGTGTGGTCGCTAAGCCAAATCAACACCCCTAAAACTGCTAGGGCCAGGCCGGCCGCTAAGCGCGCGATTGCCGCCATTGAACGCGGGGTATGCATTACTTCTTCGGCTTGGCTCCAGGCCAGGGCAGCGCCGCAACCGATTATCAGCAGCGGCAGGTAGGCGTTGCTTTCCAGCCAGCCTCGACTCCAGGCCACCAGGATTGCGGCCAGGGCTAGCAGCACTACGCCGCTAAATATGGTGGTGGCCTGATCTCTGCCGTCTTTGCTCTGTAGCTGGTTTAGCTGCGCGGCCAGGCGGGTGGGGGCGGCTAGCTGTGAACTGGCTGGGTTGCCGGCTGGAATTAGGGCTATGGCCAGGGCATATGCCATCGCGCCGACCCCGTTTAGGAAGAGCAGACCCACAAAAATAGCGCGCACTAGCCACACGTTTACGCCCAGGTGCGTGGCTATGCCCGCGCACACCCCACCCATTAGGGCTGCTGGTGGCATGTGCCCGTCAGCTAGTGGGGTGGGGTTGTGGTTCAGGCGCACCAGTTGGGGGCGCGACGACGCCGCCCGGGTACCGCCTTGAGTTCCGGCTCGGCTACCGGCGCCCTGGCCACCTGTCACACGGCTGGCTCCCGGCTGCCTACCGCCCGCCTGGGGGCCGGCCTGAGTAGCACTCCCCCACGCGCGGCTTTCCTGCCCGTAGACACTGTCCCACGGCCAATTTTGCCGACCATAGTGACTGCGCGCGCCGTCTACTTGCGAACCGGCGCTCCCTCGCCCACTACCTCGGGGGTTACGCCAACTAGGCGGCGGAGTGAAGTCGGGGCGCCAGGGTTGGCCCGCAGTTAACTCAGACTGGCCCGCCGCAAACTCAGACTGGCCCGCCGCGAGGGCTGACTGGGCGCCAGCAGGGTCCGACTGTGCGGCAGCGGGGGCCGGCTCGGCGGCCTGAGCCCCAATAGGGGCAGATGCGGCCGGAGCTGAGGCGACCGGCGCTGAGGCGAGCGGCGCTGAGGCGAGCGGCGACGTCGGATCTGGGGATAGGTGACGCTGAGCCCGCCAGCGGCGTCGAACCCGCAGACTGTGGCGTCGAACCTGGCAGGGGCTGCGACCTCGGCCCTGGGGAAAGCTGCGGCAAGTCAGAGAACTGATTAGGGGTGGCACTCACGTTTATATAGTTGCACGCACAGGGGTGCCATTAGGGGTGGGTAGGGATTAATCAGGGTTATATCAGGGTAGTCCCCAATATCGCCAAAGCATCGGTTAGCTGCAAACTTGAAGCATGAACAGCAAAGACTTTAACAACGACGCCGAGCGCGAGGGTGCTGCGGACTCTACTTCCGCGCAGGGCTCCGCGCAGACCAGCTCTGGGTTCCAGGGCTCAGCGCAGAGCGGCCAGAGCGCTTACGGGCAAAACGGCCAGAGCGCTTACGGCCAGGCCGGCACCGCGCAGGGCCGCCCCGGCCAGACCTTCCAGGGCACCGGCTACCAGGCCCCCGGCCACCAGGGCCCCGGCTACCACAGCAACCCCGGCACCTACGGCCAAAGCGGCATGGACCGCTTCTTTAACTCGATCCGCGCCATGAACCTCTACCGCGCCCAGCCGCGCGTGCTTGGTGGCGTATGCTCGGGGATTTCCCAGCGCTACGGCATCGACATGACCCTGGTGCGCATCTTGTTTATAGTTGCCGCCCTGCTTGGTTTTGGCGGTTTCCTCTACGCCCTGGCCTGGGCTTTCCTGCCCGAGGTTGAAGATGGGCGCATCCACGTGGAGCAGGCTCTGCACGGCGACTTCACCGGCGGCCTGGCTGGCGCGATTGTGTTAGCGCTCTTTAGTGGCGCCCCGGCAAGCGTTTCGCTAGGTTTCTTACCCATCTTACCCAGTTTTTTTGGTAATAGCACCCTTATTGGTATCGCCGCTGTGGTAGCAGTGCTGCTCATCGCTAACTCACGGCGTAACTCGCAAAACTACTCTGGCTACCCCTACGGCCCTGGCGGTTACGACGGCGGCGCTGGCTATGGTCCCGACGGCGGCAACGGGGGCGGCACTGACGGCGGCTACGGAAACAACGGCGTCGGCTCAGAAAACTACGACCCAAACGGGGCTTACGCCTCAACCCGAGGCTACGACGGCGGCGTCGGCCACGGCCCCAACGGCACTTACAACGGCAATTATGGCCCCAACAGCGCTTACAACGGAGGCGAGGGCCAGCAGGTTTTTTCCGCCCCGCCCGTAGGCAGCAACGGTAAGCCCATTCCGCGTTGGCAGGGCAACTACAACGCGGGCGGCCCGCGCCCTAACTACCAGCCCTACCAGCGTAAAAACTGGGTACCCGGACCGGGCAGCATGTTAAGCCTGATCACCCTGGGTTTGCTGGTGATGTGCGCAATTCCTATGGTGCTTGAGCAGAGCCTGCGCTCCCTGGTGATCTCGGCGGCCTTAGCGGCAGGCGTGATGGGCCTGGCCCTGGCAGTGTGCGCAGTACGCGGACGTCACGGCGGCTGGATCAGCGTAATGGCAGTATTTTCCCTGATTTTCGGTTTCATGCCGATCGCTGCAATCACTTCGGCGGCACCGCAAAGCGCGCTGGATATTGATTGGCAAAATGTTCGGGTAGATAAGTCCAACTACAACTACATGGTTCCTTCGATCCCGAACTTCGTAGGTGAAACAACCCTTGACCTTACCCAGGCTCCAGCCGGCGAAAACCGCACCATCACGGTGAACTCTTTTGTTGGCCAGCTGACTATTAAAACCGCCTACGGACAGAGCGTGCGGATTGAGATGGACCACTCTAAGGGTGTAGAGGCGGCCACGCTGAGTGCCTACTCCCCCTGGCAGGTCAGTGAGAACGGCGTCGTGCACACCCTGCAGCCCACCAACACCTACAACTCTATCGACGGTGACGACTCCGACGATTTCGACGACGACGCCAGCACCCCCACCCCGCGCAACTGGGTGACCGCCTCCCCCAGTACGGCAGCGACCAGCCCCTCTGGTACGGCCGTGGCCAGCCCCAGTACAGCAGTGGCTACCCCCTCTGGCACCGCAAGTGCAACCCCTGGCAGCGCAGTGGCCAGCCCCGGCGCCACGGCGTCGAGCAATGGTGACAACGGCAGCGGCGCAGGCAGCAGCGCGAACAATGGCACCAATTCGGGCAGCTCGCGGCCGTTCGCCATGTACTACTACGAAAAGAGCACGGTTAACGGTTGGCCTTCAGGCTCTGGCAGCAAGCTGATCTTCTCTTCGCCGGCTAGCGTGCAGAGCGCAAATGCAAAGGGCGCGAACGCACACAGTTCAAAGGGCACCATCACGGTCAAGGTGGGCCAGGCTGTAGGCCAGGTGCGCACTATCGAATCGGCCCCCACCAGCAACTAAGGAAACAAGCAAATGAGCATCAACAGCAGCTACCTGAATCCCGATAGCTCCGGTGACCCCTACGGGTCCAGCAGTTCCAATAGTTCCGCTGACTCCTACAACTTCAGCGGAGGCTACAGTTCCTACGATGAGCCTGCCAGCCCGCTGTCCACCACCGGCGCCGCCAGCGCGACGGGAGCTAGTGAGACGGGGACCGGCACCACGGGAGCCAGCGCCACGGAAACCAGCGCGAGCGGCACTTCGGCCAGCTCAGCCGCTTACAACTCCACCGGCGCTTACTCCAACGATGCCTACGAGTCCACCGGCTCCTCCGAGTCCACTAAGGACGATGCGGTCTGGCGGGGCCAGAGCAGCAAAGAGCCTGCCGAGCTAAAGCGTCCGCGTGTGTCCACCCTGATTGCTTCCCTGATCATGTTGGCCGCAGCCGCAATTTTGGGGGCGCTGGCTATGGGAGTGCACTTCTCCTGGACGGCGGTAGGGGCTAGTACCCTGGGCACGATTGGCCTGGTCTTGATCGTGTCGGCATTCTTCGCCAACCGCAACAAGTCCCACTCCTGACAACCAAACACAGGCAAATACAGGCAAAATCGTCCGTTCCCTATAAAAAATACGTGTATTTTTATAGGGAACGGACGATATTTCAGTTTTTGTGCACCCAGGGCCGGTTCAGTTTTTGCGGACCCAGGTGCCGGTTCAGTTTTGTAGAAGACCCAGGCACCCAGCAACACAAATGCCGCCCCCACCCAGCCGAGCGCCGTCGTCGGCCCCAAAACCTGCACATTTACCACTTAACCGCCACCCTCACCACCCACGCGGGGCTTAATCCCCATACCCGCGCCGCCGCCAGCGTAAATACCCTGTAGGCAGTTAATGTCACTTGGCCCGGGCGCATTGCGACGACGCCGGGCCCCGCCACAGGGAGGGTAGCCCCATGACCACAGTGGGCGCAGACGTAGAAGCCCTACGTCAACTGGCGCAAATGTTTACGGATAACTCGTCGAAACTGACCGGCGACGTAATTCCAACGATCAACTCGCGGCTAAATTCCAGCGGCTGGGTGGGCGAAGACGCCGACAGCTTCAAGGCCGACTGGCACGGTCACCTCATGGGCCAGCTCAACAACGCAGCGACCCAGCTTTCCGACGCCGCCGCCACGCTAAACCGCAACGCGGATGAGCAGGAGCAGGCCTCCTCGATCGCGGGAGCCAGCTCGGCGCTTCAAAGTGGGCTTTCCAACCCGCAGCCGGCGAACAATGATCCTGCGGCTGAAAAGGCCAAGCATTGGTGGGAAAAGGCCGGGGACAGCATTGCTGACTGGTGGAACAAGCCGCTCAAAGACAAGCTGCATGACATCAGCGATGTTACCGGAAAGGCAGCTACAGTCTGCACTATTGCCGCCGGGCTGCTAGCCCTGACTGGTGTTGGCGCACCGGTGGCTGCTGCTCTGTTTACGGCTGGGCAAGTGTTAACAATTGCTTCGGCGTCAACTGATATTGCCTCAAACGGCATGAAACTATACGACGGCGATATTGGTTGGGGCGAGTTTATAGTTGAAACTGGCTTTGACGCCGTGTCAATTGCAGGCGCAGGTGGCACTTTAGCAAAGCTATCTGAAACTTCCACCATTGCAACACAAGCAGTTAGCGGAGAAATCAAACAAGCTGCCACCACCCCAATCAATAACACAGCTAAATTAGTTTGCGAAGGGACTACAAAAGAAACATTGCATGCATACGAACTGCGGCAAGGTGTATTATCACATACACTAAAGGATACGTTAAAGGAAATCGGTAAAGAAACCTTCAAAGACACAGAAAGAGAACTATATGAAGCTAATATTAAATATGCCGCACAGTGGTGCGATAATGGTTCTCAGGCCGTATACAATCCTTACGAAACCGTGCTTAAACCAATCGTTAAAGGTGCTGCAGGCTCTTGGGGAGAGTTCGTACCGACAAAGGTAGGGAAATATAAGGAATAGATAGCTAGGCAACCCTACTGCTTAACGCAGCAGTTAGCCAGCTAAAATGATCTAGTCTGGTAGTCAGCTTAACTTTTGGCACCCCAGTTCAGCACTGGCTAGCAATAGCTAGAGTCAACCAGGTAAGCCACAGCCCTGGCTAGTTAAACGCATTTACGTAGCCAGCCAGCACTGCCTAGCACCGTACTACAAACACACATCGCGGTGCCTGCATGGTATCTGCACGACGCCGGCACGGAGCCTACATGTTGTGCACTGCGTCTGCAGATACTGACATTTCATCCCTTCCCTATAAAACCCCATGGAATTTTTATAGGGAAGGGATGATTTTGCCTGTGTTTACTTGTAGGGCACAACCTCAAGCTTGCCGTCTACAAGTTCGCCAAGGTAAATGTGCTTTGCCGAGCTGTAGCCCTGCTCCTTGAGCTGCTGCTTCACCCATGCCTTGTCTTTGTTGGCAAGCGCTAGACCAAGGCTGATGATCTGGCCATCGCTAATGATCGGCAGCAGCGGAATCTTGCTTTGTGCACCACGCTGACGGATGATCAGATTACCGTTTGCCTCCATAATGCCAACCTTCACATCGCGAATGCTGGAGATGTTCTCCTCACGCAGGCAACGGCTTACCTGCTCGGCACGCAAACCAACCCTGGCGCAATTGGCGACTTTCAGTTCGCCGTCGTAAATGATGACTTCCGGCTGGCTTGAGATAGCCCGCCTAAAGGTCTTGTTACTGCTTATCAGTAGCTTTGCCGAGATCACCACAAGCGACCAGATAAGCGCAAGGATCAGGAATTGCAGCACGGAGACTGAAGAGTTGTAAATGACGCCGCCGATAATTCCACCCAGCACAAAGTTCTGACCCTGGTTAAGCGGAGTATTTACCGAAAACTCATATTTCCCCATAATGTTAATCTGAATAATCATTACGAGGATACCAAGCACAAACTTAATTGCGGTTAGCGTATAGAAATCCATGTCAGTGCTTCCCATCCACATAAACGTTGTGGTCAATAATGTGCGTACGCTCAAGCGTGTAGGAGTTGTTGTCTTCGTTCAGGTGAACGCGGTAATTCTCGTCTTTAAAACGCACAATAATGCCGTCTTTTAGACTGGTTGAATTTACCAGTACTTCGTCTGTGGAGATTTTTTGATCCTGGGCAACGCCCTTAACGAAAAGCACTAACTGCTTTGACTGGGCCGCTTGGTCACTCAGGTCTAGATATTGCTCGGTCTGAATCCCCACCAGCACCAGCGAAAGAATCAGGGTACCTACACCCAGATCCCGCCAGCGGGTGCGCATCCTGTCGCGCATGTAAAGCACGCTGAAAACCAGGCACACTAGTAGTAGCGCCAGGATCGAAATCACTCGCATGGTCCAGTCAGTCGACTGCTGCGAGATGATGTAATCAAGGGTATAAAAGTCCATTTGTCACTTCGGTTTCGGCTTTAGTAGGTCCCCGCAGGTGGCAGGGGGTGGACGACGTCACAGGCAAAATCATCCCTTCCCTATAATTTTTCCATGGGTTTTATAGGCAACGGACGAAATCTCAGTATTTGTGAGGCATTTCCTTTGGCGACCCCCGCCAGGCCCTTATTCCTGCTACTTCCTACACCGACGTCGTCCCTTTCAGCCAGCGCTCCCAGCAGTGCCAGCACTACCAGCCCTACCAGCACTCCCGGCAATGCCAGAAATTCCGGCAGGAATCTGGAAGTACTCCAGGTAGGCCACAAAACGATCCTGCGCACTCAGGCAAGTGTCAGTGAGGAAACCATTTTCGTCGCCCCAGCGTTCCAGGCCACGATAGTAGAAACCTTTGAGGTCGTCAGTAATTATGAACGGCACGATCCCGGCCGCCAGGCACTGATGCAGCATGAGCAGCCGCCCCACGCGTCCGTTGCCGTCTTGAAATGGGTGGATGCGCTCAAAGCGCACATGCCAGTCCAGAATCTGTTCCAGCGTGGCAAGGCGGTTGGCGGCGTCGAACAAGGGGGCCATGTGTTTGGCGACGTCGCCGGGGGCACTGGTCTCATGCATGGCCACTTCGTTGGGCACCCGCTTATAGTCCCCGACGGCGAACCAGTCCAGGTCAGAGTGGGTTGTACCCTGCTTGAGAATGCGGTGCAGATCCTTTACGTAGGCTTCATTAATAGGTGAACCGACGGCGTCGATAACGCGATCGATGGCGCGAAAGTGGTTGCGTGCCTCAACGATGTCATCTACGCGCAGGCCGTCCCCGCCAACTGTTGAGGTTTCAAAAATGAGGCGCGTCTGTTCCTGGGTTAGCTGGGACCCCTCGATATGGTTGGAGTTGTAGGTCATCTCCACCTGCAGGCGGTGGTAGATTCCGCCGCGCACACCCGCCGCACGCTCCTGACGAAGCCTGGCCACCAGCGCTTGTTTGTCGCCGTCAGTGGGGATTACAGAGGGTGTCATTGGGTAATTATCACATGGAGTTAGACCGACAAATACAGGCAAAATCATCCCTTCCCTATAATTTTTCCATGGGGTTTTATAGGGAAGGGATGAAATCTCAGTATTTGTGAGGCATTTCCTTTGGATACCCCCGCAAGGCCTTTATTCCTGCTACTTCCTACACCGACGTCGGCCCCGCAGGGGCTCTTCTTGCTGTGACTTCCTAGGACGACGCCGCCTTGGTTTCTACTGCTACAACCTTCGTCTAAGCTTCAGCTAGCAGCAGGCCGCGCCTACTACCCCTCGGCAACCGGCGCGGCCTTGCTCTCACAATTCAGCTCTCTAGGTCCCGGTAGACCGGCTGCCACATGGCGCGGCGAACGGCCTCGACGACGTCACCCGGATCCATGTCGCACTGGCCATCTGCGATAGCCTGACGGACGACGGCAACCGCGACAGTCGCCGACGACGCACGCAAGTGATCCACCGGCGGCAGGAGGGACGCACCCAGTTCGTGCGACGTTACCTGACTGGCCACGGCCTCGGCAGCGGCCAGAATCATCGCATCGGTCACGTGAGGGGCGCCGGACACGATCGTTCCAAGCCCCAGGCCCGGGTACAGCAACGAGTTGTTGCCCTGCCCAATGTGGAAAGTCGTCCCCTCGTAGTCGAAGGGAAGGATCGGAATGCCCGTGGCCACCAGTGCCTGCCCCTTGGACCAGGCGATGATGTCCTGCGGCATAGCCTCAATCTTCTCTGTCGGATTCGACAGAGGCAGGACGATGGGCCGCTCGCACCCCTCGCTCAAAGACTCGATGACATCCTGAGTGAAGGCACCGTGATCCGTAGATGTTCCGATCAGGATCGTCGGGCGAACGCGGCGCACGGTCTCCAGCAGGCCGATCGCGCCATCCTTGCGCTCCCAGTCGGCGACCTCGGAGGCGCTGCGCGCGTAGGCAGCCTGGTAATCGGGCAGCCCCTCCATGTCGTCGGTCACCAGTCCGGCGCGGTCAATCAGCCAGATGCGATCCTTCGCCTGCTCAGGGGTCAGTCCCGCGCGCACCATGCCCGCGTGAATCTGGTCGGCCATGCCGGTTCCTGCGGTGCCCGCGCCGTAGACGAGGAGGCGCTGGTCCGCGAAGGTCGTGCCGTTGGTCTTCATGCCCGCGATGACAGCGGAGATGACGATTGCTCCGGTGCCCTGCATGTCGTCGTTGAAGATGCGGTACTTATCCCGGTTGTTAACCAGGATGCGGCGTGCGTTCGAGGCGCCGAAGTCTTCGAAGTGCAGGAGTGCGCGAGGGTACAGCTCGGATGTGACGCTCAAGTACTCATTGACGAGGGCGTCGTAGCGTTCTCCACGCACGCGACCATGGCGGTTGCCGAGGTAATCGGGGTCGTTGAGCAGTTCCTCGTTGTCGGTGCCGACGTCGAGGTTGACCGCGATGACGCGCGAGGGGTCAATACCGGCTGCGGCTGTGTAGACGGCGAGCTTGCCGACGGAGATATCGGTGCCGTTGACGCCCCAGTCGCCGATGCCGAGGATCTGTTCGGCGTCGGAGACCACCAGGAGGTCGACGTCATCGGGGCCGAGGCCAAGGCCTTCAAACGTAGGCCGCACATCCTCGACTCGATCCACGGACAGGTAGACGGCGCGCGAGCGGCGGTAGTCTGCGGACCACTTCTTGATGGCCTCGCCGATGGTCGGATCGTAGATAATGGGTAGAAGTTCGGCGATGTGGTCGATGATCACCTTGTAGTACAGCGTCTCATTGCGGTCGTGCAACTGTTCGAGGTAGATGTACTTGTCGAGGTCATCGTCGAGTCGACACACTTGCTTGTAGGCGCGTGCGGCCTGTTGTTCGAGTGTTTCGACAGCTGCGGGAAGACGACCCATCAGCCCGAAGCGCTTGCGCTCTTCGACAGTGAAGGCGGTCCCACGGTTAGTCTGGGGGTCGGCGATGATTTGGGGTTTTGCTGGCATCAGCGACTCCTTTCTGGTTGTTGTGCCCTTTGGCGCGCGTATTGGTTGGGTGCGAGCCAGCCCAGCACGCTGTAGGGGTGTTCTTGATTGTAATGCTGGGATCAGGCGATGAATCCAGGCCCGTTAGGGGGTGCCCTGCCTTGTTCGCCTAGTCTGCTTACTCCATGCCAGGACGACGGCGCCCCACTTTGAGCTCGGAACGTTTCTTTTTGTCTGCCAGGCGGCGCATTTTAGCTGCGCGACTGGGCTTTGTAGGACGGCGCAGTCGGGGCGGGGCTAGTGAGGCGCGCAAAACTGCGGCTAGTCTTTCGCGCGCGGCCACGCGGTTGCGGCGCTGGGAGCGATGTTCGGCGGCAGCAACGGTTAGGACGCTGCCGTTGAGGCGTTCTCCCAGGTGAGTCAGGGCTCGCTGGCGCTGGACATTGTCTAGGGCGGTGGTTGTGGCCAGGTCAAGACTGAGCTGCACGCGCGAATCTGCGGTGTTGACTCCCTGCCCGCCGGGGCCTGAAGCGTGAGAGAAACGCTCCACTAGCTCGCCAGCGGGAACAACCAACCCATGCGGGCAGCCCGGTCCGGGCATAATACGCAAATCATCCATATCAGCGTTTTTTCTCTTTAGGATCCAGCTCGTCGAGCCAATCGATTAGTTCTGGTAAATCTGTCCATTGGGACGAATTCCACGCATCCGCGTCGATGTCCAGACTTGAGCGTCTTTGACGTGCACAGCTTACCGCTCTATCAGTTGCCTCGATGAGCTCTGAGGAGATATTGCAACCCTTTTTGTATTGACCCCATCGCCAATTTTTTTCTAGTTCTTTCTCGGTTTTCTGGGCAGTTGACGACGACGGATTTGCGCAAAGGTGGAGAAGTAACCAATACTCAATGCAGGGATGGGAAACTGCAGCATGATGTTTATCTGAGTTCTCAAGCCATTTCTCTAGCTTAGACTTATGGAGCTCGTTTTGGTCTCTGTCACAGACAATCCAGGCACCTTTAGTATCACCTCCATTTTTATTTTCTTCATACCGTATTTTCTCCAATAATTTACTCAGTGACGATCTATCTCCTGTATTTGCAATATCAAAGACAATACGGTCACCGTATCTACTTGTGCGTAAGGATTGCAGATACTTTCGTTCAGTCTCGCCCTCTGCCGCAAACAGCACCAGCGGTTTAAGAGACTTTCCCTCAAACCGCTGACGGTCTCCACGAGTTCTCTTTCTAGACGGAGGCTTCCTTTTCGCCATGATGAGCCCTTAGAGACGTGGGACGCCGCCAAGGCGGCCAGACATATAAGCCTTTTGCAGATCCATTCCGTCTCGAACGCCTTCAGCAGAGAAATCTGTCAGGCGAACAAGCTCAGAGTTGTGGCCATGCTTTTCAACAAGCCAAATCTCATCCCTGCGTAGCATGTCACAGTGAAGCAGGTGAACTTCATGAGTAGTGAATATCAGTTGTCGACACTGATCGTTTCCTGTTGAATTCAAGAAACGCCGTAATAGCTCTTCCGTAAGTTTTGGATGCAAAGAATCTTCCAACTCATCAATTAGGTACACTCCACGGTTATTTTGCTGCCCTGCCCGGTAAAGGATAGGAAGCAGATTTAGGTAGCGGATAGTACCATCTGACTCCTGATCAAGAGGTAACTTAAACTGTTCGTCGCCGTCTTTATGCTTGGTTACAAGCCGTTCGTAGGAGACTTCCCCGTTTTCCTTAAGACGCATACGGAAAACCGCCCCCTCGCTAATGTTATTGGCCAAGAAGGCTTCTTTGTCATCAACAAGCTGAGACTCAAAGTGCGACAGCATCTCATCAGGCATCGGCACTTTCTCACGCTCAACGGGATCGAACAAAACATCGCAAATACCTGTGTCCGCCGTCGATAATCCAGAGACCATCTGCTGACGAAAGGTGTCATATTTCGCAATCCCTTGCGACATCATTACAAATGACGTGCCTCGACGGATCACGTTAAGAGAATCAAACCATTCAATGACTCCAGCGATAAGCCCAATGTTTTTCTGCTCGCTATTAGCTAGTGTTTCCAGCAGCAGTCGGTTTGTCTGGACAGTTAATGCCAGAGCTTTTACAAACTCATTGTCTTCAAGATCCCCATACAGTTCCACGCCCTGTTCATCGCGAGTAAAGACTGCCTCCTCGTCAACAGAGCGCAAGCGATAAAGCGATTCTGCTACAACCTTCTCGGCGGTGTAGGACACTTCGTAATAGACAATCGCATCCCTTTTAGAGGTTGAATCAGGAACATTAAGAACAATCTCGACGCCGAGCACGGTAGGCTCCCCCACACCATAAAGCTTGTGGGGCTCATAGGGAATACGCCGACCTCGCGCCCGAGGCTCAAACACTAACGTCTTGAGCTGCTGCGCTGCATCAAGCAGAGCAGATTTACCAGCAGCATTAGCTCCATAGATGGCAGTGGTAGGCAAAATCCGCGCTTTACCGTCACGGAAAAGAGTCTCGCTGTGACGGCTTTCCTTGCCGGCGATCATCGTGAAATCAACTGGCTCATGGAACGATTTCCAGTTTTCCAGGTGAAGGACCCGCAGCATTGCCATCTCCAACGTTTCTAACAAGATGCAAAAATTATACATCTTGTATGAAACGAATTCAACTTATTCGTTTCACCTAATGACCACTTTTCCCAGCATTTAAGCCAGTCAGCCCATCATCTGCAGGCAGTTTGCGCTTGGGTTGTTTCACCCAGCACGACGTCGTCAGCCAGTCTCGCTTTAACGTCACTTGCCGCGACCGGCCCCGCTTCACCAACCAGACCAACCTAACCCACCCGCCCACTTCACCTGCAGTAGACCGGATTCTAGAGGTTGTCACAGCCCCACACCGCCTCACCAAGCTCCCACCTCTTTAAACGCCCCCTCGCTAGACCTCCCCTCACTAAGCCCCTCTAAAGCAACTCCCCCACGCGCGCCTTGAGCTGGGGCAATACTTCTTCGTCGAACCAGGGGTTTTTCTTCATCCAAATCTGGTTGCGCGGCGAGGGATGCACCAGCGGGAAGTACGTGGGCAGATAGTCGCGATAGTTGCGCACCACCTGGGTCAGCGAGGTGGAAGACTTCAGGTGCAGGTAACGCTTGGTGGCATAGCTTCCCACCAGGATGGTTAGCTCCAGGTCAGGCATGAGCTCCAGCAGGCGCGGGTGCCATTTTTCAGCGAATTCTTTGCGCGGCGGCAGGTCCCCGCTTTTGCCGGTGCCAGGGAAGTAGAAATCCATGGGGACAATGGCCAGTTTGCCCGAGTTGTAGAAGGTTTCGCGGTCAATGCCCATCCATTCGCGCAGGCGGTCGCCACTGCGGTCATTCCAGACGATGCCGCTTTCTTCCGCGACGCGCCCGGGCGCCTGCCCCACGATCATGATTTTGCATTGGGGCCCGGCGTAGAACAGCGGCTCCACCCCGCGCTTGGTGTAGTTGGCGTTGGCCGGGTCTGCCGCAATGGCTTTGGCGATTGCTTGGAACTGAGGGTAGGTAATCTCTGGGGTCATATTTCCAGCCTAGACCCGTTTTAATTCGCGCACACCGGTACACGTCAAGACGTCCCGATACACTGTGGTTATTAAGGACGACGGCGCCCGCCCCGGTGCCAGCGTCGTCTCTGGGTGCCGCATTGGCGACGTCACCCGGGCGCAGCCTTGCTCAGGCTTAGCGTTGCCGGCGTCGCCCCCCACCTGCACATCCCAGCGATACACCCGCGAAAACTAGTGAAACCAGCAAGGAGCAGCCATGCAAGCTGACAAGATCGAAGCCGTCATGTCTGAATTTTTGGGCGAGGGCTACCGCATTGTTGGCGACGACGGTGCCCTGTCCCCCGCGATTGAGTGGGTGGATTGGGTTTGCGGCCCTGACGACGACGGCGATGGCGATGAGGGCGAAAAGGTTGAGGTCACTTTCCAAGATGGCTCTACCCGCACCTTCGATAAAGGCGTGCCCATGCGCCAAATCTGGCACGAATACGCGGACTAGTCTCTAACACAAAACCACACAAACCGGCCCTGGTTTGGCCTTCCACAGGGAGGCCAAACCAGGGCTTTTGCCTGCGCAAAGCCCCTAAGTTTTGTTCTGTAAAACCCTCTTGCGCCCCTAAGTTAACACTGTTAACCTACTTCCCGGCGCCAAAAGTTAACAGCGTTAACCAACTGGAGGAAACAGTGAACACCACACCGCCAGCCTTACTGGCTCGCGACATTCACAAAACTTACGGATCCAATCAGGTCTTGCGTGGGGTCAGCCTGCGCGTAGAGCCAGGCCAAATCTTGGGGCTGCTGGGCCGCAACGGCGCTGGGAAATCAACCTTCATCACCATCGCATGCTCACTGCGCCGCGCAGATTCGGGAAGCGTGACCATCTGCGGCGTCGACCCCACCCAAAACAATGTTGGCGAGTTAATCGGTTACGCCCCGCAGGAGCTGGGCATTTACCCGGATCTAACCGTCGCCCAAAACCTTGGCTATTTCGGCCGCCTGCACGGGCTGGGCCGCCGCGCCGCCAAGGCACGCAGCGAAGAAGTTATGGAAATGCTGGGCCTGACAGGAAAAGCCAATCAAAGCGCCAAGCATCTGTCGGGCGGCCAGCAGCGTCGCCTGCACGCAGGCATGGCTATCATGCATCGCCCGAAACTGATTTTCATGGATGAGCCAACTGTTGGCGCTGACGTGGAAGCGCGCAGCCAGATTCTGGACACTGTCAGGCAGTTAGCTGCGCAGGGTGCCGCCGTCGTCTATACCTCCCACTACCTGGCCGAATTTGAGGAGTTGGGGGCCGACGTCGCCGTTTTGAACCAGGGCCGCCTGGTAGCCCAGGGCTCGCTGGAGCAGATCGTGGCCACCTACGGGCAGGTTCCTGTGCAGGTGCACGTGCCTCAAGCTGACCTGCACAGCGCCTACCTGCAGATCCTCAAAGAAAGCGACGCCGAGGATCTCGCCCCAGCCCCAGCCCCGCAGGCAAGCGCCCCGCCCAGGCTCCGGAAAGCGCCCCAGCCACACCCCCGGCCCCACAGGAAAACACCCCCAAGGAGAGTGAAAATGAAGCCGCTTAAGCAACTCAAACAACTAAGCGCCGTTGCGGGCCTGAACCTGCGCCTGCAGCTGCGCGACCCGGCGCCCACGCTGGTTTTGACGGTGATTCCGCTGGTGCTGATCCCGTTCATGATGCCAGCTTTTAAGGCGATGCTGCTAAGTGATGGCTACCGGGGCGTTTCTGGGGCCGAGCAGGCCGTACCTTCAATCGCGGTGCTGTTTTCGTTCCTGGCCGTGCAAAATATTATTGACTCGTTTTTTAATGAGCGCAGTTGGGGTACTTGGCAGCGCCTGGAGGCCTCCCCACTGTCGCGCCCCACGGTGCTAACCGGCAAAGCGCTGGTGGCCTACATAATTCAAAGTGCACAGATACTGGTGGTTTTGTCCCTGGGAGCAATTATTTTCGGCTTTGACCCGAAGGGTTCGCTGCTGGCGTTGCTGGCAACTTTGCTCAGTTTTTCGGCGGTTTTAGCGGCGCTGGGCGTGGCCATTGCGCTGTGGACGCACAGCCGGGACACGGCCTTGTCACTGTCTAATATTGTGGGGATGCTGGCGGCCGGTATTGGCGGGGCGTTTTGCACGGTTTCGTCTTTTCCTGATTGGGCTCAGGATGCCGCGCGCGTTTCGCCTGCTTATTGGGCGATCGACGCGATCCACAAGGTGAGTTTGGATGGGCAGGGTTTTGCCGATATTTGGCCCAGCTTGGCGGTTTTGTGGGGATTTTTCGCGGCAATTGCAGCCCTGGCCTTGGTACAGTTTCGTTATAGGCAGGAGTAACCACAGCTGAGCGGAGAGTCTATGGCGTCGTCGAAATCTCGTGCGCTTACACGCGACATTATTTTGTCAGCCGCGCTGGAGTTGGTTGACGACGCCGGACTTTCTGCCCTGTCGCTGCGGAGCCTGGGCAAGCGCTTAGGGGTTTCGCAGGCCGCGTTTTATCGCCATTTTCCTGATAAGGCGGCCCTGCTGGAGGGTATTTGCGAGCAGCTTTGGCGGCTAACTTATGAGCGTTTTTTGGCTCTGGTTCAAGGGGCCGACGGCGTTCACGACGACGCCGCACCGGGCGCCCCTGCTACAGCGGCTGCCCCTGCCGCACCGGGCGTCCCTGCCGCACCGGGCGCCCCTGCCGCATCGGGCACCTCTGACCAGGCCTTGCAGGCGCAGGAATATATTCGCCAGTATGCGAACTGCCTGCGCGCCACTTTGCAGGATCACCCCAACACGGTCATTTTGCTGATGACCCACCCGATTTCCACGCCTGAGCAGCTTTCCCTGCTAGCCGGGGTGCTTGCTTCGCTGGCCCGCAGCGGTTTTACGCCCACTACGGAAACGTTGGCGCTGATCACGTCGGTTTCGGTGTACACCACTGGTTTCGTTGCCGCCGAGGTAGTGCCGCCTGCTGGAACAAGCGACGACGCCGTCGCCAAGCCAGGCAGCGCCGCCCCAGCCGCAGCCCCCACTCCAGCCGCCCCCTCTGAAGGGGCCGACGACGCCGTCGTCGCTGGCACAGAAGACCTCATGGCCGTCAGCGCCATGCTTGACCCGGCTGACGCAGCCGCCTTGCAACCGCTGATCGGCGAAGTTTTAGCCGGAAAATGGGATTTCAGCGCCCAGTTTGAGCGCGGCTTGGAAGCTATTTTGCGCGGCTGGTAGTCGGGCCGCCGCCAGGACAAAATCGCCAACCAGCCAACGCTCGCCAACCAGGCAACGCCCGACAACCAGAACATTTGAAAAGGAACACACAAATGGGAAACATCGACAAGTATCGTGGCTGCCTGCTGGGCGGGGCTGCCGGTGACGCGCTGGGTTATGCGATTGAGTTTGACCGCGAGGAGGCGATTGCTGCGCGTTACGGTTCGCACGGTATCCGCGACTACCAGCTAGATGAGCGCGGCTTGGCGCCGTTTTCTGACGACACGCAGATGACTTTGTACACCGCCAACAGCCTGCTATGCTCGCTGGCTGCGCTCTCAACTCAGGCCTCTGGCGGCTCCCAGGCTTCCAGCAGCGCCCCCGTCTCCAGCGACACCCACGCCGCTGGCGGTGCCCCTGCCCCGGCACCCGCCACCCTGCCTTCCCCCGCCGCGCTTGCCGCTTACGCGCCGGCCCAAATGGCCCAGTTCTATGTGGAGTGGATGTATACGCAGGTCAGCCCCTACCCGCTAGCTAATCACAAAGCCTGGATTTCCAGCCTGCCTGAGCTTTTTGCCTCGCGCGCACCGGGCGTAACCTGCATGAATGCTTGCGAGGCCATGGCTAGCGGCGCCAAAGCTGTAAATAACTCCAAGGGCTGCGGCGGGATTATGCGCATGGCGCCGGTGGGGCTGATCAACACTTGCCCGAGCTTTTCCGGCGTCGAGCTGCAACGCCTAGGCGCGCAATTAGCTGAGCTAACCCACTGCCATGAGCTGGGCTGGATGCCGGCCGGGGTGTTTGTCCATATTGTCAGCCTCCTGTCCCGCGACGAGACTAGTTCAGTGCGAGAGGCTGCCACGCAGGCGTTGAACACTTTGCCTGAAGCTTTCCCCAACGCGCATTATCTTGGCCAGTTGCAGGAGCTGCTGCGTTACACACTGCGCCTGGCAAACAGTGACATGCCTGACTTGGAGGCGATTCATGCCCTGGGCGAGGGCTGGGTGGCTGAGGAGGCCCTGGCCATTGGTTTGTTGTGCTCGCTGCGCCACGAGGATGATTTTGCAGGGGCTATCACCTCGGCGGTCAACCATGGTGGAGACAGTGATTCCACGGGGGCTATTACCGGCAATATTGTCGGCGCTCACCTGGGGCTGGCTGGGATTCCGCCGCGTTATTTGGAGCATTTGGAGCTGCGCGACACGATCAGCAAGATCGCTGATGACCTGTTCACCGGCCCGCAAGCCTCCCCGGATCTCTACTTTCCGCCCGTCAGCCCCGACGGCGACGCCGTCTAGCCCCAGCGCGTAAGCACGTTGATCTAACTATCGCGCAGGCTCTTCTTATAGTTTTCACCCCACTGGCTCATTGCCTGCAGCACCGGTTGGAGGCTTTGGCCTAGCTCCGTGAGGGAGTACTCAACTCGCGGCGGCACCTGCGCAAATACTTCGCGATGCACAATCCCCGCCTCTTCCATGGCACGCAGATTTGTGGTGAGCACCTTTTGGGAGATTTTGCCGATTGAACGCTGCAGCTCTTTGAAACGCAAGGTCCCCTTATCTCCCAGATCGCGCAGGATCAGCACCTGCCACTTGTTACCGATCAGGGTCAATGTTGTCTCTACCGGGCAGGCCGGCAGCTGATCTAGCTTCAACCCCACCATTCCTCCTTATATATCAGCAGGTCACGCCAATAGTTACTTTTAGGTACCTATAGCACAAAATAGTGCCTACTTCCTAAAGTTATGCATTGATTCTACGCTGTTACTCGTAAGGAACACAGAGCGATTTACGCGCGAATCTACCTAAAGGAAAACTCATGGCTAAGTCAATTGCAGTCGTCGCAGCAAACGGGCACTCCGGTCAGCTCATCGTCAAGGAAGCTCTAGAACGTGGCCACGACGTGACCGTTTTTGTCCGCTCTGAAAACAGGACTCCCGCCAAGAAGGCCGTCATCAAGGACATCATGGAGCTCAGCGCTCAGGACCTGGAGGGATTTGACGCAGTTGTTGACGCTTTCGGCGCTTGGACCCCGGAAACCCTCCCCCAGCACTCAACTACTCTGGCTCACCTGAGCGACATCCTCTCTGGCAGCGACACTCGCCTGCTAGTTGTAGGTGGGGCCGGCAGCCTCTACCTGAACCCCGAGCACAGCCTGACCGTTGCGCAGGCCCCTGACTTCCCCGAGGCCTTCAAGCCGCTCGCTCTTGCGATGGGCGCTGCTCTGACTGAGCTACGTAAGCACGACGACGTCCGCTGGACCTACATTTCCCCCGCTTGCGATTTCCAGGCTGATGGCGAGCGCACCGGCGAGTACATCCTGGGCGGCGAAGAGCTGACCGTGAACGAGCGCGGAGAATCCATCATTTCTTACGCTGACTTTGCTGTGGCTATGCTCGACGAAATCGAGTCCGGCAACCACGTAGGCCAGCGCATCAGCGTTGTCCGCAAGTAAGCATTATCTGCAAGTAAGCATTGTCCGTAAGCAAGGGACATGACTAAAACCTCACGCCTTCTGGAAGCGCTAACCAACGCAGACGCCGTCGTAGTTGGAGCCGGAGCGGGCCTTTCCACCTCAGCGGGCTTTACCTACTCCGGTGAGCGCTTCCAGAAGTATTTTGCGGATTTCATTGAGGCCTACGGGTTTTCTGACATGTACTCGGCCGGCTTTTATCCTTTCAAAACTTTGGAAGAACAGTGGGCTTACTGGAGCCGGCACATCTGGTACAACCGCTACGTCCCAGCCCCCAAGGACACTTACGACAAGCTGGCTCAGCTGTTAGCGGGCAAATATTTCTTTGTGCTCACCACAAATGTGGATCACCAGTTTCAACTGGCCGGTTTCCCTAAAGACCGTTTGTTTTACACGCAGGGTGATTACGGCCTGTGGCAGTGCTCCCAGCCTTGCCACGCCGATACTTACGACAACTATGAGACCGTGAAGCTCATGGTTGAAACCCAGCGTGACATGCGTGTTTCCAGCGAGCTTGTGCCGCACTGCCCCAGGTGTGGTGAGCCTATGAGTATGAATCTGCGCGCCGATCACACTTTCGTTGAGGACGCCGGCTGGCATCAGGCGGCCCAGCGCTACCAGGATTTCATGGCCGCTCACCGCGCTGACAAGGTGCTTTACCTGGAGCTGGGGGTTGGCGCCAATACTCCTGGCATCATTAAATACCCTTTCTGGCAGCGCACTTATGCCAATCCGCTGGCAACTTATGCCTGCATTAATTTTGGGCAGGCGCAAGCCCCGATTGAGATCAGTGAACGCTCTATTCTTATAGATGGAGATATTCACCAGGCCCTAACGCAGGCGTTAAAGGAGTCATAGGAGGCAGGCAATGCTGGAAAGTAAAAAGGAGGCGCTGCTATCTGAACTGGTGGCGCAGCTGTGTGCGGAGCGTAATTTTGCTTTCCCGCAGGTACAGGGCTTTGATGAGCTGTGGCCGCATTTCCGCGCCTTGGTTAACACCCGAGAGCCTGCGCCTATCTCTCCTTTTTGGCTGGAAAAGCAGGATGAGTTGCTGTCTGGTTTGCTGGCGGAAGGCGGTATTTCTAGTCTCGACGACGCCGCCGTCAGTCCGCTTAATCCTCGGATTCGTCTGTGGCAGGGTGACATTACCCGCCTAGCTGTTGACGGCATTGTTAATGCTGCCAACAGCCAGATGCTGGGATGCTGGCAGCCGGGACATTTTTGTATTGATAACGCTATCCATACTTTTGCTGGCGTGCAGTTGCGTCTTGAATGTGCGCAGCTGATGCAGGCCCAGGGACATGAGGAACCCACAGGGCACGCCAAAATCACTGGCGCCTACAACCTGCCGGCTAAGCGCGTGCTTCACACGGTTGGGCCGATCTATAACCCGGCACTGCCAGACATTGGGAAATATAAGCTGATGAGCAGCTATTTACAGTGTCTAGATATGGCGCAGGAAAACGGTTTGAAGTCGCTGGCTTTTTGCTGCATCAGCACCGGCGTGTTTGGCTATCCCAAGGAGCCTGCAGCAAAAGTTGCGGTTGACACTGTCCAGCGCTGGTTGGAGGCAACCCAGGCGCAAATGGATGTTGTCTTCAACGTCTTTGGTGACGAAGATTTGCAAATTTACCGCAGGCTTTTGGGGTTCTAGACAGCCTATCAGTTCTGGTTAGCTGTGGGTATGTACATCATTAGTTCAAGGCTATCCATGATTTGACTCATTGATTTGTTGAACTTTTCGTAGTTAGTGTTTTGGAATTCTTCGTTTACGCAGGCAACCATAACATTTACGTAGTCGGCCTGGTTGTAGAAGGTTACCACCACGGGCACGTCAATAATTGTTAGCACGCCCCGGATAGAAATAGCTTTAGACTCAGGGATCTGTAATATTTCTTCCGGTTGACTAATCTGGATTGGTAACCCGTCCACTAGGATCTCGGTTTTTTTGAAATAGTCGTAAACCCCGTGCACCGCTTTTAGCTGCTGCTGCCACGAAACCGGGCGGGTGAGCCGGTAGTTGGCGTGGATCCAGCCATTTTCTTCTTTTTCACGAATCAAAATCATTACAGTTCCCTATCCGCTCTTGGTTCAGCCCGCAGGCTTGTGACCAGCTACTATGCAGCGACCTGTGCTACAACACGCACATCCTGCGCTGCAGCACAGCAAGCTAAGGCCGCAGCGCCGACTACCTACCGGCCTTGAGTTGTTCCTCGGGCATATTCATGGCGATTTCCATATTGTCAATGAATTTGCCAATGAATTTGTTATAGTGCTCGTAGTCCAGGTTTTTTAGTTCTTCATTGTTGCACTCAACATAGACGTTAATGAAGTGGACTTGGGTATAGAAAACAATTTCTACATTAGTCCTAGCCACCATCAGCAATCCACGAATTGAAATATTCCAGTTTTCAGGGATCTTGAGAATGTCTTCAGGGGTTTTAATTTCAATCGGCTTACGGTCAACCAGGATTTCAACATTAGCGAAGTAATGCCAGGCTTCGTAAACCCCTTGTAGCATCATTTCCCATGAGGCCCGGAAAGTCAGGTTGAAAGTAGACAGCAGCCAGCCGTCGTCCTCATGATGGCCCATGAACAGCATGGTTCCTCCTAGCCAACCGCGTCGATGGCGGCTTTGGCGTCAGCTAAGCCAACCCCGGTGCGGTCTCGGTAAATTTTGATGGCGTTGATTTTTTTGCCCATCCGCACTAGGTGGAGTTCTTCGGGGGTTAGTTCCAGCCAAGCAGCGGCCTCATAATCTGCAGCCCCAGCCCCGACGACGCCGTCGCCGGCCCCGTAGGCACCCTGAGCGTACTCACTAGCGTCACCATAGGCGCCCGACTGGCCATACTCACTGACGCCCGGCTGACCATTTCCCGACTGGCCGTAACTGACCCCTAGACGCAACTCCAGGCTCCTGACCTGCGCTTTTAACCGGTGGTTTTCCGTGCGCAAGCGCTCAATCTCTGCGGCCTGATCAAACCATTTACCCATAACGTTCCCTTACATACTTATCAAGCCCGGCAGGCTTGCGCCCGCCGCAATATTTAAAAATTTTCTAGCGCTTTTTACCTGGCCTCACAGCCAACCTATTTGGAGCTTTCTGATTTCTCAGCGTTCTGTGAGCGCTCAGAGCCTGGTGCCGGCTCCACCCAGTTGGCCAATATGCCGCCGGCTGGGTCTTTAAAGGCCGCCAGTAGATCTTTGAATCTCATGCCGGCCACATGCGAGAACTGGTTGAGCTCGTAGTGGTCAGGGAAGATGGTACGCAGCTGCATTGGTACGGGCTTGCCGTCTCTGGTCAGGCGCCCGGTAATCAATGAGAGCTGTTCAAAACCCCAATGCGGATCCACGCTTTGGGGACTTCTGGGCACCCGGATCGCCTCCCAGCCCTTGTAAAAGCGAGCGTTGCGGCCAATGCGTAGCACCGCCCAGTTAAGCATGAGTTCACTGTAATCGCTGATCATGGTGGGAACGCGAGTTTCGGCATACTCGCTTTCGCCGTAAAAAGCTTGGGCGTGTTCACCGCTGGTGTTCCACACGTGCTGCCAGCTGCGCCCACAATCCCAGGTCAGCGACAATGCATCGCTTTCACGAAGCCGAATCTGCGCCCCTGCCGTCTCCGCAAAGTGAAACAGCTCAGCAACTTGCCACCACATTATTCTGACCTCCCAGTCAAAATCCCCAGCTCAAGGCATTCAATAGCGGTCAACACAATGTCTTCGGCCAGAAACTGCACCTGACGCGCACCGCCGGGCAGATCAAAGTAGGGCACGTTAATACCGGTGCGGATCGAGCATCCCTGCGGCAGCTGCTTGATTTCGTAGCTGTAGTAGGGGTCATTTAGGGCGAATATATCCAGTGAGCGATACTCAAAGTAGGTGGGCCGCTCGCCGACGGGCCGGTGCCACAGGTATTTGCCGTCCGGGTAGCCCACACGATCCACATACGGCCCATAAAGCTGCAGGTAGTCCGCCAGATTCGTAAACACCTGCACGGTAGAGCGGTCCATGCGGGCTAGCACCTGGTCACTGTCAGGTAGGAAGCGGATAATCATGTCCCCGCGAAAACTAGGGTCGTGTATTTTCGGCACGTCCTGAGCGCCCATCTTCCCCTCCTTACGTTTATAACTAGCGTAAGTCTATGCCTGCTTTTGCTCACGACGGCGCAGTTCGCCCCGTAGAATGAGCTTTCAGAAGAAACGAGGCCGCCCATGACAAGCCGCAGCACTGACCGCCCTGGCCGCAGCGACGCCGTCGGCGCAAGTAGCGATATCACCGCACGTAGCGATGTCACTGCACGTAGCGATGCTGCCGCAAGCCGCAGCGACGCCGTCGGCGCAGATAAAGCAGAAACGCAACCCCAAAACTGCACCTGCGAAAACCGCTCCCCTGCAGAAAAGCTCGTATTTGCCAAGGCAGCTCTAGCCTTGGCAGGCCACGAAGTCACTGACCTGGCGCTGCGCAACATTTTGGAGCAGCAGGCCTGCGGCAACCTAACTGGAGAGCAGGCACGCGCAGCAATCAGAAAGCACGTGCAAGGCTGATGGCACGCCAAGTTTTTCGCACCTGGGAGGATTACTTCATCCCCGGCACCTCAGTATTGCGCAATAAATTCATCACTCCTGGCAATCCATATGGGGAACCTGACGCTGTCAAGTTACGCTTACTGGAGGAGGGCTACGCTAGCTCCAGAATTTTGGAACTGGCGCAAACGCCGATCAAAGGCAACTTCGATTACGCCCACATGAAGGCAATTCACCGCCATATTTTCCAAGATGTCTATGAGTGGGCAGGTCAGGAGCGGCTTGCTCCCCTGGACACGTTCATGGTCAAGTCTGGCCCAGACATTGTCCATTACCCGTTGGGAGATCCGACTGCTCCGCAAATGTCTTACCAGTACTATCCAGCAGGCCCAGTCTTAGGGCAGGCAGCCAATGAGCAATACCGCAGGCTCAGCAAAATGGATTTGTTGCGCGGCTTGGATCATGAAACTTTCGTGACAGAGCTGGCTGAGATTTGGGGCGAGTTGAACGTTATCCACAGTTTCCGCGAGGGCAATACACGCACGCAGTTCGTGTTTTTCTCCCAGCTGTCTGAGCAAGCCGGCTGGAAGCTTGATCCTGCGCTTTTTGCGCCGAGCACCCCTGCCTGCAATAAACCAGGCACACCCACCAGTAACAGACCAGGCACCCCCGCCTGCAAGGAATTCGTAGCAGCGCGTTTCTACAGTCAGGCAACTGGCAGCAACCAGCGTCTAGCTGCAGCTTTGCGCCCCGCCATCGTGCCTTTAACTGCCCCTCTAGAGCAGGCTTAAAAGGGTAAAAAGGACAAACATCTAGAGTTCCCACCCCACGCCCCCTACCCAGCTCACTTAGAAGCCAGCAAAAGCACGACGCCGACTGCGCCCTAAAAGCTGCGGCCTGTGTGGGATAATTTCTCTCGCAGGCCGCAGCTGGTTACAACCCTGGTGGCGTCGCGCCTGCTTGGAGGAAAAATGCGCGCTTTCGAAGAGTCCCAGGCGGCGCCGTCGCCAATTACCTCGCAGCGTGCCGCCCCGCAGAGTGCCGCCCGCACCCAAAAACCCCAGACCATTGAGGTGCGCGGGGCGCGCGTGCACAATCTGAAGAACCTAGACGTTGATGTTCCGCTAAATAAAATCGTTGGTATTGCTGGCGTATCTGGCTCAGGTAAATCCTCCCTGGCCCTGGGGGTTCTCTATGCGGAAGGCTCACGCCGCTACCTGGAGTCACTGTCCACATACACGCGCCGGCGCATGAGCCAAGCCCAACGCTCTGACGTGAGCGAAGTGCGTTACGTACCGGCGTCGTTGGCGCTACGACAAAGGCCGGGCGTGCCCGGAATCCGCAGTACTTTCGGAACCATGACTGAGCTAGCCAACAGTCTGCGACTGATGTTTTCGCGCCTAGCCCACCACCGCTGCCCTAACGGGCACTACGTTGAGCCCTCATTCGACGTCGCCCGCATGGCTGAAATTACCTGCCCCACCTGCGGCGTAAAATTTTATGGCCCTGGCGCTGAGGACCTGGCGTTTAACTCACGCGGAGCCTGCCAAACTTGCTCGGGCACAGGCCTGACCCGCAGCGTGAATGTTGCGGCGCTGGTGCCGGACCAGAACCTGAGCATTGACCAGGGCGCCGTCGTAGTGTGGGGCACACTGATGTGGGCCCTGATGAAAGACGTGTGCCGCGAGATGGGCGTGCGCACCGATGTGCCATTCAAAGAGCTAACTGAGGCGGAGCAGGAGATTGTTTACCACGGCCCGGCGCTAAAAAAGCACATTATTTACGTAAATCCTAAAACTAACCAGTCGGCCGAAATGGATTTCACCTATTACAACGCCATTTATACGGTCGAAAATGCGCTTTCTAAAGTTAAAGACGAAAAGGGCATGAAGCGCCTGGAGCGTTTCTTACAAGAGGACACTTGCCCTAAGTGTCACGGCACCCGTATGTCTGAAGCCACCCGGGCGCCCCGGTTGCGTGGTATTGGCCTGGACGCGGCCTCGCAAATGACCCTGTCTGAACTGATGGGGTGGGTTGAGGGGGTGCCCGACTCACTGCCGCAGAGGCTGCGTCCCATGGCCCAAAATATTTGTGAGGCTTTCTTTGACACCGCTCAACGCTTGCTTGACCTGGGGCTGGGCTACTTGGCGTTGGATCGTGCGGCGTCCACGCTTTCTACCGGTGAGCGCCAACGCGTGCAGCTAGCGCGGGCGGTGCGTAACCGTACCACGGGCGTACTGTATGTGCTTGATGAGCCTTCAATTGGCTTGCACCCGCATAATCTCAAGGGTTTGACGGGGGTGATGGATGATCTGTTGGCGGATGGCAACTCGGTGATTTTGGTTGACCACGACACTCAGGTGCTCACCCACAGTGATTACCTCATTGAGATGGGGCCCGGCGCTGGTTCCGACGGCGGCACGGTGGTTTGCCAGGGCACGGTTGCGCAGGTCATGGATGATTCTGCGTCGATTATTGGGCCGTATCTGAGGCAGCAGAACCAGCCTAAGCAGGCGCGGGCGGATCTTTTTGAGCGCGGCAGTATCCGCCTAGTCACGGACGCGATCCACACGGTGCAGCCACTTGAGGTGGATATTCCCCAGGGACGACTCACAGTGGTGACTGGGGTTTCGGGCTCGGGTAAAACCACCATGGTGCTTGAGAGCCTGATCCCGGCTTTGCAGGCGCGAATTGCCGGTCAGGCGCTGCCGGGGCATGTGCGCTGGCTGGAGGCACCGGGTATTGGCCGGGTTATGCTCATTGACGCCACCCCGATTGGTATTAATGTGCGCTCGACTGTGGCCACCTATGCGGGGGTGCATGATGAGTTGCGTAAGCATTTCGCCAGGTCCGAGGCGGCTAAGCAGTATGGAGCCAAACTTGCCGCTGAGGCCGGCTCGAAACCTGGCCGCCACCGTGGGCTTACGGCTGGCGCGTTTTCTTATAACACTGGTTCTTTGCGTTGCGACACTTGTGACGGCACTGGGCAGATCTCCCTTGACGTGCAATTTCTTCCCGACGTCGAGATTTGCTGCCCCGATTGTCGCGGATCTCGTTATGGGCGTGCGGCTCACGAAATTAGGTGCTTTTTTGACGACGGCGCCGCTTACAGCCTGCCTGACCTGATGGCTATGAGTGTGGATGAGGCTTTGGCTGTTTGCGCGGGCCTTAGCCGGGTGAGCAAGAAATTGCAGGTGCTGCACGATTTGGGTTTGGGCTATTTGACACTTGGCGAGCAGACACCGGGGCTTTCTGGTGGCGAGGCACAGCGGTTAAAGCTTGCCAGTGAGATGGGCCGGGGCCAAGGCGATTCGGTGTTTGTGTTTGATGAACCCACTATTGGCCTGCACCCAAAGGATGTGCAGACCCTAATGGGAGTGCTTGCCAGTTTGATTACTAAAGGCGCCACCGTGGTGGTTATTGAACATGATCTGGACGTAATCCGCAGCGCAGACTATGTGGTGGATATGGGCCCTGGCGGAGGTTTGGCCGGTGGCCAGGTGGTAGCCACCGGCTCCCCCGCTCAAATCAAAGCCTGCCCCACCAGCCTCACCGGCAAATTCATCTAGCAGCACTCAAACTTGAGCATAAAAGTTATTTGTTTTACAGAAGTATTTCTAGATAAGTTCTAATTTTACGCTCTACCCCAAGTTTGCGCGCATAATTCATAAGCTTTACTAGATCTCGATTCTTGCTGCGTGTATAGCTCTGCATTGCTGGCACAAGTAACTGCATATCAAGCACACTCTTGCCACGCATTAAGTCACACAGTGTTCTCTCAAGGTCGTATACTCTAACCATATTGCCGTATATCGTCTTCACCTGCGTTAAACCCAAATCAAGAACTTCGTTTGCGCAAGTACGACAGATAATACCGGCATCTTTGACTGCTGCAGTATTGTAGTTTCGGGGGAAAGTCATTGTTAAAGAAGCTGGAGTGTGGTCAGTCATCTCATGCAGATTCAATGCAGTGTCATCTGAGAACACGCCACGTGAGAACCTGTACTGGGCGATATATAGCGGATCTTCCCATACGTCTGGCAAGGCATAGAGCCCACGCGCAAGTTGTACAACTTCTCCAGAACAAACTACCTCAGCGAGCTTACGCCTCGGTATACCTGCAGCTGTAACCTGAGCAGCAGTCACATATCCAGCGTTTTGCGAGGCAATCTCAAGCACTGTCCGCATAGGCCCCTCTCCCGTACAACCACACTGAATATTATTCCAAATTCAGCATAACTGTACGTCACACATAAAGCTGTACCATTCTCACAAAATTTAGATTAAATCTAAGAATCTTTACATTCCCACTTGAGATCTTCAGGAAACCATTGCAAACCACTCACACTAGCACTAATAGCCGGGTCAATTAAATTTCCTGCCAACTCAGCTGCCACATCCATCACCTTCAGCCCTGCAGGCAACCCTGTATTAGCAGATAACTTTTCAAACTGCCTTCCCTGAGATAAACCCCATTCTCTAGGCACAGAAAACTTATCTGGCATTTCCATGCCACGGACAGCAACTTCACGAGATAAGCAATTTTGAAACTTATCGCCATCAACTGTACACGTAACCGCATAGACAGCAATATCAACTAAATCTTTAACTCTAGTAGAAACCCTACCATCGTGAATCTCAATCAAAGCACAAAACTTATCTGCTAACGCATTTTCTACTGGATAAAGTAAATAGTTGCAGGTAAACAGTCCTTCGATTTGAATTCTGTCAACAGGTTCAATAACTTCCACTTCTTCGAGAGGTACTTTATCAACAACAAGATCAATAGAAATCTGCTGCATCCGCTTAACACCAATATGAGGAGTAAACTTCACAGAAAGCCCACTACGATATTCATCTTCAGCTTTTATATGTTTTGAACCCGCAAATTCGAAAACAACAAAGTCACCTAAATCAGATTCAGCTAGTCTAACAAGCTCAGTCAACGCATTTTCAAGACTATCTTGTAATGCAAGTAAATCTATATCACGTGTAGCCCTAGCATCAATAGTGCGAGCAAGCATTGCCTGCCCGCCCTTTAATACAAACTTCTTGTTATTGCCAGCAAATACACGACAGAGCAATCTATGGAAATAGAAGGAAGACACCGCCCTACCTGTATCAAGAGATGATGCAGATGCAGCAGACTTGACTGCCATTTCAACCGCTGCGGCACTCTTGTAGGTCATAACCTATCCTTCTCACTGAGTAACCCTGCATCTGCAAGCAGACCTTCATATATTTCCTTGGCCTGGCTAGCAGAATAGTAATCACGCAGATAATTTGCCAGATTTTTAAAATCAAAATCGCGATTCACATAGGCAGCTTCTCTCAGCACATCAGCAACCAGCGAGAGATCTTCATCATCTAACACAAGGTCAAACACAATACGCTCAGGACGCGTAACAGGCAGCCCCTGCACAAAAGTCACCTCATCCCGAACAACTTTCCTCTTCACAAAACTAGCAACAGTTTTTCGCGAATTTATGCGCTTTGGAGCGTAAATACGGTAAGGTGACAGATGCAGATCACCCAGCTCAAGCAGTGATGAAGCAGTGGCGCCCCCAATCACTATGCCATCCCAATTCGAGCTACGCATCCGCTCATAACTAAAGTTTTCTGGCGCAGTCAGTTTCCAAATAGCTGCGAGCTCATCTGTATATGAGGAGCCAGCCCCGACCATGCGATAAGCACCTCTAATGACACGCTCAAGTCGACCAGACTCAACTGCATCATGCAGAGCGTCGCGTGGTATGCCCATGCGTTCAGCCTGGGCAGTTGTAAAGACACCCTCAGATTCTGAGAGTTGGGCTATAGCTTCCAGATGATTCGCTCGAACCATGTTGCAATTGTAGGCTACAAACCTACAAATGCAACACCTCCAGGTATACCTGTAACTCGCGCCTTACTCCGAGCGCTTCACACATGCGCGCCAACTCATGAAGATCTTTGTCACGACTATTGAAGTATCCACCAATAGCGTCACGCACAAGTTGCGCATCAACGCCACCCAGCTTCCTTTGCCTAATCAGATCAGCGATTGAACGTTCAGAGTTATAGCACCTGACCCTATTACCTGACGGCGTCATAATATTTGTTGCGCCAAGCTCGTAAATATCAGGGCGAACCCAGTGAATCTGAATGCCTGGAAACTCCTCAATCAGCCTGACCGGGTTATACCCCCTAGGTACGGTCACGGACTGCACTATCGGAAGCCTATCTGATAATCCATTTAGATACAACGCGCTGTTATGCGAAAAAATACACCTACGCCAACGTGCCCCAATCACAAGAAAGTCATCTTCGAAAACATCAGGCGTGCAGTAGATACCGCGTGAAATCCTATCAATAAGGCCTGCTTCACTCGCATAAGAGATAAGTCCCGCAGAAAATCCAGCACCCTTCAGCTGCGAAGAGTACGCCACCCCACCCTCGGCGTCGATGTAACTTACAAGCTCGTCAAGCATCAAAGTAGACACCTCCTCTACAACAGACGTTCATACAGCGTTATACAGCTATTGATGTATAAACGTCTATCAAGGGACAGCATCCCTCCCGCAAAGCGCACACACGCGGCCCCAAACACACAAGTATGGGTAGTTCTATGAGTACGCATTAAGGCCGCGTAGATCATCGAGCAGGCCAGGCCCGGAAACGGGCTCTTCGCATTTGAGGGTGTAAGTGTTGTGGGCGGGGTTGGGTGTGTCGTGGCCGGGTAGGGGTCGAGGTCTTTCGATGATGGAGATTCCTACACCGTCCATCTGAAAGACCTCGACATGCCCAATACTATCTTTGATCGCCCTGACCTGAGCGCGTTCACGGGCCTGGATGGCCTGGGGTTGGAGGTGACGGGTCAGCGCATTTGGCCAGACCATGCAGTGTTGGCTTGCCGCATTACTGGTGAGGACCAGTGGTGTCGACGCTGCGGGTGCCAGGGCATTTCTCGTGACACGGTAGTCAGGCGCTTGGCGCATGAGCCCTGCGGGTGGCGCCCCACGATCTTGCATGTGAGCGTGCGCCGCTACCAGTGCCCAGAGTGTGCTCACGTGTGGCGCCACACCCCGCATGGGGACAGGTACGTCACCGTCATCTTGGATTTGACGCCCGTCCACGATCACAGTGGCCCCTCCCGACTCCTAGACATGGTCCCAGGCCGATCCAAGCAGGTCTTCAAAACCTGGCTGGCCTCCCAGCCTCACACCTGGCGCGAGGGCGGTCATGGCCCCCTTCCACGACGTGCACCTCGCCGGGGATGCTCTCAATGAGTGCCGCAGACGCACCAGGCAAGAGCTCCACCATCGACGCGGGCGTGCCTAGCTCCCTCACAGAAATCATCACACTGGGAAGAACACTCAGTCGAATCAAATGATGCTGTTAGTGATGCTATCCTGAATGTGGAGGTAGCCATGAGAACCACTGTGACACTCGATGATGACCTGCTCGCGCGCGCCGAGGAACTGACTGGGATCAGTGAACGATCCGCGTTGATCAGGGACGCGGTTGAGCTTCTCGTTCGTATTGAGACGGGACGGCAGCTCGCCGAGCTCGGCGGCAGCGATTCGGCGGCGGAAGCTGCGCCGCGTAGCCGCAGGCGCGCATGAGAGTCCTCGTCGACACGAACATCTGGATTGATCACCTACGAAAAACTGAGCCGGTCCTGGTCGACCTGCTCGAGCGCGACCAGGTGTGCGTGCACCAGAGCATCATCACCGAGCTCGCGTTGGGGAATCTCAAGGACCGGTCGGTCTTCCTGAAGGCGATCGAGCGCCTCATGGTCCTTCGCAATGTCGACGATCAGGGGGTCCGGCACCTCGTCGAGGAGCGGCGGCTGTGGGGCAGGGGGCTCAGTGCTGTCGATGCGGCGCTCCTGGCGAGCGTCGTCGTGACCCCCGGCGTGTCTCTGTGGACGCGCGATAAGCGCCTGCGTCAGGCCGCACGTGACGTGGGTGTGTTGGCGGAGCTTGACTGAGGTACGCGCATTCTGACGAGGCTGGGGCGCGCGGGAGCGTGGCCCGGCGTGGCTGTTGGGGCAGAGTTTGCTGTGAGGGAGCAACGGAGGACAGGGAAGTCCTCTGTCTGCTCGGTGGGAAGCACTGGTGTGTGCCTCCGTGGTGTGTCACAGCAATGTGTAGAAATAGTAAGAGCCAGATTCTAGGGGTGGTTGCAACACCCTTCACGCTGCTAACAACACACCAAAACGCTCCCGAGGCGTATCCCAGTCTAACGTCTTACGCGGCCGATCATTAAGCTCATCTGCAACCGAACAAACTTCTAATTAAACCTTACAAACGTAGACAATAAGTTTACGGCCTATTATGCACATGCAGCATTAATTATTTAAACAATCAAAATACGGTGAAACAAAAGCGTGGGGACACCAGGTTGTTGGTGTCCCCACAAGCAAGCTTTAAGCTGGCCTACTTAGTGATAGTAAACGAGTACATATCATTACCGACAAGCATAATGCCAACCGTATTATCTTCACCTAAAGATATTGGATAAACCCTACGGTCTCCTACAGTGTTAATGTCATCTTTCTTTTTGTCACTGATAACCAGGTCTATTTCACCGCTATCATAGTCATATTGGCTAATACTCCAATATTTGTAGTCGTGTGAAATACACTTATCTGAGTCTTTCCCGCTGACCTGCCAAGTTTGGTCAGCGTTAAACACTAAGACCACATTAGTACAATCACCGGTGGTACCAACCAACTTAACTCCGGTAATAGCAGCCGCAGTATCTTTACGGTCCTTATCTTTGGACGCTTTTCTAGCAGCTTCCTTATCATTGGCTGCTTTAGCGTCAGCAAGAACGGCCTTAATCGCTGCCGAATCAGGAGCCACAGTCAACCGTTGCCTATACTCCTGAGCTTTATCAGATTCCAAACTTGTCATAGACGAAAGCGAAGCATAAGCCTCAGCCCTATCATCCGACACACTATTACCACAGCCAGACAACGCTAACGTAGCGCACATAACCATGGCCATAAACATCGACAATTTCTTCATCGAATTACCCCTTCCGAATTGCTTTTAAGGGTACCCCCCCCCCACATAAAATCCGCAAGAGCAAATTTGAAGAAATCCGCAGCTTCAGCCCCTAGTAAGGGACCACAGCGTAACTACCACTTTCCATAGAGACACAAAACTACAGAGCTCACTTCGCTAGTTCTTCAAACACGTCCGCGTAGGCATCCATGAAGTCGACAGCGACGTCGACAGCACTCGCCGCCTGCTGGGCCGGCTGAATAACCACCCAGGGCCTGTTGTTCTTGAGGATCGTGACAGGCTTCCCCGTCCGGTTCACCTCTGCCGTCACTCGCGAAAAGTTATTCTTCGCCTCGGCGAGCCCCATAGTAAGAGCCGACATATTACCCCTTTCGATTCTAGCCACAATTATGGCCAGAATATGGCATCAGATCAATCGATTGGCCACAACGAGCGCGGAAGATCTGACACTGCCACGCTCGCCCAATTAAAGAAACACCGGCCTCATCCCAGGAATCAGGGACGAGGCCGGGGCTTGCTGCTCTGACCGGCTATTTGGGTCAGCTTAGTCAGCTACTCTGATCAGTTTTAGCCAGCTTAGTTAGCTAGGAAGCCGCTAGAAAGCGTCACTCCCACTCGGTGGTTATAGTTTTGCCGTCTCGTCACTCCAGTTGCACCCAGTTTTCGGCGGCATCTCGAAGTGAGTGCCGCTGAATGACGCGACGTCGCGTTTCATCGGCTTCGGGGACAAAAGCTGGGACAACTTCAAAAACCATTTTCAAACTCAGAGTATTGAGTTTTTATTTTTGTCCCAAGGGGCACGGAGAGCCGCCTTTGGAGGCTCGATATCGCCGAAAAACGCCCGTTTTGAAACTCAACCGCCTTTGAGCCTGCAAACCACCAGCTTCAACAGTAAGTGAGTCGACGCGGGTGGCTTACGAGCCGTTCACAAAACCGCAGGCCACAGGTCTTTGTCAACGATAAGCAAAGTGAATAGTCTCAGGTGGCTTGCCCATGAGTTGGCGTAAGCCTGTTTAGCAAAAGGCTAATCGGACACGACAGGCCGCCCGCATGGCGACGGCGTTTCCCGTGCGGGCACAAACAGCCCTGCGTGCCCTGTCGCGCGATATCCCAATGCGACGTTCAGAACCCTACCCGCCAAGCAGCCACCTCGCGAAATTCAGCACGAGCACGCCCTCCCGGGTATGGGGCTCATGCCTCGTGCGAGTGATGAGAATCTTCGGGAATGCATCCCCGATGGATAGAATCGGCGCAATCTCCCTCTCGAGCGTCGAATCGGCGCCGATATCGTCGCTCACATACACTTTCCTTCCCGGTTTCGAAACTTGGAAGGCAGTATGCGCAAGGATGCGTCGAGGTGCGATCCCAGTCGTACCATGCCAGCAGAGATGTCGAGGCACATTCGTTCATGCTGCAATGCGGGCATCGGAGATGAAAAACAGCCCGTCGGGTAGTCATGGGCGTGCGGGAGCCCGCATCAGTAACCTGCCTCCTCGGTTGTCCCTTCTTTGCATGGTCGTCTACATAAAGGAGGAACCAGCCATGCAGATCAGCATGCTTGCCCTTCTTGGGTCACGGACCGGGGAGGCGAGGGCCTCCGTCGGGACCGCCCCGAGCAACCGGCATATCCAAGGAATGACAAGGCTCGATCGCTGTGCTGGTCAGGATGCCGAAGCGGGCCGTCCGCCAATCGGAATGCGGGTCAGGATGCTGCAACGTGATTCCAGCTGCAGGATACGGCTCCTTTGCGGTTGCCGCAAAACCTGCTGGCAACATTCTTACTATCCGAATGATGTACGCATCCCTTGGGATCGTTTCGCCTGACCAGGGCCATCTTCAGCGCCTCATCGGCCAGCTCGGCAGGCGCCTCTTCCACGCGTAATAGCCCTGGCGGGTCACCTATGCAACCAAAGATACAAAAGGAATCGAATGGCCAGAGAGGATTGCCCTTACCGATGCTCGATTCTTGACAGGCAAACTCAAGCCTCGTTAATATTACATGGTTTGCCAGACCGAATTAACAAAGGAGGGGTGTCGTGGTTGGTCTTTTCCGCACGTGGATGAGCGCCTAGAAAGCGGCGCTGTTGTGGCGTCGCGCTGTTTTTCTGCACGCCATTTCACGATTGGACATAACCATGATATTTGAAACCTCTCGGGGCAGGTCTGTTCTGCTGTGCCATTCATGGCAATTCAAGCTTTGTTTCGTATGGGGCGGGGAGCTCGTTTCGACATTGACGAGTTCGATTCTCCAAATGGGTCTTATTTGGCATCTCGCCCTCACGACAGGGTCGTCTTCTCTCCTCTCCTTAGCATCGCTGGCAGGCTTTCTGCCGATTGCTTTGTTCGGAATCCTTGCGGGCGCCGTTGTCGACAGACTGCCTTTGAAACGTGTCCTCATCGGCGCCGACCTCTTCATTGCCGCGGTGGGTGCCGCCTTGGCGATTGCCTCGTTGGCCGGCAGCTTACCTGCATGGCTAATTCTCATCGCCCTGTTTCTCCGTGCAGTTGGTACTTCGTTCTACACGCCAGCCTCCCAATCTCTCACGCCCCATCTCGCCCCGCCAGAGCATCTCGTTCGCCTATCGGGGGTGACTCAGGCGATTCAGTCCGGCGGATACATTCTTGGCGCCGCGCTTGCAGCAGTGATTTATCCCGTGGCGGGCATTACCGCTATGATTGTCCTCGACGTGCTGGGAGCGCTTTTCGCTTCTTTAGCCGTCCTCGCCGCACAGATAGACGCAGGGGGCCTCGATGAAGCCGACCGCAGCTTGTCCTTTTCCAATAAGGTTCGAGAGCTCTTCTCTGAGATTTCGGACGGCTACAAGCTGATTAGGGAGTACAGGGGGCTGTTCGCCCTTCTTTGGTGCGGGTTCGTCTTCGCTTTCGCGTTCTCTCCGCTCGCGGCATTGTTCCCAATAATGACCTTGGGGCATTTTGGCGGTAGCACGGGGGATGCCGCTTTGGTGGAAATCCTTTTTTCTGCAGGCATGCTGGCTGGGTCCGGCATTTTGGCGGCCACGGGAGGGTTCCGCAATAGGTCGTTCACCATGGTCGCCGCGATTGCCGGCTTCGGCATTGCCGCAATCGTATCCGGATCGCTCGGCCCGTCATTGTTCGCTGCTTTCCTGCCGGTGAGCTTTCTTATGGGCGCATGCTCCCCGTTGTACGCGGGAACCCAGACTGCCCTTATGCAGGAGCAGATACCTCCTGAGTACCTAGGCCGCGTTTTCGGCCTCTACGGAACCATCATGGCGTGGGCCATGCCCATGGGCCTCGCAGCCCCCTCCGTTTTTGCGGATCTGCTTGGAGCTCCGTTATGGTTCGTCGGCTCTGGAGCGACCATGGTACTGCTTGCGATGGCTATGCTGCTTGCTCCGAGCGTCCGAAACGCGGGGAAAAGAGATACCGGGCAGATTCAATAGCCCAAGTATTCGAAAAAAAGAGGCAGCAGCCATCGGTTCAAGCGTCAGCCTTCAAGCCCTTGCGACGACGAGGTATTGCACCGACATTCCGCATCGCGCTCCTTATTCGTCGCCAACTATCATTTTCGGATTTGCCGGCTTGCGCAAGGTCAAAACGCTCGCGCCGGCAATTGGGCAAAGGCGAAAAATCGACGTGAGCAATCTTTTTTGGCATGGCTGCGCTTCCAGTAAAACGCTAATACACAAAAGGCGGTTCAACCTATGGAACTCATAGTCAAAGCTAAAGACATCTTTTTGGAATATGCCGGCCGCGATATCCTAGATATCGAAGAGTTGGAAATCTACTCCTACGATCGCATCGGCTTGGTGGGAGACAATGGCGCAGGCAAAACCAGCCTGCTTAAAATTCTGAGCGGCAATCTTACCATTGCGGACGCCGACGTCAGGCGCTTCGGCAGCATTGCCCTCATCGGCCAACTCGATGAACTCGACCTTGATGCGGCTCAGGACAGTGGTGAGATGCTCTCCCGTCTCAACGTCGCCGGAGTGGCGCAGGAGACGATGAGCGGCGGGGAGGAAACACGCGCCAAGATTGCCTCTGCACTCTCCCAGCATGCAAGCGCGATCTTCGCCGACGAGCCTACGAGCCACCTCGACCAAGACGGCATCCGCCTTCTCGTCGGACAACTCAAGGCATTTGATGGGGCTCTGCTCATCGTGAGCCATGACCGTCATTTTCTCGACCAGGTGGTAGACAAGATCTGGGAGCTCAAAGACGGCGGTATTTCCGAATTCTGGGGTGACTACTCCGACTATCTGCGACAGAAAGAAGAAGAGCGCAAAGCTCAGGCGACTCGATACGAAGAGGCGATGCGCGAGCGCGATCGCCTCGAAGCCGCCATCGAAAAACAACGGAAAAAAGCACGGCAGGTCGACGCCAAGCGGAAGGCTGCGAAAAAAAGCAACGAGTATGCAGGTCGATTGGGGCATCAGAAAGCAACCGGCACCAAACAGAAGAGGATGTACCAGGCGGCTAAGGACATGGAGAAGCGCCTCGAAGCGCTCGAAGGGATTGAGGCCCCAGATAGCATTCGCGCCGTGCGGTTCCGCCAGAGCAAGGCCCTGGAACTGCATAGTAAATTTCCCATCTCGGCAGACGATTTCAGCTTGAGCTTCGGCAACTGCATGCTCTATGACCACGCGAAATTCGAGATACCGCTCGGTGCCAAAGTGGCCATCACCGGTGGCAACGGTACAGGAAAGACCAGCCTGCTGAAGGCAATCGCTCGACGCGCCGACGGTATCAACATCTCTCCCAAGGCAGAGATCGGTTACTTCGAGCAAACAGGCTACAAGTTCGACGCCCGTCAGTCTGCGATCTCGTTCATGCAGGATGGTTGCGAGTACAGCATGACCGAAATTCGAGGCATCCTCGCCTCTATGGGAATCGGACCGCGCGACCTGACAAAGGACGTTGGCGTTCTCTCGGGAGGCGAAGTCATCAAGCTGCTACTCGCGAAGATGCTGCTGGGCAGATACAACATCTTGCTCATGGACGAGCCTGGAAATTACCTGGACATCAAGAGCGCCGAAGCCCTCGAGCAGATGATGAGCGCCTATGCCGGAACGATAGTGTTCGTCTCCCACGATAAGAGGCTGGTCGAGAACGTCGCAGACATTGTCTACGAAATAAAGGACACCAAGCTAGTCAAAATCTTTCAGCGCGAATAGCCCTAAATGAGCAAGAAATAATCCCCGAACGGAGACAAGGGAGTAAAACGGCAAAGAAAGAGCCTCCGTCCCAACGCAGGGAACGGAGGCTCTTTAATCGCTTTTACTCATCTCCGTCGCTGGTGGCTTTGTCATGACTCTCGTACGAAACGAAACTCAGCGGCACAGTGCGGCACTCAAAATCGCAGGTCAGAACCCTATCGGCCTACTCCCACTCGATGGCTTCAGTTTTACTGTCCCGACATTCCAGTTGTCCTCAGTTTTCGATGCCGTCTCAAACCGAGTGCCGCCAAGTAACACTATGTCGTGTTTCATCGGCTTCGGGGACAAAAGCCGGGGCAATCTCAAAAACTCATTCCAAACTCGGGGCTTTGAGTTTTCGTTTTTGTCCCAAAGGGCACGGCGGACAGCCTTTAGAGGTTCGATATCGACGAAAACGCCCGCTTTGAAACTCAAGTGCCTTTTCGTGTGCGAGCCGCCAGCTGCAATAGGAAGTGAATCAACGCAGGCGCCTTTCAAGCAGTTTGCAAAACTGCAGGTTGCAGGCCTTCATTGCTAGTAGGGGAAATGAGTAGTCTCAGGTGGCTTGCCCATGAGTTAGCGAGCAGGTTGGGGCTTCGTTGTTGGCGCAATCACTTCGTGCACACTCGAAAGGTCTGTTTAACTTCAGACAGGGCGCCAGTGCCTACGCGCAGTGGCGCAGATGATGGGCAGCAAGAGACAAGCATCTGCTGCCGCCCATCAGAAAGCATCGTACAGGCCATACCACACGTCGGTGTAGATGAAGTCGGCGCCCTTGATGCACTCGGTTGTCGTCGGAGACCTTGCAGTTCTCCTCGCCGATGGCCATGAGGTCGCCCATCTCCTGCGAAGGCGGGCGAGCCGTAGCTCGCCCGACCTGGTACGTCTTACAGACCGTGCTTACCGAGAGCGGCCATGCGCTCATTGATGGTGGCGCGGTATGCCGCAGCCTTCTGCTCGTCGGGCTCGCTCTGGGGGCACAGAGTGGCCAGGATGGCGCGAATGGAGTGCTTGCGGTTCTCGGCCTCGACCCAGCACAGGGAGCGCTCGGGATCGTCCATGACCTCGTCGACGACTTCCTCGCCACGGTTGGCGGGCAGGCAGTGCATGAACATGCTGTTCGGACCGGCAACGTTCATCATATCCCAGGTCACCTGGTACTTCGGATAGAACACATCCATGTAGCTGGAGCTGGAGACTTCACCTTGATTATCAACTTTATCCGAACACCTCCCACATTCATCCGCACATGTGCGGATGAATGTGGGAACCCGATACCCTGAGGGCCGGATCGGCCGGCCCCGGGAGATCGGAGGACGGCATGTCCGGAAAGAAGAAGAGCGGCTCCGCAAGGGCGGTCCCGAGGGCCTACGGAAGGCTCACGAGGCACGAGCGGGACACGGTCCAGAGGATGCTGGAGCGCAGGGCGTCGTGCAGGGAGATCGCGAGGGAGCTGGGCAGGTCGCCCTCGACGGTGAGCGCCGAGGTGGCGTCGCACAGGTTCGTGACGGCGCCGAAGGCCAGGCGCGGCGAGCGCGTGGACGCCTCCGCCGACCTGTCGGCGGCCTGCCCGCGCCTGGCGGCGTGGCCGCGCTGCTGCAACGGGTGCGGCCGGTACCGCGCGATCGGCTGCAAGCGCCGCCCCCACGTCTTCTACGAGGCCCGGGCCGCGCAGCTGTGCGCCGACTCGGTCCTCGTCTCGTCCAGGCGCGGGATAGACGCCGACGAGCCCGCCGCGGCGGCCAGGCTGGAGGCGATAAGGGACTGCCTGCGCCGGGGGCTGTCGCCCGAGCAGATGGCGGCGCGCAACGGCGGCCCGGTGGACCTGTCGCCGTCGACCATCTACCGCTGGGTCTCGGCGGGCTACGACGGCATGACCAACATGGAGCTCAGGCGCAAGGTCGGCTACAGGCCGAGGAAGCGCGCCGCGGGCCGGGCGGCGACCCGCCACTCCGCCCGCAGGTCGCATGCCGCGTTCCTCGCCCTCGGGGAGGACGCGTGCGCCGCGGCCTGGGAGATGGACACCGTCGAGGGGGCCCGGGAGGACTCCGCCTGCCTGCTCACGCTGCTGCACCGCCCCAGCAGGCTCCAGCTCGCGCTGCCGCTGGAGGAGAAGACCGCCGGGTGCGTCGCGGACGCCCTGGAGGGCGTCCGGGCCATCCTCGGCGCCGACGGGACGCGCCGCGTGTTCCGCGCCGTCCTCACCGACAACGGCGCCGAGTTCTCCGACGAGGCGGCGATCGCGGCGCTGCTCGGCGAGGGGCCGGGCGAGACGAGGCTGTTCTACTGCGACCCCAGGCGCAGCGACCAGAAGGGCGCCTGCGAGCGCAACCACGTCGAGATCAGGAAGCTGCTGCCCAAGGGCGCCGGAATCAGGTTCGACCGGCTCGCCCCGGCCGACCTGGCGCTGGCCATGTCGCACGTGAACTCCGAGCCCCGCGGCGCGCTCGGCTTCGCGACGCCCGCGCGCGCCTTCAGGGCGATGCTCGGGGAGGACGCGGCGGCGCTGCTGGACGCCTACGGCGTGGAGGACGTGCCGCTCGGCGATCTCGACCTGACGCCGGGGCTCATCGAGAGGGCGCGCGCAGAGAGGGGCGATGCCCCGCTGGCCTAGCCTAGGAGAAAAACGGAATAGACGGACCGACCGTCCGGCTGAGTCTGGGAAGAGGTGCCGGGCGGCGGGCGGAGCATGGCCACCGGACCCATCGAAACACATCTCCACCATTCCTTCAACTGGGAAAATGCCGCCCCCGGGGCCCGGATAGGACCTCGGGGGCGTTCGGTTAACTGCGGGAGCGTGCCGTCAGCTCAATGTGTTCGGTTGGGATCGGAAATCAACCAGTGATCTTACTGAACATATGGCGCACCTTGTCCAGGCGGCTGTTTGGACGGCGGGGCTGGATGACTGGCTTGCCGACAGCGGCCTGATACCCTTTCAGTTCTGTAAGGCATACGCTCTGCCCGTTGGTGTAAAAGGCCAGATCAGTACGGTATGCCTGTATACAGCGGGCGGGAATCTCGCCAGTAAAGACAACTTCATCCTTTTTTACCTGGACCGTTTCGATGGTGGCACAGTATTTCGGTGCATCATGATAAGCCCTGGAAAGATATTCCCGGGGCGCATAGAGGGTGAAGGAGAGATAAGGTTCCAGCAGTTGCGTCCCTGATTCCTTCAATGCCTGTTCCAATACAATCGGGGCCAATGAGCGGAAGTCCGCCGGCGTGCTGACCGGACTGTAATAAAGCCCGTATTCAAAGCAAATCTTACAGTCCGTTACGTTCCAGCCGAACAAGCCCTGCTCCAGCCCGTAACGGATACCATCCCTGACAGCGTTTTGAAAACTCTGGTTCAAGTATCCCAGCGAAACCCGGCTCTCGTATTGTACACCGGAGCCAAGCGGGAGTGGTGTAACAGACAGTCCGATGGATGCCCAAAACGGGTTGGGCGGCACCTCGATATGGATGGTGTGGCTGGCTGCTTTGAGCGGCCGCTCCATATAAATGACGGTGGGTTCCTTTACCACTGTTTCAAGCTTGTATTTTTCCGACAGCAAAGCGGAAACAACCTCCAACTGCACCCGGCCCAAAAAAGAAAGAATGATCTCATGGGTGATGGAATCCACCTCGCAGCGCAAAAGCGGGTCAGTATCCGCAAGTTGCGTAAGAGCGTCCAGCAGCCGTTCTCTTTGCGCTGCCGTTTTCGGCGCAATCGACGTCCGCAGCATGGGGAGGGGGTCCTCACGCCACCTTTTACGAGGGAGCCGGGTTGGGTCCCCTAATACATCGTTTAACCTCACGCTGTCGCTGGGAAGGATAACAATTTCACCCGGATAAGCGGTGTCTGTCCGAACAATTTCCCCTTTGGATGGAATACGCATCTCTGTGATTTTCAGCTTTTCTCTCCCGGCCAGAGCCACCGTATCCCGCAGGCGCAGCGTTCCGCTGTATAGCCGCAAATAGATGAGCCGCTGGCCACAATCTGTATACTCCACCTTGAAAACGCTGCCGCATAGGGCGTCGCTCCCCTGTTCCCCAATCGGTTGGAACAGCCCTGTCACCGCATCCATCAACGGTTGAATGCCAAGGCCCTTTTTGGCGCTGCCATGATAGACCGGGAACAGGGAGGCGTCTTGAACCCGCCGCTGTTCCTCCTGCGCAAGTTCTTCCCGGCTGATTGGTTCTCCTGCGATATACTCTTCCAATAATTCATCGTTATTTTCGATGACCGCATCCCATGCTTCTATGTCGGTATTTTCCTCCAGGACTATTTCCGGGGACAGCGACACCGTCTGCTTGATGATAATATCGGCGGAGAGCTTATCCCGAACAGACTGAACCACGCCCTGCAAATCAACGCCAGCCTGGTCGATCTTATTGATAAAGATAACGGTGGGAATGTCCATTTTCCGCAGGGCATGGAACAGAATACGGGTCTGGGCCTGCACACCATCTTTAGCGGAGATCACCAAGATGGCCCCATCTAAAACAGCCAAAGAGCGGTACACCTCCGCCAAAAAATCCATGTGGCCGGGCGTATCCACAATGTTGACTTTACATCTGTGCCACTGGAAGGAAGTGACTGCCGCTTGAATGGTAATCCCACGCTGCCGCTCCAAAAGCATGGTGTCCGTCCTCGTTGTCCCTTTTTCGACGCTCCCCGGTTCTGAAATGGCTCCGCTGGCATATAGCAGGCTCTCCGTCAAGGTCGTCTTTCCAGCGTCTACATGGGCAAGAATTCCAATATTGATTATTTTCATGTGATTGTCCTCCCTTTACTGCCCCGAAGGGCATAAAAATCCCCAGCAGTAAAATACTTTTACCACTGGGGATGATAATTTGCGGACATACACATATGCAGCATACACCTGTTTGTGAGTGCTGTTTTTGGGGATATGTCAAAATTGATAAGGCAAAAGTATTCTTAAATTGGGTACAAAAAACTAAGCCCCTACAAAAGGGACTATCATAATCCTTTGTTCCCACTATTTGATTATAGTTTTATTTAAGAATACCTTGCCGCATATTTTTTACTCCTTTTCTGGACTTGAATTATTATATCACATCAGTTTTAGGAAAACAAGTATCTAAAAGAAATTTTTCTTCCCCTTATATGGCTCTTCATAATTGAGGGTGTAGTTGGGGTCTGAATCCTCCGGTTTCGAGGAGGCAGCGGGCGATGTAGTTGGTGAGGTTGCGGAACCCAAGAGCGGATCCGCGTAGATGTTCAAGGCGCCCGTTGATAGCTTCGGTAGGGCCATTGGAGGTGTGGGGATGATCGAAGTAGGCCAGGATGTCCCTGGATCGGCGTTTGAGTGTCCTGCCCAGCGTAATGAGCTCTCTCAGACCCCTCGGTACACGCGTGCAGGTCAGTGTATTAATTTCGGCTTGCATCATGGCCTTGCCCGCAGCCGTGTCGGGCGCGCGGTAGGCATCAATGATGTTCTGGTAGGCACTCCAAGTGACCTCGAGTGCGACGTGGCAATCGCTGGCGAACAGGTCGAGTAGTTGGTGCTGCTGACGCGGCGTGAGCAGGCAAGATCTGGTGTGTAACATCCTGCGAGCCTTGTACAGGGGATCCGG
>NZ_JH470339.1:0-153183 GCF_000239695.1 Actinomyces graevenitzii C83 | reverse complement strand
ACCACCAGGCCCACCAGCGCCCAGCGCACCGCCGAGTGTGAGAGCTTGGCGCGTGGATCGGCCGCTTGGCTCATGTTTTGACGCCACACGTGAGCACACGTCTGGCAGCGGTAGCGGCGCACGCTCACGTGCAAGATCGTGGGGTGCCACCCGTAGGCTACGTGAGCCAAGCGCCTGATCACCGTGTCGCGTACGACGCCTTCGCCCCCACACTGTCGGCACCACCGGTCCTCACCCACTACCTTGCAGGCCAAGATGGTCCGATCGCCTCCTACACGCTGGCCCGTCACTTCCAGGCCCAGGTCATCCAGGCGTGTGAAGGTGCTCAGGTCAGGGCGATCAAAGGTAGTATTAGGCATGTCGAGGTCTTTCGGATGGACGGTGTAGGAACCCCCATCATCGGAAGACCTCGACCCCTACCCGGCCACGACACGCCGAACCCCGCATACCACCCCCACACCCTCAATTATGAAGAGCCCGATATACGGGCTATAAGAGCCACGCGTGATGCTATTGCGGGCTAGTTCCCTGCTCACGGTAGAAACAGAACGCCCTAAACGCTGGGCTATCTGACGCATCGAGATACCCTGCCTGTGCCAGTCAGCGATAAGCATCCGTTCTTTTAAAGACAAAAATCGTTTGTTTACCTGGCCAGGACGACAGTTCATGTACAGACGGTACCAGTCAGCTTGCGCAGCGATACTGGCACGCTCACACCTACCACTTGAACGCGTTCTACCGTTACGCCATACCTTGCCCGTACGTTTTGAAACACCTACCGCGTGGGCTGCTTGGGTAAAGTTCAAACCCTCAGCAAGAGCTTGTACATAAGCACGATGCCTAGCTTTACAAGCTTCGTGACGCAAGGGGTATTCCACCCCGTCATAAACACGCCCTAGATTAGCCACAACACACTCCAATCAATCAGACCGTGTTGCAACCACCACTAGAATCCAGCGTCATGGACCCCTTCCACGTCGTACACCTTGCCGGGGATGCTCTCGGCGAGTGCCGCAGGCGCACCGGGCAATAACTTCACCATCGGCGCGGGTGTCCCTCGCTCCCTCACGGAGATCGTCACGCTGGGCAGGACACTCAAACGCCGATCCAGGGGCATCCTGGCCTACTTCGACCACCCCCACACCAGCAATGACCCTACCGAAGCCATCAATGGCCGCCTTGAACACCTAGGCGGCTGTGCCCTCGGGTTTGCGAAACCTCACCAACTACATCACCCGAGCACTCCTCGAAACAGGCGGCTTCAGACCCCAACTACACCCTCAATTATGAAGAGCCATTAAAGTAAGAGCCTCCTCGATAAATTCATCTAGCTACGGTTTCCATCCTGCATTTGAGTTACACATCCGCCCATAAGTGAAGTTTTTTTTGACATAGTCAGTTTCCAGATGATTTGCTCTAACCATGTTGCATGTGTAGTGACAAACCGACACGTGTAACTTTTATAAGAATAATCTATGCGATTTATGAACACCTCAGAAATATTCTGAGTTTGAACAATAATCGCACATTATATTATCTCACTTAGATTCATTCAATGGAGTATCTTGATATAGAGCAACAATTTCTAACTCATAGACAGGCGTTCCAGTTATTTCCGCCACAACCGTAGCATTCGGGCTAAACATATCCCCTTTTATTAAATCAGAGAACGGGCCAACAATACTATCCACCATATTCTGATCACGAAGTTTAGACAGAATACTATTTTTCATCAACCGAGTACCCTCAGGAAAGATTCTACGTACTTGCGCGAGACACTTGAAATCCGTATCGATCAAATCACTAATGGAGGACTGGTAAAAACAATCATCGCTTATATTACCGACTAATACAGCATTCTCTCGCTGACAAATAACCTCTTGACTACCAGCCAATTCACCAATAAACTTTGAGAACCTGTTTACTTCTCTTAAAACTCCATCGAACTCAGCTTTATTTGAGTTATTTCGCCCATTAGACCTACCTTTTCTATTTTGTTTATTAGAAGTATCTACCTCATTAGATAACCCTTGCGCACTTCTAATTAGCTCAACAATATTCTCCACCTCCGAAAACAATAATTTCATTGAATTAACCTTCAACTTTACCGGCTCTACTACAAAGCAGCCCGCTTTACAGTCATTCAAGCTTCGAATAAGCTTTCTCTCCGACATAGCACCCAACGCAAGAGAAAGCATAGAAGTTACGGTATGAACCCGCCTCGCAGTCGAAGATGAGTGGATTCCTTTACTAGTTTCAAACGATCCAGACAACTCACCGCCAAGGTTAAGGATTTTAAAACCATTACCCTTCACTTGGGCACCCGCTTTTCCAGAATGCTTTCTTTCTTCATTACTGGAAGTCTGAATCTCTTCATATTCAGGATAGCCCCCATTCAATAGGGCATATAGGTCAATAAGCCTAGGTTGATTAACATAATATGGAAAGAATACAGGAGAGTCGTTACAATTTTTGTTTTCCATAGAGACATCAATTCAGAACTTAAATCACCAAACAAAGGGCTCACAAATCATCCTGAGGTAATTCTACCTACCCTCAAGCAATTCAAAGAAGATACCCTCAGATATGGTTTGAGTGTTGATACCTTTACTCCGATTAGCCTCAGCTTTTTCTATATTCTTTGACCTCTTTTGTTTTTTGTTATTAAAACCATTACCGCCGATAATCAGATAATCGGTTTGCTGGGTTACACTATCCTGAGGTTCCCCGCCAATATTTTTTAGAAGCTGCATCGCTTCTCTTTTGGACATCGAAGTAATTTTCCCGGTAAACGCACAATATTTCCCAAAAAGGGGGCTATTTTCGTCAATAGCTTCGGGCTTGGCAATAATTTCCTTAGCCTTAACCTTCGAGGAACTCCCTTTACTGTTGAATGTTTTTTCATACTCAGCCTCGCTACCATATTCATCGATGACTATTCTCCGCATTAGAAAATAACATTCAACCGTGGCAGCTATATCAGAAGCAGCTCGATGCGCAGACTTATTAGTAACACCAAGATATTTGCACATGGCACTCAGCGTTCTCGAACCAGTAAATACGCGCCTCGCTACACTTATCGTATCAACATAGTCATTAGTAAGAGGTTTATCTAAAACTTTTTTATACGCACAATAAAGGAAGTCTACATCGAATGAAGCATTGTGAGCCAACAGAAGTGAGTCTTTTGCAAAATTTTCAAATTTTGGGATCACAGCATAGATAGAAGGAGCGTTTTCAAGCATAGAATCGGTAATGCCAGTCAACTCAGAGATTTCAGATTTTAGGCCATAACCAACGTTAACTAATGTTTCAAATTTATCGACTATTTGACCGTCTTTAATTTTGAGAGCGGCAATTTCGATAATATCATTTTGATCATTGCTAAATCCCGTAGTTTCGAGATCAACCGCAACGAACGTCATTGGAAGCTTGTGTAAAATCTTGCCACAATCCACGTTAGTCTTAGATTTGGTGGGCATTATTTCTACCTTTCGTGCAACTTTGCCTTCAGCCTGCCAATGGAGAGAACTATCTACTTTGTTCTCAAGCATTGAGCACTTCCACTGACCATACTCATAATAACCTATACGAGCATCAACGCAAGACGATTTATATGGATTTTGCCTAGAAAGTTCTCAAAAATGGCCAGCACAGGTTTAGTTATTAACCTATCAATCGGACTATACATAAAGACTATTTATAGCTTAAAACAAAACGGCGCCCCGGGACTGACTCCCGGGGCGCCGTCGCTCCATTCACACGCGCTTACTAAATACGCGACTATAAATGGGCTTTGCTACTCACTCCCACTCAATGGTGCCCGGAGGCTTGGAGGTGCAGTCGAGCACCACGCGGTTGACCTCGGGGACAGTGTTGGTGATGCGGGTGGAGATGCGCGCTAGCACCTCGTAGGGCAGGCGAGTCCAGTCGGCGGTCATGGCGTCCTCACTGGAAACCGGGCGCAGCACGATCGGGTGACCGTAGGTACGCCCGTCGCCCTGCACGCCTACGCTGCGCACGCCAGCTAGTAGCACTACCGGGCACTGCCAGATTTCCTCATCCAGCCCGGCAGCGGTTAGCTCCTCACGGGCAATCAGGTCAGCGGCGCGCAGTACGCGCAGGTTTTCTGCGGTTACTTCACCAACAATGCGGATGCCCAGGCCGGGGCCGGGGAAGGGCTGGCGCGCCACGATCTTCTCGGGCACACCCAGTTCGCGCCCAATAGCGCGCACCTCATCCTTGAACAGCTCGCGTAGCGGCTCGATTAGCTCAAAGTCTAGGTCGTCAGGCAGGCCGCCCACGTTGTGGTGGCTCTTGATGTTGGCCGCACCCTCGCCACCACCGGATTCGACGACGTCGGGGTAGAGCGTGCCCTGCACCAGGAACTTAATCTCGCCACCGGCAGCTCCAACCTCCTCAATGACGCGGCGCTGAGCCGCCTCGAAGGAGCGAATGAATTCGCGGCCAATGATCTTACGCTTGGTTTCGGGATCGGTTACCCCGGCCAGGGCGGAGAGGAAACGCTCGGTTTCATCCACGGTGATTACGCGGATACCCATGCCCTCGGCGTAGTCGTGCTCAACCTGTTCGCGCTCACCGGCACGCAGCAGGCCGTGGTCCACAAAGATGCAGGTGAGCTGGTCACCAATGGCCTTGTGTACCAGCGCGGCGGCCACGGAGGAGTCCACGCCACCACTTAGGCCACAGATTACGTGGGCGTCACCCACCTGCTCGCGGATGCGCTCAACCTGCTCATCAATGATGTTGCCGGGCGTCCAGTCGGCAGCCAGGCCGGCGCCGTCGTAAAGGAAGTGCTCCAGGGCGCGCTGACCGAACTCGCTGTGCAGCACTTCAGGGTGCCATTGCATACCGAACAGGCGGCGGCTGCGGTCTTCAAAAGCGGCCACGGGGGTCTCGGCGGTGGAGGCGGTAACCACGAAGCCTTCAGGGGCGGACTGCACAGAGTCGCCGTGACTCATCCACACCACCTGGTTTGCGGGGGTGGAGGCAAACAGACAGGAGTTGGAGTCCACCTCGGCAGGGGTGTGTCCATACTCGCGGGTGCCGGTGCGGCCCACGCGCCCACCCAGGCCCTGCGCCATGGTTTGGAAGCCGTAGCAGATACCCAGGATCGGAACGCCAGCATCGAAAATGGCCGGGTCTACGCTCGGGGCGCCTTCCTGGTAAACCGAGGAAGGGCCGCCGGAAAGAATAATCGCCGCCGGCTCTTTAGCCAGCATGTCGGCGACGCTCATGGTGTGCGGGACAATCTCGGAGTAGACCTTGGCCTCACGTACACGTCGGGCAATTAGCTGCGCGTACTGGGCACCGAAGTCCACCACAAGAACCGGCTTGGGGCCGCCGGCGGGGCTTACAGAATCGGTCACCTTCTTAGGTTACCTGCCCGCCGCTAAAGTTTTCAGCCCTGTGCCCGACGCCGTCGCTCGCCTCCCGTCCAAGGCATAAGTTCCGCTTCCCTTACTCCCTGTTGCCACCGCGCCTCTCCTGCCCAGGGCGTAAGTTCCGCTTGTTCTGCTTTCCCGCGCCCGACGCCGCAAACACCCAAAACTCCCCAAAACCTACCCGCTGAGTTGCAATTTCTTGCAAAATCAAGAGCTATTAAAATAGAAGTTTTTCACCTTCGATTTATAGGCTTTACATAAGAATGCAGGCCACGACGGCTTGCAACGCTCCCCCTGACAGCTCCCTACAGACACGGACTTTTTGGCGCATTGACAAGGAAAACTGGCAGATAAATAATTTTAGTGAGGCGGGCTTCACAGCATCAGCACAGCTCCTGATCTTGTAACCAACCTCAAAATCGTGGTCGTTAATTCATTTAGCCTCCACCTGCCTCAATACTGCGACGCCTATCTAAAACCACTAGCAGAAAGGACTAACCCAATGGCAACCGTCGCGCTTTTGGGTGCAGGCTTCATTGGGAATCTCCACGCTGCCAACCTAGCCGTGCACCCGCACGCAGAACTGACCTGGGTGTTTGACCCTCAGAGCGAGCTGGCTAAACTAATCGCGCGCAAATATCACGGCATTGCCGCCTCTAGCGCCCGCCAGGTTTTTGTCGATCCCAGTGTGGATGCGGTAATCATCGCGTCCACCACTGACTCCCACGCCGAATTACTCGATCTTGCGTTAGAGCACCACAAACCTGTACTGGTTGAGATGCCTCTGACCACTTCGGCACTTAGCGGCAACGATTACGCCAAGCGCTTCACCGACGCACACCTGCTAGCCATGCCAGATCTGTGCCGGCGCTTTGCGCACAACTACATTCAGTTGCGCACCTGCATTTGTGACGACTCTTTGGGAGACATTGAGCTGTTGCAGATCTCCTCCCGCGGCATTTCCCTATCCCCTTTTGAAAACTATAGGCACCGCCAGGCCCGCCTGCGTGAGCGCCTGATTCACTTCTTCGACCTGGCCACCTGGCTACTTAACAGCCTGCCGGTGGATATTTACGCTGCCTCCAGCCGGCTTGAAGATGACCCTAGCTCCCCCATTAACACCTGCGTGGCCACACTACGTTTTGCCAACGGCGCCCTGTGCCAGTTGGACGCCTCCATGCGTGACGGCTTGAGCTATGACGAGCGGGTAGCCGCCCGTGGCAGTATTGCCGCTGCTGAGACCCAACGTGGTTCTGGCGTGGCACTGCGCCTCCATCAAACTCAACGCTCAGTAAAACACTACGTAGATGCCGATTGGCTTGAGCGCATCACCCCGATTTTTGCCAGCTCGTTAGAGAGTTTCCTGGGTGCTCTTGAGAGCGAGGAAACCCCACCAGCCAGCCTGCAAGACGCCGTCGTTGCGCAAGTGATCACACAGGCGTTCACCCAGTCACTAACTGAGGAGCGTCCAGTGCCATTCAATTGGAACAATCCCCTAGGTTTGTCAGTAGTAAAATCCGATTTTTTTGGCGCCCATCACACCGCCTAACACCAGTGCGCAACCGTATGTCATAGCTCACGAAAATTCGTGCATACAAATCTTTTCCAACCGGGTAATGTATTCATCAACAGCGAGATGCGAAACGTTTCGGAAGATTTTCTGAAACAGATTGCAGTAACTTGCTAGAGAGCTTGATCCCAAGCCTCCCAAATACATACAAACCCCTGGAGATAACGAAAATGACCGCCGTACTCGAAACCACCACCACCGCTACTTCCACCCAGTCCGTCGCCAAGAACGACACCCGCGACGCCGACCTCTACAGCTTCACCATGGCCATGGGCGCTATCGCCGTCATGGTTGTCCTGATGGCCCTAGTTGGCGCCGTCACCGGCACCGCCATCATCACCATCGCCGCCGGCCTAGTTGCCAGCGCCGCCACCTTCATCGGTGTGTACACCGGCATTAACCTGCTTAACCGCTGACTAAACCTCAGGTGGCTGGTGGCCACTGTAGTTAAATAGCCGCCGCCAGCCACCCTCCGGGGTTTCCTTCGCCCGGTAAATACGCGCCGCCCAGTGAATACGCCCCGCCCGATAAATACGCGTCAGCAGTAATCACCGCGCTTGGTAGTAAGCACCGCATTTGGCGGCAGACCTAAGCTTGGCGCCCAACTGAATATCCCAGGATGCCTCAAGCGTCCTTTTTGTTTAACTTTTGTGGGGTTTTTGTTTGAGCCTTGTGGGCGTCTTGTTAGGGCGTCCTTTTTGTCGCCTGCAGCTCTTTTTATTTCCGACGACGACGTCGCCCCCGCAGCCAGCGCCATCGCCCACAGCCAGCACGGCCGTCCAATTCATCCCCCAAACCACTCCCTGCGGCGCCAGATTCTAGGGCTCGCCAGAGACCAGATTCTAGAGCTTGTCAGAGACCACTACTCGCCAGAGGCCACTAGGGATAACTGCACAATAATCATGGCGTTAACAGCGCAGATAACAAGATACAAAAGTGCCCGGCACTTAATGTGCCGGGCACCGTCTAGCCTGTTAGCAATGGCCTGCTAGCAAGCAATGGCCTGCTAGCAGGCCAAAAGCGTCACAGCGACATGTCCACGACGGCGCGGCCCTGAACTTCGCGGTTACGCAGAGCCTCGTAGCCCTCGGCTACGTCCTCCAGCTTGTAGCGGCGGGTGACCAGGTCGTTGTAGTCGATTACGCCACGGGCGGCGAGGTCTACCACGGCCGGCAGGTCCTGGCGGGTACGAGCACCGTAGGAGCCCAGGATCTTCTGGCTGCGGCGCACAGTGCGGTTGATCTCAACGTCAGCGGTCTGGCGGCCGGCACCCAGGCCGATCGGAACCATGCGACCGCCGTCGGCCAGTACGTCCATGGCGGTGGCCCAGGTGGCAGGGATGCCCAGGGCTTCGAAAGCCACGTCTACACCCTTGCCATCGGTGAGCTTGAGGACCTCTTCGCGAGCGTTCTGCTTGACGGAGTTGACCACAGCGGTGGCGCCGAATTTCTTGACGGCTTCGAGCTTCTCGTCGTCGACGTCGATGGCGATTACCTGGCGGGCACCGAAAGCGTTAGCGATCTGGCAGATGTTGGAGCCCACGCCACCGGTGGCAACCACGGCCACGGTCTCACCAAAGCGCAGGTCAGCGCCACGACGCACAGCGCCGTAACCGGTCATGGCGGCGCAGCCCAGGATGGCGGAGGTAACCGGGTCAACACTGTCGGGCACGGGGGCCACGGCGGTAGCGGGGATTACGGCGTACTCAGCCAGGCCACCCATGGAGTACATGTAGATGGGCTCGCCGTCGAGGGACTCTAGGCGGGTCTTGCCGTCGTAGAGCACACCCTTTAGACGGTTTAGCTCAAAGAAGGGCTCACATAGCTCGTCGTGGCCGGAGTTGCAGTGGTGGCAGCGGCCGCAAGGCATTAGGAAGCCACCGGCAACCTGCTGGCCAACCTTCAGGCCGGTGAACTCGTTACCCGGGCCCAGCTCAACGATCTGGCCGGCGACTTCGTGGCCGAGCACAGCAGGCAGCGGGAAAGCGATGGCACCACCGATAACGTGCAGGTCAGAGTGGCACAGGCCGCAACCGCTAACCTTAACCAGCACCTCGCCGAAACCCGGGTGAGGGGTCTTAATGGTCTCTACCTGCAGTCCCACCTGCGGGTCGCGCAGCACCGCCGCACGCATAGTTTCGGGGATCTCAACGACGTTCTCGTTGGCCATTACGGCCCACCTCTCTGTGTGTTACGTATTTTGGGCACCTGCCGGTGCAATGGGTTTAGCCTACCCCAGCCACCCCGATTTGTCGTTACATATGGCTGCGAAATCGAGGATTTGCACTGTCAATTGCGCCGGCTAGGAAGTTCGTGCAACTTTTTGGGAAGTAGGTCCCAGCTGCGCAGTTCGCGTACGACGGCGCCGCACCAGCCCCAGCACCACACCCAGCTCAGCACCGCCCGCCGCAGCCGGCTCAGCGCAGCCCGCCACAGCCGGCACGCCGTCGGCCCCAGCCCGCAGCCGCCCCAGCCCCGCAGCCGGCACAGCGTCGTCGCCGGCAGATCACATACGCAGCTCACGGGGCATACGCACCATAACCAGCATGCATACCCACAGGTAGAACACAAACAGCGCCATTAGCAGCGATTTGAAACTAAATTCAACCGCCAACGCGGCCACACCCAGCACCACAAAGCGGGCCAGGGCATTAGCCAAAGCACTCTGAGCGCGCTGCCAGTTAACCAGCCACGGCGGCACGCGGGTATCAATAGCCCCGTGACAAGCCGGGTAAATCAGCCACCGCTGCACCGCCAAAGACGCACTCACCAGGATTATTAACAGCAGCCCACCCCAGGCATCTAAACCCAGCTTAGGCAGAGTGGCCAGGGCCGTCATCGAGGCTAAAACCAAAATAATGCAACCAAAAAGCACTCGCAGATAGCGCTGGCCCCATGAGCGAGTCACTATCACCCAGGCCACCGCCGAAATCAGGGCCAACCCCAGCGCAAACACGCCCACCGCCCAGCTAGCGGCGCCCGCGCTCACCAGCGCCAACGGAGTCAGCACCACTAGCGCCACCGCGCCCGGGCTTTCCTGAGCCAGCAGCAAAATCATGGCGGTTACCAGCGAGGAGCGCACCTGGGGCAGTTTCAGATCCGCCCAGCGCAGGGGCTGCTGCTCGGCCAGCATCTGGGAGTCCATACGAACCCAGTCAAGCTCGACGGCGGCCTCCAGCGGCCCGTGCAACGCCTTTAACGCCGCAAAGGCCTGCTCGTCGCGCCCCTTGAGGGCATACCACACCGGCGACTCCGGCAAAGTGGCCACCAGCAGCAACAATCCGGCGCTTAGCACCGCCAGCACCACCAGCGCGAAAGTAGGTGAATAACTGCCGGTAAATAGCCAGCCCGCCCAGGCCACCGCGATCCCCAGCCCGGCACCGATCCCAATAATGGCGGTTACCTGCGGAGTTAGTCGCCTATGCCCACGCAGCGACAGCTCATGCACACTGAAAGGGAAGTTAGCCCAGCTCATCCCATAGCCCAAGCCCATCAGCGCAAAGGCAATTAGCCGGGCCACGTGGTTATCAACCATGCCAACGCAGGCCCCGGTCAGCATAAATAAGGCCGCCATAAAGTTAATTGGGCGCCTGCCGGTAACTACCGCCAGGCGGGGCGTTACTAGCACCGCCAAGATTCCACTTAGGCACAGGCAGGCCACCATATGCCCCAGCCACTGCGGGTGGGCTAGCACGTAAACTGCGGCGACGGCGTCGACAGCTCCCAGCACCAGCCCGGTTAGCCAGGCATATACGCGCAAGTAAACCGGTCCAATATGGGCTAGTTTCAAGGCCATCCTCCTTTGGCGCTAGCACGCAAGCAACCCTGGCAAGACACTGGCAAGCAGGCGACGTTGCGGCTGTCGGTTGTATCTAGGAAATATATCGCGAGGGTTTTATCTGGACAAAACAATGGTTCGAGTGGCTATAGTCGCAGCCACCCGAACCATTGCATTTAAATCAGGCAATGGACACCAGCGCGTTGGCCAGCCACAGGCCTACAGCCGAACCGATGAAGGAGATACCACCGGAAACCACGTTCAGGCTGATAGCGTCTTCCATGGGCACGCCCGAGCGACGTCGTCGTTTTTACCCGAAAATACCCGTAACACACAAAACCTATCCTGAACTGCTTTTTAGACAGCTCAAGATAGGTTTTGTTACTTTTTATAGGACCTTATACCCTTTGTGCAACCTAAGCTGAATTAGGGTATTGGCACTTAGAAATCAGCCGTTGGTCGGGAAGTTCATGCCGACGTAGCCAACCTTCTCGCCACGCTTGGGCCAGCGAGTGGTGACAACCTTAGCCTTGGTGTAGAAGCGCACGCCCTCAGGGCCGTGGATGTGGGTGTCGCCCAGCAGCGACTCCTTCCAACCACCGAAGGAGTAGTAGGCCACGGGCACAGGAATCGGCACGTTGACGCCCACCATGCCGGCCTCAACCTCAACCGCGAAGTGGCGGGCGGTGTCGCCGTCGGAGGTGAAGATGGCCGAGCCGTTACCGTAAGGCGAAGAGTTAACGATCTCGATAGCCTCTTCGTAGGTGTCGGCGTGTACCACTACCAGCACCGGGCCGAAAACTTCCTCGCAGTAGATGTCCAGCTTGCGGTCAACGTTGTCCAAAATGGTCGGGCCTAGCCAGAAACCGTCGGCGTACTCTTCACCCTCGGGCTTGTAGCCGCGACCGTCTAGCACCACACTGGCGCCGTTAGCTTCAGCCTCGTCGATCCACTTGGTGATGCGCTGCTGGCTAGAGCGAGTGATAACCGGGCCCATTTCGCTGGCCGGGTCAGTGCCGGGGCCAACCACAATCTTTTCGGCGCGAGCCTTGATGGCCGGGACCAGCTTTTCCGCAATGCCGCCCACAGCCACGATTACCGGCAGGGCCATGCAGCGTTGACCGGCAGCCCCGAAGGCGCCGGCGCTGATGTGCTGAGCTGCGAACTCGATGTCGGCGTCGGGCATAACAATGGCGTGGTTGTTAGCGCCACCCAGGGCCTGCACGCGCTTGCCGTGAGCCACACCGGTGTCCTGCACGATGTGGGCCACCGGAGAGGAACCCACGAAGCTGATGGCGTCAATGCCGGGGTGGGTGAGGATGTCGCTTACCAGGTTGCGGTCACCAGCAATTACGTTGAACAGGCCGTCAGGTAGGCCGGCTTCCTGGTAGAGGCGAGCCACGAAGTGCGAGGCGCTGGGAACCGGGGAGGCTACCTTGAGGATGAAGGCGTTACCGGTGGCCAGGGCTACCGGGTGCATCCATAGCGGCACCATGGCCGGGAAGTTGAAGGGGCAAATGCCAGCGACGACGCCGACCGGCTGACGCATGGTGTGTACGTCTACGCCACTGGAGGCCTGGTCAGTGAATTCACCCTTGAGAGCAGCGTTAATGCCGCACACAAAGTCCACGGTTTCGCGACCACGGGCAATCTCACCCAGGGCGTCGCCGTGAGTCTTACCGCCTTCGCGCACGATAATGTCGGCTAGCTCGTCAGCGTGCTCGATCATGAGCTGACGGAACTTGAACATGATGTCTACGCGCTTAGCCAGGGAAACGCGGGCCCACTTGGCCTGGGCAGCTTTGGCTACCTCGACTACATGGTCCAGGTCTTCTTTGCTGGCCATGAGTAGTTCGTCAACAACCTTGCCGGTGGCCGGGTTTTCGACGGGAATGGTCTTGGTTGAAGAACCGGTGTAGGGCTTACCGTCCACCCAATGTGAAATCGCCATGATCTCCTCTTTCTACTGTTCTTCGACGAACAGCCGGTTAATTTTGTTAGGACAAATATAACACGCTTTGTGTCAGCTAGTCACTAACTTTCGCTCAGTCTCTGAGCCTTAAGCCCTAGTCTAGCGCATCAGCACCGAACTTAAAGACATTTATGACGCAATAGTGGGCCAGTACCCATTTTTGGATACTGGCCCACTACTAGCCACTCACGTGGCGTCGTCGCTAACCCGTAAGCCTAAGCTCACTAAAGAGTCATCACAGGTAGTGACGCTGGGGCTTGCGGTCGCGCACGTAGTCCTCGTAAGCCTTCTGGGTGGACTCTAGGCGAGAAACACCAGAGACTGCCACGTCCCACCAGCTGGAGCCGGGCGGGTTGGGGCCGTAGAGGTCGGTCTCAATGTGGATCATGGTGGCCTTGTCGCTAGCTTCAGCCTTGCGGTAGGCATCCTTGAACTCTTCGATGGTGGAGACCTTGATTACGTCAATGCCCCAGCTAGCAGCATTGGCGGCAATGTCTACACCAGGAATGTTCTGCTCATCTTCCAGGTGCGAGCCGGTGCCACGCTTGCGGTATTTGGTACCAAAGCGCTGGGAGCCGCGAGACTCAGACAGAGCTCCAATGGAGGCAAAACCGTAGTTCTGTAGCAGTACGTAGATGACCTTAATGCCTTCCTGGGCCACGGTGGCCAGCTCCATGGGCAGCATCTGGTAGGTGCCGTCACCAACAATGGAAACTACCTCGGACTGCGGGCGGGCCAGCTTGGCACCCAGGGCAGCGGGAATCTCGTAGCCCATGCAGGAGAAGGCGTACTCCACGTGGTACTGCACCGGGGTCTTGGCCTGCCATAGAGCCTGCAGGTCACCGGGCATGGAGCCGGCGGCGTTGATAACGATGTCCTCCTCGCCCAGCAGCTCGTTAAGGGCACCAAATACCTCAGTCTGGGCCGGCAGCGGGCCGTGGCCTAGGTGGTAGCACTTGTCTACCTTGGCAGCCCAAGCCTCACGCTCAGCAGCAATTTCCTCGCTGTAGGCGGCGTCAACGTGGTAGTCAGCCAGGGCTTCCTTGAGGGCAACTAGGGCCTCGCGGGCGTCAGCCACAACCATTTCGGCGCTCTGCTTGGCAGCGTCGAAAGCAGTTACGTTGATGTTCACGAACTGTACGTCGGGGTTCTTGAACTGGGTCTTGGAAGCGGTGGTGAAGTCAGAGTAGCGGGTACCGATACCGATGATCAGGTCAGCCTTGTCGGCCAGGTGGTTACCGCTGTCGCCACCGGTGGAGCCCACGCCACCCACGGAGCAGGGGTGGTCGTAGTTGATGGCGCCCTTACCGGCCTGGGTGTCAGCCACCGGGATGCCGGTAGCGGAGGCGAACTCACGCAGCTGCTCGGAAGCCTCGGAGTAGATGGTGCCACCACCGGAGATGATCAGCGGGCGCTTGGCGGCGCGGATCTTGGCGACGGCGCGCTCTAGGGCGGCCTTCTCGACGGCGGGGCGACGCACGTGCCACACGCGCTTGCGGAAGAACTCCAGCGGCCAGTCAAAGGCTTCAGCCTGTACGTCCTGGGGCATGGCGATGGTGACGGCGCCGGTCTCGGCCGGGTCGGTCAGCACGCGCATGGCGTTGAGCAGGGACGGGATCAGCTGCTCGGGGCGGTTGATGCGGTCAAAGAAGCGCGAGACCGGACGGAAGCAGTCGTTAACGGTCACCTCTAGGGTGGTGGGGTCCTCTAGCTGCTGCAATACCGGGTCCGGAATGCGGCTAGCGAACTGGTCGGAGGGGAATAGCAGTACCGGCACGCGGTTGGTGGTGGCCAGGGCGGCGCCCACAACCATGTTCAGCGAGCCCGGGCCGATGGAGGCCGTGCACATGTAGGTCTGCATGCGGTTGGTGGTCTTGGCGAAGGCGGCAGCAGCGTGTACCTGGCCCTGCTCGTTACGCGGCATGATGTAGGGCATCGGGTTTTCGCCCTCAACCGGGGCAATTTCGTTCTGCAGCAGTGCCTGACCGATACCAGCCACGTTACCGTGACCAAAGATACCGAAAGCGCCCGGGATTAGACGGTACTCAACACCGTCACGCTCGGAGTACTGGTTGGACAGGAAGCGAATGGTGGCTTGTGCGACGGTTAGGCGCACGGTGCCGGTGTAGGCTTCATTGCTCACGTTGGTTCTCTTTCTGTGGATCTACGCTTAGATTTGTTTATACATTAAGGGTATTGCTGTGGCCGGCACAATCAGACTTTTGTGCACCCGCTCAGCGACGCGCGTGCGCACTTGTCCAGCCCGGGACTGACATCCTAGCGGCCTTAGCTTGGGGCCCAAGCAGGCAATTTCTTGCTCTGTCAGGCCCCAATTTTTGCGCATTGACGCCGCCAATCCGGCTTAGTTGGCCATCTGACTTACTTAGTCATCCGGCCTACTTGGTCATCGGCAGGCGCGGGTCTACCTCCTGGCCTTCCCAGCTGGCGCGGATCCAGTGGTGGGCCGGGTCATCGGGAGCCAGCCACACTAGGTCCTCGCTGGGGCCAGCCATGACGTTTAGGTAGTACATGTCGTAACCGGGGGCAGCTACGCAAGGACCGTGGTAACCGTGCGGTACCAGGGCGGTGTCGCCGTCGTGAACCTCAGTACACAGGTCGATGGGGTGCTCAGGGGTGCCGTAGGTGCGGTGCAGACCAAAGCCGGCGCTGCCGTCAGGGCCAGAAGCAATCTCGAAGTAGTAGATCTCTTCTAGCTCACGCTCGTTTTCGCTGTGCTCGTCATGCTTGTGGGCCGGGTAGCTGGACCAGTTACCACCAGGGGTAATAACCTCGCAGGCCAGCAGGTGGGAGGTGGTTACGCCCTCCACAGCCAGGCAGTAGTTGTTTACCTGACGCGAACAGTCCCCCGCGCCGCGCAGGTCAATACGCACGGTCTCCTTGGGGTAGTAAGCGGTAGGCAGGTCCTTGGTGGCCACAGCCGAGGGGAAAGCAAAGCGACCACCGTCAGCGCTGGTGATGGTCAGCTCCTTGCCGCGCCCAACATAGAGGTAGTCGGTTACTGCCTGGAAAACCCCGGGGCGGCCGGCTAGCTCATAGTCGTGCCCATCCACGCTTACAGTGGCAGAACCGGCTAGGGGCAGCACCAACAGTTCGCTGTCGCCGGTCTCTAGAGCCTGGCTAGCGCCAGCTTCTAGCTCCACCACGCGCAAGCCGCTGTAGCCCCAGCCAGCCTTTTCGTGGTCAATGTCCACGGTGAACTGACCATGCCCACTAGTGCGGGCCGGAATGAAGATATCTGCACTCATGTTTCTCACTTCAATAGTTGGACGGTCTTGTCTACTGCCGTCGCCACATCGCCGTCGGCAGGAAATAGCAGCGAGCGACCAATTACTAGGCCGCACACGTTGGGAGCTTGCAGGGCTTTACCCCAAGCTACCAGGTCTTCATCTAGATTGCCCTTGCCTGCCCCGCCCAAAATCAGGGCCGGCAAGGTGGTGGCTTCCATAACTCGCTCCATGTCATCTACAGCCGGCAGTTTCAGCCAGGTGTAGGCGCTGGTTGACCCCAGCCCGGAAGCTACAGTGATGGAAGTGATGACACTTTTAGCATCTAGTAAAGCTTTAACTGAGCCGCCTTCACGGTGAGTAATGAAGGGCTCAACCATGGCCACCTTACGCGAGCGCGCCAGCTCATCTACCGCCTGGGCGCAGTGCTCTAGGGTGCGCACTGAGGCGGAATCACTGTAATCCACTCGCAGCAGCATTTTGCCGCCGTCGAGATTAGCGTCCACCACGCCGCGCGCGTTGTAACCAGTGAAGCGGTCGTCAATTTCAAACTGGGCTCCCTGCAAGCCGCCTCGGTTCATGGAACCAAATACCAGCTTGTTGTCTAGCGCGCCTAGCAGGGCCAGGTCCTCAATTAGATCGGCGGTGCCCAAGAAGCCGTCTACGCCTTCACGCGACAGAGCCTGGATGCAGCGATCTAGTAGCTGCTCGCGGCTGGCCATGGCCTGTTCGCCGCCACCTGCCCCCAGGGCGCCCCGGGCGGGGTGGTCGCAGGCAATAATCATTAGGTTGCCGTCAATGCGGGCCGGGTCTGCTTTGGGGCGCTCGCGCAGAGCCTTAGCGAAAGCTTCGGGCTTGTGCATGCGGATTTGGGAGAGCTTGGCAATTAGGCTCACAGTACGTCACCACTTTCGAGCATGGTTTCTAGCTCTGCGCGGGTGGGCATGGCGGTGGAGCACTCTAGGCGTGAGGCTACCAGGGCGCCTGAGAGGGAGGCCGCCTTGATCATTTTTTCCAGACCCCAGCCTTCTAGCAGGCCGTGGCAGATGGAGCCTCCGAAGGCGTCGCCAGCGCCTAGGCCGTTGGTTACGTTTACCTTGGTGGCGGGCACCCACACGCTTTCGTCGCGGGTCTTGGCTAGGGTGCCGCGTGGGCCTTGCTTGACAATGGCTAGTTCCACGCCGCGCTCTAGTAGGGCGTCTGCGGCGCGTTCAGGTTCAGTTTCTCCGACGGCGACGGCGCACTCTTCGCGGTTACCGATGGCTACGTCTACGCTTTCGAGTACATTCCATACGCGCTCGCTGGCTTGCTGTGGGTAGGCCCAGAGGTTTTCACGGTAGTCCAGGTCAACGATGGTGTAGGGGCGCTTGTCGCGTCGCGCCAGGGCGGTGGTGTGTACCTGTAGGGAGCGTTCTCGCGATAGGCCGGTTACGGTGAACCAGAAGATTTTGGCATTTTCGACGGCGGCCCAGTCTACTTGCTGGGGTAGCACCTCTAGGTCTGGGGCGCTGGGCTCGCGATAGAAGTAGAGGGGGAAATTGTCGGGGGGAAAAATCTCACAGAAAGTGACGGGTGTGTGAAAATCACGCACGGTGACCACATTTGCGTCGCTCACACCTAGGCGGCGCATCTCACGCTGCACGAAACGGCCAAAAGGATCGTCACCCACGCCGGTAATTACCCCACTGGTGTGACCTAGGCGGGCGGCGGCCACAGCCACGTTAGTGGGAGATCCGCCCAGGAATTTGCCGAAACTTTCTACATCTTCAAGGCTTACCCCGATTTGTAAGGGGTAGATATCAACGCCACTACGACCTATTGTTAGTATGTCTAAGCCGGTTTGAGTTGTCATGTTTCTGGGTTACCTTTCCACTTCTTCGGGGTGGCCCGCGTGTCGCTAAACAGTATGCCCACTCACATCTGGCAGCGTCAAGCTTTGTACTTACAAACGGTTATATGTGTACAGCACACAAATTATTGCTTTATTATTAGCACCATCATCACTTGATCAGACAAGCCGGATGACAACGAAGCATGTCACTATGTGCGAGCGACGTTGCCAACTGGCTTGTTGTGTGGTGATACCCCAACATCCCGAATAACTACACAGTTATCGAGCATCTAAATACCCTCACGGGTTCCCTGATTTAGTTGCCCGCACGAAAGAAAAGACACCATGGCTACCTCCCCCGCGACCCCCTACGCGCTGCAGATACAGTTGGATCGCACCTCCCCAGTGCCGCTCTACTATCAGATCTCTGAGCCGATCGCGAAGCTTATCTTGGATGGTGACCTGCCTGCAGGTACTCGCCTAGAAGACGAGCTTTCTATGGCCGCCCGCCTACAAGTTTCCCGTCCCACCGCCCGCCAGGCCCTACAGCGCCTAGTGGACCGTGGCCTACTAACCCGACGACGCGGCGTCGGCACTATCGTGGCTCCCACCCACGTGCACCGTCCGATGGAACTAACCAGCCTCCTCAATGACCTCAAGAGCGCCGGACACACCGTACGCACTTCGGTCTCCGACTATGAGGAGCACCCCGCCAACGCCGAAGAGGCCAAGCGTCTCAAGGTTCGCCCTGGCACCGCCCTAGTTCACATCGTGCGTCTGCGTTATGCCGACGACGAGCCCGTCTCCATCCTCGACAACCTCCTGCCGGCTGACATCGCCCCCTCGATGCGCCGTCTGGAGGACAACTCTCTATATGACCTATTCCGTGAGCTAGACATTGTTCCCACCACTGCTCACCAGGTCATTGGAGCCCGCCTAGCTTCCGTTAAGGAAGCCCAGATGCTCAACGAGCGCCGCAATGCCGCAGTGCTAACCGCACAGCGCACCACTTACGACGCTAACGGTCGAGTCATTGAATATGGCAACCACATTTACCGCGCTTCGCGCTACTCCTTCGAAACCACCCTGTTTTCGCAGTGAGTAATTGGCCTGTCAATTTTCAGACAGGTACTTAGTTTCGGCCCAGCGAAGCTAATTAATCCGTAGCTACGGCGTCGCCAATTCGGCGGCGTCGTAGCTTTTTAGCTGAAATAAAGCCAAACCTTCCTGCAAAAGCGTGCGCAACCCCAGGACCAAACGCGGGCATCTACCCAATTATAGATTTTGTACTGACATATGTTGACAGGTTTGGGCCACCTCCCCTAAAGTCATTGCTACCGACACCGCTGAGGTCGTCTTCAAAGATTTTCACGAAGGAGTGCCTGTCAATGAGCATTGAATACACGCCCGGGCCGCTGCTAGATGCAGCCCGCAACACCCCCACCGCGCTGTGGAACGACTCCTCTGACCCAGACGAGCTGCGTCAGTCCATTTCCTACGGTGGTGTTGGCGCTACCTGCAACCCGACCATCGCTTACAACTGCATCATCAAGCGCAAGGACTTCTGGAACGCTCGCATCGCCGAGATCGCCAAGGAAAACCCCACCATCACCGAGTCTGAGGTTGGTTGGACCGCAGTACGTGAGCTGAGCCTAGAGGCCGCCAAGCTACTAGAGCCTATCTTCGAGCGCGAGAACGGCCGCAACGGGCGCCTGTCAATGCAGACCGACCCCCGCCTAGCCCGCTCCGCCAAGGCCCTAGCCGACCAGGCCGAAGAGTTCCACAAGCTAGCTCCGAACATCATCGTCAAGATCCCCGCCACCGCTGTTGGTGTTGAGGCCATCGAGGAAGCCACCTACCGTGGCGTAAGCGTTAACGTAACCGTTTCCTTCTCCGTTCCCCAGGCTGTCGTCACCGGTGAAGCCATTGAGCGTGGTCTAAAGCGCCGCGAGGCTGAGGGCAAGGACGTATCCACCATGGGCCCCGTGGTCACCCTGATGGTTGGCCGCCTGGACGACTGGATCAAGGAAGTTGCCAAGCGCGACAAGCTGTTCCTCGACCCCGGTCACCTAGAGTGGGCCGGTGTGGCCGCCTTCAAGCGCGCCTACGCCGAATTCCAAAAGCGCGGCCTGCGTGCTCGTATGCTCTCGGCCGCTTTCCGTAACGTGATGCACTGGAGCGAGTTCGTTGGTGGCGACGTCGTAGTCTCCCCGCCGTTTGCTTGGCAGCAGCTAATCAACAACTCCGGCTACAAGATGGTCGAGCGCATGGACGTGCCCGTGCGCGACGACATCATGGAGACCCTGCTGGGCATACCCGAGTTCGTCCGCGCTTACGAGCCCGACGGCATGACCCCCGAGGAGTTCACCCAGTTCGGCGCCACCCGCAAGACCCTGCGCGGCTTCCTAGAGTCCGACAACGACCTAGACCGCCTGGTACGCGAGGTGCTCATCCCCAAGCCCTGATCTTAAGATCAGCTTAAATTTCACGGGCGGTGGCCTAAGCCGTAAAGGTACGGCTGCAGCTAATGGTTGACTGCGCGGCCACCGCCCACACCCAAACTCACTTACTTTAGGAAAAATATGCTAAACATTGCCGTCATTGGCGCCGGCCGCATTGGCCACGTACACGCTAAGACCATCGCCTCTCACCCGGACGCCAAGTTGGCCCTGATTGCTGACCCCTTCGGCGACGCCGCCGAGAAACTCGCCGCTGAGTACGGTGCAGCCCACACCACTGACGTTGACTCCGTTTTCACTGACGAAGGCGTCGACGCCGTCGTTATTGGCTCCCCTACTCCGCTACACATTCCGCACCTGCTGGCTGCCGCCAAGGCTGGCAAGGCCGTGCTGTGCGAGAAGCCCATTGCTTTGGACATGAAGGACGTTGAGGCTGCCCAGGCTGAGCTGGACGCCGTAGAGGTTCCGGTTATGTTCGGCTTCAACCGCCGCTTCGACCCCTCCTTCGCCACCCTGCACCAGGCTGTTGCCGACGGCAAGATCGGCAACCTGGAGACCCTGCTGATCATCTCCCGCGACCCCTCCGCCCCGCCAGCCGAGTACGTAAAGGTCTCCGGCGGTATCTTCCGCGACATGACCATCCACGACTTCGACATGGCTCGTTTCTTCCTGGGCGACATCACCGAGGTTTACGCCGTAGGCCAGAACTTCAACCCCGCCATCAAGGAAGCCGGAGACTCCGATGCCGCTGTGGTAACCCTGAAGAACGCTGACGGCGTGGTAGCTACCATCATCAACAACCGTCACTGCGCTTCCGGTTACGACCAGCGCCTGGAGGCTCAGGGCGCCACCGGCACCCTCAACGCCGACAACATTCGCGCCACCACCGTGCGTCTGAACAACGACCAGCTGACCGACGCCGCCGAGCCCTACCTGGACTTCTTCCTACAGCGCTACGCCGACGCCTACCGCCTGGAGCTGACCAGCTTCATCGACGCCATCAACGGTGGCACCAAGCCCCTGCCCGGCATCAAGGACGCCATCGAGGCCCTACGCCTAGCCGAGGCCGCCACCGAGTCTGTGGCCACCGGCAAGGTTGTCCACCTGTGAGCCTTACCAGGCTTATCAGCTGGGAGCACTAACTGCAGGCAAATACAAGCTGCCTACGTTACCAAGGCGCTGCCTACCTGCCTAGGTAACTAGTAGTGCCTTCACAGCTTCTCCAGTAAGTTTGTGGGGACGAAAATACTTTTTCATCCCCACAAACACTTTTTTAGACCCTTATAGAAACTTTGTTGATGAGCGCACAATCATTCGTGGTTTAACTTCAACACATACACTTTTATCGGCTTTCATAGTGACATGTATGTTGTCACCAAACTCCTCTAAGGCCTCAGACACACTCACTGATTCACCGCGTCGCTGCAGCGAGCGCACATGCGCTAGTTTTAGCGCCGCCCGCGACATTAGCAAAGCATCTTGATCGACTGTGCTTAGATCTAGGGCACTTACCCCAGCCAAATCAATGCCGTCATAGCCCATCACTAAAATATCTTGCGGCACTCGTTTACCGGCGCGAACCAGCTCCATTAATGCACCAATAGCGCAGTGATCGTTAAAGCACATTAAAGCCTGGGGTAAATCACCGCTGTCTAATAGTTGCTGCGCCGCCCGCGCCCCGTCAGCCTCCGAGGTACCACCACTTACTACTTGAATGTAGCGCTCTAAACCATGGTCTTTCATAGCCTGTCGGTAGGCACGAGTGCGACGTGCACAGGCATTAGAGCTGGCGCCGTCGATATAGGTAATGCGGTTTACCCCCTGCAAAACCAGGTGGTCCACGCTGGCGCTAATACCGACGTCGTCACGCGAAATTACGCTATCAACCCCGCTAGCTGCAGCGTCAGCACTGAGCACCACTGTGGCCACGCGCTTGCCGATCCGTCCCTGACGCTCGCTATCGTCGTCGTCGGGGTCAATTAGCACTAGTCCCTCACAGTGGCGCGCCAGTAGGGCCCCCACCCCGGCGTCTTGATCATGATTAGCGGTAGTGGCCGCTACCAGCACATCTACGTTTAGGTCCGTGGCAGCCGCATAGACCGCATCTAGCAGGCGCACCTGGAAGGCTTGGCCGGCAGTTAGCACCACTCCCATCATGCCGCTATGGCGACGGCGCAGCTGCTGGGCGTTAGGGTCAGCCGAGTAGCCCAGGCGCTGGGCGGCCTGCAAAATTTCGGCGCGAGTAGACTCAGCCACTCCACTAGCACCATTGAGCGCAGCCGAAACTGTAGAAATAGAACGTCCGGTTGCTTTAGCTACACTAGAAATAGTTACCTTTGCGCCCATATTTCTCCTATACACACTTGCTAGGATTGTCCCATAAATAATCAGTCATAGGAGACATGATGAAGGCTCGTCCAGCAACACAGGCAGATGTCGCTGAGCTCGCAGGAGTTTCACGCGGCCTGGTATCCCTGGCGTTAAGCGGGGGCGGACGCATGAGTCAGCACACCCGCGAGCGTATTCTTAGCGCCGCACGCGCCCTAAATTATCAGCCCCATTCGGCGGCAGCTGAACTGGCCGGAGGCGATTCGCACCGGCTGTTATTGGTGCTGCCCTATTTAGATAATCCCTATTTTGATCAGCTTTCCCGCGCCTTGCGTAAAGCGGCTGAAAAGGTTGGCTATTCGCTGTTGGTAATGGTTTCTGACCGAATGCCTGAGCGTGAGCAAGAAGTAATTAGGCAGGTGCTGCAAATGCGCCCGGCTGGGGTTATTTTTGCTGGGATTACCCTCGATACCGGGGCGGTGCTGGAGCTAAGTCAGCGCATCAATTTGTGTCTGTTAGATCGCCAATTGGGCGATAACACGGTGTGGGTTACTCGCCTGGATGAGATAGCTGCGGCCACGCAGGTAATCCGCCACCTGGCCAAGCAGGGCTACAGCCACCTGTATTTTGCTACCCCCACCTCCACCCGCATGGAGCCGATTGTCTATGAGCGCCTGGAGGCTTGCCAGTTGGTGGCCGCGCAGGAGCGAGTGCCTTTTAAGATTCTTAAATCTCACTGGGACTGCCAGGCCAATTTAGAGCTGCTAACTAAATCTCACGACGCCGGTCACTGCGCCATCATCGCTTTTAACGATCTGCTGGCTATCGACTACGCGGCGGCTGTCTACCGTTCAGATTGGCGGATGGGGCCAGACGTTGGCATGGTTTCGTATGACAACACCCGTATGGCTGCCCACCCTGAATTTGCGCTCTCTTCGATCGACCAGAATCTTGAAAAAATGGCCGCACTGTCAGTTAAAGCACTGGTTGATCCTCCCAGCCCTGCCCCACAAATGCAGTTAATTGAGCCGTTTTTGCAGGTCAGATCCTCTTCGCTGCGCTCTGCTACGACTAGTTAAATGTGCTCTTTAGGCGGCGCGCGCTGATCGATTTTGCAGCACTTACTGACATATGCGGGCTAAATCAGCCTGCAACACTAAGTATCACAGACCACTCAAATCATGCAGTTGTACTTACATTTGCGTGATGCTAGTGTGTACTCAACGTCATTGCTGACGCGCGTTTGCACCGACAAATACAACACATTCAGACCACACCACAGATACCAAGGAGGAACTATGGGTGAGAAGAAGCGCCTGGGGGTTGGCGTAATCTCCCTAGGTTGGATGGGTCGTCTACACACTCGTTCTTACAAGGCCGTAGCAGAGTACTTCCCCGAGCTAGGGGTAGAGGTAGAGCTAGTTGCAGCCGCTGACCCGATTGACTCCGTGCGCGAAGAAGCGACCGGCAAGCTAGGTTTTAAGCGCGCCTACGCCGACTACCACGAGCTACTTGCAGACCCCGAGGTAGACATCGTCTCTATCGCTTCACCCAACTTCCTGCACAAGGAAATCGCCCTCGCCGCCATTGCTGCCGGCAAGCCTTTCTGGATTGAAAAGCCCATGGGCGTAAGCGCTGAGCAGTCGCGCGAAATCGCTCAGGCTGCTGAGAAAGCTGGCCTGGTTAGCGCCGTCGGCTTCAACTACCGCCACACCCCCGCTATTGAGTACATGCGCACCCTGGTGCGTGAAGGCAAGCTTGGCCGCCTGACCAACGTGCGCGTATGGTTCATCGCGGACTACAACTCCTCCCCACTAAGCCCGCTGACCTGGCGCGCTAGCAAGGAAAAGGCCGGCGCCGGCGTCGTGCCCGACCTGATGAGCCACGGCGCAGACCTAGCCCAGTACATCGTGGGCCGCATCGCCTCCGTCAGCGCCATCACCGACACCTTCATCACCGAGCGCCCCATCCCCACCAAGATGGGTGTGGGCCACTCCGGTTTTGAGATCGGCGATGAGGTTGGCGAGGTTGAAAACGAAGACTACGTAGCCATGCTGGTACGTTTCGACAACGGCGTGGTGGGCACCTTAGAGTCCTCTCGCGTCAGCGTAGGTCCGCGCGCTGAGTACGTGGTTGAGGTTTACGGCACCGAGGGCTCTGCCCGCTGGAACTTCGAGCGCCTCAACGAGCTGGAAGTATGCCTTGGCGTCGACGGCGGAGCTACCCACGGCTACACCCGCGCTATGGCCAACCCGGCTTGGGGCCAGTGGTCTCGCTTCCAGCCGGCCATCGGCACCTCCATGGGCTTTGACGACATGAAGGTGGTTGAAGCTGCCCAGTTCATCGAGTCTGTTCTAACTGGCAAGCAGCTTGCTCCTTCAGCAGCTGACGCCTGGTGCGCCGCTGAAGTTGACGAAGCTACCGTCGCCTCTGCCGCTGATGGCCAGTGGCACGAAGTGGCTCGCGTCGAAGGCAACACTACTTTCGACAAGTAATCTGCCAATACTGCTAAATACTGCGCCTGGCCCCTTTGGGCCCCTAGCTCAGGGGCCAGGCCCCCTACGCCGGTTACCGGCACACACAACAATTAAAAAGACTTGCCCCCACTGTTGGGGGTATACGCTCGTAGATGAGTGAAAAATAGGAAAGGAGCCACCCAATGTCAAAGGGTGACATCTCCCTGAAGACTATTAACAGGGAGCAGATGCAGAAGGCGGTTGACAAGACTCCGCCTTCTGGCAAGCACCGTGGCGTAGTTGCCATCGCGGCTGTAGCCACGCTAGGTTCACTGCTATTTGGTTACGACACCGGTGTAATCAGTGGCGCATTACCCTACATGTACATGCCCGACGGCGCTTCCGGCCTGGCACTTACCAGCCTCGAAGAGGGCGGTATCTCTGGTGTTCTGCTAATCGGTGCAGCTGTGGGTGCACTCATTGGTGGTTTGTTGTCTGACAAGTACGGTCGTCGTCACAACATCACCCTGCTGGCCATCTTGTTCTTCTTCGGTGCCTGCGGTAACGCTTTCAGCCCGAACGTGTGGATCATGTACATCTTCCGCTTCATCCTGGGCTTTGCCGTGGGTGGTGCGAGTGCAACTGTTCCTGTTTACCTAGCTGAAACCGCACCTAAGCGTATTCGTGGCTCCATCGTGGCCCTCGACCAGCTGATGATCGTTACCGGTCAGCTGCTCGCCTTCACCATTAACGCCATCATTAACTCCATGAGTGGCGGCCCCAAGCTGACCATCACCGCTGACCCCTCTGGCACCCTAGACCCGAGCCTACTGGGCCACGACATCTCCTTCGATGTTCTGTCCAAGATGCAGACCTCCCAGGGTGGTAACCTCGAGCCCGCCGCCTACCACGCCTTCCTAGAGCAGCTGCAGGTCAGCGCCGGTAACGGTGACACCTGGCGCTACATGATCGTACTGTGCTCGGTCCCGGCTGTGGCCCTGTGGATCGGTATCCGCCTCATGCCTGAATCCTCCCGTTGGTACCTGGCTAAGGAACGTCTCTACGACGCCATTGGCGCCCTCAAGCGCGTGCGCAACGAGGAAAAGGACGGCCCGCTGGCCGAGGAGCTTATGGAAATGGTCCAGGCTCACCAGCAGGAAGAAGAAGAGCACGCTCAGCGCAAGGGCTTTGGCTACGTCATGGCCACTCCGTGGCTGCGTAAGCTGATGTTCGTCGGTATCTTCCTGGCTATCACCAACCAGCTAACCGGTGTTAACACCGTTATGTACTACGCGCCCAAGGTTTTGCAGTACGCCGGTATGTCCACCTCCGCCGCCATTACCGCCCAGGTTGCTAACGGCGCCATGAGTGTTATCGGTTCTGCCCTGGGTATCTGGCTGATCTTGAAGTTCCATCGTCGTCAGATCCTGATCGCTGACGTGATCGGTGTAGGTATCTCCTTGCTGGCCATTGCTGCCATCTTCGAGTTCACCATTGCCCCGCACATCGACAACAAGACCACCCCGCCGAGCTGGGCTGCCTACCTGATTTTGGCTCTGATGGCCGTATTCATGCTGATCGTTCAGTCCTCCAACGGAACCATCGTGTGGACCATGATGGGTGAAATCTTCCCGTCTAACGTGCGCGGTGTCATGAACGGTACCGCCATCTTCTGCCTGTGGATCGTCAACGCCATCGTGGGCTGGACCTTCCCCTACATGATGGAGAACCTTGGTGGTGGTATCACCTACACCATCTACGGTGTCACCAACCTGGTCGTAGCCGTGATCCTGTTCAAGATCATGCCTGAGACCGCCGACAAGTCTCTGGAAGAGATTGAGGTCGAGATGAAGGCTCGCTTCTCCTGACCAAAACTTGTGGGGTGTTTGCCGTAAGACAAGCACCCCACTTCAGCGGCGCTTCTAGGCACCGCCACAGTTTCGACGTCGCCCCTAACTAGCCGCGTTAACTGCGCTAAGTGATCACCAGGGCAGCACCGCCGCATCCCCCCAAAGGCACACAGACCCCAAGCGGTCAGGGGCGGCGTCGGACGCAAAACTGTTCACCGGATCGAACAAAATAAAATTAATTGTCCAGACATTGAAGTCTCAGAAACGTTTCGAATAGACTTCTTAGTGAGCGCTTAAGGCCGGGATACGCCGCTCACCGAATGCTAAAACACAAAGGAGTTGCAATGGCAGCAAAGCTAGACCCCACTACCGCTATTACCGACCCGCACGGCATCACCTGGGGTATGCACCCCATCAGCTGGCGTAACGATGACATTCCCGAGGTTGGCGAATGGAACACCATCGACGTCATGTTCGACGACCTAGCCACCGTTGGCTTCCGTGGCACCGAGGTTGCCGGCTGGTACCCGCCAAAGGAAGAGGTCAAGGCTAAGGCTGACGCTGCTGGCCTGAAGATCGTGGCCCAGTGGTTCTCCTCCTTCATCGTCCGTGACGGCATCGACGCCGTTATCCCCGAGTTCCGCGCCACCTGCGAGTACCTGCAGTTCCTGGGCGCCACCCGCGTGGTGGTCTCCGAGCAGACCGGCTCCGTGCAGGGCATCCGCGACATCTGCATCTTCGAGAACAAGCCTGTTCTCAAGGACGAGGAGTGGCCGGTTCTGGCTGAGGGCCTGGACAAGCTTGGCGAGATCGCTCACGAGTACGGCCTGGACCTGGTCTACCACCACCACCTGGGCACCGTAGTGCAGACCAAGGAAGAGACCTTCAAGCTGCTTGAGCTGACCGACCCCACCAAGGTCTCCCTGCTGTTCGACACCGGTCACGCTTTCGTGGGCGACGGCGACGTCCTGGGCCTGCTGCACGGCGCCATCGACCGCATCAAGCACGTGCACTTCAAGGACGTACGCCCCGAGAAGATGGCCGAGTCCAAGGAAGCCAAGCGCTCCTTCCTCGACTCCTTCCTGGCCGGCATGTTCACCGTCCCTGGCGACGGCACCATCGACTTCCCCGAGCCCTACAACTTCCTAGTTGAGCACGGCTACAAGGGCTGGATCCTAGTTGAGGCCGAGCAGGACCCCAAGGTTGCCGAGCCCCTGAAGTACGCCAAGATCGCTCGCAGCTACGTTGAGGAAAAGCTCATCAACGCCTGATGCCTAGCACTTTACCCCAAAGCCTGCAAAGCTAGCAGTTTTTAAGCCAGCTTTACAGGTAAGGGAATACGTCCCGGATCGCAGTTCACTAGCGGTCCGGACTTTTTTATGCCCAAGCGCCTCTAGACCTGGCGCACCTTGTTAGGGCTGAGCACGTTTATCTCCGCCCGCGAGGACTACCTGGGTGTTTTCGAAACCCACGGCGTAGCCTTGACTGGCTTAAACACCTCCGGTAACCCCACCAGCCCGCTACCCAATGAGGGTCTAAAGCACGCCGAGGACCTGTTTAAGACCATTGATCTGGCCAGCAAGCGCCTGGCTGGCCTGATTGGTCACGTACACGCCAAGGACACCAAGATTTTCCCGGGGGCCGCTTACCGGGGCGTGTTGGACACTGATTTTGTGCCGGTGCCGGCTGAGGCTGAGAACAAGACTCCGGTTGCGGTTGGCTACTGGTGCAGATCTTGGCCTCAGGATCCAGCTTGGCGTTTCGTGGCTTTCGGTTTGGGCCACGACACCGAGTACTGGGCTGAGTTCTTGCGGGTAATCTCTGCTGCTGACCCTGACATGAACATCAACATCGAGCACGAGGACGCCGCCTACGGCAATGTTGAGGGCCTGGAAATTTCGGCCAAGAACCTGCTAGCTGCAGCCCAGACTGCCGGGCTGCTGGTAGCCGCAGGGACGCTGGTAGCGCGGGCAACGTCGGCCTGGGTGGGGTTAGGCATATGGGCAGTCTACTTTAAGTAAAATCAAGCAAGAATTGTTCTGACAATTACTGTAGACTGTAGCGGTGTTAGCTTCTTTAACGGTACTGAGCTGGGCGATGCTAATCGTTGCAGCGCTGCTAACCGGCCTGGCAAAGACCGCCATCCCCGGTTTAGCTTCAATTGCGGCGGCGCTTTACGCCCTGGTGCTACCCGCCAAAGAATCCACCGGCATGATGCTGGTTTTACTGCTGGCCGGAGACCTGCTGGCTATTTGGACTTACCGGCGCGACGCCGACTTCAAACTATTGCGGCGCCTGGTTGTTTCAGTGCTTACCGGGGTGGTAGCCGGGGCGATCTTTATGCGTTTTGTTAGCCAGGCACAGATGCGTAAATCTATTGGTATTATTTTATTACTTTTAGTGATGTTAACTATTTGGCAGCGTCGCCGTAAGCTAACCAATATTCCTGCGAATAAACCTATGCGCGCAATTGCGGGGGCTTTAGCGGGCTTTACCACTATGGTTGCTAATGCTGGCGGCCCAGTTACCAGCATGTACTTTTTGGCGTGCAAATTCAGTGTAAAAACTTTCCTGGGAACTACTGCCTGGTTTTTCTTCCTAGTTAATCTTTCTAAGCTTCCCTTCACTATTTCGCTGGGTCTAATTCAGCCCCAGCACCTGCAAATAGCGGCTTTTTTGGTGCCGATCGTGCTGTTTGGGGCGCTGGCTGGGCGCGCGCTGGCCAGGCGGCTAACTTTGGCGGTGTTTGAGCCGCTGGTCATCATAACCACTGTTATTTCTACCTTGCCGCTGCTGCTGGCTTAAGTTACAACGACGACGGCGCCCAGGACGCCGGCGTACGGCCCGGGGTGGTGCGGCGCAGTACTACCCGGGGCAGCGTCGGCACCTCACCCCAGGCGGCCCGAGCTGCGCCGTCGGCCCCAAAAGCACGCCGTCGGCACCAGCACCACACCCGCACGAGCGCCGTCGGAAACCGACATAACTAACAAAAACCCACAAAATAAGAGATGTTTCACCCCTGCCTACAGCCAAGCTTGGCAAAGTTAAGCATGACAATGAGGCAGACTTAGAGCATGGGACGCCGAGGTCACCTCGGCCGCCCCGCGAACGATTTGATAGAAGATCCGAGGTTGTAGCGTGGCACACAGCATTTATATCAGCTCTCCCAGCGCTGGCTCGGGCAAGTCAATGGTGGCTTTGTCCCTAGCTTCAGCGTTAACCAAGGTGGTGGCCAAAGTTGGCATTTTCCGCCCCTTCGTATTTGACCGTGAAAATGACCTATTCACCCCGCTCCTACTTGAGCACTCAGGCTCACACCTAAGCGCTGAGCAGGCCATTGGCGTCACCTGGGACGAATTCCGCGCCGACCCCGAAGCCGGCATGGCCGCCATCATTGAGGCCTACCGCAATGTGGCCCGCGAGCACGACGTGGTCATCATTGACGGCTCTGACTACGACGGCGTCGCCGGCAACCCCGAACTGACCCTAAACGCCCAGGTAGCAGCCAACATTGGCGCCCCCACCCTGCTGGTAGTAAACGGCAACCAGGGCCCCTCCGAAGCACTAGCCAGCGCCCAGGTATCGATTAAGGAAATCGCAGCCGAGCACGCCCGGGTGGTGGCCGTGGTAGCCAACCGCTGCAAGCCCAGCGAGCGCGAAGCTATCGAGTACCTGCTTAAGTCCAAGCTGGAAGGACTAACCGTCACCTCCATCCCGGAAGTGCCGCTACTGGCCGCCCCCAGCGTCGGCGAAGTTATGCGCACTATTGACGGCCAGCTACTTTCCGGCGACCCGGCACTGCTAGAACGTGAAGCTGAAGACCTGCTCATCTGCGCTATGGACGTCTCCCACGCCATGGAGCGTCTACGTGACGGCCAGCTGGTGGTTGTGCCCTCAGACCGCGTAGGTATCATCATCGCCCTGGCTGCTGCGCACGCCTCCACCGCCATGCCTTCCCTGGCTGGTTTGGTACTAAACGGCGGTTTCCCGCTGCCTACCGTGCCCGCTGAGCTGATCAAGGGTCTAAGCACCTCGCTACCTATAATCACCACTAACCTGGACACCTTCAAGGTGGGTCTGGCTGCTGGTTCCATTAAGGCTCACATCGCCCAGGGCTCCAAGCACAAGATCGACGTCGCCATCACCACTTTCGAGCAGGAAGCTGACGTTAAGGGCATTATGGACGCCCTGGATGTAGCCCGCTCCGAGGTGGTTACCCCGCTGATGTTCCAAAGCGAACTGATCGAGCGCGCCCGCAACGACCGCCGCACCATTGTGCTGCCCGAGTCTGAAGACGACCGTGTGCTGCGCGCCGCCGACTCCGTGCTACGCCGCAACGTAGCCAACGTGGTGCTGCTGGGTGACGAAAACGCTGTGCACGCCCGCGCCACTGAGCTGGGCCTAAACATTTCCGGCGCCCGCATCGTGTCTGTGCACGACGAGCAGCTGCTAGAAAAGTACGCCACCGAGTTTGCTCGCCTGCGCGCCAAGAAGGGTGTCACCCTGGAGCAGGCCCGCGAAAAGGTTCAGGACGTGTCCTACTTTGGCACCATGATGGTGCACATGGGCGACGCCGACGGTATGGTTTCGGGCGCGGTACACACCACCGCTCACACCATCGTGCCTTCCTTCCAGATCATCAAGACCAAGCCGGGCACTTCCATTGTTTCCTCGGTGTTCTTGATGCTGCTTGAAGACCGCGTACTGGTTTACGGTGACTGCGCCGTCAACCCTGAGCCCACCGCTGAGCAGCTGGCTGACATTGCTATTTCTTCGGCTGAAACCGCCCGTCAGTTTGGGGTGGAGCCGCGCGTGGCCATGCTGTCCTTCTCCACCGGCACCTCCGGTAAGGGCGCGGATGTGGACAAGGTCCGCGCCGCCACTGAGTTGGTCCGTCAAAAGGCCCCTGAGCTGGCCGTTGAGGGCCCCATTCAGTACGACGCCGCCATCGACCCCTCCGTGGCCGCCGCTAAGGCCCCCGGTAGCGCCGTCGCCGGACGCGCCAACGTGTTCATCTTCCCGGACCTTTCCAGCGGTAACATCGGCTACAAGGCCGTGCAGCGTTCTTCTGGAGCGGTGGCGGTGGGCCCGATCCTGCAGGGCCTGAACAAGCCGGTAAACGACCTGTCTCGCGGTGCATTGGTGGAAGACATCATTAACACCGTGGCCATCACTGCCGTACAGGCACAGGGCTAAAATCAAGCACTAACAACGCAAGTAACGCAAGGGATTTTTATGGCACTGCACACCGTTTTGGTGATCAACTCCGGTTCTTCCTCCATCAAGTACCAGCTGGTAGACCCCGACTCTGGTCAGGCTCTGGCCTCGGGTCTGGTGGAGCGTATCGGTGAGGAAATGGGCGCGATCACCCACAAGCACGACGAAGCTAAGACCGTGATCGAAGCTCCCGTACCTGACCACCGCGCCGGCCTAGCCAAGGTACTGGAGCTGTTCGAAAGCGAAGGCCCCTCCCTGGCAGAAGCCAACATTGCCGCCGTCGGTCACCGCGTAGTGCAAGGTGGACGCTACTTTGACGGCCCCGCCCTGGTGGACGAGGCGGTAGAAAACCGGGTGGAGGCGCTAATTCCGCTAGGCCCGCTACACAACGGCCCGGCCCTAGCCGGTATCCGCGTGGCTCGCCAGCTGCTGCCCGATGTGCCGCACGTGGTTGTTTTCGACACCGCTTTCTTCCAGGGCCTGCCCGAAGCCTCCGCGCGTTACGCCCTGAACCGCGAGGTTGCTGACAAGTACGAGATTCGCCGCTACGGCGCCCACGGCACCAGCCACCAGTACGTTTCCTCTACTGTCAGCCAGCTGCTAGGTCGCGACGACCTCAAGCAGATTGTGCTGCACCTGGGTAACGGCGCCAGCGCCTCCGCTGTTGTGTGCGGGCGCGCGGTAGACACCTCCATGGGTCTAACCCCGCTGGAGGGCCTGGTTATGGGCACCCGCACCGGCGACATCGACCCGGCTGCAGTATTCCACCTGGCCCGCGTGGCCGGGATGGACGCCCAGGAGCTGGACCACCTGTTCAACCGCGAATCCGGCATGAAGGGCCTGTGCGGCGACAACGACATGCGTGAAGTGTGGAAGCGTATCGACGCCGGCGACACCCAGGCCCGCGAAGCCATGGACATCTACATTCACCGCCTACTCAAGTACGTGGGTTCTTACACCGCCGTCATGGGTGGCCTAGATGCCCTCACCTTCACCGCTGGTATTGGTGAGAACGACGCCGCCATCCGCGCCGAGCTGTGCGCTCGCCTGGGTTGGTTGGGTGTTGAGCTAGATGAGCAGGCCAACAACCAGCGCAGCCCCGAGCCGCGCGTGGTGTCCACCCCCGACTCGAAGGTGAAGGTGCTGGTAGTACCCACCAACGAGGAACTGGCCATCGCCCGCCAGGCCATGAGCCTGGTCTGAGGCATAAGCCGCGCTAGTACTAGCGGCGCCAGTGGCGCCGCGTTGTTGCCGCAAAGCTAACCGGGGTTAAAAGCAATGTGGGCCGGAATTTACATTCCGGCCCACATCTTTTTGTTTCACGTTAAACGTGCGGCCTGCCCCTAAAACAGGGTGTCGGGGTTAGCGTCAGCTGATTTAGCGCGTCCGCCGTGGCGGTTAGCAGATAAAATTTCTTGCTGCGCTGAGACAATTTTTTGCTGTGCGCTAGCAATTCTTTGTTGAATCTTGGCGATCTTTTGTTGCGCTGCCGTGATATTTTGTTGAATCGTCACAATGCTTTGGTGGGCGGCAACTATCTTTTGCTGTTCTGAGGCAATTTCTCGTTGCGTCTGCGCAATCTGTTGTTGCAAAGCAGCGATGCTCTGCTGTGCATTAGCAATTTTTTGTTGGCTAGACATAGTTTTCGCCTCACCTGACGTATTAGCACTAGTCTTCACCTGTTTTTCATTTGGCTGGCTAGCAGCTTTACTAGCAGACTTCGACCCCTGAGCTGAGCCGGGCGCCGTCGTCGACCCCTGAGCTGAGCCGGGCGCCGTCGTCGTAGTCCCCTTATTTTCCCCGCGAGTCCACCCCGGGCCACTCTCCACCGAGCTGTGATGCTGATAAGCCCTGGCGGCGGCGCGGGCCTTATCATCAGCGGCTTCATTGAGGGGGTGGCCGCTGTGACCACGCACCCATTCAAAACTCACCTTACGGCCAGTAATGGCTTTATCGATAGCCTGCATTAAGTCAACATTAACCACTGGTTTTTTATCGGCTTTACGCCAACCATTAGCTTTCCAGCCCGCTATCCATTTAGTCACCGAATTAATCACGTACTGCGAATCAGCCAGCACATGCAATTCCTCATTGGTGGGGGCCGTGGCTTTCAGTAGCTCCAACAGCGCTGTAAGTTCGCCCCGATTATTGCTGCTGCTAGGCCATCCCCCAGCCGCCCAGCAGTTTTCGTCCACGTACCAAGCCCAACCAGCCGGACCGGGATTGCCCAGGGCCGAACCATCTACCGCAACAACAGTCGTCATAGGCCAATATTAAAGACAAACAAAAACCCCCGCTGCGTAAAAACGCTGGCGGGGGCTTAAGTTTAGACGTATCAGGCGTCCAGGTCGGTCTCCAGTAGAGCCTTGAGGGCTTCCAGACCGGCCTCGGCACCCTCGGCCTCGCTGGTCAGGGTGACGACGTCACCGAAAGTGGCGCCTAGGGTCATGACACCGAGGATGTAGGAAGCGTCTACCGGGCTGCCGCCTTCCTTGGCAATGGTGACCGGGATGCCCTGTTCGCCAACGGCCTTGACGAAAGCAGCGGCAGGACGAGCGTGTAGGCCGACCTTGGAGGCGATGGTGGCGGTTACCTGTGCCATAAACATTCTCCTTGACTGAAGTTATTGCCAGCGTTGGCTGGTAGCTACGAGAACGCGCCGCAGGTCGCCGCGCGTGCCGGGTATTACTTTACCGTGTTCTAGGTCAAAATTTCACCTGGGTTAAGCGGGTAAATAAATTTTTTGGCAAACATACTGGTTTTATTGTCTGTACAGCACCTGTAAGGACTTAGCGTAGGCTTTCAGTTCCAGCAGCAGACGGCTTTCAGTTCCAGCAGCAGACAGCTTCGGTCCCAGCTGGCTTTTACGACGTCGTCGCCCCCGCCACCGGCGTTACCCCCACCCCTGCCGTCACTCCTGTCCCTGCCCCCCTATCTCCCGCTCCTGCCGCCGCCTCTATCCCCGGCGCTCCCCTATCCCCGCCAAAATGACGTAAAAATGGCACCTTAGCGAGGGGTATAGACATGCCAAACTTAAAGTAACACCCGGCCCGGAGTGTCATGCCGGCAGCATTGTCTGTCATTGCATCGGCACCTGCGGCCTAGCCAATCCGACAGCCCAGGCACCTGGCACCCGACACCCGGCGCTATAGGTACCCCGGCAGCCGTCAGCCACCAAAGCACAACTTATCCACCAAATCGCATCCACCAGGAGAAAACATGAGCACACCATGGTTTAACGGCCCCTTATTGGGCTTCGATACGGAAACTACCGGGGTTGACCCTCGCCATGACCGGCTGGTGACGGCCGCTTTGGTGTTCCGCCCTGCCAGTAGCGACGCCCCCACCCGCACCCAAGACACCGTAAGCACCTGGCTGGCCAATCCCGGCGTCGAGATTCCCGCCGGCGCCACGGCCGTGCACGGAATTACCAACGAGGTGGCTAAAACTCACGGCGCCCTCATTGAGGAGGTTTTGGAGCAGCTCGCCACCCATATTGTTGAGGCGCTGCAGGCGTCGATTCCGCTAGTCATTTTTAACGCCAGCTATGACCTAACCCTGATGGAATCTGAGCTTAAGCGCCACGGCCTAGCCACACTAACCGAGCGTTTGGGCGGTGAGCCAACGCCGGTGCTAGATCCGCTGGTACTGGATCGAGAGCTAGAGCGCTGGCGTAAAGGCAAGCGCAAGTTGGAGAACCTGATTGAGGTTTACGGCGTCGAAAACGACGAGCGGCTGCACACCGCTGAGGTAGATGTGCAGGCCACATTGGATGTTTTGCAGACGATGGCACTTAAGCATAAGCAGTTGGCACAGTTAAACCTGACTGAGGCTAATGCTTGGCAAGCCCGCTCGCACGCCAAGTGGGCGCGCTCCTTCAACCAGTGGCTCAGTAAGACGCGCCCTGATGCCGTTCCCGCTAGCGAGTCCTGGCCACTTGACCTGGGCTGAGCGAGGCTTACCTGCTTGACCTGGGCTAAGCGAACCCTGGCCGTTTGAGCTTGATTGAGAGAGCCTTAGCCACTCAAACTGGGCAGAATAACACGTGCATAGTTTTTACAGATTGCGTAGTTTTTACAAATACGGGCGCAGATTCACGAGGTGTTGTTCCGGGATTTTGATTTAGCCATGTAGGGCTCGGGGTGAGCCTAAAATTTTACGTATCACCAAACACACTAACCCACGCATTACTAAAAGCTCTAAACAGCAACCTAATAATGTGGGGCGTTATGTAGCATGTTTTGTAGCAGCCCTCATTACTTCCTTAACTAATCAAGCAATGTTGATCATGAGGGAATGCAGCGGGGACTCTATCTAGGCGCCACACAAATGGCGCTAGTTTCAGTGTCGCCAGAGCGTGCCACGCTCAGCGGCGCTAACTCCAACACTACTGACTCAACCAAGCTGGGCGGCGTCGTCGCCAAAGCAAACAGCACTGCTACCACCTCAAGCAGCCCCATCCTGAGGCTCAACCTGATATCTACCAACACCTGAGGAAGCAATTTTTCTCAGTTTTATTAGTGGCTTGAGACACATTAGTGCAGGTTTTTTGATTTGCCTGCGAGATCCAGATTACAGACCTAAAATATTAGGCATTACTAAACACAGTGTATAACACTCCAAAAGTACGGGGTGTTATGTACCATGCTTTGTAATACTTCCCCAACACTCCCTTAAAGCTTCATCAGTGTAGATAAATCACGGGGGAACACAATGGGGGTCGTAGTAACTAAACGCAGCTTTCAGGCCGCACTGGCCTTAACACTACTGGCCTGCTCGGGGTTGGCTGGGTGTAGTGGGGGCCAGGAACAAAACGCTTCAAACACGGCTAGCAGTAAGGCCGCCGTCGCCAATGCACACACTAAAGCAGGCACCGCCACGCCAAAAGCCAGCAGTAAAACCAGGGCCAGTGGTGTGCCTACCGCAACCGGCGCGCCTACTGTAGCTGCCACGCCCGGTGCTACAGCTAGCCCGACACTCATCATGACACCAGAGCTGGAAGCCTCTAAGAAGCGGGCCCTGGCCACGCCGCCACCACCCAAACCAGAGCTGATCACAGTCAATAGTGATGACGGTGCAATAGCTACCGCCAAATATTGGGTACAGCTCTACTACTACATCTACACCACTGGAAAAACTAGCGAATACAAGGAATTGTGTCCGGGCAACGGTTTTATGGCAACAAAACCAGTGGAACACGCAAAAGAAAATCATACTTTAGGTGGCTGGACTGACCCGGTCACAGTTAAATTCACTGATGCTTTTCGCAGAAATGACTTTAAACAGGAAGTAATGATACAAGTAGACTTTGAGCGCAATGCTTTCACGCAATATTACAGTGATGGGACTACACGATATTTTCAGAATCAATCACGGTGGGCTGCCGTAAAGCTTGAATACAACGGCACGCAATGGGTTGTAGTCGAGGCGGTTAATCGTGAAATTTAATAAGCTGATTTATCTGATAGTTCCAATACTTACTTTAGCAAATGGTAATCCTCCAGATAATAGCGTAGAAATTGGCGACAATGGAACAGGCATCATTGTCCGTCATAGTGAGCGAGCAACCAGGCCTGGTGGTTTTTCGGCGGTGGCTGAGCCAGCCGGGCCGGTAGACCCTGAAGCAGCTAAACGAGCAGCTGAAAAGTACCGCTTCCATTGCGTCGCGATACCGACATTAGCCGCCCTCCTGGATAAAACCGAGGTAACTACCCCCCAGGAATGCGCTGCCCAAGCCAACACTGGCGCGCCACTGGCTGCTGGTCCTACCACGGTCAGTAACGAACAAGTAGCCCGCCTGATCCCACACGGCTCAGGTATAAACCGTTACCCCAGCGGTGAAATCTTCGTTATTTTCAAACAACCCATGATGGTGTGGACCAGCCCAGATAAACAAACCTTCAACATCACCCTACTAGGCACAGCCATCGAGGTTGAGGCGACCCCTGTGTCTTTTAACTGGGACTGGGGAGACGGCCAAACCTTCGAGACTACTGACCCGGGCACCCCATACCCTAACTACAGTGTCAGCCACCCCTATGAGGTAACCGGCAACGGATATGTGATTAGGCTGCGTACTTCCTGGTCGGCCCGCTGGCGCATAGCCGGCCAAACCCAATGGCACCAAGTCAACGGAACAGTCACCACCACCGAAACCTCAAGCCCCTTCAACCTGTATATCGCTGATTCCTACGGAACCACACCATAAGAGATTTTCGCGGCAACACTTCAAATTTGATTAATCAACGCAGATAAATCATTAGGAAACACAATGGAAACCTTGATAACTAAGCAGCATTTTCAAGTGACATTGTCCTTAACCCTGCTTGCTTGTTCAGGCCTAGCTGGGTGTAGTGAGAGCCAAGAGCAAGGCCCTGCAAATGCTGGCAGCAGTAAGGCCGCCGTCGCCAGCACACACACCAAAGCAGCTACAGCCACATCAAAAACCAGCAGCAAGGCTAAAAGCACTAGCACACCCACAGCGTCCGCCAGTCTAACCGCAACCTTGTCACCAGAACTTGAGGCCGCCAGAAAACAAGCCCGCAACACCCAGCCCCCACCCAAACCTGAACTAATCACCGTCAACAGCGACGACGGCGCCATAGCCACCGCCAAATACTGGGTACAGCTCTACTACTACATTTACACCACCGGCAAAGTAGATGAATATAAAAAGCTATGCCCCGGTAATGGATCTATTGCCACTAAACCTGTAGAAGACGCAACTCGTAATCAGTCAGAAGGTGGCTGGGTAGCCCCAGTTACGCTTAAATTTACAGCCGCTTTCCGGAGATCTGATTTTAAAAACGATGTAGTGATACAAGTAGATTTCGACCGTGAAGGCGTAAATCACTACGATAGCGACGGCAAAATTGAATATCACCCAAAGCAATCACGTTATGCAGGCGTAAAGCTCGAATATAACGGCTCTCAATGGATCGTAAAAGAGGCGTTTAACCGTGAAGATTAATCAATTAGCTTGTTTATTAGTTCCTGTGCTCGCATTATCATTGCCCACAAACGCAGATAACTGGGAAAAACTGATGACGACGGAAGTAGCTTTATCTTTGGTAGAGGTGAGACTACGACTGCCCCTGGTGGTTTTTCTGCGGTGGCTGAGCCGGCCGGACCGTTGGCACATAGCCGGCCAACCCGAATGACACCAGGTCAACTGGACAGTAACTACTACAGAAACCTCGTCACCGTTCAACTTGTATATTGCCGACCCCTACGGCACTACACCATAAAAGATTTTCAAGGCACTACTTCAAACTTTTCGGCAACGGCTTATAGCCACTCGTAATTAGATAAATCAATGCAGATTAATCACGGGGGAAACACAATGAAAACACCACCAACTAAACACCACCTACAGGTGGCGTTGGCTTTAACCCTGCTGGCTTGTTCAGGGTTGACTGGGTGTAGCGGGGGCCAAGAGCAGGGCGCTGCAAATGCTGGCAGCAGCAAGGCCGTCGTCGCCAATGTACACACTAAAGCAGGCGCCGCCACGCCAAAAGCCAACAGCAAGGCTACTGGCACGTCTACCGCAAGTGGCACACCCTCGGCGACTGCCAACCCAACACTCATCATGACCCCAGAGCTGAAGGCTTCCAAGAAACGTGCCCTAGCCACGCCGCCACCACCCAAACCAGAGCTGATCACAGTCAACAGCGACGACGGTGCTATCGCTACAGCCAAGTACTGGGTGCAACTGGATTATTACATCTACACCAGCGGTAAAGCTTCCGAATACCAAGAATTATGTCCTGGCAGCACTTATATAGCTACCAAACCTATAGAGAAAATGAAAGACATTCACGCTAAAGGTGGATGGAGCGAGCCAGTCACAATTAAATTTACTAAAGCTTTCCGCAGATCTGATATTAAAAACCATATAGTAATACAAGTAGAATTTGAACGTGCCCCTTTTGTTCAATATAACGGCAACGGAAGTATTGAACGATTTGACAAGCAACTGCGATGGGCTGGAGTAAGAGTTGAATATAACGGCACACAATGGATCGTAGTAGAAGCGGTTAATCATGCAGATCAATAAACTAGCCTATGTATTGCTACCAATAATCGCTTTATCACCTCCTTCAGAAGTAAGCGACTGGGGAGAAATTGATAACAACAACAATGGAATCATCGTAGGCCGAGGTGAGAGTACGACTAGTCCTGATGGTTTTTCTGCGGTGGCCGAGCCAGCCGGGCCAGTAGACCCTGAAGCAGCTAAACGAGCCGCTGAAGAATACGCCCAAAAATGCATACTGCCACGGCTAGAAGTACTCATGACAATGGGGATAGCGCCAGGGCCTCCTGAGGAATGCACCGCCCAAGTCAACACCGGCGCACCCCTAGCAGCCGGCCCTACCACTATCAGTAACGAACAAGTCGCCCGCCTCATCCCACACGGATCGGGCATAAACCGCTACCCCAGCGGGGAGATTTTCGTTATCTTCAAGCAACCCATGATGGTTTGGACCAGCCCAGATAAACAAACCTTCAACATCACCTTGCTAGGTACACCCATTGAGGTTGAGGCGACCCCTGTGTCTTTTAACTGGGACTGGGGAGACGGCCAAACCTTTGAGACCACTGATCCAGGCACTCCATACCCTAACTACACTGTCAGCCACCCCTACGAAATTACCGGCAACGGATACGTGATTAAGTTGCGCACTTCCTGGAGTGCTAGGTGGCGCATCGCCGGACAGGCCCAATGGCATCAAGTCAACGGAACAGTCACTACCACCGAAACCTCAAGCCCGTTCAACCTCTACTTCGCTGATTCCTACGGCACCACGCCGTAAAAGATTTTCAAGGCACTACTTCAATTTTTTCAGCAACGGCTTATGCCACTCGTAATTAGATGAATCAACGTAGATGAATCATGAGGGAAACACAATGAAGACACCAGCATATAAACGCCAGCTTCAAGCAGCATTGGCCTTAACCCTGCTGGCCTGTTCATGCCTAGCCGGGTGTAGCGGAGGCCAAGAGCAAGGCGCTGCAAATGCTGGCAGCGGTAAGGCCGCCGTCGCCAGTACGCACAACACGAAAGCCACCGCCACGCCCAAGAGCAGCGGCAAAGCTAAGGATACTGGCACGTCTACCGCAAGTGGCACGCCCTCGGCGACTGCTAGCCCAACACTCATCATGACCCCAGAACTGGTGGAGGCTAAGAAGCAGGCACTAGCCACGCCGCCACCACCCAAACCAGAACTAATCACTGTCAACAATGATGACGGTGCCATAGCCACAGCCAAATACTGGGTGCAACTGCACTACTACATCTACACCACCGGAAAAGTAGATGAATACAAAGCACTATGTAACGGTGATGAGTCCACAGCTATCACACCAGTAAAATACGCAACCGAAAATCACGCTAGAGGTGGCTGGAGTAATCCAGTTACTGTGAAATTTACTGATGCATTTCGCAGGACTGATTTCAAAGACGATGTAGTTATACAAGTGGATTTTGAACGCGAAGCTTACACTAGCTATGGTGGCGACGGAAAAATTAAAAATAATCCAAAGCAATCACGCTGGGCGGGCGTAAAACTCGAATACAATGGAACACAATGGATAGTTAAAGAGGCGGTTAATCGTGAACGTTAAACAATCAATTTATCCATTAATTCCTACTCTCATCCTATCAACTCCTGCAGAGTTAGTCTCTGATGGCGATGCCGATGCAAGCGGAAATTCTTTTGTTATAAGTGCATAGGTTACGTACTTCTTGGACGACCCGGTGGCGTATCGCCGAACAAACCCAATGGCACCAAGTCAACGGCACAGTCACCACCACCAAAACATCCAACCCGTTCAATCTCTACATTGCTGATTCCTACGGCATTACACCATAAGAGATTCTTAGGCACTACTTCAAATTTTCGGCAATGATTTATTACCACTAGCAATTAGATAAATCATGGGGGAAACACAATGAAGAAACCACCAACTAAACGGCACCTACAGGTGGCATTGGCTTTAACTCTGCTGGCCTGCTCGGGATTGAGTGGGTGTAGTGACAATCAAGGGCAAAGCTCTTCAAGTACTGGCAGCACTAAGGCCGCCGTCGTCAGCACACACACCAAAGCAGCTACAGCCACGCCAAAAGCCGGCAGCGAGGCTAGCGACGCACCTACAGCGACTGGTACGCCTACTGTAACTGGCACGCCTACAGCGACTGCTAGCCCAACACTCATCATGACGCCAGAGCTAGCGGAGGCCAAAAAGCAGGCCCTGGCCACACCACCACCACCCAAACCTGAACTAATCACCGTCAACAATGACGATGGTGCGATCGCAACAGCTAAATATTGGGTGCAACTGAACTACTACATTTACGTATCCGGCAGCACTAATGAGTACAAAGAATTGTGTCCAGGTAATACTGACACAGCTACTAAGCCTGTAGAAAAAGCACAAGAAGTACACAACAAAGGAGGATGGAGCAGCCCAGTCGCAATTACATTTATTAAAGCTTTTCGTAGATATGATTTTAAAGATGGGATAGTAATACAAGTAGATTTTGAACGCGAAGCCGTAACACAGTATAACGGTGATGGCAGAATTGAACATGGAGAGAAACAAGCGCGCTGGGCAGCCGTGAAACTTGAATATAACGGAACACAGTGGATTGTAATAGGCGCCACCAACCGTGAACGCTAATCCTCTGATTTGTTTATTGATTCCTGCGTTGGCTATATCTCCGTCTTCAACAATTTGGGGAGACTCTGACGATCACGGAGTGTTATAGGACATGATGAAACGCTGACTCCTACGGCACCACACCATAAGTCTTAGTTGCTGATTCATAAGAGAAGCTCACGGCAGCATACCGTATGGGGAAGTGATTTCGAGGCGAGCCCACCACTGACTTGGTTCAGCACAGCATCACCACACAGAGGAAGTGATGGTTCAAGTGCGCTGAAATATGTCTAGACATAGCAGCTAGGTAATGTCCATAACCAGACAAGGCTTAAAGCCCATCCAGGTTTGAAGCTAGACAAGTCCCTAAGCTAGACCCATCCCAAAGCTAGACCTGTCCTTAAGCTATACCAGTCCTAAAACTCGGCCAAGTCTGGATTCAGATCATTCGCTAGGCAGGGTCACGTTCTGCCTAAGTATCTGTATAAGTTTGTATAAGTCTTTGACTTCGCCAGGCGGTTGGCACTCGCAAATACTGACAAATCGTCCGTTCCCTATAAAACCCCATGGAATTTTTATAGGGAACGGACGATTTTGCCTGTATATGTCTGTATTTGTCTGTACTTGCTGGAGTTACTGGCGGCCGGAGTAGTTAGGGGCCTCAACTACCATCTGCACGTCGTGCGGGTGGCTTTCCTTCAGACCAGCAGAGGTGATGCGCACAAACTGGCCGTTAGCCTTAACCTCATCAATAGTGCGGGCACCCAGGTAGAACATGGACTGGTGCAGGCCACCGATCAGCTGGTAAACCACAGAGGCTAGTGAACCGGAGAAGGGCACCTGGCCCTCAATGCCTTCGGGGACAATCTTGTCGTCGCCGCTAACATCAGCCTGGAAGTAGCGGTCCTTAGAGTAGGACTTGCGACCACGCGAGCTCATGGCACCCAGCGAGCCCATGCCACGGTAGCGCTTCCACTGCTTACCGTTAACGAACACCAGGTCACCAGGGGACTCGGTGCAGCCAGCTAGCAGCGAGCCAACCATCACGGTGTCAGCACCAGCCACAATGGCCTTCGCAATGTCGCCAGAATACTGCAGACCGCCGTCGGCAATTAGCGGCACACCAGCAGCCTTACAGGCCTTAGCAGCCTCATATACGGCGGTTACCTGCGGCACACCCACGCCGGCCACAACGCGGGTGGTGCAGATAGAGCCCGGGCCCACACCCACCTTAACCGCGTCCGCACCAGCGTCGATAAGAGCCTGAGCGCCCTCAGCGGTAGCCACGTTACCGCCGATAACGTCGATACCGTGGAACTGCGGGTCGTTCTTGAGGCGGGTGATCATGTCGCAAGCCAGCTTGGCGCCACCATTAGCAGTGTCAACCACCAGCACGTCCACACCGGCGTCAGCCAGCGCCACGGCGCGCTCCCAAGTGTCACCCCAGTAACCCAGGGCGGCACCCACCATCAGACGCCCGGAAGCATCCTTGGTGGCGTGGGGGTACTGTTCAGTCTTAACGAAGTCCTTGACGGTGATCAGACCAGTTAGGCGGTCATCGTCGTCAACAATCGGCAGCTTTTCAATGCGGTTGTCAGCCAGCAGGGTCTTGGCTTCTTCGCGAGAGATACCTACATAACCGGTGATTAGCTTTTCACGCGGGGTCATACAGTCAGAAACGCTTAGTTCTTCCCAGCGCTCGGCGGGGACAAAACGCAGGTCGCGGTTGGTGATGATACCTAGCAGGCGCCCCTGAGCACCTACAACAGGCAGGCCCGAAACCTTGTACTGACCGCATAGCTTGTCTAGTTCGGCGATGGTGGCATCCGGGCCAACAGTTACCGGATCCGAAACCATACCTGATTCACTACGCTTTACGCGTCGCACCTGCTGGGCCTGATCCTCAATGGATAGGTTGCGGTGCAAAATACCAATACCACCCTGACGAGCCATGGCAATGGCCATATCGGCTTCAGTTACGGTGTCCATAGCCGCTGAAATTAGCGGAATGTGTAGAGAAATGTTACGTGTCAACCGAGCGGTAGTGTCCACTTCGGAGGGAACGACGTCGGTCAGCCTAGGCAGTAGGAGGACGTCGTCATAGGTTAGACCAGTGGGGGCAAAAATGTCGCTATTGGTGATGGACTCGTTCACCTTTCTAAGGTTATGCCTTTGAGGTTAAGGTTCCAAGGTCTCACAAAGGTGGCTTTTTGCACCTTATAAAGCTGCGGTTTTTATCCTCCGGTTTTGCGGGCGCCTACCCCTTGGTTTAGCGGACGCCTGCCCTCCGGTTTCTCGGCATCTGCCCCTTTGGCTTTGCGGGCACCCACCCTCCGGTCTCACGGACGCCCCGCCAGCGCTTTTACCTGTCAGCTCAAGTTTTAATGCCTGCACGGGCAGTTGCGTTTGACGTGCGCTAATAGCTTCCACGCAAACAAAAAGGCCCGCCCCTACCGGGACGGGCCGCACAAGCTGGGAAGGTTACTTGGTAACCACAGCTAGGATGTCGCGAGCGGAGAGGATTAGGTACTCTTCGCCGTCGTACTTGACCTCAGTGCCGCCGTACTTGGAGTAGATGACCAGGTCGCCCTCAGCGACGTCCACCGGAACGCGCTTGCCATTGTCGTCAATGCGGCCGGGGCCTACTGCCACAACCTTGCCCTCCTGGGGCTTTTCCTTGGCAGTGTCGGGCAGGACAAGACCGAAAGAGGTGGTCTGCTCGGCCTCGACGGTCTGGATGACCACGCGGTCCTCGAGCGGCTTGATGGAGACGGACATAACGACTCCTCCTTTACGCATAGTATGCCCCGCAGCTGCCATACCTCTGCCGTCGCGGGGGTCAGCGGCACAGCAAGCCGGAGGGCATGTGGAACATGCCTTAACGGTTAATAACTTACGACGCCGTTAGCACTCAGTCAACGCGAGTGCCAAAATCTGTCTGAACTTTCGCCCACGGTGGAGTTACGGTGGCGTTACGGTGGAGTTTGCGCGAGCCACCTATGGCATTATCTAGGCATGGACGCTACCACCTTCGCACCGCTGTTGACCCCTGAAGGCTGGCAGCTCCTAGCCAACCTTCCCGATTACCAGCCTGATCAGGCATTGAAAGTGGCCGTGGCACTGCGCAAGCAGGGCTACTCTCCCGAGCTGATTGCGGCCGCCCTAACTCAGCAGCGTTTGCGAGACAAGGCCCAGGCCAAGTTTGGCCCCTACGCCCAGCGCATGCTGTTTACTCCCGACGGCGTGGAGCAGGCTAGTCGGCTGCAGGTGGCCGCGCTACACGCACAGCGCTTCGTTAAGGCCGGTGCTAGGCATGTGGCCGACATGGGTTGCGGAATTGGCTCTGACACCCTGGCCCTGGCTGAGCTGGGCTTGCAGGTCAGCGCCGTCGAGCTGGATGAGGCTACCGCCGCCCTGGCCACAGTAAACCTGATGCCCTACGAGCAGGTGCAGGTAATTAATGCCGACGCCACTAAGTTAGATTTAGCCCAGCTGGGAGTGGACGCAATTTTTGCCGATCCGGCCCGGCGCGCTAATGGGCGGCGCATTAGTGACCCTGAGGCTTGGTCGCCGGCGCTAAGCACGGTGCTTTCTTGGCGCCAGCAGGTACCTAACCTGGGCATTAAGGTGGCTCCAGGTATTGATTATGCGGCTTTACCTAGTGACGCTCACGTGCAGTGGATTAGTGATCACGGCGCGGTTATTGAGGCTGGTATTTGGTGTGGAGACTTGGCACTGGAAGGTAGCGGTCGTAGCGCTTTAGTTATTGACGACGACGGCGCCCATCGCCTGCTGGATACGGAAAGTGATCCCTCCACCACCCCGACTCAGCTTAAAGCTGCGTCTGAACTGGGTGACTATCTATTTGAACCTGATGGGGCGGTAATTCGCGCAGGCTTAGTGGCTAAAATTGCCGAACAATTAACAGCTGCCCCAATAGCCCCACAATTAGCTTATTTAACAGGTAATTGTGCATTACCTAACGATTTAGTGCCGTTTGTGAGGGCTTGGAAGATTGTACAGGTTTTACCTACTAAACCTTCAGCTTTAAAGGCCTGGGCTAAGCGAGCTGACATTGGCGCACTAGAGATTCACAAGCGCGGGATCGACGTCGAACCAGAGGCTTTACGCAAGCGTTTGCACCTACAAGGTAGTAAACAAGCGACAATAGTATTAACTCGTCAGGGCAATAAGGGGCGAGGCAAAGCTATCGCTTTATTGGTTGAGCCAACAAATTGACTTAAATGTCTGGGCTTATATTCATAAGCAGCTGTGTAATCAAACCGAGTCAACACTTCCAGGTTATTCTCAGTTAAATTTCAGGTTGTCTGGTTAAGGTCTTTACCTAGCGATCAGCATACGCACACCCGATATAAGTAATTGAACATCTCGCATCGCATGTAAGTTGCGTAGCTCTCAATTCAGGGTTTTAAACCGTGAATTGAGTTAAATATACAATTTCGTGCTAATTGCAGTGATTTTGGTTATTTATATTCCTTATGCCGTTGACGCTCCCCCTTAGAGATAGTTAGCCTCAAAACTATCCCCAACTCGAATCTGTCGAAGGTAAACATCATGAGCGATATTTCTCGCCGCGCAACCCTTAAGGGGGCAGCTTGGAGCGCCCCCGTGCTCGTAATCGGCGCGCAGGCTAGTGCCGCCACCACCTCCCGTGTAGTTGAGCCCAAGCTGTGGTGGAACAACACCTACGCCTCCACCCAGGGCCACCAGTACGCTGACAACCCGCGCAGCTACTCCTTCCTGATCGGCAACAGCCTGCAGTACGGCAACCGCGACTCAGGCAACAAGAACGACTACGGTTTCCGCATCGCCAACGCTAAGTGGCAAAACCCCAACGGTAAGATCTACCCCACCGAAACCACCACCCTCACCGGTAACGCCGCTGACAACCCCGGCCCGCGTCGTCAGACCAACGCTCTGGGTAAGCCCGCTTACGTCACTGAGGTGGCCAGCATCGACTGGATCCACAAGAACTACATCGTAAAGTTCGACACCATCGAGCACTCTGGCCTGGCCGGTAGGAACACCTACTACCAGGACAGGGCTTGGTACGACTGGGCCGGTAACGAGAACAAGGCTGCCGTAACCCAGCGCATCAGCACCACCAACGGCTGGCCGCTGCCCACCGCAGTAAACGTTAACTCTCTGCCGGCTGATGTTGTGGCTGACGCTTACGAAAAGATCCGCGCCATGGGCTTTGAGCACCCCGAGAACTTCGTGCCTTACCGCAGCGTTTACCGTGGTAACTTCTACTTCAACGCTAAGGGCACCATCGGTGGCACTCAGGAAGCAGACAACGTAGCCGTAGCTCAGTACATCGACTCTCACTCTGAGACTCGTACTATCAAGAACGGCGTATCCACCATTACCGGTATCCCGCGTGTGTGGACCTACTACTTCACCCAGAATGACCCGTCCCTGCCGGCTGGCAAGAGCTACTACTGGACCAGCGCCATGTGGCCTTTCGGTGCCGAGGGCTGGAAGCGTGACGGTTACCCGATTCCCGCTGACTGGAAGTAATCTGCTCGAAGTAGCCAGGTAGCTACTAGCATCTATTTGAAATAGCAGCTGCTAAACATAGTGTGGGGGCGCGGCCAAAAGGTCGCGCCCCCACACTAGTTTTAGCGTTTACTCCAGTTCAAAAGCACCGGTGTAAAGCTGGTAGTAGACCCCGCGTTTAGCCAGCAATTCATCGTGGCTACCGCGTTCAATAATGCGCCCGTGGTCTAGCACCATAATCGCGTCAGAGTTACGCACGGTGGACAGGCGGTGCGCAATTACGAATACGGTACGGCCTTTCATCAGGTTATCCATACCGGCCTGCACTAAAGCTTCAGTGCGGGTGTCAATGGAGCTGGTGGCCTCATCCAAGATCATGGCGGGCGGATCAGCCACTGCCGCACGGGCAATAGAGATCAGCTGCGCCTGGCCTTGAGACAGGTTAGCGGCATTACCGGTCAGCATGGTGTCGTATCCCTGCGGTAAACGCCGGATAAAGGAGTCTGCGTTAGCCAGCTTGGCTGCCGCAATACATTCCTCATCGGTGGCGTCCAGGCGCCCGTAGCGAATGTTGTCCATCACCGTGCCGGTAAACAGCTTCACGTCCTGCAATACCACGCCTAGTGAACGGCGCAGGTCAGACTTGTGAATTTTGTTGATATTGATGCCGTCATAGCGGATCTTGCCGTCATCAATGTCGTAGAAACGGTTGATTAGGTTGGTGATAGTGGTTTTACCGGCGCCGGTAGCCCCCACAAAAGCAATCTTTTGGCCCGGCTTAGCCCACAGGGAGATGTCGTGGAGGATTTCTTTCTTACCGTCATAAGAGAAATCCACGTGCTCCATCACGATTTCGCCGCGCAGCGGCGTGTAGGTAACCGTGCCTTCAGCCTGGTGGGGGTGACGCCAAGCCCAGTGCCCGGTGCGCTCCTGGGTGGGGGTTACCTCGCCATCAGCATCCACTTTGGCCCGGACCAGCCCAACATAGCCCTCGTCAGCTTCAGGTTCCTGGCCGATCAGCGCAAACACACGCCCGGCCCCAGCCATACCCAGGGCAATCATGGGTACCTGCATGGACATCTGCCCAATGGTTTGCGACAGGTTACGCACCATACCCAGGAAGGAAACCACCACGCCCACGCTGACCACGTTAATTCCGGTCAGGGTCAGGTTAGGTAGTTCCTCCAAGATCAAGATGCCGCCAATAATGGCGATAACCACGTACATAATGTTGCCGATATTGCCCAGGGCCGGCATTAGTACGTTACCGAAACGGTTAGCTTTCTGGGAGTTTTCAAACAGTTCGCGGTTGTACTTTAGGAATTCTTCTTTAGCGGCCTGCTCGTGGTTGAAGACCTGGACTACCTTCTGGCCGTCCATCATTTCTTCAATGAAGCCTTCTTCGTCGGCCAGTGAGCGCTGCTGTTTAACCATGAACTTGGCGGATTTACCGCCCAGGTCGCGGGTTATAAACATCATCAGGCCAGCAATCAAGAACACCACCAGGGCCAGCCACACTGAGTAGTACAGCATGGTTAGCACCAGCACCACGATGGTTAGCCCGCACTGCAGTAGGGTTGGCAGTGACTGGCCAATGAGCTGACGGATCGCGTCAGTGTCGTTGGTGTAGGTAGACATGACGGCGCCGTGCGGGTGGGTGTCAAAGAACCGCAGCGGCAGGGTCTCCATACGCGCAAACATGTCGTCACGCATGTGTTTTAAGGTGCCCTGGGTGACGATAGCCATCATGCGTGTGGAGATGTAGGCAGCTAGCACACCGGCCGCAAAAATGGCTCCCATCAGGCCCACCAGCTGCACTAGTTTATCTTGCACCGGCGCCATAGAGCCGGCTGCCAGGCCCGGGGTAACCACGTTATCGATGATTTGCTGCATGAAGATTGCGCCCACTGCACTGGCGATAGCCGCCACCACAATGCAGAACGCCGAAACTACCAGGCGCAGCCGGTAATACTTAAATACGTAGCGCAGCAGCCGCCCAAAGGGGTGGTCGATTGACTCCAGTTTCGGCTCGCCAGCTTCTTTATCAGCTGCCTTGTCCTCTGCCTTAGCTTCACGCTCTGGCTGGTTGGCAATGGCCTGGGCTCGAGGTGATTGGCTCTGCTCAGCCAGTTCCTGTTCCATCTGCTTGGCGCCCGGTTCTAGTTCCTGCTGGTCACTCATATCAGGCCACCTCGCTTACACTGGCAGAGTTCTGGGAGTCATAGATTTCGCGGTATTCGCCGCCCAAAGCCATCAGCTCCTCGTGCGTGCCGCATTCCTTAACGCGCCCATCATCTAGCACCACAATCTGGTCAGCGTGCTCAACTGAGGACAGACGCTGAGCAATGATAATCGTGGTGGTATCAGGGATTTCGCTTTCAAAAGCGCGCCTGATTAGGGCGTCGGTTTTGGTGTCGACGGCGGAGGTGGAGTCATCCAAAATCAAAATCTTGGGTTTCTTCAGTAACGCCCGCGCAATACACAGACGCTGCTTTTGACCACCGGAAACGTTGGTGCCCCCGCGTTCAATCTTGTAGTCGTAGCCTCCCGGTAGCTGGCGCACGAACTCGTCGGCTTGGGCCAGTTTGGCGGCGTGGATCACCTGCTCATCGGTGGCCTGTGGGTTACCCCAGCGTAGGTTTTCGGCAATGGTCCCAGAGAACAGCACGTTTTTTTGCAGCACGACGGCGACGGCGTCGCGTAGCGTCTCTAGGTCATAGTCGCGTACGTCCACTCCCCCTACCTGCACTACGCCATCGTTGACATCGTATAGACGCGAGATCAGCTGGATCAGGGAGGTCTTAGACGAACCAGTGCCACCCACGATTCCCAGGGTGGAGCCGGAAGGAATGGTTAGGTTGATGTCGCTGAGGGCGTTAGCTTCGGCGTCGTCGCTGTAACGGAAGGAGACGTGTTCAAAGCTGACGCTACCGTCAGCAACTTCCTTAACCCCACGCTTAGGCGAGGTCAGGGTGGGCTTGTGCTTGAGCACCTCAGCGATACGGTGAGCAGACTCGGCAGCCATGGTGGTCATCACGAAGATGAAAGCCAGCATCATCATTTGGCTCAGAATCTGAATACCGTAGGTGATCAGTGCGGTTAAACCACCCTTAGTTAGGCTGGTTGCGCCGGAGCTGACAATCATGGAGGCGCCCAGGTAATCCACCAGCATGATGGCGGCGAAGATGAAGAACATCATCACCGGGCCGTTAAGAGCCAATACGATTTCAGCGTGGGTGAAGTCTTTACGCACATCCTGCGAGGCGCGGTTGAACTTCTTGGTTTCGTGCTCCTCAGTGACAAAAGACTTAACCACGCGGATAGCCGCAATGTTTTCCTGCACTGAGTTGTTTAGCGCGTCGTACTTTTTGAAGATGCGCCTAAACAGCGGGAATACATACCGCACAATCCCGAACAGGATAGCCGCCAAGAAGGGCACCATGATTAGGAAAATCAGTGCCATATCCGAGTTAATACGCCAGGCCATAACCACCGAGAAAATAATCATCAGCGGCACGCGCACGGCGATACGGATCAGCATTCCGAAGGCGTTTTGGACGTTAGTTACGTCCGTGGTCATACGGGTGACCAGGGAGGAAGTGGAGAACTTGTCGATGTCGGCGAAGGAAAATTCCTGCACCTTAAAGAACATGTCCTGACGCAGATTTCGCGACAGACCGGTGGCGGCTGTGGCCGCAAAACGCGCTGAAAGAATACCGCAAGCCAGGGAAGCTGTTGCCAAGGCCACCAAAATCAGTCCCAAGTGTACTACCGGGCCTAGGCTATGGCCGTCCAGCTTATCCACCAAACTGACCATGATCAGCGGAATTAAACATTCAAAAATGACTTCGCCGATAATAAATAGCGGCGTGAGGATCGATGCACCCCAATATCGGCGCAAACTACGCAGCAGCGTGAATATTGTGCTCATTAAATTCCTTGCTAGAAAGTAACAAACACATGCTACGCGCCACACCGGTGGCCTCTCTAGCGACTAGGCCACCGGCTTATAGTGAAATTAGTTTAGTTTTGTACTATCGGGCCAGCCTGCAAACAAAAGGGCGGCTGCAACCCGTTTAAGGTTTCAACCGCCCGGTCAGCGCAGCAATTAGGCCAGCGCGCTCACTAAGCCAACGCAGTCACTATGGCATAACGGTTTGCGACAGGCTCATGCCCGAGTCGGGGGCAAAGTCCAATGACGACGGCGCTACCCCGGCCCGCACTAGGGCGCTCCCCATGGCGGCGATCTGAGCCCCGTTATCGGTGCAGTAACGCAGTGGAGGCAGGCGCAGGGTGATACCGGCGGCCGCGCAGCGCTCAGCGGCTAGGGCGCGTAGATGCGAGTTAGCGGAAAAACCGCCGCCCACTACCAGGGTGTCGCAGTCAGTGTCCAGACAGGCCTGCACTGCTTTGGCGGTCAGTGAGTCATTAACTGCTTCAGAGAAAGAAGCACAAATATCGGCGGACGGAATGGGCTGGTCCTGAGCGCGCAGGCTCTCCACATAGCGGGCCACCGCAGTCTTTAGGCCAGAGAAGGAGAAGTCATAGCGGTGACGTTCCTTGTCTTTAGCAGCAGACAGACCACGCGGGAAGCGGATCTTAGTTGGGTCACCGGTTTGGCTGAGCCTATCGACATGCGGACCACCCGGGTAAGGCAGCCCCAACAGGCGCCCCACCTTATCGAAGGCCTCCCCGGCGGCGTCGTCGAGAGTGCCACCCAGCTCACGCACATCGGTAGCAATATTGTTAATAGCCAGAATGTTTGAGTGACCGCCGGAGACGATCAAACCCACAAAACGTTGCGGGAAGGGGCCGTCAACTAGCTCGTCCACAGCCAGGTGACCAATTACGTGGTTAACCCCGTAAATGGGTTTATCTAGCGCCACCGCTAGAGCCTTGGCCGCGCTAATACCCACAGTTAGCGAGCCAATCAGGCCCGGACCTGCACTAACGGCAATAGCGTCGACGTCACGTAAATCAACGCCCGCCTTATCTAAGGCCGCGTTAAGGGTAGGAACAAAAGACTCTAAATGCGCGCGCGAGGCAATTTCGGGGATGATGCCCCCATAACGCGCATATTTATCCATGGAAGTGGCGGTTACATCCCCCAGCAACTCACGGCCTCGTACCAGGGCTACACCGGTCTCATCGCAGGTGGATTCCACACCTAGAACCAAAGGATCGCTCACCCTTCTAGTCTAGTCCCCTGGCGCTAATACCAAAAACGGTTCCCGGCCTACTTACGTAGTACCGGGAACCGGTGGCCGTCTCAAATGAGACGAATAGTGGCGTTAAGCCAAACTCAGTGGACGTGCACGCCCTTGAAGCGGGCCTTACCCATGTCGCGGTTGAGCTGGCTGATCACGTCGATCGGCACGCTCTTGGGGCACACAGCGGCGCATTCACCAATGTTGGTGCAGCCACCGAAGCCCTCCTCATCATGCTGGTTGAGCATGTTGATCACGCGGATGTAGCGCTCAGGCTGCCCCTGAGGCAGTAGACCCAGGTGAGTGATCTTAGCGGCAGTGAACAGCATGGCCGAGGCGTTGGGGCAAGCAGCCACGCAAGCACCACAACCGATGCAGGCGGCAGCCTCGAAGGCACGGTCAGCCTTGGGCTTTTCGACGGGCACGGAGTGTGCCTCCGGGGCCGCACCGGTGTTGACCGAGATGTAACCACCGGCCTGGACGATACGGTCCAGGGCGGAACGGTCCACGATCAGGTCCTTAAGTACCGGGAAACCGGTTGCGCGCCAAGGCTCGATGGTGATGGTGTCACCGTCAGAGAACGAGGGGTCCTCAGCGATGTGACGCATGTGTAGCTGGCAGGTGGTCGAACGGATCGGGCCGTGAGCCATACCGTTGATTACCAGGCCACACTGGCCACAAATACCTTCACGGCAGTCAGAGTCGAAGGCTACCGGCTCCTTGCCCTCCTTGAATAGACGCTCGTTAAGCACGTCTAGCATTTCAAGGAAGCTCATGTGCTCCTCGATGCCGCTTAGCGAGTACTCTTCAAAGTGACCGGCGGTGTCCTTGTTCTTTTGACGCCAGATCTTCAGCTTGATGTTCACTTGTAGCTCCGCTGCTTCAGTTCAATGTCGTTGTAAACAAGGGGTTCCTTGTGCAGGATCGGGGGCTGGTTTTCACCAGTCCATTCCCAGGCGCCCACGTAGAGGAACTCGTCGTCATGACGCAGGGCCTCACCCTCGGGGGTCTGAGATTCTGCACGGAAGTGGCCACCACAGGATTCGCGCCGGTGCAGAGCGTCAATACACATCAGCTCAGCTAGCTCGAAGAAGTCCAGTAGGCGTCCAGCCTTCTCTAGGGACTGGTTGAGTTCCATCTTTTCACCCGTGATACGGGCGTCCTTCCAGAACTCTTCCTTCAGCGCGCGAATCTGCTTTACAGCCTTCTTCAGGCCGTCTTCGCGACGCTCCATACCGCAGTACTCCCACATAATGCGGCCCAGGGCCATGTGGAAGTCATCAACCGAACGGGTACCGTCCAAAGCCATTAGACGGTCAATTCGGTTCTCAACATCCTTGCGTGCCTGAGCAATCTCAGGAGCGTTGGGGTCTACCTTGCCTTCACGCAGCATGTCAGCCAGGTAGTTGTTGATGGTGTCGGGCAGAACGAAGTAGCCGTCAGCCAGACCCTGCATCAGGGCGGAGGCGCCCAGGCGGTTAGCGCCGTGGTCGGAGAAGTTAGCTTCACCAGCCACGAACAGGCCCGGGATGGAGGACTCTAGGTCGTAGTCAACCCACAGGCCACCCATGGTGTAGTGGACGGCGGGGTAAATACGCATCGGGACTTCGTAGGGGTCGTCACCGGTGATGCGCTCGTACATTTCGAACAGGTTGCCGTACTTAGCAGAAACGGCTTCCTTGCCTAGACGCCCGATAGCCTCGGAGAAGTCCAGGTAGACGCCACGACGCATAGTGCGCTCGTTGCCATCGGGGTCGGTTTCCTTAATGGCAGGTCCAACGCCACGGCCTTCGTCACACATGTTCTTGGCCTGACGTGAGGCGATGTCACGGGGCACCAGGTTACCGAAGGCGGGGTAGATACGCTCGAGGTAGTAGTCGCGGTCTTCCTCAGGAATCTGACGCGGGTCCTTCTCGCAGTCTTCAGCCTTCTTGGGTACCCAGATGCGTCCGTCGTTACGTAGCGACTCACTCATCAGGGTCAGCTTGGACTGGAAGTCACCGGACTGCGGAATGCAGGTGGGGTGAATCTGGGTGTAGCAGGGGTTAGCGAAGTAGGCGCCCTTGCGGTGAGCACGCCAGATCGCGGTACCGTTGCAGCCCATAGCGTTGGTGGACAGGAAGAATACGTTGCCGTAACCACCGGTGGCTAGCACGACGGCGTCGGCCAGGTGAGTCTCGATCTCGCCGCTGATCATGTCACGGGTGACAATGCCGCGAGCCTTGCCGTCAACCACGATCAGTTCAACCATCTCGTGACGGCGGAACTCCTTAACCGTGCCGGCGCGCACCTGGCGCTCTAGAGCCTGGTAGGCACCGATCAGCAGCTGCTGACCGGTCTGACCACGAGCATAGAAGGTACGCGATACCTGCACACCACCGAAGGAACGGTTGTCTAGCAGACCGCCGTATTCGCGGGCGAAGGGCACACCCTGAGCCACACACTGGTCGATGATGTTGGCGCTGACCTCAGCCAGACGGTAAACGTTGTCTTCACGAGCGCGGTAGTCGCCACCCTTTACGGTGTCGTAGAACAGGCGGTAAACCGAGTCGTTGTCGTTGCGGTAGTTCTTAGCAGCGTTGATACCACCCTGGGCCGCAATGGAGTGGGCGCGACGGGCAGAGTCCTGGTAGAAGAACACCTTGACGTTGTAGCCCTGCTCGCCCAGGGAGGCAGCAGCAGCGCCACCGGCCAGGCCGGAGCCTACTACAATCACGTCAAGCTTACGGCGGTTAGCCGGGTTAACTAGCTTGGCTAGGAATTTACGCTGTTCCCAACGCTTTTCGATCGGAACATCATGCGGGGCCTTGGTGTCGGCAATGTCCTCGCCAACCCGGTACAGGCCATCGATAACTTTACTCATTTATCTTCACGCTCTCTCAGTGTCCAGCGACTGCGCCGTGCAGTGCAGTCCACGAACCAGCAGCAGGCGCGTCTACCCAACCAAACAGAATGGCGGTAGGCACGGCCATAAAGGCTACGAACAGGGCCAGGGCAACCAGCGTAGCGATGATGCGCACGCCAGGAATTACAGAACCACGGATAGCACCCAGGGTCTGTAGAGCGGACCAAACACCGTGCCAAGCGTGCAGCGCCAGCGCAGCCAGGGCGATGAAGTAGATGGCGTAGGTCCAGGGGGCATCGTGGAAGCCAAGGTACATGTTCTTGTAGGCGTCACCGTGCACGTAGTGACCACCAGGGGTGGCGTTCAGCGTGGTGAACTGCAGGATGTGCCACACAATGAACAGGAGCAGGATCACGCCGCCCCAACGCATGGTGCGGTTTGCGTAGCGCGAAGCTGCGTACTCTGCGTGAGCCTTCTTAACTGCGTACTTCTGGTTACCGCGAGCCTTGTTGTTGCGGTGCCACAGGTGGAAAGCAGCGCCGGCGTGCCCAACGAGGCAGGCGACCATAAGCGCACGCAGAATCCATAGCAGACCCTCACGAGGCAGGATCGGCATGAACATGGTACGCAGGTGAGCGGCATAGCCGTTGTAGACGTCCTCACCCTCAAAGTACTTGAGGTTGCCGTAGGCGTGGAATAGAACAAAGAAGAGGAAGAACAGACCGCTGTACGCCATGATCCGCTTCATCGCGACGGTCGTACGTCCAGCAGTCTGCCTCTTGGGAGAAACATTTGATTTGGCCACGTCACAAGGCTATCTAGCGCCAACATGCCTTAAGTCCTAAGTGGCCCAGAAAGCGTTTAATACGCCTTCTGCGTATAGCTATTTACGCTGATATAACGCGGTTTAGTGGGGGTCATGCAAATGCTTGCACAAGTGTCAGCGACCACTGAGAACCAAACCACTAGGCCTTTATTAGGGCACACGTTATTTACTAAATAAACCTGCGGCTAGTCTTTTGCGCATCACGATGGCGTCCTCACGCGGGTGGGTGTAGTAGGCGCGGCGTTTAGCTATGGCTTTAAACCCAGCTTCTTTGTATAGGGCGATGGCGCCGTCGTTAGAGGCCCGCACCTCCAGCAGCACCGCTTCGCACTCACGATCGACGGCGGCAGCAAGCAAAGCTTTAAGTAAAGCCCGCCCCACCCCCTTACGGCGAAAGTGGGGCAAAGTGGCGATAGTCAGCACGTCAGCGCTATCGCCCAGCCACACTCCGGCGTAACCAGCCATAGTGGCGTCAACCTCGGCCACCACATAAATGCGGTCGTCAAGCGAGTGCATCGCATCCAATTCACTGGCCAGCAGTTGGGGGCTCCAAGCTTCAGCCGAAAAAAGCTGGCGCTCAGCTTGAGCCACCCAACCCAGGTCAGCTTTACGCATGGTGCGCAGGTGCAAGACGGGCATCAAATAACTCGCTTGGGAGCCTTAGGCATCTGCACGTCGGCGTGACGCAGGTATAGCGGCGCCGTGGGCTGCTCAATCCCCTGCTGGTGGCGGCACCAGGCAATACGCGCCAGCTGCTCTAGGATCGGGTCTTGGCTGTCAACTTCAAGACCGGTCAGCTGCTGCGGGTATAGAGCCACGCCAGAGCCGGTTACATAGTCAACTTCGCCTAGCTCCAGAGCCGCTGCGGGGCTTAGCACATGCAGCTGACCTAGGCGTTCGACGTCGTCGGCCCCCTTAACCTGATAGCGGGCGGCATAAACTTCCTTGCGGCGCGCGTCATTAGCAACCAGCAGGCACTTACCCTGCCCAGCCTCACCGAGGCGGTCAAAAGCAGCCCGAGCACGCGCATCCAAAGAGCTAACCCCCCACAGCGGCAGGTCGTGTACACGCGCAAAAGTTCGCGCCGTCACCAGGCCGGCACGCAAACCAGTGAAGGGAGCCGGGCCGGTAGCCACCGCAATGGCGTCTACCGTCTCGCCTGCCAATACCTGAGAGAGCATGGGAGCCAAAGATTCGGCGTGGTGGCGCGCATCAGTACCCACCTGCTGACGCACGGTGGTAGCGACGCCGTCGCTAAGCTCAATTAATGCCAAAGCGGACGCTAAAGAGGAGTCGATGGAGACAATACGCACGGGCTTAAGCCTATTCCTTTTCGGTTTTAGTTTTCTCAATAGCAGCTGCCGTTTGTGAGGCCGGCACTGCCGTAGCTGAGTGCACCGACACCTGCGGGCGGGCCCTGCCCTTAGCCGGAGTTTCAATCACTGCCTGACGCGCCTTACGTTTACTAGAGCCGCCTTGAGTATCCTCGTCACGGTATTTACTAGTGTGTTTATCCAAGACAGCCAGCCCAATTAAACCCAGGCAAGCCAGCACCACCATGGTCCAAAGCGCCCAGCTAGACCAGGCAGAGCCGTTTCCGTCGGCAGATGCTGCGGGTGAACCAGAGTGCCTAACATCACGTATGGAAATATAGGCCGAAACCGAGATTGAACCGCGCTGCAATTTATTGGCTTTAGCTCCCAGCGGACGTAGCTGGCCGTCCTCCAGCTGATACCAGGCCGCATCTTGAGCTTCATAAACCGGGTATTGGCCCGTGCCCAGGTGCGCAAGTGAACTCGCCAAAGCCGCATCAGCTATCTGCACAGCCGTGGTTTTAGCGTCGGTAGCGTTTATCAGCAGCACAAATTTGAGCTCACCACCCAGGCGCACCAGCGTGTACCACTGCTCCGGGCTGCGCACCACCTGCACAGAGCCATTGTCAGAGCGCGAAACATTCCACACATGCGCGGGCGTAGTGAATTCCGCCTGGGAGCGCTGGGTGGCACTAAGAGCATTATTGGAGTTCGATTTTAGCCACTGTTCCAGGTAGTTCTGGTCCACCTGGGCGCGGGCTGGGCCGCCCAGCGCCAGCAAAACTAACGTCATCAGCGCCAGGCCTGCCGCCAGCAAAGAGCCCGGCCAAGAGCCCGGTAAGGCTCGCGACAAAAAGCCTGGCAACGCACTTGGCGAAGAACCTGGCACTTTTGCCGCGAGCGCGCCGAAACTGGACTGCCCGTGGCCGGCCACCTGCCAGTTCATGGCTTAGAACTGGTCGAGCGCTTTTTCCCAGCGCGGACCGTAGCCGGTAAGGGTGATGGTGCGGGCGCCGTCGTCGACGCCGCCCAGGTCAGTGATGCCGCTAGCATCGGCACCTGCCAGTCCCCCCTGCGGACGTTCCACCTTGATTTCTAGGCGATTGTCACTGATGCCTTCTACCATGCCTTCGCCCCATTCAACCAGGGTGATGGATTCTTCCAGGGAGGAATCCAGATCCAGGGTTTCGAGGTCTTCTAGGCTGGTGAGGCGGTAGGCGTCTACGTGCACCAGGTCTGGTCCGCCGACCAGGGAGGGGTGCACGCGAGCCACAATGAAAGTGGGTGAAGATACGCGCCCACGTACGTTTAAGGCTGAGCCGATACCTTGGGCCAGAGTGGTTTTACCGGCACCTAGCTCACCTGAAAGCATCACCAGGTCTCCGGCTTGTAGCAGCGGGGCTAGCCGGGCGCCGAATTCCCGGGTGGAATCGGCATCCGTGGTGTGGGTGACGTATGTGCTCATTGGGGAATCTCCGCTAATTGGTAGGAGCCTTGGGAAACGTAGTAGCGCGGTAGGTGGGCGCCGCGTAGCTGAGTGACCACCTCATAGGAGATGGTTCCGCAGGCGGTAGCCCAGTCTTCAGCGGTGGGGATGGCCGGGTTAGCCGGGCCGTTTAAGGGAGCGGGATCGCCGAAGAGGATGGCTAGGTCGCCAGCGCGCGCGGGGGCGGGTCGGGGGGTGCCGTCCGGGTTGCTGGTGGGACCTAGGTCTACAATAACTTGATCCATGCATACGCGCCCAACAATGTGGGTGCGTTGCTTGCCTACCAGGATGGGGGCGCGGTCAGAGGCGCTACGCAAAATGCCGTCGCCGTAGCCTAGCGGCACTAACCCTACCCAACGGTCGGTGGGGGCCTGCCAGGTGGCGCCGTAGGAGACGCCTTGACCGGCTTTGATGTGCTTGACCTGGGTTAGGCGGGCTTCTAGGCGCATGATTGGGTGTAGGCCTAGATCCTGGGCGCGGGCCACGGTATGGTCGGGGCTTAGACCGTATAGGCCAATACCGAAGCGGTCCATGTCTAGGGCGGCGGTGTCGGGGTGCCACAGGGTGCCGGCGGTGGCTGCCAGGTGGCGCAGCGGCACGTCAATGCCGGCGTCGGCCAGGATTTGCAGGCCTTGACGGTAGCGTTCTAGCTGCTGGCCGGTGGCGGGGATGAGGATTTCGTCTGCGCGGGCCAGGTGCGACCATAGCGCCACTACCTTAATGTGTCCCTGGCTTTGGGCTTGGGCGGCGCGTTGGGCCAGGTCAGCTAGGTCTTCTAGGTTGGCGCCGGCGCGGGCCATGCCGGTGTCCACCTTTAGGTGCACGTAGGCGCACGTGTCTTCAGCTTTGGCGGCGGCGATGATGGCCTGCAAAACTTCCACGGTGGAGGCTGATAGGTCTAGCTTGGCCCGCAGCGCCTGGCGCAGGCCCGAGTCTGCCTGGGCAGCTTCTTGGGGGCTAACCGGCGGCATGATCCAGGTGAAAATCCTGGGGGTTTGGGCGGTAGCTAGGGCCGGGTTTTGGGCTAGCTGGGCTGCGTCTACCGGCTTTACTCCGGCGGCGTCGAGGTATTCACGCAGGCGTAGGGCTTCGTGTAACTGTGCCACGCCCAGCCAGGTGGCGCCTTGACGCATACAGGCTAGTGCCATGGGGCCTAGGCCGTGCCCATAGGCGTTGGCTTTGAGGATAGCCATCCAAGTCCCGCCGTGAAACTTACGAAGTTGGGCCACATTGGCGGCCAGGGCGTCGAGATCGATAATGGCGCGGGCGGTTTGTGCTCCCGTCCAAGGAATTTGATAGCTACTTAGTTGCTCAGTCACGGCGCTATTGTCCCACTTTTAGCCGCCATCAGCTCAGTTTGCTGCAGCACTGGCGTACAGGGCCCAGGCCTCGGGGATGGCTGCGGCTATTTCTGGGGCGGTTATGGGGTGGTCGACGACGGCGCTGGCGGACTTTGGTCCGGTTGCGTCGGTTGTTTTTGGGGCGGGTGCCTTTGCGGGTTTTGGGCCGGTTGCGTCGGTTGTTTTTGGGGCGGGTGCCTTTGCGAGTTTTGGGCCGGTTGCTTCGGCTGCTAGTTGCCCGGCTAGGGCGTGTAGGCGCGCAGCCAGCTGCGCAATTTCGGGGGCTAGGGCGGCGTCGGCACTAGTGGCGCTACCTGAAGCAGCGGCACTGCCTGAAGCGGCTGCGGCGCACCCCTGAGCATCACCGCCAGCGCACCCCGCGCCGGCGCGTACGTTTAGGGCCAGCAAGCCGCCCATCAGACCTGCCAGTACGTCCCCACTACCGGCGGTAGCCAGCCAGGGCGTGGCCGCAGGCAGGAGGTAGACTCGGGCTTCGGCATCTACCACCACAGTGCGATTGCCTTTAGCTAGCACGCAGGCCCCAGTTAATGCCGCCAGTTGCTGGGCCCTTTGGATGCGCCGCTGCAGCGCAGGGCTAGTTTCAGCAGCAAACTTGCCAAGGGGTTTATCCACCTTGTCTGCCAGTTTTCTCGCAATTTCACCTGCGGTTTTATCTGTATCCGTGCCCGCGAACAGGTTTAGGCAGCGAGCCAGTTCCCCGTCATGAGGCGTGAGGATGTGATGAGCACGCAGGCGTAGTTTGCCCTCTTTAATCAGGGCGCAAACTGGCTCTAGGGCGCTGGCGTCAATTACTGCCGGGGTGTTTTCTAGCAGCTGGGTCAGCGCCTCCCAGTCTGCTTTCTGGGCGTCTAGCCCCGGGCCGAGCACTAGGGCGTCGCAGGCTCCGGTTAAGGCTGGGCCGTCAGGAACAATTTGTGGATGGGCGGCCAGCACCAGGTTTTCTACGCGCTCAGGGGCGTTTAGGCGGATCATGCCCACCCCACTATGGCTAGCTCCCGCCACGCACAGTAGCCCGGCGCCAGGAAAACGCTGCGAGCCAGCGATTATACGCACCACGCCACGTGAGTATTTGTGGCTGTCAGCCTCGGGTTTAAGCAGGTAGCGAGCCAAGGCGGCGTCGTGCGAGCTGACCTTACAGCCAGCTTCTACCGGGCCACCGCTAGCCCAAACTTGGGCCATGGCTACCTTGTCATGAGCTAGGCTCACTCGCCAGCTGTGTAGTCCTAAATGCCGCGCCCACGCCGCCACCTGACCATGTAGACGCAGTTGGGGGGCCTGGCCGGGACGGCTGGTGACCTCAATATCGCGAAAATTCAGCCCTGCCAGGCCGCTGCCCTGGTTCGCCCTGTTGCTGGACTGGTCTGTAGGGGCACCCAGCCCTGCCGGGACGAATCCCTCCCCTGCCACGCCAGCGCCGTCGTCGCTACCAAAGCAGGTAGCGTGGGCAACAACGTCGGCCTGGCCCAGCACCTTCAAGGCCGCCTCTTTAGCGCAAAAGCGCGCCGCCAAAGAAGGCAGCGCGCCCTTGCAACTATCAAGTTCACCAGCGCTAAACAGGCGCTGCATTAAAGCGGCATTAGCCTCGATACGGTCACTAAAGCGTTCAATATCCACCACATCGATGCCGCTATACATGCCTTGAGTCTAGCGGTATTACTCCACCGTTACCGACTTGGCCAGGTTACGCGGCTGGTCCACGTCATAGCCCTTAGCCTGAGCCAAAGCGGAGGCGAACACCTGCAACGGCACCACGCTCAGCAGCGGCATCATCAAGGTGGGGGCGGCGGGCACGCGGATCACGTCGTGAGCGAAGGCGTCCACAGCGTGGTCTTCTTCCTCAGCGATCACAATGGTGCGGGCGCCGCGAGCGCGAATCTCCTCAATGTTGGAGATGACCTTGTCGTGCAGCACAGGGCGGCGCGGGGTAGGCACAATCACGAATACCGGCAGGCCTTCCTCTACCAGGGCGATAGGGCCGTGCTTGAGCTCGCCGGCGGCAAAGCCTTCAGCATGCACATAAGCCAGTTCCTTGAGCTTGAGGGCGCCCTCTAGGGCTACCGGGTAGCCCACGTGGCGGCCCAGGAACAGGAAGGAGTTGTTGTCAGCCAGTTCGCGGCCCAGGGCGCGCACCTGCTCTTCACTCTCATCTAGGAAACGCTGGATGCGCTCAGGCATGGCGGACAGGTTAGCCAGGTAGTCAGCTACCTCTTCAGGCCACTTGTTGCCGCGCAGCTGGGCCAGGTATAGACCCAGTAGGTAGCAGGCGGTGATCTGGGCCAGGAAGGCCTTGGTGGAGGCTACGGCAACCTCGGGGCCGGCGTGGGTGTAGAGCACGGCGTCGGCTTCACGGGCAATGGTGGAGCCGTAGGTGTTAACGATTGCCAGTACGCGCGAGCCCTGTTCGCGGGCGTGGCGCACAGCCTGGATGGTGTCCATGGTTTCACCGGACTGGCTGATAGCAACGGTTAGGGTCTTTTCGTTTACGATCGGGTCACGGTAGCGGAACTCGTGGGCGAGCTCGATTTCTACCGGGATACGGCACCAGTGCTCGATGGCGTACTTGGCTACGTGACCGGCGTAGGCGGCGGTGCCGCAGGCAACCACGATGATCTTGTCCACGCTGCGTAGCACTGCGGGGTCGATACGCATTTCGTCTAGCTGCAGCTCACCGGCGTCGTCCATGCGGCCACGCAGAGTGTCGGCCACGGCGGTGGGCTGGTCGTGGATTTCCTTGTTCATGAAGGTGTCGTAACCGCCCTTGACGGCGGCGGAGGCGTCCCAGGTGACCTCCCAGCCGTGCGGCTCGGTTACTACCTGGCCGGCGGCGTCGGTAATTTCAATGCCAGCGGCGGTGATCAGCACGATCTGGTCGTCGTCCACCTCCACAGCCTGCTTGGTGAAGGCTACGAAAGCGGCGACGTCGGAACCGACGAAGTTTTCACCCTCACCCACGCCCAAAACCAGCGGGGAGGAGCGACGCGCGGCCACGATAGTGCCGGGGGCGTCGGCGGTGATGGCTAGCAGGGCGTAGGTACCCTCCAGGCGCGGGGTTACCTGAGCCATGGCTTCACGCAGCTGCAGGGCCGGGTCGCCAGCAGGGTTGGCTTCACGCAGCGCACTGTAGGCGATGTCTAGCAGGTGGGCAACAACTTCAGAGTCAGTTTGGGATAGTAGGGTGCGCCCGAGGCTTTCTACCTCTTCGCGCAGGGGACGGAAGTTTTCAATAATGCCGTTGTGTGCCAGGGCGATGTGTCCGGCCACGTGCGGGTGGGCGTTAGCGGCAGTGGGGCTGCCGTGGGTGGCCCAACGGGTGTGACCAATACCGGCGGTGGCCGGGGCTACGGGGTGGGCAGCGATCTGCGCCCGTAGGTTTTCTAGCTTGCCGGCTTCCTTACGTACGGATACACCTTCATCCGTCAGTAGGGCTACGCCAGCGGAGTCATAGCCACGGTATTCCAGGCGGCTAAGACCATCTAGTAGTACTTCTAGGCTACGTTCACTGGGGACCGCTACCGGTCCGACATGTCCAACGATTCCACACATAAACTTGATTGAATCATGTATTTAATGCGCAAAACAATGATTGAAAGGCGCGAGCTTGCTTACTATTCCCACAGCGTAGCGGCCATATGACCCAGGCCGCTTAGGTCTGCGCTTTATCTTTGGCGGGTTTGTAAGCCAAACTAGAGCCGTGAGCGATTTTGCTAACCCCCTAGATTGGCTGCCCATCTGGCATAAGAACAGCCCGTTTATAGAGATTAAACGTGAAGCTTGGGGCCGTATAGCCGCTAACGCCCCCCTGCCGCTAACTGAAGCCGATCTGGAACGTTTGCGTTCTTTAGATGACCCCATTGAGCTACCTGAGGTAGATGCGGTTTACCGGCCTTTATCGGCACTTTTAGAGACTTATATTGAATCTACCCAGCTGCGCCGCCAGGCGGTGGCGCGTACTTTGGGCATTAAACCCACGCATGTGCCTTTTGTAATTGCGGTGGCCGGCTCAGTGGCGGTGGGTAAATCCACTACCGCCCGCCTACTAGCTCACCTACTAGCCCGCTTTGAGGCCACACCCAAGGTGTCTTTGGTGACCACTGACGGTTTCTTACTACCCAACAGCGAGTTGGAGCGACGCGGACTAATGGCCCGTAAGGGTTTCCCAGAGTCTTATGACCGGCGCGCCCTGCTTGATTTCATTAGCGCGGTTAAATCTGGCGCTCCCCTGGTGCAGGCGCCCCTTTATGACCACACGATTTATGACGTGGTACCTGACCGTAAGGTGGATGTGCGTCAGCCTGACGTGCTGGTGCTGGAGGGCCTAAACGTGCTCCAGCCAGCCCCGCGTGCCTCTAACAACCAGGCGGTTATGGCGGTTAGTGACTTTATTGATTTTTCTATCTACGTTGACGCCGACGCCGCCAATATTCGCTCTTGGTATTTGGAGCGGTTTTTAACTTTGAAACACACGGCTTTTACTCAGCCTGACTCTTACTTCCGTAAATATGCTGATATTGACGACGACGTCGCTTTGGCTGGGGCCGGCCAGATTTGGGATACCGTCAATCTGCCCAATTTGATTGAAAACATTGAGCCCACCCGCGCCCGTGCCACCTTGCTGCTACATAAAGACGCCAACCACCACATGGACTATATGCGCCTGCGCAAAGAGTAGGGTTGGGCGGCGCCTGCATACGGCGCGCAGCGGCAAGGCAGCCGCCCCCGAGCGCCACGCTCAGCTGCCAAAGCGGAGCTGGGCGCCCCGGCTGCCAGGCCTAGCTGCCGCGCAGGCCAAGCACAGAGGCAAGCAAAGGCCGGCCCGAAATTTCGGGCCGGCCTTAGTGTTTAGCTGCAGTGTTTAGCTGCGCACTAACGCATTTGCTGCTTTGGGCGCGGTGAGCGCTGGCGCCTGAACGCGGCAGCGCGGCGAACGCCAGCGCGTTGAGCACGCTAAGTGCGCAGCTAGGTTTTAGGGCGTCACAGAGCCAGGTTGTCCTTAACCACCTGGGCCAACTCAGCGGCGACGGCGTCGGACTCTTCCTGAGTGGCAGCCTCAACCATTACGCGCACCAGCGGCTCAGTGCCCGAGGGGCGCAGCAGCACGCGGCCGGTCTCACCTAGGCGAGCCTCAGCCTTAGCCACGGCGCTCTGGACGGCGTCGTTAGTGGAAGCGGCGTGCTTGTCCACGTTGGGGACGTTGATCAGCGACTGGGGTAGGCGCTCAACTACGCTGGCCAGTTCCTTGAGGGTCTTGCCAGAGCGCTTGAGGCGGGCCGCCAAACGCAGCGAGGTGAGGATACCGTCACCGGTGGTGGCGTGGATGGAGTCGATGACGTGACCGGACTGCTCACCGCCAAGCACGTAGCCGCCAGAGAGCATCTTCTCTAGCACGTAGCGGTCACCCACACCGGTCTGAACAGTGCGGATACCGTGCTTGCGCATGGCCAGCAGCAGACCCAGGTTGCTCATAACCGTCACTACCAGGGTGTCGGAGGCCAGGGTGCCGTCAGCTTTAGCGCCAATGGCGAGGATACCCATGATCTGGTCGCCATCTACCAAGGTGCCTTCAGCGTCAACGGCCATGCAGCGGTCGGCGTCGCCGTCGTAGGCCACACCCATGTCCGCACCCACGAACTTGACGTAGTTCTGTAGCTGCTCGGGGTGGGTGGAGCCGGCCTGGGCGTTGATGTTCAGGCCGTCGGGAGAGGCGTTGATAACCAGCACCTCAGCGCCGGCAGCACGCAGCGCAGCAGGGCCCACCTTAGAGGCAGCGCCGTTGGCGGCGTCCACGGCGATACGCAGGCCGGACAGGTCAGTGCCGGTGGAAGCCACCAGGTGGTTGATGTAGGCCTGGTCAGCTACGGTTTCGCCCTTGATTACGCGGCCGACGGCGGCGCCGGTGGGGCGCTCGTGCTCGGCGGTGAGTAGGGCTTCAATGCGGTCTTCGACGGCGTCTTCGAGCTTGAAGCCGCCACGGGCGAAGAACTTAATGCCGTTGTCGGGGAAGGGGTTGTGGGAAGCGGAGATCATAACGCCCAGGTCAATGTCGTGGGCGGCGGTGAGGTAGGCGATGGCGGGGGTGGGAAGAACCCCGACGCGGGTGACGTCGACGCCGGAGGCCGCCAAACCTGCAGAGATAGCGTGGTCTAGGAATTCTCCTGAAGCACGGGTGTCTCGACCGACGATAGCGCGCGGACGCTTGTTGCCTTTAGCCGGCGACTTTTCCGTTAGTACACGGGCAGCAGCTTCACCTAGCTGCACCGCCAGGGCGGGGGTGAGTAGGTCGTTAGCTAGGCCTCGCACACCGTCAGTACCGAATAGACGAGCCATTGATTTCCTCCTGCAAAAGCTCAATTAATAAAGCAATTATCCCACAACCAGTTAAAACGCAACACACCCCGCCACCATGTACAGGTAGCGGGGTGTGAGCAGATAAAGCGCGAAACGCGATCAGCGCTTGGAGTACTGCGGAGCGCGGCGGGCCTTGTGTAGACCGGCCTTCTTACGCTCAACAGCGCGGGCGTCGCGGGTGAGGAAACCGGCCTTCTTTAGGGTGGCGCGGTTGGCCTCACGGTCGATCTCGTTCAGGGCGCGGGCAATGCCTAGACGCAGAGCGCCGGCCTGGCCGGAGACGCCGCCACCGTGGATACGAGCGATCACATCGAAGCGACCCTCTAGGTCCAAGATGGTGAACGGGGAACGCACTAGCTGCTGGTGCAGCTTGTTGGGGAAGTAGTCCTCCAGGGTGCGTCCGTTTAGGGTCCACTTACCGGTGCCGGGTACTAGGCGTACACGAGCAACGGCCTCCTTGCGGCGGCCTAGGCCGGCGCCGGGAGCGGTGATGGACTGACCACGGCCTTCGCCGGTGGTCTCGGTTTCAGTGGTGTAGCTGGCGGGAGCGTTCTCCTCGTCCAGTACCTCAATGTCGATGGTGGTCTCAGCCACGATATGTCCTTTACGTTATGAGGCTCGTGCGCTGAGCGCTTACTGAGCGACCTGGGTGATCTCGAAAACCTGAGGGTTCTGGGCCTGGTGCGGGTGCTCGCTACCAGAGTAAACCTTCAGCTTCTTGAGCTGGGCACGGCCAAGCTTGTTGTGGGGAATCATGCCCTTGATGGCCTTTTCTACGGCGAACTCGGGACGAGTAGCCAGTAGCTCACGGTAGCTGGTGGCGGTCAGGCCACCGGGACGACCAGAGTGACGGTAAGCGATCTTCTTGTCAGCCTTACCGTTGGTCAGCGCGACCTTGTCAGCGTTAATGATGATGACGTAGTCGCCGGTGTCCGCGTGAGGGGCGAACTGGGGCTTGTGCTTCCCACGGAGCAGGGTTGCGGCCTGAGCCGCTAGACGACCCAGCACGACGTCGGTGGCGTCAATGACGTACCAGTTCTTCTCGACGTCGCCGGGCTTCGGTGTGTACGTACGCACGGGCGTTTGCCTTCGTTTCTACTTGGCGGTGGGCACACTTAGCTGATGTTGAAGCGTCACAGCTTTTTGTATAACCCACCGTGGTCAGGTGAACGTTGCTGGAGCACGTAGCGCGTGGGGCGAGTGGGAGCGCACCGCAAGCGCGCACAGACGTGCTGCAAGACATGACTACTTTACCCAAGGCATACAACTAGGTCAAAGATTCTCGCCCACCCCACCCCCGTGAAGCCCACCACTACAGGCAAACACAGGCAATTTCATCTACAAACACAGGCAATTTCATCTACAAACACAGGCAATTTCATCCCTTCCCTATAAAAAATTCATGGGGTTTTATAGGCAACGGACGAAATGTCAGTTTTTGTGTGCCCCCACCTACGGCCCTACCCACGCCCCGTCAACGACGACGCCGGGCCGCCTCCTTGGCCCGCATACTTCAGCCCCGCTGCCAACAACAACGACGCCGCCCGGCACCCTTCACTCCCCTGCTACCGCCGCCTGGCTGCGCCCAGCAACCGCACGCGGCCGGCCAGACACAACCGGCCAGACACAGCCAGTCAGACACAGCCCGGCCAACCCCAGCCCAGCCGGCCACACCCAGTCACCCAGCCAGCCGCATCCATCCAGTCACCCAACTGGCTGCATCCACTCAGTCACGACATTTAGTCACAACATTTAGTCATCAGCAGCGCTGGTGCGCAAAACCCGCGCGGCCTGCGCCTGCTCAGCCCAGCGGCGCGGCTCAGGGTAGGTGATAGCCTCCAAAGTCAGCCCATGAGCAGGCGCCAGCGGAGCCGCCAACTCCCGCGAGCGCCGCGCTAACAGCGCCGCCGGCCACTCCTCACTATTGCGCCCCTGCCCCACCGTCAGCGTGGCCCCTACCAGGGACCGCACCATGTGGTGGCAAAACGCGTCGGCACTGACTTCAAACACGGCCAGACCAGCATCAACACCGCTTTCGGGCCGGCTCCACGCGGCCGCGAGCAGGCTGCGGATAGTGGATGCCCCCTGGCGCGGCTTGCAGTAAGACAAAAACTCGTGCTCTCCCAGCAGCGGCTGCAGCGAACGGTTCATGGCTTCCAGGTCCAGTTCCTCGTCAGTCCACAGCACGCTGGAGCGCAGGCGGGGGTCGTGCCGCGCCACGCCGTCGGCCACGCGGTAACGGTAGGTGCGCCGCAGGGCACTAAAGCGCGCATCAAAATCGCCGCCCACCTGGCTCACCGCGCCCACCACAATGTCCGCGCCGTTGCCCGCGCTCGCCCCCAGCGCCACCAGCCCCGGCTCCGGGCGCGAGGTAGTTTTGGGGTTTGCGGCCCGTTTGAGCAGGGCTTGGGTCCGACGTCGCAGCGCCTGGGCAGGGTCGAGTCCGTTGCGTCCAGCTAGGGCTTGCCAGGCTTCAGTGTCGACGTCGAAATGCACCACCTGGTGGCTGGCGTGCACCCCGGCGTCGGTGCGGCCGGCGACGGTGAGCTGCACGGGGACGCGCAAAATGGTGGACAGGGCCTCGGTTAGCTCCCCTTGTACGGTGCGCAGGCCAGGCTGGGCGGCCCAGCCGCGAAAGAAGGTGCCGTCGTAGGCCAGGTCCATGCGCACACGCACCTTGGGGCGCAGGGCTGCTGCCAGATTGGCCGCCAACTGTGGGGTTTGCGCCCCGGCACCGGCGACCTCCTCAGCGCACGCGCCTTCCAGGTGCGCCCCGGCCAACCGGCCAGCCTCGCCGCCGTCCTCAATCTGCATCTCTGCCGGCTCGGCACCACCGGCCGGCCCACCAACGCCCTCGGCCGGCCCGGCGCCCGCCTCGGCCCCACTGGCCGGCTCGCCAACGCAATCACGGTAACCAAACATGCACCCATTTGAGCACATCAGCGCTAGGGTAAGGGCGTGAGTGACGTAACGACCCTGAGCGTGGACTGCGGCGGCGGAGGCATTAAAGCCAGCGTGCTAAACAGCGCCGGCAACATTATTTCGCCGGCTCTGCGCACCCCCACGCCTTATCCGCTCCCCCCTGAGCGCCTGGTAGAAACCATCGTTGACCTGGCCAAGCAGCTACCACGAGCACAGCGCATCACCGTGGGTATGCCAGGCATGATCCGCCACGGGGTGGTGATCACGACGCCGCACTACATCACCAAGTCTGGCCCGCGCTCCAAGGTGATGCCTGAGCTGGTGCCGCTGTGGGCACGCTTTGATATGCGTGAGGCTTTGCAAAACCAACTGGATTTACCCACTTTGGTGCTAAATGACGCCGAGGTGGCCGGCGCGGGCGTGGTGACCGGCCAGGGTCTGGAGATGATCGTGACGCTGGGGACCGGCTTGGGTAACGCCATTTTTGATAATGGCCGCCTGGCCCCGCACGTGGAGGTTTCTCAGGGCCCGATCCGCTGGGGCCTAACCTATGACGACTACATTGGTGAGCATGAGCGCCTGCGTCTGGGTGATTCGCACTGGTCACGGCGCGTGCGCCTGGTGGTTGATGCGCTGCGACCGATGTACGTGTGGGACCGCCTTTACCTAGGTGGCGGCAACTCTCGCCGGATCACTGCCTCTAACCTGGCTAAGATCGGCGAGGACGTCGTGGTGGTCCCCAATGAGGCGGGTATGACCGGCGGGGCGCGCTGCTGGGATCTGGCTCGCACCAGCGACTAATCCCCCAGGCTGGCTAGCTGGCCTCAGCTGGTGCCGCCGGCTTATTTAGTCCTTGACCTGGCTTTAGCTAGTGCCGCTGGCGTCAGCCGGCTTAATTAAATTGGCGGGTTCGCTTAAATGCGGGCCCGCTTTTTGCTGCGGTTTTTATTTACATTTACGACGACGACGGCGCTCGCGGCTGCTGTTAGCGCTAGCGGCCACCGTTATGGCAAGCGCGCTTCTATGCGTTCATACACCAGCGCCAAGCCTGAAATGCAAAGCGCGCCAAGCGCGGAAGCCACCAAGCGCCAAGCCTGCGGCTAACCGGCTTATTGGGGAATGACCTGAGCTTGGGGGTTGCCGGCAGGGTCGAAGGTGTAGGTGGCGTCAATCCTTACTGAAACTTGCACGCCACTGTCTTGGCTGCCTAGGCCGCTAACCCGAATCACCCCGACGGCACTGAACTTGTCGCCGTCGATGTCTAATAAGCGACTTGGCAGAGACTGCAACGTCAGCTGGGAGGCAGCAACGTTACGCACCTGGGCTGGGCAGGCCTCACCGCCAGATCCCTCAGCGCAGGCCCGCACCTGTTCTTGAGCCCAGCTCAAAGCCCATTGTGAGAGCTCAGCGGTGGGGTTAACGATAAGTGTTGCCTCATGCTGAGACTCGGTAACCACCAGTTCACGCTGGCCAGTGGGGGTGACGGCGAGGCCCGCAGTTAAATATTTGGGGTTTACTGTGCCAGAGATAAGGGAATATGAACCCGGATAGGCCAGGGCTTTGACGTGGCGGTAACCGTTTTTGTCTGCACCTGCTAAGGGCAGCGGTACGGAAATGGTGCCGACTGTAACTCGGTTTACGGCTGAGGGGATGGAAATATCCACACTGTGAGCCAGTGAAGTTGTAATAGCCCATTTGCCGATGAAGGGGCGCTCAACTTTGCTGGGTTTAACGCTGACCACTGCCTGCTGTGGTGCGCCGTCGCCTACCATGTAGCGAACGGTGATGGCGGTGGTGTCGCCGCTAACCATGCCGGTGCTCACGGAGATGAGTCTGAGTTTGCCTTCAGCACCTTCAGCGGCTTGGGATTTGAGTAGGTTAACCCCAGTATCACCGGGGATCTTGACGGGCACGGCCGCTGTGGCCGCCTCGTATTTGCCTTGCTCTAGTAGCTGCATGTAGGTGCGTACGGCTGCTTCGGCGCCGGTGTTCACTGGGTTGATTAGTCGCGGTAGGGCGACGACGCCTATCACCAGCACTACCACTAAAGCTGCCGCAACCGCATAGACCTGCCAGTTAAGCCAGGCCGGAAGTGAGATGCTGCGGGTTCTACGAGAGCTCATGGTTCTAGAGAAAGGTGCATATTGTTAGGCTAACGATACGCGAGTATATCTGATTGACCTCTAGGTTAACTGAGCTATCCAGATCCGTTCAGGCTTGTCCACGCTGTGACCAGGGCAGGCATCTGGACGCGCTAGCCTCTGCCCGAGCGCGGCCAAGCAATCGGATTTATTGATTGTTACTGAAGTATCCCCCAACCAATTCCCGGTTGCCCAGAGGCATCAAAGTAAATATAACCAACTATCTCACTTCGCACATATTCCATTTTCTCAGCCCTATAAGCATAAGAACCATTCTCAGAATAAGATTTATAGACAGGTTTTGACATATAGATGCCAGTGGCTTTAACAACAAAGATGGTTCTAAAAGTATAATTACGCTCATATTCGTTATGATATTCATAAAGCGAGATAGAATCCAGGCTGCTTGGCAGCGTTTCTACCTCAATCTCATTAAGATCACCTAATCGCAAGTAAGCAGGACAGACCAAATCGTGTCTGTCCGCCTCAGAGGCGCAGCTTTTAACTTTTTCTTGAACTTTACTTAGAGCCCAACCCTTAAGTTTCTCCGTAGGTTCAACACTAGCATCAATCTGCGTAGTAGATTCGTTAAAAGATTCAGCGTTATTGTCAGCCACCACTACCTGCTTGCTTGGTAGGCTAGTAGCAAAATACTCAGGATTAGCGCTTTGCACCTCAACATTATAAACTCCAGGATATACTAGATAGTTAAATTTACCATCAGCTTCCAGGCTGGAATCTACAACAACCGAACCTATTTTATAAGACTTGAAGAACTCGTCCTCGGGAGTAATTGTCAAATGCGTGACTAGCGGGGTGACTATTTTCCAATTATTTACCAACCAGTCACTCTCAGCTAGCTTCACTTGCAATGTTTGGTTCGCAGACTTATCTTTGACCTGCAAACTTACATGAACATTTACTGTCGACGAATTGCGCTCTTGCACAGTTATAGAGTTAACTTTAACCGCGCCTTTAACGCCACTATAAGCTTTATCGCTCAACAGTCTGCGCTGATAGCTATTAGCGCCAGGATCTACCAGCTTGCTGGCTGCATCATATTTTCCGTCAGCAATCAACTGCACATACTCACGCACAGCAGCTTCAGGAGTACGGTCAGAGTTAATCACTCTTACCGAAACCACACCTGCAATCAACACCAGTACCATTGCTAGCACAACTGCCAGACAGAGCTTCAGATTCAGTCGTTTACGAAAAACATCAGCAGTTTTTGCAACAGACCACCCAGAGGAACCTGCCGGCTTAACCCGGTTAGATGGAACCTCAACGTATTTAGGGTAACGATTATTTTCATTACTCATATCAGACATCCCAAACACTCCATTTAAGTACAGGCTGTCTTTCTTTATCAAAATCGACTACACCAACTGCATTGTAATAAAAATCTTTAGTCTCACTTATTTCTTGACCTGAAGTGCCACTAGATTTGGCAGTAGTTACCCTAATTACACCATCAGCTCTAGCTGTGATCAGGCTAGTACCATTAACATAAGCTACGGAATATAGAGCGGTGGGTAATGTCTTTACTTCCAGAGCTTTAAAGTGAACAACTGGAGACCACGTCTCAAAAGGACAAGAATTATCTTTCCTGGGATAAGAAATAGATGCGCAAGATTTAATTCTACTCTGAATTTGCGGTAACGCCCAAGTCTTTAGTTTTTCTGTAGGCTTAACAGTAAAATGTTTATTGAACTCAAAACTGGCATAAAAATCACTTTCAGAGTAGCTATCGCCATGTTGCATACCAACAGCAACAAACTGTTTACCCACTGAGTTGATCTCAACATACTCGGAATTTACGCTCTGCCCCTCAATGTTATAAACTCCTGGATACATCACGCAAGATATAGACGAGCCGTAACCTACATCTTCTCTATATCCCACATCCAGAACAACTGAACCAATTTTATAGGAATATAAATATGGGTGACCTTGAAATTCCACATTAACTAACAGCGGACTGACGACCTTCCAGTTATTTGCTCCTCGACTAGTTTTGGATAACTGTAATCCAGATTCTATGGGTCGCCCATTTACCAATACAACTACAATAACAGTTGCAGTATCGGAATCTTCGTCATATTTGAAATTATTTATGGAATCAAATTTGACTGCACCTTTAACTCCGCTAAAAGTTTTGCTAGATAGCATTTTACAGTCAGAGCTGGAACTGCTGGGATCTACTAGCTTGCTGGCCTCATCGTATTTTCCGTCAGAAATTAGCTGCACATACTCACGCACGGCAGCCTCGGGAGTGTGCCCAGAGTTAGTCACTCTTACCGAAACCACACCTACAATCAGCGCCAGCACCACTGCTAGCGTCACTGCCAGGTAGAGTTTTGCCTTTTTGGTTAACGGCCTACGTGAAGCAGCCGCAGGCCTTGCGGGAGCTCCTTTTGGAACCCCTTCTCGCCTAAGACCTTCAGGCGAAATCTTGAAGCCTTCAGCATGTCGACCGCTCTCTGTAGCCATAATCAAAACATCCAGTTTGTTAGACCAATGATGCATTCGAGTATAGCTGACCACACCCCTATTTGGGGCGCCAATAAGGCCAGAGATAAAACTTCTAGAGTCCAAGACAACCCTTCCGACAGTCCACATGACTGCCGGAAGGCCCTAGCTTAGCGATTTACCAACCAGTCCAACTGATTTTCGGTTGTCTTTGCTCATCGAAAGATATGGAAGCGGTCGCAGTGTACTCCATATCGTTAACCTCACCAGCCGAAGGCCCAGAGTAGCCATACCTCACTGTAATTACAGCGTCACCTTTAGCCTCAATCAGACCATTTTTCTCAACATATTCAATGGACTTCAGCTGGTCGGGCAAGGTTTTTACTTGCACCGAGGCAACATCATTACCTCGCACCTCAAGCGGACAAGAGTGATCTCGCTTGGCACCTGCAAAAGAGCCACAGTCCTTAACTTTGTCTTGAATCTGCTGCAACGCCCAAGCCCTTGCAGCCTCTGTAGGCTCTACAGCAGCATAACTATCAAAATTCAAGTTAACGTAAGTCGGCGCCCCAAGAGCAGCGGTACTAGTACGAGACTTGACTACGGCCACAAACTTATTGTGTTTAGGCGCAACTTTAACATATTGGGAGTTTATACTTGTCGGCTCAATGTTATAAACTCCTGGATACATCATGTAACTTACCGAGCCATAATGATCTTGTGATTTCATATTCACAATGGCTGAGCCAATTTTGTAGGAGCTCAAATATGCGTGCCTATAAATTTGCACCTGAACTAATAGTGGAGTAAGGATCTTCCACTTACGTAAACCAAAATTATTTATATATGACTCTACCTTCAGCTCAGCTTCCATAGGATGACCGCTTACTAGTAGATCCACGTTAACAGTTGCAGAATCATCGTCTTTGTCGTACTGCAACCCACTTATAGAGTCAAATTTTACTGCCCCTTTGACCTTACTATAAGCCTTACTTGTTAGCAGCTCACTCTGGGTACCGGTAACCCCTGGGTCCACTACCTTATTAGCTTCGTCGTATTTACCGTCAGCGATCAACTGTACATAGTCGCGCACGGTAGCTTCAGGAGTACTTTCAGAGTTAATTACTTTTATTGAAACGGCACCTACAGCTAGTACTAGCATTACAACTAACGCTGTCAATAGTAAAACTGTGGCCCTGCGCTTAGACCGTTTACGCGCAGATACGCGCACCCTACCTCGCCTAGACCTCCTACTAGACCCCCTATATGGAGGCATAGTTGAGCGCCCTGGCCTCCTGGATGAAGGCGCAGATGAGCGCCTAGTCTCCCTAACGAGACGATTTTCAGCTTTCATAATCAAAAACGCCCAGATTGCTGGAGTAGTACGAACTTGAGTATAGCTGACCACACCTTCATTTGAGCCGTAAATAAGGTTAAAGATGGCTGTGGGATGCTGTTTTACAGCATCCCACAGCCATCGTTCAGTATGGTTAACTAAGCCTTACTACTAAAACATGAACTAGGTTCACGTTTAAACGCTCAGTTCGGTTAACCAACTGGGTTAACGTCAGGTCACCAACTAGCTCGTCAGTCTCCGGTTTGGTTAACCGGCTAGACCACTAACCGGTTTACCGATTCGGCTCACCAACTTGGTTTACCAGCGTTCACTGAGGTTTAGTAGTAGCCCCACTTAATTTGTGGCTGTCCCTTTTCATCAAAGGAGATGTAACCGGTAACCTCGTAGTCCACGTCTTGACGATCCCACTTAACGTAGCTGGAATCCTTGTACTTATACGTGATAGTACCGGTACCCTGCACCCGAATCCTGTGGTCGTAGTCAGAGTATTCGAAGGTATCGAGGCTGGTGGGCAGCGACTTTACCTCCAACACATCAAGATCCCTGCTGCGCACCTCAAAGGGGCAGTCACTATCCATATTGGTACCTGAGGTAGAAGCACAAGACTTAACCTTGTCGCGCACCTGATCCAAAGCCCAGCTCTTGAGCTTATCGGTAGGCTCCACCTTAACCTCAAGCCCTGACTGAGACTCCGACAGATACTTACCGTCGCCGCTCCTACCATCGGTAGCCACCACAATCTGCTTCTTATTCAAAGAGGTCTTGACGTATCCAGGGTTACTACCCTGAACCTCAACGTTATAAACACCCGGATACATTGGGAAGAACATTGGCGCAGCACCGTCCTGAGGCGCCGGTACAGTCAGATCAACTGAACCAACCTTGTAGCCCTTCACCTCACCCCTAGCAGGGAAGTTAATCGCGCTAGTCAGCAGCGGACTCATGATCTTCCAGGTTTTCAACACCCCGTACTCATTATCGCCCTGCTTTACACTCACATAGTAGGAGCTGCGTTCACCGTTAATGCGTAAAACAACCTCAACGTAAGAAAGCTTAGATTTCTCGCCGGTGTCCTTCTGAGTCACCGACTCCACCTTGACTGCATTCTTGACGCCGTCGTGAGCCTTATCGGTCAGCAGCATCCGCATGTTAGTTGCCACTCCCGGGTCCACTACCTTATTGGCTTCATCGTACTTACCGTCAGCAATCAGCTGGGCATAGTTACGCACGGTTTCTTCAGCGGTGCGGCCGGAGTTAATCACGTTCACTCCAACTACGCCAATGATTACCACCAGCACTACTGCCAGCACCGCCGCCAGAGAGACCTTGGCCTTCTTGCTCAGCGGTTTACGCGGTGCGCGCGGGTAAGTGGTTGTGTAGGGGTTCATTTGGCCCGACGCCGGCGCACTAGCCACCCCAGGGGCGCTGTAGGCGGTGGCACCAGAGGCCACACCAGCACTTCCAGTCAGCGGCAGCTGCTGGTCAGAGGCCACATTGGCGGTGGGCATAGCCACCGCAGCCGGGTTAGTTACCGGCACTGAACCAGTAGCGGCGCTAGGCGCAACCGCAGGCATCGAGCCAGTAACCACGGGAGCCGAACCAGCCACCGGCACTGCGCCAGGCACAGCCGGCACCGCACCGGGCACAGCCACGGTCGGCGTCGTCCCTGCAGCCATAGCCGCCGCACCAGCAGCCGGCACCAGCACCGGGCGGAAACGCAGGTTGCGCAGGTAACGCGGGGCAAACTCAGCAGCCAGGGAAACCAGCGCCGTGTAGATCACCAGGTTAACGATGTTTACCGGGGCCAGGCCGACGTCACCCTTACCGCCATAGCCCAACGCATCCATGTTCAGCGAGAAACGTGCGTAAGCGTAAATGCTGTAACCCCACAGCACCAGCGCGGTCGGCGCAGCATAAGCGATGTAAAGCCAACGAACCGGCCCGTAGTTGGGGCGACGCAGCACGGCCACAGCCACGGTGGCCAGGATAAACATAACTACCAAGGCCGCCAGCATCAGGCTGATAGCGCCGCCGTCGAACGCAGACATGTCACCCAGGCCGCGCGAGGAACCGCTCCATTCACCCAAACCACGCAAGGTGATACCGATGTAGCCAAGTGCGGCCACACCTGCACCAATAACCCCCAGGTTTAAGGGCATGGCCAGAGCAAGCGCCGGCTTGGCATCCTTAAGCATCAGAACAATGGCTCCGAACAGGAAGCAAACCGCAATACTTACAACGAAAATGACTACTGCGTCAAAGATACCCTGATAAGCAATAGAGCTACGACCAGTTACCAGCAGGTGCTTATAGGTCGCAAAACGCCCTACCACCAGTGCCAGGAACACCAACACCAGGGTGTTGAAGAAAACCGCAAAGGGATCAGCCGCAATGTGTACATCTTTGGTATCCACAGCAGCAATCAGGAAGACAACCATGGACACCACGGCCACCCCAAATGCCTCAATTCCGGCACGGGCAGCTACTGCCGCGATATCTACCGGGATAATCTCACCGGCGCGGCGGAACTTAGCCAGCAGGGCAATCGCAATGAAAATCACCAGGTGACCGATGGAGGGCAGGATGCGCAGGGCCGCTCCCCCAGCGCGCATACTGGAGTAGCTGGCAGTTAGATCTGCCTTGCCGCCCAGAGCCATACCGGCAAGCGGACCCAGCAGGTTAGGCGCGTCATCGCTGCTCATAAAATCACCGGCTAGGTCTGTGATCACAGAGTTAGCGATTGCACCAACAATAAAGGCAACGACCAGCGTAATCACTAGGCCTGCTACCCAGGTAATAATTCCGGGCACGCGGAAGCACTGGGTGATGTAGGCGTTACGCGCAGCAGTGCGCGGGTTTACCGGCCTGGGGGCGCCCTGCGGGGCCATACCTGCTTGCGCAGCCATACCCGGTTGCGCAGCCATCACGCCCGGAGCCATTGCGGGCACACCAGGCGCGGAAGCAACCGCCGGGGCTGACATGCCAGCTGGCATACCGGGAGCCGGCGGGGCTGGGGCAAACTGGCCCGGAGCAGGCGGCACAGCGCCACCCTGGGCACCCGCAGCTGCAGGGGCCGGCGGGGCCGACGTCGTAGCTTGCGGTGCAGCCGCTTCTGCCGCCGCTGCAGGTTCCGACGACGTCGCCGCAGCTTCTGCCGACTCGGTTGCACCCTCAGCTGGAGTTGACTCAGCCTTAGAGGCACTAGTATCTGTTGAAGGCGCCGAGGCTGCAGACACTGATCCATCTGCAGCTGACGATGCAGGAGATGGCTCAGGGACAGCCTGGGGATTTGGTTCGGACTCGCTCATGAGACCTCCTAAACGATCATGTAACTGTACATGTGTGTTACATAATAGTCTCTGTGAGCTTAATTTTTAGCTAAATTCGCACACGAAAAGTAGAGGTGCTTAACAAACCCAGCGATTACGCTAAGCACCGCTACTTTTTCGAGTTTGAATGCAACCAGATACATTCAAACTCTTATACCTGGGGGATCAGTCCAGGTACCTTCTAAGCGCTTAGCCTCCCTCAAGGCCTTGCCACTTAGACCAGGTCTGTACCTGTTTCTCGGGGCAGCCCGGCGGTTCAAGCCACCCCGATAGCGCAGGTAATCTCAGCCGGCCCCTTCGAGCCAGCGCTACTCATCAGGCCGCTAACGCACCAGGCCCCTAAGACGCCAGGCGCAACGCAACCCAGCCAGCCCGTTTAGGCCAGCTGATAGTAAGCCACTACTTGATCAATAATGCCCTGTGCTTGCTCGTAAGTGGGAGCTTCCGCAAAGACGCGCAGTAAAGGCTCAGTGCCAGAGAAACGAATTACCACCCAAGAGTCATCCGCGAAATAAACTTTGCAACCGTCCAGGTAGGAGACATGGTCTACCACCTGCGCAAACTCTGGCAGATCGTGACGCTCATAGATCTGCTCTAGTAGCTGGGCTTTGCGCTCCATAGTGAAGCCGTAATCGGTTTCAATCATTTCCAGCTGGCCGTATTTAGCCACAATATCGGCATAGATTTCGCTTAAATGCTTGCCTTTCTTAGCCACCATTTCGACTAGTAATGTGCCCGCATATACGCCATCTTTACCGGCAATATGCCCCTTAACGGTTAAACCACCGGAGGACTCACCGCCAATAATGGCGTCATGCTCAGCCATCTTGGAGCTAACCCACTTAAAGCCTACGGGCACCTCATAGCACTGCTCGCCGTGAGCACGCGCCACCCTATCTAGCAGGTGGGTGGTGGCCAGGTTGCGCACTACCGGGCCATGCCAGCCCTTTTCTTCCAGTAGGTACTCATAGAGCAGCACCAGGATTTCGTTGGGGTGCAAGAACTTACCGGTGTTGTCGATAACCCCCAGGCGGTCGGCGTCGCCGTCGGTAGCAATACCCATAGCCGCGCCACGCTCAAGCACCTCATTAGCTAGGGCGTGCAGGGTCTTCGACGACGGCGAGGGCAGGCGCCCGCCAAAAAGGGTGTCGCGGCGCTCGTGAATGGTCTCCACATCGCAGCGCGCGGTCATCAAAATGGTTTGCAGGCAGGTGCGTGAAACCCCGAACATCGGGTCTAGCACGATCTTGAGGTGGGCGTGGCGAATAGCCTTCACATCCACCGAGTCAAGGATCGAGTCGATATACCAGTTCATTGAGGTTTGGGTGCTGATCAACCCGGCAGCTTGAGCCTGGCTAAGCTCAATGAGTTTGATGTCGCCCGCGCCCAAGGCGTTGGCCGCGTCTTGCAGGGGCGTGGTGATTTCTACTTCTGCGTCCCGCCCGCCGGCGGTGAAAACCTTAATGCCGTTGTAGATTGCGGGGTTGTGGGAGGCGGTGATGGCCATGCCGTAGGCGCAGCCTAGGTCTTTTACCGTCCACATAATCATGGGGGTGGGGGCGGGGCGGTCGATTAGGTGTACGTGAATGCCGTTTGCGGCCAGTACTTGGGCGCTCCACCAGGCAAATTCTGGCGACAAGAAACGCTGATCGTAGCCGATTACTACAGGCTTGTCAGCTACCCCTTGGGAAATGATGCGCGCCGCTAAGGCTTGGGCTACGCGCTGCACATTTAGCTGGGTGAAGCCTTCAGAAATAATTGCGCGCCAGCCACCGGTACCAAAATGAATCTGTGGCTCTTGTGCGGTGTAGGTTTTTAGCTCCTCGGTCATCATTGACACTTCCTCGGTTGGTCCGATTGCCTTAGCTCAATTCTAACCGATCAGTTCTGCTCATAAAAGCACATAAACAATCAACTTTGCGCATTCTCGTTAAGGTCTCGGCCACACGCCAGCTTTTTTTAACGACGACGGCGCCGCCGCTCCCCCGCGCGCCCGGTACCACAGGCCCTTCCCGCATGCCCGGCACCACAGGCATTTCCCCCGCGCACCCGGGCACCACAGGCTGCTCCCCCGCGCACCCCGATACCCGTAGCCTGGGCAAATAGCGGCAGCCGCCGGGAACCGCAGACCACCGTCCGAACACAAAGGCCGCCAGGCAAAACTCCCTTAAACAAAACTTGGGGCCGACACCAGCGGTGTCGGCCCCAAATCTAAGCGTTAAGCTCAGGCTTCGGTGGTCTCCTCGGCCTTGTCCTCAGCCACGGCGGCCTTGGCAGCCTTGGTGGCGGTGGCGACGGCATCGTCCACGATGGACTTAGAAGCAACCGGCTCTAGCACCAGGGAGATCTGGGCCATGGGGGCGTTGTCACCCTTGCGGTTGGGCAGCTTCACAATGCGGGTGTAACCGCCGTTGCGACCCTCGAACTGAGGAGCCAGGTTGTCGAACAGGTTCTTGAGAACCTGAGCGTCGGTGATCTTGCGGGCCACGGTACGGCGAGCGTGTAGGTCGCCGCGCTTGGCCTTGGTGATCAGCTTTTCTGCGTAGGGGCGTAGCACCTTGGCGCGAGTCTCAGTGGTAACAATCGACTCGTAAGCGAACAGCTGGGTAGCCAGGTTCGCCAGCATGTGGCGCTGGTGCTGCGCCGAACCGCCGAGGCGGGGACCCTTAGTGGGGCGAGGCATAGTATTGTCTCCTAAAATTTACGAGCGTAAAGGCTCAGGCCTGCTCGTCGCTGAAAGTTGGGGTAGCGTCGTAGTTGTCGTCCGAAACCAGGTCCACCGGGGAACCCTTCAGGGACAGACCCAGCTCAGCTAGCTTGTCCTTGATTTCGAGGATCGACTTGGCGCCGAAGTTACGGATGTCGAGTAGGTCAGCCTCGGAACGGGCAACCAGCTCGCCTACCGTCTGAATGCCTTCACGCTTGAGGGCATTGGAGGAACGAGCCTGCAGTTCTAGGTCATCAATCGCCATAGCCAGGTCCTGCTGTTGACTTTCGTCAGCCGGCGAGGGGCCTACCTCGATACCTTCAGCCTCAACGTTTAGCTCGCGAGCAAGACCGAACAGTTCAACCAGGGTCTTACCGGCGCTAGCCAGAGCGTCACGCGGGGTCATGGAAACCTTGGTCTCCACGTCCACGATCAGACGGTCGAAGTCAGTACGCGAAGACACACGAGTTGCCTCCACGGCGTAGGAAACCTTCTTCACCGGCGAGTAAATCGAGTCCACCGGGATGCGGGTGATTTCAGCCTGAGGGTCCTTGTTCTGGTTAGCGGTGACATAGCCGCGACCGCGCTCAACGGTCAGCTCAATCTCTAGCTTGCCCTTCTCGTTCAGAGTGGCAATTACCAGCTCGGGGTTGTGCACCTCGACGCCGGCAGGCGGGGTAATGTCACCGGCGGTAACCACACCGGGGCCAGACTTACGCAGGTACATCACGACCGGCTCGTCGTTTTCAGACGAAAGCACGATCTCCTTGATGTTGAGGATAATCTGGGCGACATCCTCTTTAACACCAGGAACAGTGCGGAACTCGTGCGGCACGCCCTCGATACGGATCGAGGTCACGGCAGCCCCCGGGATGGAGGACAGCAGGGTGCGGCGCAGAGAGTTACCCAGGGTGTAACCAAAACCGGGCTCTAGGGGCTCCAGGATGAACCGGGAACGACGGTTCTCCTCGACTACCTCTTCACTCAGCACAGGACGGTGCGAAATCTGCACTTAGATTTCCTTTCAGTTTCGACGCCCGCTATATGACGTCGCTACCAATTGATTGATGACTACATTAAGCGGCAGTCTCGCTTGGAATGTAAGGAAACGACAGCGCCTTACAGACGCCGTCGTCACTTAAAAATCAAACGCGGCGGCGCTTGGGGGGACGGCAGCCGTTGAAAGCCTGGGGGGTGACGTCCGTAATGGAGCCAACCTCAAGACCGGCAGCGGTCAGCGAACGAATGGCGGTTTCACGGCCGGAACCCGGGCCCTTAACGAACACGTCAACCTTCTTCAGGCCGTGCTCCTGGGCGCGACGGGCAGCAGCCTCGGCGGCTAGCTGAGCGGCGTAGGGGGTGGACTTACGAGAGCCCTTGAAACCAACCTGGCCAGAGGAGGCCCAGGCAATAACTGCACCGGTGGTGTCAGTTAGGGAAACAATGGTGTTGTTGAAGGTCGACTTAATGTAAGCGTGACCGTGGGTAATGTTCTTCCGGTCCTTGCGACGCGGCTTACGCACAGCAGTGCGGCTCTTGGGAGGCATAATTCCTTCTTCGCGTGAGGTTTAACTGGGGGCTGATTACTTCTTCTTACCAGCAACGGTGCGCTTGGGGCCCTTGCGGGTGCGCGCGTTGGTCTTGGTGCGCTGGCCGTGCACGGGCAGGTGACGGCGGTGACGCAGACCCTGGTAGCAGCCGATCTCGACCTTGCGGCGAATGTCAGCCTGGATCTCACGACGCAGGTCACCCTCAACCTGGTAGTTGGCGTCGATGTGAGAGCGCAGCTTGACGAGGTCTTCCTCAGTTAGGTCCTTGACGCGGGTGTCGGGGTTGACACCGGTGGCCTTGAGAGTCTCATCGGCGCGGGTACGGCCGATCCCAAAAATGTAGGTAAGTGCAACCTCTACGCGCTTCTCGCGCGGGAGGTCAACACCGGAAATGCGTGCCACTTTTGTGGTTCTCCTGTGTTTTCCCGGAGGTCGTCACCTATTCCTCCACCCATTGTGGGTGCCCCGGCCTCCGAGAACCGGGGGTGCGCTATTACGCGTGGGATAGGTGCTGTACGGACCGCTTAGCGGTCTGAGCGCAGGTTCAGCCCTGACGCTGCTTGTGTCGAGGGTTCTCGCAGATAACCATGACACGGCCGTGGCGACGAATCACCTTGCAGTTGTCACAGATCTTCTTGACGCTCGGCTTGACCTTCATGATCTTCCTCCGCCGCTCCTAAAACTAGGAGCGGGTTGTCACTTGTACCGGTAGACGATGCGTCCGCGGGTAAGGTCATAGGGGCTCAGCTCTACAACCACGCGGTCTTCGGGGAGGATACGGATGTAGTGCTGGCGCATCTTGCCCGAGATGTGAGCAAGCACGACGTGACCGTTATCCAATTCCACCCGGAACATCGCATTTGGAAGGGCCTCGACGACCGAACCCTCGACCTCGATGACTCCATCCTTCTTAGCCATGTTCCTCCGTCGGCTAGATGTTACGCAGCGCCGCGATTTGACGACGCCGGGACCACCCTTACTGTTGGTAGCGCCCCGAAAAGGGCATAAATTAGGTGAATCCAGAGGGTTAGTTTACCGTTCAAAAGTGATACAAAGCTAGCCTTGCGCCAGCGAAAAACTGGTGGTAGTGCTCACGCAGCCAGTGGGGTGGGAGTAAAGCTGAAAGGCTCCAGCCCAGATACTCCCCCATCGCGCGCGGTCAGCACCCACACGCCCTTAGGGGTAAGCGCCACAGTGTGCTCCCAGTGAGCTGCGCGTGAGCCGTCACGGGTGACCACAGTCCACTCATCATCCAGGGTCTCATTGCTAGCGCGCCCGGCAGTGATCATGGGTTCAATCGCCAACACCATGCCCGGTTGTAGCTTCACGCCTTTAGAGCTGACCGAGTAGTTCAGTACGTCGGGGGCCATGTGCATCTTGGTGCCAATGCCGTGGCCCACATACTCCTCCACGATCCCCAGCTCGTGACCGGTTTCTTGGGCGGCGTCGAAAACTACCGACTCAACGGCGTCACCGATCAGGTTGATACGCGCATCCTTCCAGCCGCTAGCCCCCGCCTCAGCCAGGGCGGCAATGGCGGCCCACAGCGCCCGCTCGGTGGTGCGGTCCAGGTACTTGTCCGTTTCGCTAGCGTAGTTGCCGACGACGGCGGTAAAGGCCGCGTCCCCATGCCACTGCACGCCGTCGGCCTCCACATAGGCACCACAGTCGCAGCTAAGCAGGTCACCGTCTTGCAGCACCCGCTGGCCAGGAATGCCATGCACAATCTCCTCGTTCACCGAGGTGCACACCGTGGCCGGGTAGCCGTAGTAGCCCAGGAAGTTGGACTTAGCCTTGCCCTTTTCAATGGCCAGGGCGCTGACCTCATCTAGCTGCGCAGTGGTTACTCCGGGGGCAATAGCGGCTTTGAGGGCGTCGTGAATATCAGCCACAACCAGACCAGCTTTACGCATGTTGCGAATCTGGGCGGGAGTTTTAATTTGAATCTTTTCGCGGCCAAACATGCACGCGCCTCTTTTCTACTCTAGACAGCAGCGGCTGGGCCATATGAGCACAAAAAACCGCCACAGCCAGCCTAGTAGCTAGCTGCGGCGGTTTAAAGTCAGCTTCAGATCTGGCGGCCTAGCTTGTCTGATAGCGCCGCGTAGATACGCTCAGTGACCTCGTCAATGTCACCAATGCCGTCAACCTGCACCAGCAGGCCCATGTCGCGGTAGACATCAACCAGGGGCTGGGTCTGGGCGGTGTAGACCTCCATGCGGTGACGAATCACCGGCTCAGTGTCGTCGGCGCGGTTCTGCTCAGTGGCGCGCTTGAGCAGGCGCTTGACGATTTCCTCAGTGTCAGCGGTGATCTCTACGGCCACATCCAGGCTCAGGCCGTCGGCGTCGAGCATACGCTCAAGCTCCTCAACCTGGTCCAGGGTGCGCGGGTAACCGTCCAGCAAGAAGCCCTCGACGGCGTCGTCCCAGTGCAGACGGTCGCGCACCAGGCCGTTGGTGACCTCGTTGGGGACGTACTCGCCCTTGTCGATGTAGCTCTTAGCGGCCTTACCTAGCTCAGTGCCTTCAGCAATGTTCTTGCGGAAGATATCACCGGTGGAAATAGCCGGGATGTTTAGGCGCTCGCTAATACGGGCAGCCTGGGTGCCCTTACCGGCCCCGGGAGGACCAAGCAGAACCATGCGTACACTCATGACAAGAATCCCTCGTAGTGTCGTTGTTGAAGTTGGGAGTTAATTTCCTTAACCGTCTGCAGACCCACACCCACCATAATCAAAATGGTGGTACCACCGAAGGGCATAGTGGAACCCAGCCCCATTGCGGCCACCGCAATGGTGGGCAGCAGTGCCAGCACAACCAGGTAGATAGAACCGGCTGTGGTGATCCGGTTGACGACGTAGCTTAGGTAGCGCTCCGTCGGCTCGCCGGCACGGATGCCAGGAATAAAACCGTTGTACTTCTTCATATTGTCGGCCACTTCCTTAGTGTCGAAAGTGATCGCGGTGTAGAAGAAGGTAAAGAACAAGATCAAAACGGCATATACCGAAATGTAGAAGGTGTCGGTGGGGCCAAGGTTACGGCCAATCCACTGCACCCAGCCGGCACGCTGGTTACCGAACTGGCTCACCAACTGCGGCAGGGCCAGAATCGAGGAAGCGAAAATTACCGGAATAACACCCGACATGTTGATCTTGATCGGAATGTAGGTGGAAGAGCCACCCATGAGGCGACTACCCACCATACGCTTGGCGTACTGCACCGGAATACGCCTGGTAGCTTGCTCCACGAAGACCACGGCCAGCGTAGCTGCCAGCACCAGCGCCAGCACCACAGCGAACTTACCGAAGCCGCCGTTACCACCCATAATGGACCACATATTCTGCGGGAAGCGGGCCACAATCGAGGTGAAGATCAGCAAGCTCATACCGTTACCCATACCGTGCTCGGTGATCAACTCACCCAGCCACATGATCAGGCCGGTACCAGCGGTCATGGTGACCACCATCATGGTCATGGTCAAAATGGAGTGGTCCGGAACCACGGGCACGGTGCAGCCACGGAAAAGCTGGCCGTTAGCCGCCGTCGCCACAATCGTGGAAGACTGCAGCAGACCCAAACCAATAGTTAGATAACGGGTGTACTGCGTCAGTTTAGCTTGACCAGCTTGGCCTTCCTTGTGCAGCGTCTCAAAGCGAGGGATAACCACTCGCAGCAGCTGGATAATAATCGAAGCCGTAATGTACGGCATGATTCCCAGCGCAAAGATACTTAGCTGCAAAAGCGCACCGCCGGAGAAAATGTTGATTAGCGAAACCAACCCGGCGTCCTGAGACTGGCCAATACACTGACGCACATTCCGCATCGAAACACCCGGTGAAGGAATCACCGAACCTAGACGGAATAGCGCCATGATAAACAGGCTAAAAAGCAGTTTACGGCGTAGGTCTGGCGTAGTGAACGCCTGTTTGAATGCTGCGAGCACTCGTACATCTCCTGGTGAATGGGGGCAGCGTCGCCACAGTAATGCAGCGCCGCAGGCTTAGCTTACCTGCACCAGCAGGCCAAAAGCCAAAATCATAAACCCGCTTAGCGTAGTGATCTTATACCGTGGAACATTTAAAAACGGCCCACGCGATATCAAAACACCAAGTGCCAAAGCCTTAACGGCCATTTCAAGGCACTTAGCGTCACCAAGTAAAGCACTGCCCCGCTGGGACTTACATCCCAGCGGGGCAGGACTTGGCGCTTAAAACTTGAGTCAGCGGGCGGTGATAGAACCGCCGGCAGCCTCAACCTTAGCCTGGGCTGAGCCAGACCAAGCGTCAGCCACGATGTTCAGCTTGACGTTAACGTCACCCTCGCCAAGAACCTTGACGAGATGACCAGCGCGCACGGCACCGGCAGCAACCAGAGCCTCTACGTTTACCTCGCCACCCTGGGGGAACAGCTCGGCAATGCGGCCTACGTTAACGGGCTGGTACTCCACGCGGTTGCGGTTCTTGAAGCCACGCAGCTTGGGTAGACGCATGTGCATCGGCATCTGGCCACCCTCGAAACCAGCCTTAACCTGGTAACGAGCCTTGGTGCCCTTAGTACCGCGCCCAGAGGTCTTACCCTTGGAGCCTTCACCGCGACCCACGCGGGTCTTGGCCTTCTTGGAACCGGCAGCCGGACGCAGGTGGTGAACCTTAACTACGGTCACCTTCTGCTCCTGCTCGGTGTTCTTGCTATCTGCCATGGTCAGTTGACCTCCTCGACGGTGACCAGGTGGGCCACCGTAGCGATCATGCCACGGACGGTGGGGGAATCCTCGCGCACAGTGGTCTGGCGGATCTTGCGCAGACCTAGCGACTTGAGGGTCTCACGCTGACGGTGAGTGCCACCAATACCGGACTTAACCTGGGTAATCTTGAGCTTCGCCATCACTCATTCACTCCCTCAGCGGCCTTCTCGGCTTCCTTCTTCTCAGCCTCAGCACGCTTTTCAGCCTCACCCTCGGCGCGGGCGCGCAGCATGGACTGCGGGGCCACGTCTTCCAGGGGCAGGCCACGGCGAGCCGCGACGCCCTCAGGCTGCTCTAGCTGCTTGAGTGCATCAACAGTGGCGTGCACGATGTTGATGGAGTTCGAAGAACCCAGAGACTTGGACAGAATGTCGTGAATACCGGCGCAGTCTAGCACGGCGCGCACCGGACCACCGGCGATAACACCGGTACCGGGGGAAGCCGGACGCAGGAGTACGACGCCGGCGGCGTCCTCACCCTGGACTACGTGCGGAATGGTGCGGCGGATCATGGGGACGTGGAAGAAGTTCTTCTTCGCAATCTCCACACCCTTGGCAATGGCGGCGGGAACTTCCTTAGCCTTGCCGTAGCCGACACCCACGGTGCCCTCACCGTCACCAACCACTACCAGAGCAGTGAAGGTGAAGCGACGGCCGCCCTTGACGACCTTGGACACACGGTTAATGGTGACGACGCGCTCGATGTACTTGTCGTCGTTGCCGCGGTTACGGTCGCGGCGGTCATTGTTACGGTCGCGGCGGCCGCGGCCCTCACCCTGACGTTCCTTTTCATCACGCTGGGCCGAGCCGTCGGACGACGCGGACCTGCCTCGCTGCGGTGCAGCCATCAGATATTCCTCTGCTTTCCAGTCGTCTTAGTGCTCATAGGGACAGCCCGGCTTCGCGGGCGCCCTCGGCTACAGCCGCAACGCGGCCGTGGTACTTGTTACCACCACGGTCAAAGACAACCTTTTCGATGCCCTTGGCCTTGGCGCGCTCGGCTACCAGCAAACCGACCTGGCGGGCGGCACCAATCTTGGCGCCTTCCACTTCCTGGCCTGCTAGCTCCATGGTGGAAGCAGCGGCTAGGGTGTGGCCAGCAACGTCGTCGATAACCTGGGCAACCACGTGACGGTTGGAACGGAATACCGCCAGGCGGGGACGCTCCGGAGTACCGAATACGTGCTTGCGCACACGCTGGTGGCGGATCTTGCGGGCAATAGCCTTGCCCTTGCCCCTCTTGAGAGCGTAACCCATGGTCACTTACCAGCCTTTCCGACCTTGCGGCGCACGTTCTCGCCGGCGTAACGAACGCCCTTACCCTTGTAGGGCTCCGGCGGACGAATCTTGCGGATGTTGGCGGCGACCTCGCCCACCTGCTCCTTGCTAATGCCGGAGACGATGATCTTGGTCGGGCCGTCGATAGCGAGGGAGATACCCTCAGGAGCCTCGACAGTCACCGGGTGAGAGAAGCCCAGGGCCAGCTCTAGGTTGGCACCCTTGGCCTGTACACGGTAACCGGTACCGACGATCTCAAGGCGCTTCTCGTAACCCTGGGTAACACCCACAACCATGTTGTGGATCAGGGTACGGCTCAGGCCGTGCAGAGAGCGAGAGGTACGCTCGTCGTCGGGGCGGGTGACGACAATGGAGCCGTCTTCAGCGCGGGCGATAGAGATCGGCTCGCTGATAGTACGTGAAAGGGTGCCCTTGGGGCCCTTCACGGTGATGTCCTGACCGTTAATGGTCACGTCCACACCTGCCGGAACAGGAACGGGGAGTCGTCCAATACGAGACATTAGTTATCCTCCGTTCTCACCAGATGTAGGCGAGGACTTCCCCGCCGACACCCTTGTTCTCGGCCTGCTTGTCGGTTAGAAGACCAGAGGAGGTGGACAAAATGGCCACCCCGAGGCCGCCTAGAACCTTGGGCAGGTTGGTGGACTTGGCGTACACGCGCAGACCGGGCTTGGAGATGCGGCGTACACCCTGAATGGCGCGCTGACGGTTAGCCCCGTACTTCAGGGACAGGGTCAGCGTCTTGCCTACCTCGGCGTCAGCGACGGCGTAGTCGGCAATGTAGCCCTCGGACTTTAGGATGGAGGCGATGTTGACCTTGAGCTTGCTCGAGGGCATCGACACCGAGTCGTGGTGGGCCTGGTTGGCGTTACGCAGACGGGTTAGCATGTCTGCGATCGGGTCTGTCATAGTCATTAGTGGGCCTGTCGCCCTTTCTCGTCGTGGTTTCCTCGCGGACCTACGACGTAGAGGTTTACCAGCTGCTCTTGGTTACGCCCGGGAGCTCGCCCTTGTGGGCCATCTCGCGCAGGCAGATACGGCACAGGCCGAACTTACGGTAGACCGAGTGGGGACGGCCACAACGCTGGCAGCGAGTGTAGGCACGTACAGCAAACTTCGGCTTACGGTTCGCCTTCTGGATCAGAGCGGTCTTTGCCATGTCACTTCTCCTTGAAGGGGAAGCCGAGCTTCTTCAGCAGAGCGCGGCCTTCCTCGTCAGTCTTGGCCGTGGTAACCACGGTGATGTCCATACCGCGTACGCGGTCGATCTTGTCCTGCTCAATCTCGTGGAACACGGACTGCTCGGTCAGACCGAAGGTGTAGTTACCGTTACCGTCGAACTGCTTGGGGCTCAGCCCACGGAAGTCGCGGATACGGGGCAGCGAGATGGAAATCAGGCGGTCCAGGAATTCCCACATGCGGTCGCCACGCAGGGTGACGTAAGCACCGATGGGCTGGCCCTCACGCAGCTTGAACTGCGCGATGGACTTGCGTGCCTTGGTGATCTGAGCCTTCTGGCCAGTGATGGCAGCTAGGTCGCGGGCAGCGCCCTCGATCTGCTTAGAGTCGTGAGCGGCCTCGCCCACACCCATGTTGACCACTACCTTGGCGATGCCACCCACCTCCATGACGTTGGCGTGCTTGAATTCAGCCAACAGAGCGGGGCGCACCTCCTCAGCGTACTTAGTCTTTAGACGGGGAGTGATCTTCTCAGTCATGCTCACACGTCCTTCCCGGACTTCTTGGCGTAACGCACGCGGATGGTGCGCTTACGGCCGTTGGGGCGCTCGCCCTCCTCAAGACGGAAGCCAACGCGGGTGCGCTGCTTGGTCTCGGGGTCAACGAGCATAACGTTAGAGGCGTGGATCGAGGCCTCAACGGTCTCAATGCCGCCAGTGCGGGAACCGTTGGCGCTCTGGCCAACCTTGGTGTGCTTGGTTACGCGACCGACACCCTCCACGATGACGCGGTTGGTCTCGGGGATAACCTTCAGTACACGCCCGGTCTTACCCTTGTCTTTACCGGCGATAACGATGACCTGGTCGTTCTTCTTGATACGCGCCATGGATCAAATCACCTCCGGGGCCAGGGAAACGATGCGCATGAACTTCTTCTCGCGCAGCTCACGGCCGACGGGGCCAAAGATACGAGTACCGCGGGGCTCGCCATCGTTCTTGAGGATTACGGCAGCGTTCTCGTCGAAGCGGATGTAGGAACCGTCGGGACGGCGGCGCTCCTTGCGGGTGCGCACTACCACGGCCTTAACGACATCGCCCTTCTTGACGTTGCCGCCAGGAATGGCGTCCTTGACGGTGGCGACAATGGTGTCACCAATACCCGCATAGCGACGACCAGAGCCACCGAGAACACGGATGCAAAGGATTTCCTTGGCACCAGTGTTGTCAGCGACCTTTAGTCGTGACTCCTGCTGGATCATTTACAATTCTCCTGTCGTCGAGCTGGTTCTCGCGCAGCACGCGAGCCTAGCCGAACGTTCAATGGTACTTTGCACTAGCCACCGTTGGCTGGGTTAGGCCAAGAGGGTGACTCTAGAGAGCCAGACACAGACACATACGTGGAGGTCTCTGGCATAAAGCTCTAGACGTACAACTTGGCTAGTTTATCGGTATTGCCCGACGGCGCAAAAGACGCTAAGGGGTCCTGTCGCCTATGCATTTGCTCACCACCGTCTAAGCTGCTCCTCCCCCGTAACGCAAAGCCCCAGGTGGCGCTGGAAATCGAGACCGTGCTCTCGACGACGACGCCGGAGCGGGTAGCGCTGCGGGGCAGGGCTGGCACAGCCCGGCGCACCGGGCACCGTCGAGCACAGGCGGACACAGCCGGGCGCGGGTGGATGCAGCCGCCGGGCGCCGTCGTCGATACCGCCGTCGTCGATAAAGAAAAGGGTGCGGCCCCGGTAAACCGGAACCGCACCCTCAGATCAGGTGCGAGTAGGCCGCAGCCCACTCGCCGACCATGGCAGCCTTACTTGGCCTTCTCCACGATCTCCACTAGACGCCAGCGCTTGGTGGCGGATAGCGGACGGGTCTCCATGATCGAAACCAGGTCGCCGACGTGCGCCGAGTTGGCCTCGTCGTGCACCTTTACCTTCTTGGAACGACGTAGCACCTTGCCATATAGGGAGTGCTTGTAGCGCTCCTCGACCAGGACTACAACGGTCTTGTCCATCTTGTCGGAGACTACGTAGCCGCGACGCACCTTGCGGTGGTTGCGCTCGGTAGCCTCAGCGGCGGTCTGCTCGCTCACTTGGCCTCCTCAGAGCTGGGCGCGGTGCGGATACCGAGCTCACGCTCGCGCACAATGGTGTAAATGCGGGCGATATCGCGACGCACGGCCTTGAGACGGCCACGGTCCTCTAGCTGACCGGTGGCAGCGGCAAAACGCAGGTTGAAAAGCTCGGCCTTAGCCTTGGTGAGCTCCTCAGCCAGACGCTCGTTGTCCATACCGTCCAGGTCGGAGGGCGTAAGATCCTTGGAACCGATAGCCATCAGTTGTCACCACCCTCACGAGTAACGAAACGGGTCTTCATAGGGAGCTTGTGCTGGGCGCGGCTCATGGCCTCGCGAGCCAGCGACTCGGGAACACCAGCCAGCTCGAACATGATGCGTCCGGGCTTGACGTTGGCGATCCACCACTCCGGGGCACCCTTACCGGAACCCATACGGGTTTCGGCGGGCTTCTTGGTCAGCGGGCGGTCCGGGAAAATGTTGATCCACACCTTACCGCCACGCTTGATGTGACGGGTCATGGCGATACGGGCCGCTTCAATCTGACGGTTGGTGATGTAGGCGGGCTCTAGAGCCTGAATGCCGTAGTCACCGAAGGCGAGCTGGTTGCCGCCCTTGCTTAGGCCCGTACGGTGCGGGCGGTGCTGCTTGCGGAACTTAGTCCGACGGGGAATGAGCACGGCTCAGGCCTCCGTTCCCTGCTCGGTGGCAGCGCCCTCGGCGACCGGCGCCTGCTCGGTCCGCTGCTCGCTGTTGTTACGCGGGCCACGGTCGTTGCGGCGTCCACGACGCTCGCCACGACGGCCACGAGGAGCGGCCTCGGCCTGCTGACGGGCAAAGTCACGCTCGGTGACGTCACCCTTGTAGATCCACACCTTCACACCCAGACGGCCGAAGGTGGTCTTGGCCTCGTAGAAGCCGTAGTCGATGTTCGCACGCAGGGTGTGCAGCGGCACGCGGCCCTCACGGTAGAACTCGCTGCGGCTCATCTCGGCGCCGCCTAGACGGCCAGAGCACTGCACACGCACGCCCTTGGCGCCAGAGCGGATAGCGGACTGCATACCCTTACGCATGGCGCGACGGAACGAGACACGGCTGGCCAGCTGCTCGGCGATGCCCTGGGCAACCAGCTGAGCTTCGATCTCGGGGTTCTTGACCTCGAGGATGTTGAGCTGAACCTGCTTGCCGGTGAGCTTCTCTAGCTGGGCGCGTAGACGCTCAGCCTCGGCGCCGCGACGGCCGATCACAATACCCGGGCGGGCGGTGTGTAGGTCGATGCGGACGCGGTCGCGGGTGCGCTCGATGTCAATACGGGCGATACCAGCGCGCTCCAGACCAGTGTTCAGTAGACGGCGGATCTCGATGTCCTCGGCTACGAAGTCACGGTAACGCTGACCGCTCTTCTTGGAGTCAGAGAACCAGCGCGAACGGTGGTCAGTGGTGACGCCCAGGCGGAACCCGGTCGGGTTGACCTTCTGCCCCATTAGCGGGCCCCTTCCTTCTTAGCGTCGTCCTTGGTGCCGACGACTACGGTGATGTGGCTGGTACGCTTCAGGATTCGCGAAGCGCGCCCCTGGGCGCGGGGACGGAATCGCTTGAGGGTCGGGCCCTCGTCAGCGTAAGCCTCAAGAATTAGCAGCTCTTCCTCGCGGAAGGTCTCGCCGGCGGCCTGCGCCTTAACGCGGGCGTTAGCGATAGCTGACTCGACGACCTTGCGCACCGGCACGGCAGCAGCCTGCGGGGCAAAGCGCAGCACGTTGGTGGCCTCTAGCGCGTTCTTGCCGCGAACGACGTTGATGACTCGACGAGCCTTCATCGGCGTGCAGCGCACGTACTTGGCCTGCGCCTTAGCTTCCATGTTTCTTGCCTCTCTTCTTCAGGTCCGTCAGCGGCGCGACTTGCGGTCGTCCTTGACGTGCCCGCGGAAGGTGCGGGTCGGGGCGAATTCACCCAGCTTGTGACCAACCATGGACTCGGTGACGAACACCGGCACGTGCTTGCGACCGTCGTGGACGGCGAAGGTGTGCCCTAGGAAGTCAGGGGTGATCACGCTGCGGCGGGACCAGGTCTTGATGACGTTGTGGGTGCCCTTTTCGTTCTGAGCGTCTACCTTCTTCTGCAGGTGCTCGTCGACGAAGGGACCCTTCTTCAAACTACGCGGCATATCAGGCTCCTATCAGCGCTTCTTGCCGGTCCGACGACGACGCACGATGAGGCGGTCGCTGGACTTGTTGGGACGACGGGTACGGCCTTCGGGCTTACCCCAAGGCGAAACAGGGTGACGACCACCAGAGGTACGACCCTCACCACCACCGTGGGGGTGGTCAACCGGGTTCATAACCACACCACGTACGGTCGGGCGGACGCCCTTCCAACGCATACGGCCGGCCTTACCCCAGTTGATGTTGGACTGCTCGGCGTTGCCGACTTCACCAACGGTGGCGCGGCAAGCAACCTCAACCATGCGGATTTCGCCGGAAGGTAGACGCAGGGTAGCGTACTTGCCTTCCTTAGCTACTAGCTGGGCGGAGGTACCCGCGCTACGAGCCAGCTTGGCGCCGCCACCGGGACGCAGCTCAACAGCGTGCACCACGGTACCAACCGGGATGTTACGCAGCTGTAGGTTGTTACCGGGCTTGATGTCGGCCTCGGGGCCAGACTCAACGCGGTCACCCTGGGACAGCTTGTTGGGGGCGATGATGTAGCGCTTCTCGCCGTCTGCGTAGTGCAGTAGGGCGATGCGGGCGGTGCGGTTGGGGTCGTACTCGATGTGAGCGACCTTGGCGGGAACGCCGTCCTTGTCGTGACGACGGAAGTCGATCACACGGTAAGCGCGCTTGTGACCGCCACCCTTGTGACGGGTGGTCACGCGGCCGTTGTTGTTACGGCCACCAGTCTTGGATAGGGGACGAACCAGGGACTTCTCGGGCTCGCTACGGGTGACCTCAACGAAGTCTGCCACGGAGGAGCCACGACGGCCGGGCGTCGTCGGCTTGTACTTACGGATTGCCATTTCGATCCTTTACCTCTCGTAGCCTCAGTTAGCTACTTCGCCAAAGATGTCAATGGTCCCCTCGCGCAGCGTGACGATCGCGCGCTTGGTGTCCTTGCGCTTGCCGATCCCGAAACGGGTGCGGCGGCTCTTGCCCTTGCGGTTAGCGGTGTTCACCGAAGCCACCTTCACGTCGAAGATGGTCTCAATGGCGTTCTTGATTTCGGTCTTGTTGGCCGAAGGCGCCACCAGGAAGGTGTACTGACCGCGGTCCATGCAGGCGTAGGACTTCTCAGAGACCACGGGGGCGACGATGACGTCGCGCGGGTTCTTGCTGGATTCGAGGCTCACTTGGACTCCTCCTCACCCTTGCCCAGGAAAGCGTCCAGGCCAGCGGTGGTGAAGACGACGTCGTCGTTAACGAGAACGTCGTAGGTGTTCAGCTGGTCGGCCCAGAGAATGTGTGCCTCAGGGGCGTTACGCAAGCTCAGGGCGCTCAGTTCGTCGGCGCGGTCCAGAACGATCAGGCTCTTGCGAGTGCTGATGTTGCGTAGAGCGCTCAGAGCGGCCTTGGTAGAAGGCTTGCTCTCGGTGACGAACTCAGTAATTACGTGCAGGCGGCCGTTACGCACGCGGTCAGACAGGGCGCCACGCAGAGCAGCAGCCTTCATCTTCTTGGGGGTGCGCTGGCTGTAGTCACGCGGCTGCGGGCCGTGGACGGTGCCACCACCGGCGAACTGCGGTGCACGGGTCGAACCCTGACGAGCGCGACCGGTACCCTTCTGACGGTAAGGCTTGCGACCACCACCGCGGACCATGCCGCGAGTCTTGGTGGCGTGGGTGCCCTGGCGGGCAGCAGCCAACTGAGCAGTCACAACCTGGTGCATCAGGGCGATGTTGGTTTCTACATCGAAGATCTCGGCGGGCAGAGCGGCGGTGCCGGTCTTTTCACCCTTGGAGTCAACGATGTCAACGTTGATTACGTCAGACATGCTTTCAGGCTCCCTTCACAGCGGAGCGAACCAGTACCACGGCACCCTTGGGGCCGGGGATGGCGCCGTTGACGAGGATGTAGCCCTTCTGAGCGTCCACGCCGCGGACCTTTAGGTTCTGAACGGTACGGCGCGCGTGGCCCATACGACCGGCCATGCGCAGACCCTTGAAGATGCGACCGGGAGTGGCGCAAGCGCCTACCGAACCGGGCTTACGGTGGTTGCGGTGTGCACCGTGGGAGGCGGAAACACCCTTGAAGCCGTGACGCTTCATAACACCAGCGAAACCCTTACCCTTGGTGGTGCCGGTGACGTCCACCAGCTCGCCGTCGGCGAAGACCTCGGCGGTCAGTTCCTGACCTAGCTCTAGGCCCTCAACGGAGGTACGAATTTCAGCAACGTGGCGGCGCGGGGACACGCCAGCCTTGGCAAAGTGACCAGCCATGGGCTTGGTGACCTTGTTTTCTTTTAGCTCACCAAAAGCAAGCTGTACGGCTTCATAGCCGTCGTTTTCAACGGTGCGCAGCTGGGTGACGACGTTAGTGTCGACACGCACAACGGTGACGGGGCGGAGGACGCCGTTCTCATCCCAGATCTGCGTCATGCCGAGCTTGGTGCCCAGCAGAGCCTTACGGCTCTTGTTCTGCGTAGTCATGGTGTAGCAATCCTCAGAGCTTGATTTCGATGTTGACATCTGCAGGCAGGTCGAGACGCATCAGCGAGTCAACAGCCTTGGGAGTCGGGTCGATAATGTCGATCAGTCGCTTGTGAGTACGCATTTCAAAGTGCTCACGACTGTCCTTGTACTTGTGCGGAGACCGGATAACGCAGAATACGTTCTTCTCGGTCGGCAGCGGCACTGGGCCTACGACCGTCGCACCAGCGCGAGTTACGACGTCGACGATCTTACGCGCCGAGGAGTCGATGACCTCGTGGTCGTAGGACTTTAGCCGGATGCGGATCTTCTGTCCCGCCATGGCGCCTAACCTCTTTCTTCTTGACGACCGGTCCACGCGCTCGGGCGTGTCGCATGCCGCGACTCACCAAGCCCCTATTAAGTAATTAAAAGGATTGCGAACCAGTCTGGACACACGGAATTCACAACTTGCGTTGCGTCCGTCAGACAATCACTGCATTGCTCGGAAGGCGACCAACCGAGATACAGCGGCTGCGCAGGGCAAGCCCCAAGCAACCCCTCTAACTTACCAGCGTTAGGCCGCAGTGGTTAAGGCACTGCATCACTTTATGTTTGTGAAGCCCAGCACTCTGCACTATCCATGCATCATCCATAGGCAAAATCAGTGCCACAAATACAGGCAAAATCATCCCTTCCCTATGATTTTTTCATGGGGTTTTATAGGCAACGGACGAAATGTCAGTATTTGTGAACAGGCAAAGCAGCAGAGATGGCTGGCGGGCCAGGCAGGCAAAGTAGCTCGGCAGACAGGGTTGACTGGCAGGGCAGGCTCAGAGTGTAGGCAGCACTGCGGCAGTCAGTATTTCGGCAGACAATATTTAAGCAGGGACAGCATTACAACAAGCCGGAGGGCCCGACAGACCCAACAGGCCCAGCAGACCCGGCAGCCCCCGCAGACAAGCCAACCAATAAGCAGAGCTCACGGGCAGGTCCAACAGACAATATTGCAGAAGCGCGGCCGACAGTTAGGTGTCTCCTGGTCTTCGCCAGCTGGGGGCATCCGTCTCCCGGGCACATCGCCAACCCTACTTCATCGCCAACTCCTACCACATCGACGACGCCGCCCACTCCCCCGCCTCTGGTGCAGCCCCGGTCGGCTGGGACTAAACATCACCAACGTACTCCAGCGGCGCCGTCGTTAGTTGGCACTGACTCCTGTTAGCCAAGCGGTATCTGAAAAACAAAATGACGACGACGCTCTCCCCTAAAACCTGCACTACCGCCGTCGGCCACCAACCCTGGTACACCTTCCCAGCAGCATCAGCCCAGCCAGGCTTACCCTGCCAACCCCAGCCAGTCTTGCCCCAGCCAGGCTTACCCTGCCAACCCCAGCCAGGCTTACCCCCCAGCCAGGCTTACCCTGCCATCCTCATGCCTGTTCACAAATACTGACATTTCGTCCGTTGCCTATAAAACCCCATGAAAAAATCATAGGGAAGGGACGATTTTGCCTGTATTTGCACTACCTGTAGATACAAATATCCCCGGCACCCACTGGGGGGCACCGGGGATATCAGTTAAAGATCAATCAGTTCACTTGATGATCTTGGTAACACGGCCGGAACCAACGGTGCGGCCACCCTCACGGATAGCGAAGCCGAGGCCCTCTTCCATGGCGATGGGCTGGATCAGCTGAACGGTCATCTCGGTGGTGTCACCGGGCATAACCATCTCAGTGCCCTCGGGCAGGGTGATAACACCGGTCACGTCAGTGGTACGGAAGTAGAACTGCGGACGGTAGTTGCTGTAGAACGGGTTGTGACGGCCACCCTCGTCCTTGGTCAGGATGTAGACGTGACCCTCGAACTCGGTGTGAGGAGTGATGGAGCCGGGCTTGCAGACAACCTGGCCACGCTCGACGTCCTCGCGCTTGATACCACGCAGCAGCAGACCACAGTTCTCACCGGCCCATGCCTCGTCCATGGCCTTGTGGAACATCTCGATACCGGTAACGGTGGTCTTCTGAGCGTCGCGGATACCCAGGATCTCAACCTCAGAGTTGATGGGGAGCTTACCGCGCTCAACACGACCGGTAACCACGGTGCCACGACCGGTAATGGTGAAGACGTCCTCGATGGGCATCAGGAACGGCTTGTCCATGTCACGGACGGGGGTGGGGATGAACTCGTCAACGGCGTCCATCAGCTCTTCAACGGACTTGGTCCACTCGGGGTCGCCCTCCAGAGCCTTCAGAGCGGAGACGCGGATTACGGGGGCGTTGTCGCCGTCGTAGTCCTGGCTGCTCAGCAGCTCGCGAACCTCCATCTCGACCAGGTCGAGAAGCTCTTCGTCGTCCACCATGTCGGACTTGTTCAGAGCAACCATCAGGGCGGGCACACCCACCTGACGGGCTAGCAGAACGTGCTCACGGGTCTGGGCCATCGGACCGTCGGTGGCGGCCACAACCAGGATGGCGCCGTCCATCTGAGCAGCACCGGTGATCATGTTCTTGATGTAGTCAGCGTGACCGGGGGCGTCCACGTGAGCGTAGTGACGCTTCTCGGTCTCGTACTCGATGTGCGCGATGTTAATGGTAATACCGCGCTGCTTCTCCTCAGGAGCCTTGTCGATGGAGTCGAAGGGGGACTCCTCGTTTAGGTCCGGGTACTTGTCGTGCAGCACCTTGGAGATGGCGGCGGTCAGAGTGGTCTTACCGTGGTCAACGTGACCGATGGTACCGATGTTAACGTGCGGCTTCTTACGTTCGAACTTGGCCTTTGCCACTTGTGTCCTCCTGGACTCGGGTAGATCTACGCATACGCGACATGCCAATGATACCGGCTTGTGGGCGCTTAGACCTACAGGAAATTATGAGTTGAATCTATCGGAATAGGGTGCCCGGCGCTAGTTGACATGATCTAGAGGGTTTTCTAGTTATCACTTGGCCTGTTGGGGGGCCTACCGGGCGGTGGGGGCGGGGGCGACGACGTCGAGCAGCGGATTAGCCTGTAGCTAACTGCCTGCCGTGGTCGCCCCTTTCCCTAGGAACAATCAGTTACCGCGAACCTTGGCGATGATCTCGTCGGCCACGTTGCGGGGAACCTCGGCGTAGGAGTCGAAGGTCATGGTGTACACGGCACGTCCCTGAGTCTTGGAACGCAGGTCACCAACGTAACCGAACATTTCGCTTAGCGGCACCTGGGCGCGAATAACCTTTACACCCACGGCGTCTTCCATGGACTGGATGGTGCCACGGCGAGAGTTAAGGTCACCGATAACGTCACCCATGTACTCCTCAGGAGTACGCACCTCGACGGCCATGATCGGCTCTAGCAGAACCGGGGAGGCCTTCTTGGCGCCCTCACGGAACACCATGGTACCGGCGATCTTGAATGCCATTTCGGAGGAGTCAACCTCGTGGTAGGCACCATCGATCAGGGTAGCCTTGACGTCCACCATCGGGTAGCCAGCCAGTACACCATTGAGCATGGCGTCCTGGATACCGGCGTCGACGCTGGGGATGTACTCACGCGGCACGCGACCACCGGTGACGGCGTTCTCGAACAGGTAGTGTTCGCCTTCTTCAACTTCACTCGGGTCGAGCGGCTCGAAGGTGACCTGAACCTTAGCGAACTGACCGGAACCACCAGTCTGCTTCTTGTGAGTGTATTCGACCTTCTCGACCTTCTTGCGGATGGTCTCACGGTAGGCAACCTGGGGAGCACCCACGTTAGCCTCAACCTTGAACTCACGACGCATACGGTCAACCAGAATGTCCAGGTGTAGCTCACCCATACCACCGATAACGGTCTGGCCGGTTTCCTCGTCCAGGCGCACGGTGAAGGTGGGGTCTTCGTCGGACAGCTTCTGAATAGCGGTCGACAGCTTCTCCTGGTCACCCTTGGTCTTGGGCTCGATGGCCACGTGGATAACCGGGTCCGGGAAGGTCATGGACTCAAGCACGATCGGGTCGCTCTGGGCGCACAGGGTGTCACCGGTGGTGACGTCCTTGAGGCCGATGAAAGCGTAGATGTGACCGGCGTGAGCGGTCTCGACCGGGTTCTCCTTGTTGGAGTGCATCTGGAAGAGCTTACCGACGCGCTCCTTCTTACCCTTGGTGGCGTTTAGTACCTGTTCACCCTGGCTTACCTTGCCGGAGTAAACACGTACGTAGGTTAGCTTGCCGTAGAACGGGTGGGCGGCAACCTTGAATGCCAGGGCGGAGAAGGGGGCGTTCTCGTCGGCGGGACGGGTCAGCTCGGTCTCCTCGTCGCCTACCTTGTGACCGGTTACGTCGGGCACGTCCAGCGGGCTGGGCAGGTAGTCAATGACGGCGTCCAGCATGCACTGCACACCCTTGTTCTTGAAGGCGCTACCGGCCAGAACCGGGAAAGCTTCACCGGCGATGGTCAGCTTACGGATACCGGCCTTGATTTCCTCAATGGTGAGTTCTTCACCTTCGAGGTACTTCTCCATTAGCTCTTCGCTGGTCTCGGCAACAGCCTCAACTAGCTCGGTGCGCAGGATTTCGGCCTGGTCGCGTAGGTCTTCGGGGATCTCTTCGTATTCGACGACGGAGCCACGGGTTTCCTTACCGTCGGCGTCCTTCTCCGGGAAGCGCACAGCGCGCATCTCGATCACGTCAACTACACCAGAGAACTCGTTCTCAGCGCCGATGGGGAAGTTAATCACCAGCGGGGTGGCGTGTAGACGCTCACGAATGGTCTTAACGGAGTAGTCGAAGTTAGCACCCAGCTTGTCCATCTTGTTGATGAAGCAGATGCGGGGCACGTTGTACTTGTCAGCCTGACGCCATACGGTCTCAGACTGAGGCTCGACACCTTCCTTACCGTCGAAGACAGCCACGGCGCCGTCGAGCACACGCAAAGAGCGCTCAACCTCAACCGTGAAGTCCACGTGTCCGGGGGTGTCAATGATGTTGATCTGGTTCTTCTTCCAGAAACAGGTGGTAGCAGCGGAGGTAATGGTAATACCGCGCTCCTGCTCCTGCTCCATCCAGTCCATCGTCGAGGCGCCATCGTGAGTCTCACCGATCTTGTAGTTAATACCGGTGTAGAACAGGATGCGCTCAGTAACGGTGGTCTTGCCGGCATCGATGTGAGCCATGATGCCGATGTTGCGGACCTTCTTAAGGTCGGTCAACACTTCGAGTGCCACAGGTGGTGTCCTTCGGTTGTGTTTAAAAAGTAACTACCGCAGCGGCAACCAACACCAGCTTCACCAGGCTGGCCACCGCCGTCGGTATAGCTGTACTACCAGCGGTAGTGAGCGAAGGCCTTGTTGGACTCGGCCATCTTGTGGACGTCTTCGCGACGCTTGACAGCGGCGCCTAGACCGTTGGAGGCGTCCAGAATCTCGTTCATGAGACGCTCGGTCATGGTGTTTTCGCGACGCTGGCGGGAGTAGTCAACCAACCAGCGCAGAGCCAGGGTGGTGGCGCGGCCGGGGCGAACCTCAACCGGAACCTGGTAGGTAGCACCACCGACACGACGGGAGCGAACCTCAAGGGTAGGACGGATGTTGTCCAGGGCGCGCTTGAGAACGCTTACCGGGTCCTGATCGGTCTTGGAGCGAACACCCTCAAGAGCACCGTAAACGATGCGCTCGGCGGTGGACTTCTTACCGTCCAGGAGTACGCGGTTAACCAGCTGGGTTACAACCGGGGAACCGTATACGGGGTCAACAACGATAGGACGCTTAGGTGCGGGACCCTTACGAGGCATTACTTCTTCTCCTTCTTGGCACCGTACTTGGAACGAGCCTGGGCACGGCCCTTAACACCCTGGGTGTCGAGGGCGCCACGGACGATGTGGTAACGCACACCGGGGAGGTCCTTAACACGACCACCGCGCACTAGCACGATGGAGTGCTCCTGCAGGTTGTGGCCAACACCGGGGATGTAAGCGGTGACCTCAATACCAGAGGACAGACGCACACGGGCGACCTTACGCAGAGCGGAGTTCGGCTTCTTCGGGGTGGTGGTGTACACACGGGTGCATACACCGCGTCGCTGCGGGCTGGCCTTCAGCGCGGGGGTCTTGGAAGACGAGCGCTTCGAGCTGCGGCCCTTGCGGACGAGCTGCTGAATAGTAGGCACTACTGATTCTCCATCTTAAGTGCTTGAATCTGACAAATTTTGCTATCCGCGCTGGTAATTGTTACGCCTTGACGACGCCGGACGCTGATCCCTCAGCCACTTGCTAGATGAAAACTAACTAGGCTTTGCGGCGCACGTTGCCACGAAGCTCTAGGCCGGCCCGCAGCAGTCAGCTTTAACGCTGAGTTCTAAACGCTGCGTCCGGAACCGCGTGGCGCGGTCCGTCGGTTCCCGCCGTGGCAGACCCACGTGGCCAACAAACCCTGTTTGTACACAAGATTAAAACTGCTAGCTGGGAACGGAAGCGTCCGCCTATGCGGACACCGTCCCTAAGTTTACGGCCCCCACCCGGTTTTGACCAGAACGCTGGAGGCATAAAGCACTGTGGCGGTGGACTCAACCACCGCCACAGTTTTGTGTGCCGTTTTAATTTGGCTTTATTTGGCTTTACTTAAGCCTCGCGCAGCTTAAGCTTTGCGCCGCCTAAATTTCATGCCGCCTAAATTTCGCGCCGGCCAATATCAGCCCGGCCCGCCAGCAAACCCTCAACCCAGTTGCGGGCGCTGCGGAAGGCGTCGTCGGAAGTACCCACAGCCGGGGCGTTAGCGACGCCGTCGATGCGCGGATACGAACCCATAAAACGCACCCACGGCGAGTGGCGATGCAAACCCACCAAAGCCGCCTGCACGCGCTCTTCAGATACGTGCCCCACGATGTCAATGGAGAACTCATAGTTACCCAGGCCATCGCCGCTGGGGCGCGACTCAATACGCGACAGGTCCACTCCGCGCACAGCGAACTGCTCCAGCATGGTTAGCAGCGCACCGGACTCGTTAACCGGCAAGGCCACCTGAATGGTGGTTTTGTCGGCCCCAGTGGGCGCCGGCAGTGATCCGGGGCGTGAAACCAGCACAAAGCGGGTCACCGCGCCGGGGTTGTCGGCCACATCCTGATACAGCGCCTGCAAGCCATAGCTGCTCACCGACACCGCATTACACAGGGCCGCATCAAAACCAGCCTCGCCCTGGCTAAGCAGCTGGGCGGCGGCAGCGGTGGAGGTGGCGGGCACATGCACAGCGCCAGGGAAGGTGGACTCCACCCAGCCTCGGCACTGGGCCCAGGCGTGGGGGTGGGTGCCGATGCGACGCACCTGCTCAGGGGTAGTACCCGGACGCACGGCCAGCTGGAACACCACGCTGACGTGCATCTCCCCCACAATCACCAGTGGCTGGCCGTGGGCTAGCGCGTCCAGGGTGGCGTTGACGCCGCCCTCAATGGAGTTCTCAATGGGCACCACGGCTCGATCTGCCTGCCCGTTGCGCACTGCCGCGAGCGCCTGGGGGGCGCTGGTCATGGGCAGTAGCACCGCGTCGGGGCTGGCTACCTGGCGTACGGCTTGCTCGGTGAAGGTGCCAAAGGGCCCTAGAAAGGCGATCCGCAGCGGGGCGCCGGCCTGTGGGACAGCCGGGGCTTGCGGGCCGCCGGATTGCGGGCGGGCGCCCCCAACCTGCGGGCTGGCAGCGGCGCTTGGGCCGCCGGCTTGCGAGGCAGCGGCTCCGGCGTCGGCGCTACTTTGTGCTGGTACGCTCACGCTCAGACGCGCTTTACCAGCGGGAAGGTGATGGTTTCGCGAATACCCTGGCCGGTTAGGGCCATGAGCAGACGGTCAATACCCATACCCATACCACCGCAGGGCGGGAAGCCCTGTTCCATGGCTACCAGGAAGTCTTCGTCTAGCACCATGGCTTCGGGGTCGCCGTTGGCGGCGGCTAGGGCCTGGGCTTCGAAACGCTGGCGCTGCACTACCGGGTCTGCCAGCTCAGAGTAGGCGGTGGCGGCCTCAAAACCGCGAATGTACAGGTCCCACTTTTCGGTTAGGCCCGGGCGGGAGCGGTGGTAGCGGGTTAGCGGTGAGGTGTCCTCGGGGAAGTCATAGACGAAGGTGGGGCGCCATAGCTTGTTGCCCACTAGTTCTTCGAAGATGTCTTCAACGATCTTGCCGTTTACGGCATAGTCGTCAACTTCCAGGCCCACCTTTTCGGCCAGCTTGATTAGCTCTGCGCGGGGGGTGTTGACGGTGATTTCTTCACCTAGGGCCTCAGAGACGGAGCCGTATAGGTCGATCTTGTCCCACTCGCCCGACAGGTCGTATTCGGTGCCGTCAGCTAGGGTGACTACTTCCTCACCTTCGCTGAAACCAAAGGCGTCGCGGGCGGCTTGTTGCACTAGGTTGCGGGTTAGCTCAGCCATGCCGTTGTAGTCAGAGTAGGCTTCGTAGGCTTCCAGCGAGGTGAATTCGGGGCTGTGGGAGGAGTCCACGCCCTCGTTGCGGAAGTTGCGGTTCATTTCGAACACGCGGTCTACCCCGCCAACTACGGCGCGCTTTAGGTAGATCTCGGTGGCGATACGCAGGTAGAGATCCATGTCGAAGGCGTTCATGTGGGTTACGAACGGACGCGCCGCTGCCCCACCGTGAATTACCTGCAGGATCGGGGTTTCTAGCTCAATGTAGTCGCGCTTGTAGAAGTTTTCGCGGATTGAGCGGTTGACGGCGGCGCGGATACGCACCATGTCACGGGCGGCAGGGCGCATGATTAGGTCTAGTTCACGACGGCGCACGCGCTGCTCTTCGGACAGGCTTACGCTCTGGCCTTCTTCGTTGGTCCAGGTCTTGGGTAGGGGACGCAGGGCCTTGGAGGCGATGCGCCAAGCCGGGACGAGCACGTCGTCGTCGCTGGCCTGAGCCACCTCTACGCCCTCACGTAGCTGCGGGGCGGCAAATACGCTCAGCTCACCGCGACGCGAGGAACCTACCTGGCCGTGTACGAATAGGTGATCGCCTAGGTCGACGTCGGTCTTGAAAGCTGCCAGTGAGGAGTGGCCCTGGGTGGGCATGGCCTTAGCTGACAGCATGGCCTGTAGGGTTACCCCGGCGCCGTCCTGGAGGGTGACGAAGCATAGGCGACCGGTGTTGCGCAGGAAGATTACGCGTCCGGCCACGCCCACAGTGGACTGCGGGTCGTTTTCGTCAGCCATCTGGCCGGCTTCGAGTGCCCCGAAGCGCTCACGCACGGCGGCGATAGTGGTGGTTACCGGGACAGACACCGGGTAGGGGTCCCAGCCTTCTTCGCGCAGGCGCTCGCGCTTGGCGGCGCGCACGGCGAATTGTTCGTGTACGGGGGTTTCGGCTGCGCTCTTGGTTTCGCTTGCGCTGTTAGTTTCGCTCACGAGCGCTAGTTTAACCGCCCACTGCGGCCGCCTCTAACCCTGAGTGCGATAGTCGGCGAAGCTCACGCCGCTAGATTGCAAACCGGAGAAGTTGTCGGGAACCTGGCCGGGTTCGTTGCCGGTTTCAATGATCTTGTTGGCTTCATCCACGAACACCACATGGGGGGTGTACATGCTGGCGGTGACGTCATCCATCTGCCCATAGGCGATCAGGATCACGATGTCGCCGGGGTTTACTAGGTGGGCTGCGGCGCCGTTGATTTTGATGCCGCCAGCCCCGCGTTCACCGGGGATCACGTAGGTGGACAGGCGGTTACCGTTGGTGCAGTCACAGATATCTACCCGTTCACCGGGCAAAATATCGGCTGCTTCCAGCAGCGCCGCATCAACAGTGATAGAGCCAACATAGTTAAGGTCAGCTTGGGTGACGGTAGCCCGGTGGATTTTACCGGTCATCATGGTGCGAGTCTTCATGGTCAAGTAAGCCTAGCGCAAAGTAATCAAAGTGTTATCAATTAATCGCGTAGAGCCTACCTTAGCGGCTAGCGCTAGCAGGGCCGACTCCCCCGCTACCGGCTGGTATTTTTGCGGGTCTAGCCCCAGGCCAGCGCCGGCTAGATCCACGAAGGAGTCAGCTCCCACCACGGCCACGTAATCAACTTCAACCCCGTCAGCATTGGCCAGATAGGCCAGGGCAGCCTGTCGCACCGCTGCGCCGTCGCCCCCGTTTTCAGCTGCGGCAATACCGGCCTTTAGAGCCTGAGATAGGGCCAGGGCCTGCTGGCGCTGAGCGGGGGTGAGATAAGCATTACGCGAGCTCATAGCCAACCCGTCGCTTTCGCGGCGAATATCAACTGGCTCAATGCTTAGCGGCACCGACAGGTCACGCACCATGGCGCGCACGATAGCTAGCTGCTGGGCGTCTTTGCGGCCAAATAGCGCCCAGGTGGGGCGGGTCAGGTGCATCAGGTTGAGAACCACCTGGCACACGCCGGCAAAGTGGGTGGGGCGGGTGACGCCTTCAAGCACGGTGGCGATGGGGCCGGGGTTGATAGTTACTTGGGGATCTCCCGAGGGGTAAATCACTTCCGGGGTGGGGGCGAAAACCACTAGTTGGTTTAGCTGCAGCTCATTTTCGGCTACTGTGCGTAGTTTTTCGACGTCGCCCTCTAGGTCACGCGGGTAGGCGTCCAGGTCCTCGCCGGGTGCGAACTGCAGGGGGTTGACGAAAATGGTCACCACTACGGTGCCGCCGGCCCCTACCAGCGCACCGGCGCGGCGCAGCAGGTCCAGGTGCCCTTCATGCAAGGCGCCCATGGTCATTACCACGGCGCGGTTGGGCTCATTTGCAGCAATAGCGGCGGCTAGTTCTTCACGGGTATGGGCCAGGCTTAGCAACATGGCTACCAAATTAGTCCGGGTCGATCACCTGGTATAGCTGCTGGGCCACTTCAGTGGTGATTTGGCTATTAATCTCACAGCGCTGGGTGGTTGCCCGGGCCAGGGCACGGTAGCTGGCCGGGATATCCCGGTCGCGCCCGTCAGGCTCTTTGGCCTGCTCCAGGCTGTCTAAAGCGTTTAGGTGGCTACTTACAGTGCCGACGTCGCCGCGCGAGATAGGCCCGGTTAGGGCGCCTTCTCCTTCGTTTAAGGCCCGCTCCAGGGCAGCGTTTAGTAATGGGCGCAGCACGGCGGCGGCGTCTTCAATGCCGATAGTGTTCAGGGTACGCATTGCCTGGGTGACCAGGGTGACTAGGTGGTTGGCACTGTGGGCCAGGGCGGCGTGGTAGACGGGCCGATCACTGTCAATCACGCTGAAGGGTTCGCCGCCTAGTTCCACCGCGAGCGCCTGCACGATTGGTAGGAATGCGGGGGCGGCGGCCACCGCCATGGGGCAGCCAATTAGTCGCGGCAGGTCTAGGGATGTGCCCGAGAAGGTCATTACCGGGTGCAGGGCGGCGGTGATGGCCCCGGCTTGGGCGGCAGGGGCCAGTACTTCTAAACCGTAACTGCCTGAGGTGTGTAGCACGATTTGTCCCATGCGCCAGCCTTGGCGAGAAGCGACGCCGCTGACCAGGCCTGCTAGAGCGTCGTCGGGAACTGCCAAAATAACTAGCTCTGCGCTGGCTACAATGTCGTCCACGCTGGCCAGGGGCACGCCGGGAACCATCACTTGGGCGCGTTCGCGTGAGGCGGCGGAGACGGCGTGGATACCCACGATTTCGTGGCCTACCGCGCGTAGGGCGCTGGCTAGGGGCGAGCCCACTTTGCCGGCGCTGATAATTCCTATGCCAAGCCGTGAGGCACGCTGTTGATTCACGCTGGCAATTATATGGGCCCGCCACACAAAAACCCCGGGCCGCAGTTCACCATTGAGGCACCCTCCGGGGCGTTACTTTCTCACACCGAGTATCCGGGGATACACCGAATACAGTGACTATGCCGGGTTAGCCGCGCATACCCTCAACCGGGGACATGCGAGCCGAACGAGCCGCCGGCAGAGCCGAAGCGAGCATCGCGGCGAGCACACCCACAATGAGGATGACCACGTACCAGACGTACGGCAGGTCAAGCACGAGCGGGGCGCTGGCACTCACGGCAGCCATCACGATCTTCGCAGAAACCGCACCGATGACCGTACCAGCAATCATGCCGAGCACCACTGCTGCGAGCGTAATCAGGATCGCCTCAATGGAGATCATGCGGCGCAGCTGCTTGCGGGACAGGCCCAGCGAGCGGAGCATCGCGTTCTCACGGCGGCGTTCGTTGACCGACAGGGTCATCGTGTTTGCCACACCGATGATGGAGATGATCACTGCGAGCAGGAGCATCACCAGGGTGAAGGTCAGCATAACGGTCAGCAGCTGGTCGTAGGTCTGACGTTCCTGCAAACCACCGGTAAAGGAGCTGTCCGGGCTGATTCGGTTCAGGTCAGCCTGCAGGGTCACATTCTCGCTGCTGGTCAGCGGGGTTGCCGCACGCACCAGAACGACGGTGCTATTACCGCGTGCCTGGCTGGTGACGGTCAGATGTGCTGCCTTGGTCTGAGCTTCCTCAGCGGCGGGGTTGGCAACTGCCTGCGGGTTCTTGGCGTCCTGCAGCTTAGCGGCGGTGGCAGGGTTGACGATCAGCAGGTTCTGCTTGGTTTCGGACTTGACGGGCTTGAGTTCCAGTTCGCCGAGCGGGCCGCGCGCTTTCAGTCGGCTGGACTCATTCAGTCCGAGAGAGTTCCAGAGTGCCTGAGGTACGAGCACAGTGTCGTCGGCAAGGTTCGAGTTTTCGTCCGGCAGGATAGCCTTCAGGTCGGAGGAGCTTAGCGCCACCAGGTCAGCGTTCTGGTTGACGCTCTGACCCTCGTACTCGACGGTGTAGTCAACCACGCCGGCGGCGTAACCAACAGCGGCCGCTTGAACGTTCTTAATGCCCTTGGCCTTGGAGGCAATCTCTTCCGCCTTGGTCACGGTGGAGGCAGCCTCAGACTGGTCATAGGAGCTGTACTTCGCCTGCGCAGAAATCGGGTACTGCTGATCCAGCGCCTTGACGAACGATGCGCTCAGAACCGTGTAGCCGGTCAGCACAATCGACACGACCAGGGTACCGACGAGCACGGTACGGCCGGTGGAGACGGTGCGCTTGGGCGAACGCAGCGCGTTGGCGAGCGCAAGCTTACCGGTCTGAGTGCGGGTGACCATGCCGAGGGCACGTACCAGCGGGGGCAGCACCAGCGGGGTGATGAGGAAGACCGCAATACCGAGCAGCAGTGCTGCGAACATGCCGAGGAAGATTGCGAAGTTACCGTCGCGGTCCGTGCTGGTTGCCTTATCAAGAGCAGTCACAACAGCGACCACGCCACCGATGGCGAAGAGCACGCCGAAGATCGGGCCGACCTTACCGGGCTTGCTGACTTCGCGGTTGGTGTGCTCGCTCATCGCGCTAATCGGTGAGATGCGCAGGGCGCTTCGTGCCGGGGAGAGCGACGCCAGCACCGTGACGATGGTGCAGATCAGGGTACTGATAATCACCGGGGTGATGGAGTACGAGATCATGATGGTCGAAACCATGCTTCCCACCAGCATGCCGACCGGGAAGGTCAGCAACGCACCGATGAGGGAGAACACCACGCCCACGGTAATGGATTCGACGAGTAGCATCCGCACGAGGGAGCCGCCGCGGGCACCGAGGGTGCGCAGCAGGGCGAGCTCGCGGATGCGCTGGCCGACCAGCACCGCAAAGGTGTTGGAGATAACGAAGGACGAAACCAGCAGAGCCAGGGCCGCGAAGGCACCCAGGACCACGCTAATGGAGGTGAAGACCGTGGAGATACTCTTCTGGTAGTCTTCCAGCAGCTGCTGACCAGTCATGACGCGCGGGTCGTTCTTGGTGTCGCCGCTGCTGAGGGACTCCTGCAAGCTCTTGAGTTTGGCGTCGGTTACGCCGTCCTTGAACTTGAGGTAGATGAGGTTCGCGCCACCCCTGCTCCGGTAGCCTGCCGCCGAGCTACTGTTTTCTGTCTCGGCTGCTTTCAGGGTGGCTTCACCGAGGCTGGTGCCACCAATGAAGACAGCCTGGTTGGTGGTGGAGCCTTCAAAGCCGGGGTCGAAGAGACCGACGACGGTGTATTCGGCGGTCTTGTCAGTACCGGGTGCACTGACGGATTCTACAACGTCGGTGCTGGTGACCTTGCTGTTCAGCGAGAGGTTGTGCTTCTTCGCGAAGTAGGTAGAGACCATGATTTCGTGGTCGCTACCGGGGATTTTGCCCTGCACCTTGTACGGGAAGAGGCTCGAGTCGGCGGGTAGCTGGTTGTACTGCACCTGGGCTGCCTGGTCGCCGGTGCCGATCGTACCCGCAACGGCGTACTGCACCCAGTAGCCGGAGAGCAGGTCGCTCTGTTCTACTTTCTGAATCTGCTCACGGGTCAGGTAGATGGCGCTGCTGTCTTGACCGTCGCTGGTTGTAGCGGCGGAGGCGACGACCGCCTCGGCACGGGAGAGCACGTCACTGACGGAGGAGTTGACGGTCGCCTGCAGCGAGTTCGTTAGCATCATGATGGCGGCGATGAAGAAGGAGGAAATCGCGATGCCTATGCCCGTGAGGACGTATTTTCCTTTGGAGGCGCGCAGGTTGGAGCGCGCCACCGTGTTCAGTGTGGTTGCCACGGCTTATCGACCTTCCAGCTGTGCCATTGCGCCGAGGACGGCGTCGTAGGTGGGTTCGATCATTTCGCCGGCGACCATGCCGTCCTTGATGAAGACCACGCGGTCTGCGTAGGAGGCGGCGTTTGCGTCGTGGGTGACCATGAGGATGGTCTGTGCGTGGTCGGTTACGGCGGCACGCAGCAGGCGCAGCACCTCGGCGCCGGAGTTGGAGTCGAGGTTACCGGTCGGTTCGTCGGCGAAGATCACTTCGGGGCGTGCAAGCAGGGCGCGCACGATGGCGACGCGCTGCTGCTGACCGCCGGAGAGCTGTTCGGGGCGGTGGTCGAGGCGGGTTTCCAGGCCGAGGGTCTTGACCAGGTAGTCACGCCACTGCGCATCGGGCTTCTTACCGGCGAGGCCCAGGGGCAGGTCAATGTTCTGGCCCGCGGTGAGGGTGGGTACCAGGTTGAACGCCTGGAAGATGAAGCCGATTTGTTCGCGGCGGAACTCGGTGAGGGCGTTGTCCTTCAGGCCGAAGAGTTCGGTACCGCTAATACGGATGGAAGTTGCCGGGTTCGGGTCGGGGGTGTCCAGGGTTGCGATGGTCTGCATCAGCGTGGACTTACCGGAGCCGGAGGGGCCCATGATGGCGGTGAACTTGCCCTGCTCAAAGTCAACGGAGACGTTGTTGAGGGCGTGGACGGTAGCTTCGCCCATGCCGTAGGTTTTGGAAAGGTTTCGTGCGGAGACGGCAGGCTGTGCCGTCTGGGCGTGAGGAGTTGTCGTAGTCATAGTTCAACTATTTAACGCTATATGGCGCTGACTACAGGGTTTTTCTCATCCTCCAGGTTGATTTTGGTGGGTGTTCACCGGGCCTTTAGCTACGGATGCGGGGCTCCTCGCTACTTCCGCGGGCTGAGATGAGCCTGTGGTGGGCGGGGCGGGGCGCGGACCTCATCCTTAAGTATGAGTGGCGGCCCAATCTGCGTTCTCACCCCGCTTCTCTCTCCCCCCGCTTCTCTCCCCCTCTCTGCCTCGCGCCTAAACCTATATACATAGTGCATGCGAAAAGCCTCCCATTCCCTGGACTTCAATTTCGATGTCCAAGAAACGGGAGGCAGTTCAAGGCTGGGCCCGGGGCTAGTTAAGTTACGGTTGGCTATTAGCTTGGGTGGGTGGTGCTAACGCGCCCTAGCCAGTTTTCTTCGGCGGCGCGGCGCATGCGGGCACGATGTGCCTGGTGCGCCCACAACTGGCGGGCCTGGCCAGTGTCTAGGTGGCGGATCACCGGCTTGATCGGGCCGGGCACCATATCGAACTTAATGTTGGCTACATCCACTAGACGCTCGAAGGGGCCTTGGCTTAGCGCCAGGGATTGGCTGCGCTCGTGGGTGAGCACAATCAGGCGTCGCTTGAAGCGCCCGGCGCGGATAAGCACGGCGGTGTCGGTTACGGCCACCGCGTTACGCTTGTATAGCAGCGGGTCGAGCCAGCGGGTGCGGCCCGGGGCGCACCACAGGTGGTCGCCGCTGGGGTTGGCAGTGCCGACGCCGTAGGCCATGTTGCTTAGCAGGGCTTGCGGGTTGGCGCTGGCTAGCTCTGGAATAACCAGCCATAGGGCGTAGAGAGCTTGACCCCAGTCACCTACTGGCAGAAGCGAGTCGGCGGTGAAGTTGGCTTTGTTTTCACCGGTGGAATCAGTGCCCTCACTTGCGCCGCTGACGCCGGCGGTGAGTACCTCCACACGCCACCAGCCCTTTAAGCGCCACATTAACGGTTGGGTTAGCTCGACGGCGTGAATGCGGTTAGGTGGCAAGGTACGTGAATAGGTTTGGGTTAGGCCTCCGTGCAGACGCAGGCCCACGCGGGAAACCGCTAGGGAGAAGTTGAAGTCGTGGTTAAAGCGACCCCACAGGCTAGAGGCCATGGCGCTGGCTGCAGCAAATACACCAAAACCAGCCCCCATAATGGCGCCAGCGTTACTTACCCCGCTTAGCGCTAAAACTCCGGTAATAATGATGGCAATTACAGCCACCGCGCTCACCACTAGGGCCGGGGTGAGCAGGTAGGAGCCAATTAGCCTAGTGGTGCTGACCGAATACAGGGTTTGTTCTTGCAGCTGCGCGCCCGCAGCGTACTGACCGGCGCCATACTGGCCGGCCTGAGTGTAGTGATCACCTTGAACATACTGGCCCGGCATTTGACCGCCCGGCTGCGGCGGCACCTGAGCCCCGGCAGCCTGCACCGCCTCCGCAGGCACACCGTTCGCCGTCGGCATTTGACCGCCCGGCTGCGACGCTGGCTGCACGCCTGGAACCGGCGCCCCAGGAGCCATCTGAGCCAGGCCCATAGCCGCCCCCTCATGGGGAGCCTTAGCAGCAAAAGCCGCTTCCAACAGCTGGGCGCGAATCCCAGCCAACTCAGAGTTCTTCAGATAAGACAGATCCAGGTTAGAGCCACTGCCACCAGCACTTTCAATACGCACTGTACCCAAACCCAGCAGGCGAGCCACCAGGGTGCGATTGATATCTACCGACTGAATGCGCTCTAGATATACGCTGCGCTTATTTTTAAAAATAATGCCCTGGTGCAAAGTAATGGATTTAGCATCCAGAGTGTAGCTCATGCACCGCCAAGACACATACGCATACAGGCCCATAATTGCCAAAAACGCAACCACGCCCACAAGCACAACCAGCACCACTAAGCCCACATCATCAAGCAGGTGGTAATTTTCGGCTTGCTCAGATAGCTCACGTATTTCCTGCAAATTCTGGTAAGCCAGGAAAGCAAGCAGCGCCAACACTAGCTGCCAGGTTTTAAGGATTGGGGTCAACCAGTGCAGGCGTTGGGGCTGACCTAACGCTATGGGTTTAGGGGCGCCAGCTTGCATGCGCTGATTAAACAGCTCACGCGAAGAGGCATCAAAGCCGTTTGCAGGCAGAAATTCACTCATCACAGCCCTGCCATCTGGGAGCTACCAAGGCGGCTAAGGTGTTCACGTAGCGCCTCAGCTTCACCAGTGGGTAGACCCTGAATATTGGAAATAGTTGAGGCGCTCGCGGTGTGTAGGCGCAGGTCAGAAATGCCAAACATGCGCATCAGCGGGCCCTGGCTTAGATCCACATACTGCATACGGCCATAGGGCACCACGGTAACTGTGCGCCACATGGCGCCACGCTTGTAGATCAGCTCCGTGTCGGTTAGGGCGTAGCCCATGTTTTTGACCTGGCGCGGCACTAGCCACAGTAGCCAGCAGGTGATCAGCGCAAACAGCCCAAACACCGCCCAAAGCAGCGGGGAAATTGCTAGCGCGGCCACAGCGCTGCCACCTAAAAGCAGCAGCATAAAAATGACTACGTTGATCAGTCGCAGCGCTATCAGCGAGTGCGAAACCGGGCGAAACTCAATATCAGCTGGGGCAAGTGACATGTCTACTCCTTAGAACTACCCCATATATACCTGATCAGTTTTACCTTTAGGTCCCGTTTTCATAATCCGAAATTCCAGCCGTGTCGACCCACACATTATTTTAGTTTAATATTCAACCATACTGAGGTCAACAGAAAGGCTCAGCTATGAAGAAAATTGGTTTCCTCTCCTTTGGACACTAGGGCCCCTACCAGGGATCCCAAACTCGCACCGCAGCCGACTCCCTACTACAGGCCATTGACCTAGCTCAGGGCGCCGAGCAGCTTGGTATTGATGGGGCTTATGTGCGCGTACACCACTTTGCGCGTCAGCAAGCCAGCCCCTTCCCGCTTCTAGCCGCCATGGGGGCGCGCACCTCCAAGATCGAGCTGGGCACCTGCGTCGTCGACATGCGCTAGCGCATGTCTGAGTTATGGCATTGGACGGAACACCTATTGCTTGCGGGCACGCGCAGCCCGCAGTCCGTTGGCGATGACGACGACTTCGGCGACCTCGTGCACGAGGACGACCGCTGCCAGGCCGAGCACGCCGGTGATCGCCAGCGGCAACAGCACAGTGATGATCGCCAAGGACAGCACGATGTTCTGGTTGATGATCCTGCCGCCGCGGCGGGCGTGGAGCAGAGCCTGCGGGATGAGGCCGAGGTCGTGGCCGGTGAAGGCGACGTCGGCGGACTCGATCGCGGCGTCGGAGCCGGTCGCGCCCATCGCGATGCCCACGGTCGCCCCGGCCAGGGCGGGCGCGTCGTTGATGCCGTCGCCGATCATCGCGGTCGGCGACGTCTCCGAGAACCCGGCGACGATGCGAGCCTTGTCCTCGGGACGCAGCTCGGCGCGCACGTCGCCGATCCCGGCCAGCTTCGCCAGCGCAGCAGCGGTGCGGGAGTTGTCGCCGGTGAGCATGCTCACCTCGACGCCCTGGTCACGCAAGGTCCGCACGACCTCGGGGACCTCGGGGCGCAGCTCGTCGCGGACGCCGATCGCCCCGGCCAGGAAGCCGTCGACGGTGACGAGCACGCAGGTCTGCCCCTCGGCCTCCAGGTCCTCGACCCGGGCCTTGAGCGGACCGGCGTCGATCCAGCGCGGACTGCCCACCGCCACCCTGCGGCCGTCGACCAGACCACCGATGCCGTGCCCGGCCTCCTCGGCCACGTCCTGCGCGGCGGGGGTTCCCCGGCCCGCGGCGGCGATGGCGGCGGCGAGTGGGTGCGTCGAGTGCTGCTCCACGGCGGCAGCCCAAGCAAGCACCTGCGCATCGTCGAACCCATGGGCAGCGACGATGGCGGTTACCTCGGGCCGGTTGCGGGTCAGAGTGCCGGTCTTGTCTACGGCCAGGTGCCGGATGCCGCCGAGGCGCTCGAAGGCGGCCCCGCTCTTGATGACGACGCCGAACTTGGTCGCCGCGCCGATCGCGGAGACCACGGTGACGGGCACCGCGATCGCCAGCGCGCAGGGGCTGGCCGCGACGAGGACGACCAGGGCGCGGGTGATCCAGGTCTCCGGGTCGCCGAGCAGGGACCCGAGCACGCCGACGAGGACGGCGAGGACCATCACGCCGGGCACCAGCGGGCGGGCGATCCGGTCAGCGATCCGGGCTCGGTCGCCCTTTTCGGCCTGGGCCTGCTCTACCAGCTCCACGATCGTGGTCAGCGAGTTGTCGGTGCCCGCGGCGGTCGCCTCGACCTCCAACACGCCGGCGCTGTTGATCGCGCCCGCCGACACCGCTTCTCCGGGCGCGACCTCGACCGGGATCGATTCACCGGTGATCGCCGAAGTGTCCAGGCTCGACCGGCCCGAGCGGACCAGCCCATCGGTCGCGACCCGCTCGCCAGGGCGGACCAGCAGCACGTCGCCGATGGCGATCTCCCTGGCCGGGACCGAGGCGGAGGTCCCGTCGCGCAGCACGGTCGCGGTCTCCGGCACGAGCTTCAGCAGCGCGCGCAGCCCGCCGCGGGCGCGGTCCATCGCCTTGTCCTCCAGGGCCTCGGCGATCGAGAAGAGGAATGCCAGCGCGGCCGCCTCCTCGACGTAGCCGAGGATCACCGCGCCCACGGCGCTGATCGTCATCAGCAGCGCGATCCCGAGCTTGCGCTTCACAACGAGATTCCGGATCGCACCGGGCACGAACGTGTACGCGCCCAGCAGCAGGCCCGCCCAGAACGCGACCAGCGCCGCGATGTGCAGCCCCGACCACTCCAACGCCAGGCCGGTGCCGAACGCGACGCCGGAGAGGATCGGCACGACCAGGCCGGGATCACGCCACCACGGGCGCTCTGCTTCCTCTGCCTCGTCTGCGGGGCTGGTCGTCGGCTCGTCGCAGCCGCAGGCGGCGCTCACGAGGCGTCCCCCGAACTGCTCGCGGCGCAGCAGCCCGGCACCGAGCAGGCCGGGTCGATGCACGGCGCGCTCTCGTCCACGGCGAGGGTCACATCGACCAGTGCCGTCAGCGCCGCGGCCAGGTGCGGGTTGGCGATCTCGTAGCGAGTCTGGCGACCCTCGGGCTCGGCGACCACGATCCCACAGTCGCGCAGGCAGGTCAGGTGGTTGGATACGTTCGAGCGGGTCAGCCCCAGCTCGCGCGAGAGCACCGCGGGGTGGCTCGGGCTGTCGAGCAGGGACATCAGGATGCGGGAGCGCGTCGGGTCGGCCATGGCCCGGCCGAGCCGGTTCATGACGTCAAGACGCGAAGCAATGGTCAGCATGCACTGAACTATACAGCAGCCGCTGACCTAATGTCTAGTTGTCGCGGCGGCGGCGGACCAGAGCTGTCGCGCCTCCAGCTTCGCCGTCGCGGCAGCTGACAATGTTATGGTCACTATCCCCAACCAGTTGGGTGTGGACTTTAACTTGAAACTGCTTGAAGCAATTGCTCAAATTGCCCGCGCTTTAGGCTGGCATAAGGGTTAAAGCCGCCCACTGTTGCTCACCGCGCCGCTAGCGCGCGGCGGCCAGGCGGCACCGTCGGAACTAGAGAACTAGGCGGTGGCGCCAGCGCCGGGCTCTGAGGAGTCGTCGGAGTTATCCACAATGCACCAACGCTCCACTATCAGCCCGGCTACCATCCAGGCTAAACACCCCAACGCGCAGAGCCCGGTATTCCAGCGCAGCGAAAGCATAAACGGCGAGCCCAGCGCACCTAAAGCAAAACCTAGCGCCCCCAGGTAACCCCCGGTAGCCAGGGCTCCGGTAATCGCACAAGCTTGCGCGGCACTAACCGTTAAAGCCGCGCGCATAGGGTTAACCCATTTGGCGTCATGCTGATAGCGGCGTACTCGGTAGCCGAAAGCCAAAATCAACAACGCCGCCACTACGGCCGCAATGCCCCCATGCAAGGCGATAGCTGGGGGCCAGCCGTTTATTTGGGCCCCTAGACTCATAATCGCCCAGCCACAGCTGGCCCCCAGCAGGGCCAGCAAGGCTAAGACACGAAGCCGCGTGCGTTTCATTGACCGTTGTCTTGTGACTGGTCCTCACTGCTATCGCTGTCTTCATCAGCGTAAGGCGGTTCAATGTACTGGCCGGTAGGTAAGGTGGGTAGGTTGTCGGTTTCCAACCAGTCCAGAGCCAGCCAGCGCACCCCGTCGCGGTCGGGGGCCACATCAGCCAGCTGAGCGGTGTCTTGGCCATCCAGGCTCAGCTCACTGTCGGCGAAAGACCAGGGCAGCAGCACGAAAGCACGCTCGTGTGCTCGCGGGTGCGGCAAGGTCAGATCTGGCGCGTCAGAGGTGACACCCTCGTAGCAGATGATGTCCACATCCAGGGTGCGAATGCCCCAGCGCTCAGTACGTACTCGGCCGGCCTCGTCTTCTAGACGGTGACACACAGCCAGTAGTTCACGCGGGGAAAGCCCAGTTAAACCAACAATTACCGTGTTGAGGTAGTCGGGCTGGGGCTCCTGATCCGGGAGGGTTACGGCGGCGGTACGTGCCAAGGGGGCGACGTCGGTCAGCTCAATTCCGGGGGTGTCTTGCAGCTTGTGGACGGCGTCGCGCAGGGCTGCTAGTACCCCACCTACGTTGCCACCCAGGGAGAGCACAAACTCTGCAGCGTGGGGTGGGCGTCGGTCTAGCGGGTCACCACTTTGGTTGGCGGCGTCGTTTTGTTCCAGCTGTGAAGTGGGATCAGTGTAAGCGTCCTGCCAGGTGGGAGTCTGGGAGGCAACCCAGCTGTTGCTGGTATCTTGCCAGGGGTCACGGCGGTTGTCGAAAAGCTCGCTGATCAGCGAGTTAGAGCCAACCATGGTGTCTTGCTCGTAGTTGAAGTCGAATGCTTCATGGGGCGTAGCCTGGGTCACCGGGTGGTGGTGGTGACCGTAAGGAGGCATTGCCGACTGGTCGCCGCCCTCTAGCTCGGTAGTAGTGAAGTGATCTGCCGGGGCTTGAGCGGCCAGACCCTGCCCATCAGCCTGGGGGTTGGTGCCCAAAGCCGTAGTTTCCTGGAAGTCAACATACTCGGAGTTGTCCTCAGCCTCAGGGTTGGTACCCAAAGCTACGGTGTCCTGGTAGTCAACGTAGTCAGCGTCGTCTTCAGCCTGCTGGGTGTCTAGGTCTGCAGTTTCCTGGAAGTCAACGTAGGCGTTTTCTTCCTGGCCCGCTTCATCTACGTGTTCAGCCTCAGCAGCAGGCTCGACGGCGTCTGCCGGCTCAGGTGCTTCTTCTGGCGCCCCCTCACCCTCAGCAGCTGATGCTTCAGAGTGGAAAACTTCGTTGATGTTAACTAGGCGCGTGGGGTCTTCCTCTTCCTCACCGGAGGCGGCAGAGGCAGCATATTGTTCGTCAGCGGCTGGCTCAGCGCTGGTTACCGCAGCATTGAACTCAGCTTCCTTTGCGGCAGCTGCGGCAGCTACCTCGGCTGCTTCTTGGGCAACTTGCGCCTGCAGTTCTTCGAAAGAGTGGTGGGGCTGCTGCGGCTGCTGCTCGCCATCCTCAGTGCGTAGCGAGTGCCAGTGCACCTGGGAGGGGCCAGAGTCGTCCATGTTATGTAGCTCGCCGATAAAGCCGGCGGCGCCCTGCGGACGTTGCTCGTCAGAGTATTCGTCTTGCTCGCTGTATTCGTCTTGCTCACTGTGAGCGGCAAAATCCTCGCCCGAGTGCTGGGCGGGAACCGGCGCGGCGTCAGCCGGGGCCGCCGGCTCGCTCTCAGCGGCGTGGCCGGGGGCGTAAGCGGCGTCGTCGGCAGAGCCAGCTTGCCCGTCAAATAAACCGTCCTGCTCGGCGCTAGAGCCAGCGCGAACTGCACTGTCAGCTGCCGCAGCTGCACCGGTAAGTGCCGCCCCACCGGCAGCCACCGCGCCAGCGCCAGCAGCCTTAGCGAAATCACCCGGCAGGTCATCTACCGGCAGCTGGGAGCGTTCACCCCACGGCGGCGGGGCCGGCTGGTCCTCATCCACCTCGGTGAGGTAGTCGTCTAGGTCATCGGGATCAGCGAAAGCGTCAGGCTCATCAATGATGGCTACCTGCTCATCAGTCTCGCTACGGTGGGCGCCATGCTCGCCCAGCGAGGACGGGGTGGGGGCCACGGCAGCGGATGTGGCCGCAGCTGAGGCGCCGGTGAGGGTGTCCAGGCCAGAAACCGCTGACAAGCCGGAAACCGCAGATAGCCCTGAGACCGCTGAAAGTGCAGAGGCCGGTGAGGCCGTGAAAGCCAGGTTCCCCATCTGGTCAGGCCCGGCCACAGCCAAAGCCATTAGGGTACGCCCACGTACCAGGGTGACGGCGACGTCGTCGAAAGCCACCTCCAAGGGGGCCTGCGGCTTGTGGATGGTCACCTCCACACCAGCTACCGCCGAAAATGCCAGCACGGACTGGGCCACCCGGTCAGCCAGGGTTTCAATCAGGTTCACCGGCTCGCCGTGAATAACATCCACCACGGCGTTAGCCACCTGTGAATAGTCCACGGTTTGGGCGATGTCGTCACTAGCCGCAGCCCGGTCGAGTACGCCCGGCTCCAAAAACAAGGTCACGTCAGCGCTAAAGATCTGACCCTCGGCACGCTCGGAGGGCAGGACACCGTGATAGCCGCGCGCAGATAGTCCGCGCAAGGTTACGGTATTGGGAGTGCTCATCGAGATTCCTTCCACAGGGACGCGGCGGCGATTGCCTCACGCGAGGGGATAACTTGATGTACGCGTACCGCCCAGGCCCCTCCAAGCGCCGCGAGTGCGCTGGTGGTGGCGGTGATGTTGTCGCGTTGGGCCGGATCGGCGGCGCGAGCGGTGTCAGTGCCGCCAGCTACCGCCAGGGTTAAAAAGCGTTTGCGTGAAGCCCCAATTAGTACCGGGGCCGCTAGCTCTTCTTGCAGACGCTGCGTCGCCGCAAGCAGCTGCCAAGACTGCTCATGGGTTTTGGCGAAGCCTAAACCCGGGTCCACAATGATGCGTTCTTTGGCTAGCCCGGCTGCTTGGGCTTGCTCTAGGCGCTGGTTCAGTTCGTTGATTACACCTGCGACGACGCCGTCGGGGTAGTCAGTTAGGCGGTCCATGGTCTGGGGGTTGCCGCGCCAATGCTGGCAAATGTAGGCGGCCTGGGTGCCGGCCACGGTGCGGTGCATGGCCGGGTCAGCTAGCCCGCCTGAAACGTCATTCACGATGGTGGCGCCGGCCGCAACTGCCGCCAGGGCGGTGGCCGCGTGGATAGTGTCTACACTGATAACTGCCTGCGGGCGCGCCTGCAGTATCGCCTCAATTACCGGCACAACACGCGCGGTTTCTTCTTCAATATCCACCTTAGCGGCGCCCGGGCGAGTAGATTCGCCCCCGATATCGATTATGTCGGCGCCTTCATCTAGCAAAACTAAAGCGTGCTTTAGTGCCGCATCACGCTGGTACCAGCGGCCGCCGTCGGAAAAAGAATCGGGAGTTACATTCAAAACCCCCATCACTAAGGTGCGGTCGCTGGGCAGACTACACCCGGGTAACTGAGGATAATGGCGCGCGCTCACGTGCTTAAGTGTATCTGCAATATGCATGGGCTGTGACCGCTAATCACCAAGAACTGCACAGTACTAGGCATCTAGGTAGTTCACGTAGCCGCATTTATAGCCCAACTAGTCCCTAGCCCCGGCGCCCTAAAATCAGGCTCATTGCCTCCGCGCGGGTAGCTGGATTGCGCATAATGCCGCGCACCGCTGAGGTAACCGTGTTAGAGCCGGGCTTACGCACCCCACGCATAGACATGCACAGGTGCTCAGCCTCGACTACCACCAGCACTCCCCTACAGTGCAGGCGCTCGACCATAGCGTCGGCCACCTGGGCGGTGAGGCGTTCTTGCACCTGGGGACGCCGGGCGTAGCCCTCCACCAGGCGCGCTAGCTTGCTTAGACCGGTTACGTGTCCGTCAGTGCCGGGAATGTAGCCCACATGTGCCACCCCGTGGAAGGGCAGCAGGTGGTGTTCGCACACCGAATACATAGGGATGTCACGCACCAGCACCATTTCGTCATGGCCCACGTCAAAGACTTTGTCCAGGTGGTGGGCAGGGTCTTCGCTTAAGCCCGCAAATAGCTCAGCGTAGGCGCGCGCCATACGCTGGGGAGTTTCGCGTAGTCCGTCACGTTCAGGGTCTTCCCCAATGGCTACCAGCAGGTCATATACGGCTTTACGCACGCCCTCAGCGTCATAAGGGCGCGTCTGGGCCAGTACCGACGGCGCCGCTTGGGTTTCCGGCTGGGCCAGTGCCGACGGCGCTGCTTGGGCTTCCGGCGCGGCTTGCGAGCGCCCAGTTTCAGCGTCGGTTGCCTCGCTAGTCACGGCTGGTCTCCTCAGTTTCAGCTGCCTTAGCCCCAAATGCTGGCTCAGTATTAATCTCAGCGGCGTTCTCTGTCCCAGTGCCGGACTCTAGCTCAGCACCACTTTCAATCTCAGCGCTGACTTCAGTCTGCTTTTCGGAGCGTTCAGCCTGCTCAGCTCTGGTCTTAGCTTCCAGCTGCTCCCAGTCAGGGTCAGCAATCGCGTCCACCTGGGCGTTTAGGGCCTCCAGCTCACCGCCATGCCAGCGCGGGCGCTTGGGCTGCTTTGCTACGGGAGCGAAGATCTGGGCTAGCTCGCCCTCAAGAATGGTTTCCTTCTCCAGCAGTTGTTGGGCTAGGCGGTCAAGCACCGGGCGGTTACGCACCAAAATCTGCAAGGCATCCTGGTAGGCACTCTCTACCAGGGCGCGCACCTGCTCATCAATTTGTGCAGAAACCGCCTCAGAGTAGCCCGGGCCGCCCAGGGAGGCCATAGCGTCGCCGTCGTCGTTCTTACCCAAACGCACGGTACCTAGCAGATCACTCATGCCGTACTCAGTGACCATGCGGCGGGCGATAGCGGTGGCCTTCTCAATGTCGTTAGAGGCACCCGAGGTGGGGTCATCAAAAATGATTTCCTCAGCGGCGCGCCCACCCATGGCGTAAACCAGCTGGTCTAGCAGCTCGTTGCGGGTCACCGAGTACTTGTCGTCAGAGGGCATCACCTGGGTGTAGCCCAGGGCGCGTCCACGCGGCAAAATCGTCACCTTGGTGACCGGGTCAGAGTAGGCCCCGGCCGCCGCACATAGGGCGTGACCAGCCTCGTGATATGCGGTTATAGACTTTTCGTGATCATTCATAACCCGAGTGCGCTTTTGCGGGCCGGCAATAACGCGGTCAATGGCCTCGTCTAGCGCACGGTTATCGATCATATGAGCGTTGGCACGTGCAGTTAGCAGCGCGGCTTCGTTAAGCACATTGGCTAGCTCAGCGCCGGTAAAGCCCGGGGTGCGCTTAGCTACCAGGGCCAGGTCGACGTCGTCGGTCATGGGCTTGCCTTTAGCGTGCACCTTCAAGATGGCTAGGCGCCCAGCCATGTCGGGAGCCTCCACGGCTACCTGCCGGTCAAAACGGCCCGGGCGCAGCAGGGCGGGGTCAAGCACGTCAGGGCGGTTGGTGGCGGCAATGACGATTACGTTAGAGCCGGTGCCAAAACCATCCATCTCCACCAGCATCTGGTTGAGGGTTTTGGCCGGCTTCGTCGTGACCACCGGTAGTGGCGCCAGAGGCACGCGAGCGCCCCACGGCGTCGATCTCATCAACGAAGATAATTGCCGGGGCAGCGGCCTTGGCCTGCTCAAACAGGTCACGCATACGCGAGGCACCCACACCCACAAACATCTCAATGAACTCTGAACCGCTCATGGAGAAGAAAGGCACCCCGGCCTCGCCGGCTACGGCCTTAGCCAGCAGGGTTTTACCGGTTCCAGGCGGGCCGTAAAGCAGCACGCCGCGCGGGATCTTTGCACCCACGGCCTTAAACTTTGCCGGCTCGGAGAGGAATTCACGGATTTCTTGTAGTTCTTCTACGGCCTCATCTACCCCGGCAACGTCGTCAAAGGTGACGTCAGGCATTTCTTTGGAGCCAATTTGGGATTTAGAGCGGCCAATGGAGAACAGGCCGCCCCGGGAGCCGCCTTGCATTCGTCCCATCACAAACCACATTGCCCCCAGGAACACTGCCGAGAGCAGCAGGATTTGCAGGAATGAGGACCACCAGGAGGTGGTGGGCACAACCGAGTCGTAGCCGCCCTTGGGGTTGGCCTTTTGAACTAGCTCGTTAACTTCCTTGGCCTGGGCGGTGACGTAGGTGAACTGTACTCGTTTACCCGCGTTGTATTCACTTTCCCCAGCGATACGCGGGGCTTGCACATAGTCGCGGTTTAGCCGCACCTGCACTACCTGGTTGCCGTCAATAATGGTGACGCGCTCAACTCCCTTGCCGCTCTTGAGCAGGGCCAGGCCAGAGGAAGTGTCAATATTGGAGTAGCCGAGCAGCGAGTTAACCACCCAATAGCCGGGCACCGCCAAGATCAAGAACAGCAAGAACAGGTGCATAGGCCGCAGTTTGCGGCGGCCTTCATCTTTTTTCTCACCGTCACGCTTGTCGCGCTTATCTGCTGCTTTTAAGTCCTTGCTGGGCTTAGAGCTGCGCTTGTAGGGGTCTTTCTCGCTTTGGCTCGGCATTAATCAGCCTCCGTAGACGTGTTCGGCCAAGGTGGCCACGAAAGGTAGGTTGCGGTAGCGCTCGGCGTAGTCCAGGCCGTAGCCAACCACGAATTCATTGGGGATATCGAAGCCGATGTAGCGGGGGTTAATTTCCACCTTGGCGGCTTCGGGTTTACGTAGCAGGGTGGCAATCTCAACGGACTTGGCGCCACGGTTAGTTAGGTTGCTGACCAGCCAGGATAGGGTTAGGCCGGAGTCAATGATGTCTTCGACAATGAGGATGTCGCGTCCGGTCACGTCGCAGTCTAGGTCTTTGAGGATACGTACGACGCCGGAGGACTTGGTGCCTGAACCGTAAGAGGACACAGCCATCCACTCCATCTGGGCAGAGAAGTTCAGGCGGCGTGAAAGGTCACTGACTACGTACACGGCCCCCTTGAGAACGCCCAGCAGCAGCGGGTTGCGTCCGGCATAGTCGACGTTGATTTCGGCAGCAATCTGGTCTAGGCGCTCGTTTAGCTGGTCCTCAGTGATTAGCACGCGGTCCAGGTCGGTGCCCATGTCAGAAACGTTCATATTTATCCGTTCAAGGAGAAGACGTTGCCATTGCGCGCCTGGCGCGTGCGGCAGTTAGGGTTCCACCGCGATATGGCACTGAAATACTAGATTGCCACTTTCGCCACTAATTGTGCCACTGCAACAGCCGTCACTTTTATCTCTTTATCAACTGGCGAACTGTAAAAGTTCAGCTGGCTTAGAGGTTACGCAGCGGGGTGATTAGGGCGTCGTCGACGGCGGCCAGGGCAGTTGCTTCTTGACCATCTGGAATGTTGTTAAGCACCACTGAGAAGCTAAGCTCGCGTCCCGAGGCAGTGACGATAGTGCCGGTCAGGGAGCGCACGCCTGACAGCGAGCCGGTCTTGGCACGCACCCAACCAGCAGCGGAAGTGTTGTTAAAGCGGTTCTTCAAAGTGCCGCTATAGGCCGAAACCGGCAGGTCACTGAGCAGTGTGCGGCCGTTACCCACCCCGTCTTTACCAGCGGCGCGGGTCATGATGGTGGCCAGTAGATTGGGGCTGACCTGGTTTTTGACGCTTAGGCCTGAGCAGTCATCCATGGTTACCCCCGAGACGTCGTAGCCATCCTTTTTCAGCTGGGCCAGCACTGCCTTGGTGGCGCCGCTAAAGTCATGGGACTGGCCCCCCGCCACGGCCACGAGCCGGCCTTCCACTTCAGTCATGGTGTTGTCTGAGAGGGTTAGTGACACACCCAAGATTTCTGCCAGGGTGGCGCTGTCTACTGAGGACACTTTGGCGGAGTTGGCGCCGCGCTGGGCCCGAGTGGGTTGGCCTTGCACGCTAATGCCGGCGTTTTTGAGGTGGGTGATGAACACGGTGGTGGCTTCCATGGCCGGGTCTGCCGGGTAGGGGCCGCCGTAGTGGCTGGTTACGTCAATCATTAGCGGCTGCACCTGGGTGGCCCAGGAGCTGTATTCGCTGTCCCAGCTGGGGTGCCAGGTGGCGCCAGTAAATAGGGTGTCATCTAGGGCCACATTAACGTTGGTTACGCCTTTGGCTTTGAGGGCAGCTGCGGTTGAGCGGGCCAGGTCACCTAGTCCGGCATGTCCGACGACGGCGCCGGCGTCTCCTTTATCTGCAGCTAGGAGCACGTCTCCCCCACCTACCAGGGTGAGGGTGGTGCCCTCTAGGTAGGTGCTGGTTTGTACGCGGTGATTGGCTCCCAGAGCGCTAAGCGCAGCGGTGGCGGTCAAAACTTTGTGACTAGAGGCCGGCACCATGGCGGAGTTGGCGTTGGTGGAAGCAATGTCTTTGCCAGTTAGGGAGTCTTTAACCACTACTCCAACAGTGCCTCCCGCTAGGGCAGGGTTGGAGGTTAGGGAGGTAATCAGCGACTGCACCTGCGAGCTTTCAGGAACGGGCGCATTAGCGTTTAGCGCCGTGACACTAGAGGCAGCGGGAGTAATGCCAGACGCCGTCGGGAAAGGATGCGGAGAAAGATCCACGCTAGCGGCAGTGACAAACCCAGGTACCACGTCCAGAGCGTCAAGCAGCGTGTAGTACCCGCCGGCCACCAGTAAGGTAGCCACGCTGAGCGAGGCAGCAACCAATTTACGCATGCTGTTATTTCCATTCTTGCAGGCAGACCGAAACAAGTTTGTGGACGCCGTGGGGGATTTGGCGACTACTGGGTTTAAGAGCGATTACGTCAGATCAAGGCTAACCTCAACCCCAGCGACGAGCGCTCTCAAGGTAAGGATATCGCCTTCACCCTATATACGTGCCGACGCGCCGCATAAAACTGTCGCCTTACACACTTATTTGCCCAACCAGGTACCACCCCAGACAAAGAGGAGTATTGTTTCACCTAAAGATAACGTTGTTTCACATTAGAGGAACATCAATATGCAATCTATGCAGTCACTGCCAGCTAGCTCCAGCACGCAGAGCAGACCGCAGCGCGCAAATAAATGGATAGCGCTCACTGCGCTATGCCTGGTGGTGTTGCTAGTTGTAATGGACAACACCATCGTCAATGTGGCGATCCCTACGCTAAGTGAGGCCCTAAACGCCTCGTCCACAGATTTGCAATGGGTGGTAGACGCCTACACCTTGTCGTTTGCTGCTCTGCTACTGCCGGCCGGAAAACTCAGTGACCGCTGGGGGCGCAGGCGGATGCTACTGATCGGCTTGGTGGGGTTCACCCTATTCTCCGCCGGCGCCGCCTTTTCCTGGGCTTTATGGCAGTTGGTAGCACTGCGCGTGGCGCTAGGAGTCAGCGCCGCCATGATCTATCCGGCAACCTTGTCGCTGATCATCGTTATCTTTGACAATTCCAAATACCGCAGCTTAGCTGTTGGCCTATGGGCGGCCACATCCGGTGTAGGTATCGCTTTAGGGCCTATCATCGGCGGTATTTTGCTCGAACACTACGCCTGGAATTCCATTTTCTGGGTGTGTGCAGTTATTGGCTTGGTGGCTTTGGTTTGTATTGCGGTGGCAGTGCCCGAGTCGCGTACATTCCACAGTGAAAAATTCGATTTCCCTGGCACAGTGCTGTCAGTTACCGGCGTGGGGCTGCTGGTGTGGGCAATTATTGAGCGCCCAACTTATGGCTGGCTGTCTTGGCAGGTTATTGGCGGCATTTGCGTGTCCCTGCTCGTATTGGCAGCATTTGCAGCAGTTGAGTGGCGCACGCCAGCTCCCCTCATTGACGTTTCACTCTTCCGCCGCGCCATATTCACCAGCAGTACCTGCGCAATTTGCATTGCTTTCTTCTGCCTATTTGGGTTCATCTTTATCACCACCCAATGGTTCCAGGCTCTGCGCGGCTACAGCGCACTAAAAACCGCCTTGTCAACCTTGCCTTTCGCAGTAGTTATGGCTGCTGTGGCCCCGCTTGCTACACAGCTAGCTAAACGTTTTGGACACCGCGTGGTGGTAACAGCAGGACTAGTTTTCCTCTCAGCAAGCATGTTTGTGGTTACGCAAGTTGGCGCCCACTGCAACTATTGGTTGGCGGTTGTGCCAACTATGGCGCTTATGGCGGCCGGCATCGCCCTGGTTCAAGGGCCCGCAACGGATGCTTTAATGAGCACGGTTCCAGAAAGCTCAACCGGCGCGGCTTCAGCAGTAAATGACACAATCCGCGAGATTGGCGGCACTTTGGGCGTGGCCGTTATGGGGTCTGCGATTGTCTCGGTCTATCCCGACAAGCTCGCAGGTGCCTTGTCTAGCCTGCATATCCCAGCCGCTGTAACAAAAGCTGCTCAAGATTCTGTGATGGCAGCGCATTCAATACTGCCGCATTTACCAGTAGCCATCCGCCACAGCGCACAGCAAGCTATCGAAACCAGTTTCATGAGCGCCACGCACGCTGCCTGCTGGATTGCTTCTGGCCTGTCTCTAGCATTTGCCCTACTGTGCTGGCTCACTTTGCCCAAACACAGCTAAGACATTCTTCCACAGTAGAAAGAAATATCTATCATGAGTACCGATATGACAAATCGCTGCTAGCTGGCACAGCGCCCCGGAGAAGCAACTAATGGATAACCAGAAAAAGAACCAGCGCACCCCCACCGCTGAAATCAGGGGGCTCATACTTGATGCTTCAAAACGGATCATCGAAGAAGATGGCTATGAGGCTTTCACTATCCGGCTGCTATCAGAAAAAGCCGGGGTATCCCCCGCTAGCATCTACCGTCATATCGGCGACAAGCAAGCTGTCATTAACACTCTCATAGATGAGAGCTTCCTTCAGCTGCGCGAAAAGCTTTTACGCGTCACCACCACAGATCCCCTGCAACGCCTATATGACGCGGGAGTAGTCTACCGTCAGCATGCTAAAGCATCGCCTGGAATCTATGCCCTGCTGTGGCGTTGGCATGCCGGCGCTAGCGCCCAGGCCTGTCTGGACTCTATGACAGAGCTAGTACGCTACGGCCAGGTGGCTGGGAAGATCCGTAAAGATGAACCTGGATTAATCGCTTGGTCTATCTGGTCTGCTGTGCACGGCTTCGTCCAGTTTGAGACTCGCCCGGAGCATGACGTCCCTGTCGACGACGACGACGCAGCTTATTCCTTCTTGCTTCAGCTACTTATTCGCGGCCTTAGCCTCACTTGAGCCTAAGAGAATCGCAAAGATTTGCCCAAACCCTGCGCCAATGAGTCAAACTAGTGCTATACACAGTTCTAGGACCAAACGGCCCTACCATCGGCAGGCTGGCTTGAGTAAACGCACCCGTTGCAAGCCCAAAACATGTCCTGGCTTTGCGGGGCGAGGAAGGAGCTCAAAATGGAATTCGATGTAACCATTGAGATCCCCAAGGGTAACCGTAACAAATACGAGATTGACCATGAGACCGGCCGTATTCGCCTGGACCGCATGTTGTTCACGTCCACCCGTTACCCGGACGACTACGGCTTTATTGACGACACTCTAGGTGAGGACGGCGACCCGCTAGACGCCCTAGTGCTACTAGAAGAGCCAACTTTCCCGGGCTGCGTGATTCGTTGCCGTGCGCTAGGCATGTTCCGTATGCGTGACGAAAAGGGTGGTGACGACAAGGTCCTGTGCGTGCCCGCAGCTGACCAGCGTGCTTCTTGGCGTACCGATATTGAGGACGTCAGCGAGTTCCACCGCCTGGAAATCCAGCACTTCTTTGAGGTCTACAAGGACCTAGAGCCGGGCAAGAGCGTAGAAGGCGCCCACTGGGTAGGCCGTGAAGAGGCCGAGGCTGAAATTCGCCGCTCCTTCGCTCGCCTGCGTGAGCACGAAGGCCACTAACCCCATCCCAATCCCATTGTCCTTGAGCTTGTAAATAAAACTGTCCCCCTGGCCGTAGTGAACTGCGCCCCGAAACTTGGACGCTTTAAATGGTAGCCGTTATGCGGCTTCCTGTAGGGCCTGATCCCGGTATTCTGCCGGGGTCAGGCCCTTGAGCTTTACTTGGCGTCTTGTTGTGTTCCAGTGCGTGATGTAGGCATCGAGGTCGGCTTTGAAGCTCTCGAAGGTTTGCCAGTCTTGGCCGCGGAAGAATTCGTCCTTGAGGTGCCCGAAGACCTGTTCGGTGGCACCGTTGTCGATGCAGTTGCCTTTGCGTGACATGCTCTGGATGAAACCGTTATCGGCGAGCGTTCTGATATAGGTCTCGTGTTGGTACTGCCAACCCATGTCCGAGTGCAAGATCGGCTCGGCCCCTGCGGGTTTAGAGTCCATGAGTATCTGGAGCATCTCTTGTTGTTGGGCGAGGTTGGGGCGCATGGAGATGGAGTGGGCAACGATCTCTTTGCTGGCAAAATCGTAGACCGGAGCGAGGTAGGCCTTACCGAAGGAGAGCTTGAACTCGGTGACATCGGTACCCATTTTCTGCCAGGGGCCGGTCGCCTTGAAGTCGCGGCCGATGATGTTGTCGAAGCTTTGCCCCACGGATCCCTTGTAGGAGTTGTACCTGTGGTAGGCCCTCTCGCGGCATATGCCGCAGCGCAACCCCATCTCGCGCATCATCTTCAAGACCGTCTTGTCAGCAATGCGTTCCCCTTCCTCAGCGCGCAGGCACATGGCTACCTGCCTGTGACCGCACCCGTTGGGGGTACGCGAAAAGATCTGGGCGACCTTGGGACGTAGCTGCGCTCTAGTTGGCTGCTGAGGGTGAGCCAGCGCGTAGTAGTAGCTCGACCTGGCAAGGCCGGCCGCCTCGAGGAGATCACGCACCCTGTGTCCATGCCCTGAAAGCTCGGCGACCACTAGGGCTTTGTCCCGGTTTGGGAGCGCCTCTGCGCCTTCAGGGCAATCGATTTTTTTAGGTACGCCACCTGCGCCTCAAGCTTGCGCACGCGCTCGGCGAGTTCCTCCTCACGCGTTGGTGGCACCGCCCCCATACCTGATCCCTTTGGCCTGCCCTTGGGCTTGGGCTTAAGCGCCTGCGCGCCGCCCTCACGGTACAGCCTGCACCACTGCTTCAACGATGTCGCACTCGCAATACCGAAACGCGTCATCGCCTCAGGCTTACTCATCCCACCATCAACCACGGCCCTCGCTGCGGCGACCTTGGTCTCATAGTCGTATCTGGCGTGCTTAACTCCCATGGCAAGAAGCCCGTCCTTCCCAATTACGCGGTACGTCTTCTGCCACCCTCTCACAGTCTCGGCAGACACACCCAGTCTCCTGGCGGTCAAACGATAGCTAAAGCCCCTTTCAAACATCTCCACCGCCTGCTCCCGAAGCAAACGATCATGCCTCAACCTCAGATGCACAGACATGAAAAGCCTCCCATTCCCTGGACTTCAATTTCGATGTCCAAGAAACGGGAGGCAGTTCATAGCCAGGGGGACAGTGCTTTTACTTTGTAGACGCGCGTTTAAGGTTGCAGGTCTCAGGCGCCGCCTACAGGTCTAGTTATAGGCGTGTGGCGCGGTCAGCGCCAGCCATAGGATCACAGGCGCACGGCGTAAGGCATGATGCCCGAGTAGCGCACGCCGGTTACGCGCACCGGCACACCAAAGGTGGGTGCCTCAATCATCTGGTCATTACCCAGGTAGATGGCCACGTGATAGATAGACCCAGCAGAGCCGTCAGAAGACCAGAAGATCAGGTCACCAGGCTGGACGGAGTCCAGTGAGACGTGGGTGCCTTCCCAGTACTGGGCGCGTGAGGAGTGGGTCAGGCTCACCCCGGCCGCCGCCCAGGAGAGCATGGCCAGACCAGAGCAGTCCACACCAGAGTAGGACTCGCCGCCCCACACATAGTCCACACCGATGAAGGTGTAGGCCTTGGCGATTGCCACATCCGCACCACCGGAAGGGGCGGGAGTCGGGTCGGGCTCAGGTTCCGGTTCCGGCTCGGGAGTGGGCGCGGGGGCCGGTTCAGGCTCAGGGGCCGGGGCAGGTGCCGGCTGGCTGGTTTCGCTGGGGCTGGGAGCCGGCTCAGGCGTAGTGGTTTGGCTTGGCTGCGGATCAGGCGCAGCACTCTGGCTAGGTTGCGGGTTAGGCGCAGTAGTTTGGCTGGGCTGAGGGTCAGGCTGGCTGGGGGTAGGCGAAGCGGTTTCCTTGGCCTTAGCCTCGTTCTGCTTTTCCTGCTCTTCCTTAGCCTTGGCCTGGGCAGCAGCCTGCTGAGCCTGCTTGCGAGCTTCCTCGTTCTTACGGTTTTGTTCAGCCTGTTCAAGCTGTTCTTGACGCTGGGTTTCCAGGGCCACAGTGGTGTTGCGCTGAGCTGCCAGCTGGCTGATCAGGTTGGCGCGTTGCGTGGTGGCCTGGCTTTGGGCAGCCTGGGCGGCGTTAGCGGCAGCCTGAGCAGCATTCTTGGTTGCTTCAGTTTTTTGCGTGGCGGCGCGCTGAGCTGATTCTTTCTGCGCGGCAATGCCTTCCATAGTGGTGGCTACCGATTGCAGCGCCTGCACTTTTTGCAGTTTTGCGTCAGTGTTTTCGCCCGCACGGTCCAGCGCGGCCTTCTGGCTGGCAATGTCTCCCAGCGAGCGCCCGGTCAGGTAGGGGGAGACTATGTCGAAGGGGTTGCCGCCGTCCTGGTAAGTCTGTACGACGACGTCGGAGAGGGTTTTGCGGGCCTGGTGCGTCTGCTTGGTGGCGGCCGTGGCCTTAGCTCGCGCAGCAGCGGTGGCTGCCTTGGCTTTGTTTAGTGCATCAAGGGATTGCAGATAGTCCTCAGTGGCGATCTGGGCCTTCATGGTGGCGTTTTCAGTGTTGGCCTTAAGGGTGGCCAAACGCGCCTCCAGGGAAGCGATAGAAGCAGAAGTGCTAGCTTCCTTCTGCTTTGACTTGTTGATGTCGTCTTGGCTGGGGCCATCTGCGAAGGCCACGGGGTTTGCGGACAACACCATCGACGCCAGTACCACAGCAACTGTGTTGCGGAAGGCGCATGATCGTTTGTTCTGACTCACGAGGACTCCAATGACTAGGGATATTGACTGATGGCTGCGGGGTACAGCCCCTGCTTATTTAGCCCTAGATTAATGCCCTGGAGCCCCAAAGGAAACAGTTTCATCACAATTCACATAATCACCATTGTTATCAGTTTTAACATTCCTTCAAGATTCAATTATTATTTAGTGGCCTTGCACACAAATTGAGGGGCAACCCAAAAACGGGCTACCCCTCAAAATTTTTCTATTCACAACCAAAAATGGCTGCTAGCACTACCTAGTGCGGCTACGCAGCGCCAAACCGCCACCTAGCAGCGCCAGCGCAAAGACTCCGAACAGCCCAGTTTCCACCCCGCTATGAGCTAAGCCACGTTTGGGACTTTTGGTGGGGCTGGGCGCTGCTGCGAGGCTAGCGCTGGGTTTAGTAGTGGACTTCGCGGCGCCAGCTTCGCAAGTGGAAGGTGTAAGCGCCGCCGCTGGGGCCGTGGCGGCCGCAGCTGTCGCTGTGGTAGCCGCAGTTGGGGCAGCCGTCAATGGGGCCATAGTCGCGGGCGCCGTCGCCGTAGCAGAACCAGCCCCTAGACCAAACCCACGTGCATAGGCCACCCCGCTACCCCCGGGCACGCTAACTGGCAACTTACCAAGCGCGCTAGCCTGGCCGCTAAGCACATCCACCGCAGCGGCTAGGGCCACCGAGTTATTGGCGTAAATTTCCGCCACCACCTGCGGCGCTGACGCCCCACTACGGTAGCGAGCCAGCGGGTAGGGCAAACTGGTGTTAATGACGATCACCTGCTTGCCGGTGGCCACCAGCGCGTCAATGGCTTTGAACTGCTGGGCGCCAGGAGCGTAGCTAGCAAAAATCACCGTATCCACATTGGCCGCTTGGTGCACCCAGGCGGAAATCTCACTATCGGAAGGATCCTCTTTAGCATCGGGATCCTGGGTGAAAACCACACTGAAACCAGCGGCTTTAAGGGGCTCAGGCAATAGCTCCGGGTTAGCCCAGGAACTGCCGGCCACCAGCACGCGCGTCCCCTTGGCTGCGTCCAGCGGCGCCTTACCCTTAGAGTCATTGCGCAGCAAGGTAACTGAGCTACGGGCAATCTGCCTGGCCACATCCTTACTAGCGGGCGTGCCCAGCTTGGCTTTTACGCTGGCGGTATCAATCGGCTCAGTTTTGAGCACTCCGCGCTTTTGCTTCCACTTCAAAATGCGCAAAACTGATTGGTCAATTTGCGCACTAGTGAGTGATCCGTCTTTAACTGCAGCTTTGACCCCGTCAACTACTGCAGCGGCGTCCTTGGTATTTAGCAAAATGTCACTGCCAGCTTGCAGCGCTTTGACCGCTACCCTGGCGCGAATAGGGGCCAAGAATTTTTTAAACTCTGTGGAGGCCTCACGGGCCGAGTCCGCCTGAGTTGGGTCTTTATCAGCTTTTTGTTTGGCGCTGTCTTCCTTGTTCTTAAGCTCCTTGTATTTAGCCTGCTCAGCGGGGGTCATTACGGCCAACTGGGCCCCTTCCATGTCTAGGGCGTCAGTGGTGATCACCCCGGTAAAGCCCAGCTCTTGGCGCAGCAGCCCGGTAAGTACCGGCTTAGATAAGGTAGCCGGCAGCTTTGGGTCAATAGCGTCGACGACGATGTGGGCGGTCATGATCATGTCGACGCCGCCGCTAATGGCTGTTTTGAAGGGCACTAAATGCTGATTTAGCACCTGACGCGAGTAGGTTACGCGCGGCAGGCCCAGGTGGGAGTCGGTGTCGGCGTCGCCGTGACCGGGGAAATGTTTAGCGGTAGCCGAGACACCCTGGCTTTGGATGCCTTGGATTTGGGCTCCGCCTAGCTGGGCCACCAGGTTGGGGTCATCGCTGATAGCACGCAAACCAATAACCGGGTTGTTGGGATTGGTGTTAACGTCCAAAACCGGGGCAAAATCAGCGTTAATCCCCAGCGAGCGCATTTCGCAGCCCAGCACCTGGCCCTGACTGTAGGCCAGGGACTGGTTGGCGGTGGCACCTAGCGCCATATTGCCGGGGAAGATTGTGGCCGGGGCGCCTACGCGCGAAACCATGCCACCTTCTTGATCGATAGTGATGCCTAGCGGCACGTTACCGTCAGCTTTAGCGGCAGCCTGCAAACCGTTTGATAGGGCTGCCACCTTGGTTACGTCAGTGTTTTCAGAGCTGAAGTTGTGGGCCCAGTTGAAGTAGAGCACGCCGCCTAAGTGGTATTTCTTAACCGCTTGGGCTGGGGTGGATATGCCAGTGCCAAAAATGGCCTGGTTGTCACTGCCGTAGGTGGCGTCATCTGCACTGTCACCGTAAACGTGGGTCCACAGCAGCTGCCCCACTTTTTGGTCCAGATTCATTTTGGCCAGGATCTGCTCAGGGGTTTGCTCCGCCGCCTGCACCTGGGGGGTTAAAGCGGTCGGAACTAAAGCGCTTAAGGCGAGGGCCCCTGCTAGCGCTAGGGAAACCAGCGATCGCATGAAGCCTCCTTTAATCTTTTAGAAGCAATAATTGTCGTCACTATTATCCATCCCTAGCCCGTTTACCGCCTGTTACCAGCACTTTTAGGTTAAGAGCTTTACCAGTGTGCGAGCGGGCGCGGCGCCAGAAGCGATCAGGGCACATATCCCTGTGTAGACAAACGATTTACCGCCGCGCAGGACCAGAGGCGATAGGGCAAGTGCTGGCCAGCCGGTTTCACAAGCTGACCAGGCCCAGGAGCAGATATTGCAAAATAGTGCCGTGGAAAATCGTGCTGTGGAAACCTTCGACTCCCCCGCTGCTATTGACTGGCAGCTACAGGTAACCCCTTACACTCCCCCGGCTGCCAACCAGTGGGGGCCGGATATGTTTGGCCCCGGCTTTAGCGCTTACACTCTGCCTTTAGCTGACGACGGCGAAGGTGACAGCCCCGTAGCCACCCTGGTGCGTCATGAGCCGGCTGCTGATCCACATATGCATCAGCAACCAGATAAAACCCGCTTTGTGGTGCTTAGCTTGCATGGCTGGAATGACTATTTTTTAAACCCCGGCATGGCTCGCTCATATGCGCGCCTGGGTGGTGCTTTCTATGCGCTTGATCTGCGCCGTTACGGACGTTCACTACGACCAAACCAGATTCCATTTTGGTGTACCAGGCTAGAAACTTATGACGAAGAAATAGACGCTAGCCTAGAGATTATTAGGCGAGCTTATCCCCAGCTGCCAGTACTAATGCTGGGCCACTCAACCGGCGGCCTGATTGCCTGTCTATGGGCGCATCATCACCCGGGGCAGTTAGCTGGCCTGATTTTGAACTCTCCCTGGTTGGAACTGCAAACCACACCCCAGTTCCGCTCAATTTCTGCACCGGTTATTCACCGCCTAGCCCAGGCCACACCGCACGCTGTAATCATTCCTACCCAGGTAGCTAACGATTTGGGCCCGGTTGAAGGTGACTCATTTTTCAAACTTTATGACGGCTGGGATCAATCTAAAGAAGGCCCACTGCCTGAAGGGGCTGACCCGACTGATCCCTACTACAGCGGCTGGCAAACTAACTGGGATTGGAAATGGCGCAAACTACCCAATATTCAAGCCGGTTGGGCTAGCGCCATCATGACTGGTCACCAGCATGTGCGTCGCGGCTTAAACATTGACTGCCCGCTGCTAGTACTCACTTCTAAGCACTCGCACCTTACGCTTACCTATGGGGACCTGCCCGAACGCGATAAAGACACGGTTATTGATGCGCGTCGCACTCGCGCGCGCGCCAATGAGCTGGGCCAATGCATCACACAACTACGTATTGCTGACGCGGTTCACGACATTTATATCTCCCGCCCCAGCGTGCGTAACCAGGTAGTGGCCCAAGTTGATCACTGGCTAGCCAGTTACACGGCTATAGATTTCACCCCGGCTAACGAGCCAGAGGCCAGCCATCCGGCGAACTTTACGGAGCGGCTAATAGCTAACTGGCAGGCCCTAATCAATCCAGCCAGCTAGAACCGGGCCAGTTCGAATCCGGCCAGCTAGCTTAGCGCCCCTGACGGCGTGAACGCACGGGGCGTCCCGGCCGGCGCGGACTGCGCTCAGCAGCAGCGATCAGCTCTTCTAGAGACTCATACAGGCTGGGGCCATCGGCGCCAAAACGCCACACATCCCAGCCATCAACCGACTTTGCCGGTTCGCAGTGGTGGGCTGCCTGGCCGGGTTCATCAAAGCTGGTTCCATCAGAAACCCTAATCATGCCGTCCGGGCGCAGCTGGGCGGTGTGGAAAATTCCTTCGGTTACTGACTGCCAGGTGATCTGCACCGGCTCGCTCAAAATAGAGGCCAATGCGTTCAAAGCTAGACGCGAGTCCTCACCGCTGGGGTGTGAACGTGAAACCGTAGACTGCCCCGAGTCGCGGCGCGAGAGGCGTCCCTGGCCAGTTACCCGAGCCCGCACACGGGTAGCACGTACCGGCTGCCCATTACGTGAAGGAGCAGACTGGCGATAACCAGGAGTTACAGCCGGGCTAGGGGCCGGGGTGGGGGCGGAAACAACAGTCGGAGACACAGCGGCTGGGGAGACTGCCGTAGGAGCGTGGGGGCTGTACTGGTTAGCTGCCCGCTGAGCGCGGCGGCTACGTCGAGAAACCGGCGACGGCGACGTCGTCGAGCCCGCAGCAGAGCCAGCCCCCTGGGAAGCAGCACTGCCCTGAGAAGTAGCACCCCGGGAAGCAGCGGCACCCGGGGAGGCAGGCGCAGCCGAGGGCTGAGAATGAGAAGCAACGGGAGTAGGAGCTGAGGGGGCAGCGGGAGGTACAGGAGCCGCCGGGGTGGCCACCGAGGGGGCCGAAGCAGCGGCAGATGTGGAGGTAGCAGCAGAAGGTGCAGAGGCAGCAGCAGTGGCCTCAGACTTACCCACCTCAATACCCTCATCCATGGGGTCACCAGCCGGCAAAAGCTTAGCGCTCACCGGCAGGTGGTGGGAGTCGATACGGTCAATTTCCACGAAATTGCGGCCGCTGGAAAGCGAACGCACTGAAAGCGAGAATACTTCCAGGCCAGAGTCGCTCAGCACCGACAGGGAAGAAAGTACGTCAGGAGAAACAGAGGGAGACACAATGCTCAAACGCGGGCCAGGATTAATACGGGCCGGCATGGTCTCGCGGAACGCCGTCCAATCCTTCTGAAAAGCGGTGGGGCCCGCCGGATATAGGCTAGCGATCTCCGCCCAGCCTAGGTGAGAAGTGGCGTTTAGGCGGCCCATCGCAGCCACAACCGTGGTTGAATCCAACTTAGGTAGTAGCTCCACCGCCACCACCTGGCCAGAGCCGTCAATAGCCACTAGCGAGTGGCCAGCGTCTAACTGTTTCCAAGCAACCGGAAACAGCGGCCTACGCAGCACCTGCGCCACCTGTTCACGCACCAAATCAAGGGCCTGACGGTGTGCGGACTCATCGGCAACCCCACCCAGCTGAGCCGGGACTAGCGCTCCCTGTCGGATTTCAAAAATCGCCACGTTTGCCTCATCTGTAGATTCCTGACCGCCCTTATCATCTCACACTCCTAAACACTGGGGCAGCCTGTGTTCAGCCAGCGCTAAAGCGGAGTGTGTGGCATTAGCGCCAAAAGATAGGTGACCGCCGCCCATAGGACGACGGTCACCTAACTGAAGTTAAAAACTCAGCCGTTGATCACAGCGGCGCGGCCAGCCTCCAGGCGGGCCACCGGCACGCGGAACGGAGAGCAGGACACGTAGCTGATGCCCAGACGGTGGAAGAAGTCGATCGAGTCGGGGTCACCACCGTGCTCACCACATACACCCAGCTTCATGTCAGCCTTGGTCTTGCGGGCACGCTTAGCACCGGTCTCCATTAGGCGACCCACGCCGCGCTCGTCGATGGTCTCAAACGGGGAGGTACCGAAGATACCGGCGTCCATGTAGTGGCCGAAGAACACGCCTTCGACGTCGTCACGCGAGAAGCCCCAGGTGGTCTGGGTCAGGTCGTTGGTGCCGAAGGAGAAGAAGTCAGCTTCCTCAGCGATGGTGTCGGCGCTGATGGCGGCGCGCGGCAGCTCAATCATGCAGCCGATGGGGAAGTCGAGCTTGTAGCCGGACTGCTCGCTAACCTCAGCCAGCACCTTCTCAGCGCGCTCACGGGCGATCTGTAGCTCACGCACCGAACCTACCAGCGGGATCATGATCTCGGGCTGGGGGCTGCCACCGGCGCGTAGACGCTCCACAGCGGCCTCAGCAATGGCGCGGACCTGCAGCTCGATCAGGCCGGGCAGGGTCAGCAGCAGACGCACACCGCGCAGACCCAGCATGGGGTTGGCTTCGTGGTTCTTGCGCACCACGGCCAGCAGCTTCTCGTCAGCCGGGTCCAGGGTGCCGCGTTCGCGGTCCAGGGCCACCTTGACGCTCAGCTCGGTTAGGTCAGGCAGGAACTCGTGTAGCGGCGGGTCGATTAGACGCACGGTCATGGACTTGCCGTCCATGGTTTCGAGCATCTTGACGAAGTCACTCTTCTGCAGCGGCAGCAGCGCGGCCAGGGCCTGCTCGCGCTCTTCGTCAGTCTGGGCCAGGATCAGGTCCTGTACGAACTGCTTGCGCTCACCGAGGAACATGTGCTCGGTACGGCAAAGGCCAATACCCTCGGCGCCACGGTGGATTGCGTGACGGGCGTCGTCGGGGTTGTCAGCGTTGGCGCGTACACGCAGGCGACGGCGCTCGTCGGCGTGACGCATCAGGCGGTGCACGCTGGCAACCAGCTCGCGGGTGTCGGCGTCCTCGGCGCGGTAGAGGGCCTCGTCTAGGCCGCGACGCAGGTAGGTCATAACCGGGGAGTCAACTACCGGGACCTCACCTAGGAATACTTCACCGGTGGTGCCGTCTACGGCGATTACGTCGCCAGAGTGCAGCACAATCTGCTTGCCGTCACGGTTAACGGTCAGGGTGCGGGCTTCGGCGTCGACCTCTAGCTCTTCAGCGCCACAGACACAGGTCTTACCCATGCCACGGGCGACGACGGCGGCGTGGGAGGTCTTACCACCGCGGGCGGTGAGCACACCGTCAGCGGCAACCATGCCGGGCAGGTCATCAGGGTTGGTTTCGCGGCGAACCAGGATGACCTTCTGGCCTTCAGCGGCGCGCGAGACGGCCTCGTCGTTGTCGAAGACGATGCCACCTACAGCCGCACCCGGGGAGGCGGGCATAGCCTTGGTCAGCAGCTGACGCTCTACATCGGTGGCGAACTGCGGGAACATCAGCTTGGTTAGCTGTTCACCGGTAACGCGGGTGAGAGCCTCGTCCAGGGTGATGAGCTTTTCGTCAACCAGCTGGCTGGCTACGCGGAAGGCGGCGGCAGCGGTGCGCTTACCGACACGGGTCTGCAGCAGCCACAGCTTGCCGCGCTCAATGGTGAACTCGATGTCGCACAGGTCGCGGTAGTGGGTCTCCAGCTTGCGCATGGCGGCGCGCAGCTCACGGTAGGACTCGGGGTCAATGTTCTTAAGGTCGGCTAGCGACAGGGTGTTGCGGATACCGGCCACAACGTCCTCACCCTGGGCGTTGACCAGGTAGTCACCGTAGACACCAGAGTGACCAGTGGAGGGGTCGCGGGTGAAGCACACACCGGTACCGGAGGTCTCGCCCATGTTGCCGAATACCATGGTGCAAACGTTGACGGCGGTGCCCAGGTCGTGCGGGATCTTCTCACGACGACGGTAGATGTGAGCACGCTCAGTGTTCCAGGAGCGGAACACGGCTTCGGAGGCCATGTCTAGCTGGGTGCGCGGGTCCTGGGGGAAGTCGATGCCCGCGTGTTCCTTAACGATCTGCTTGTACTGGTCTACTAGTTCCTTGAGTGCGTCTACGTCCAACTCGTAGTCCAGCTTGACGCCCTTTTCTAGCTTCTTTGCGTCTAGGGCGGAGGAGAAGTGTTCGCCTTCAATGTCCAGTACGGTCTTACCGAACATCTGGATTAGGCGGCGGTAGGAGTCCCAGGCGAAACGCTCGTCGCCGCTTGCCTTGGCCAGGCCCTCAACGGACTGGTCGTTTAGACCAATGTTGAGCACGGTTTCCATCATGCCCGGCATCGAGAACTTAGCACCTGAACGCACCGACACCAGTAGCGGGTCCTCAGCGTCGCCTAGCTGGCGGCCTAGGTCTTCTTCTACGCGACGTAGCGCGGTGGTTACCTGTACAGCTAGCTCCGGGGGAACGACGCCGTCGTGCAGGTATGCGCGACAAGCGTCAGTAGTGATAGTGAAGCCAGGAGGCACCGGCAGTCCCAGGCGAGTCATCTCAGCCAGGTTTGCACCCTTACCGCCGAGCAGATCCTTCTGGTCCTTGTCACCCTCACTGAACATGTATACGTACTTGGGCATCTTCGCCTTCTTCTTGTCGATGCTTGCCTTACCATGCGGGGCGTGACGGTAAGTCACGCACCGACAAAATCCTAATGTGACTTATGGCCTAAATTCAAATTTTCGTGCCCTAAACTGGCCAATATTTGTAAATATGTTAAAGCTTTTTGCGTGTGCAGGACTACAAACAGCGCTACAATCCCCCACCAAACGTAAAGCGGGCCGCCCCCACTGGTGGGGGCGGCCCTCGTTGCATTAGCTTCCTAGCAGGCCTAATGCGTTAGCTTCAGACAGCTTAAAGGTCAGACACCTTCAGCTTCAGATTCGGCAGCCTTAATTTGTGCTTCTTCAGCTTGTTCACGTTCCTGCGTCTTAGCCTTGGGCAGGCGGGCGGCGCCAGGAATGGCAGTGAAGGTGAATTCACCCAGCAGACCTTCACCCTGAGCATCGACCAGGATGTGGCTGCCGCTAGCAATCTCACCGAACAGGATCTTCTCACTGAGGGCGTCTTCAATGTCACGCTGCACGGCACGGCGCAGCGGGCGAGCCCCAAGCACCGGGTCAAAGCCACGCTCAGCCAGTAGCTCCTTGGCGGCGTCGGTCAGCTCAATGGACAGGTTCTGCTCTACCAGGCGCTTGTCGAGGCGGGCGATCATCAGGTCCACGATCTGGCGCACCTCGGGCTTGCTCAGCTGCGGGAAGACGATTAGGTCATCTACACGGTTGAGGAACTCGGGGCGGAAGTGCTGCTTGAGCTCACGGTTAACGTGAGCCTTCATTTCCTCGTAGTCCATGGTGCCACTCTCGGTGGACTGGAAACCGGTGGCTACCGACTTACCAATGTCCTTGGAGCCCAGGTTGGTGGTCATGATGATCACCGTGTTCTTGAAGTCAACCACGCGCCCCTGGGCGTCAGAGAGGTGTCCGTCTTCAAGGATCTGCAGCAGCGAGTTGAAAATGTCCGGGTGGGCTTTTTCAACCTCATCGAATAGCACCACGGAGAAGGGGCGACGGCGTACCTTTTCGGTCAGCTGGCCACCTTCGTCGTAACCAACGTAGCCGGGAGGGGCACCAAACAGGCGCGAAACCGTGTGCTTTTCAGCGAATTCACTCATATCCAGCTGGATTAGGGCGTCTTCGTCGTCGAACAGGAACTCAGCCAGGGCCTTAGCCAGCTCGGTCTTACCCACACCGGTGGGACCGGCGAAGATAAAGGAACCGCCGGGGCGCTTGGGGTCCTTGAGTCCGGCGCGGGTGCGGCGGATGGACTTGCTCAGCGCCTCGATAGCCTTGTTCTGACCCACGATGCGCTTGTGCAGCTCGGCTTCCATGTTGAGTAGCTTGGTGGATTCAGCCTCAGTCAGCTTGACCACCGGAATGCCGGTACTCATGGCCAGCACTTCAGCGATCAGGTTTTCATCCACTTCGGCTACCTGGTCTAGGTCGCCGTTCTTCCAGGCCTGCTCCTTGGCGGTGCGCTCGCTACCCAGGCGGCGTTCGTCGTCGCGTAGGGCGGCGGCGCGCTCAAAGTCCTGTGCGTCGATGGCGCTTTCTTTTTCACGCTTAACTTCAGCGATGCGCTCATCAATTTCGCGTAGCTCCGGCGGGGCGGTCATGCGGCGGATGCGCAGACGCGCGCCGGCCTCGTCAACCAGGTCAATGGCCTTGTCGGGCAGGTAACGGTCATTGATGTAGCGGTCGGAGAACTTAACGGCCGCTTCAATGGCCTCATCGGTGATAATGACGCGGTGGAAGGATTCGTAGCGGTCACGCAGCCCCTTTAGGATCTGAATGGCCTGCTCAATGGTGGGCTGGTCTACCTGTACCGGCTGGAAGCGGCGCTCTAGGGCGGCGTCCTTCTCGATCTTGCGGTATTCCTCTAGCGTGGTGGCACCGATGGTCTGTAGCTCGCCGCGCGCCAGCATGGGCTTGAGGATGGAGGCCGCGTCGACGGCGCCCTCAGCCGCACCGGCGCTGACTAGGGTGTGGATCTCGTCAATGAACAAGATGATGTCACCGCGCGTACGTACTTCTTTAAGCACCTTCTTTAGGCGCTCTTCGAAGTCACCACGGTAACGCGAGCCGGCCACCAGCGAACCCATATCCAGGGAGTAAAGCTGCTTGTCGCGCAGAGTTTCGGGAACGTCGCCATGCACGATGGCTTGGCTGAGGCCCTCCACCACAGCGGTTTTACCTACACCGGGTTCACCGATTAGTACCGGGTTGTTTTTGGTACGGCGCGAGAGGATCTGCATGACACGCTCCATTTCCTTGGAGCGGCCAATTACCGGGTCTAGTTTGCCTTCACGGGCGGCTTGGGTCAGGTTGCGGCCAAACTGGTCTAGGATGGCGCTTCCCGACGGCGTCCCCTCCTTGAGTGCAGAGGCACCGGACCCCACGGTTTCTTTGGCGTCATAGCCGCTAAGCAGCTGCATTACCGCCTGACGCAGAGCCGCCAGGTCGACGTCGAGATTACCCAGAGCCTGAACCGCCACACCTTCGCCTTCACGCAGCAAACCGAGCAGGATGTGCTCAGTGCCGATGTAGTTGTGGCTTAGCTGCAGGGCTTCACGCAGGCTGAGCTCAAGTACTTTCTTGGCACGCGGGGTGAAGGGGATGTGACCACTAGGAGCAGACTGGCCCTCACCAATAATCTCCACTACCTGGGCACGTGCCTTGTCTAGAGTTACGTCCATTGACTCTAGAGCTTTGGCTGCTACTCCCTCACCTTCGTGGATGAGGCCCAGCAACAGGTGCTCTGTGCCAATGTAGTTGTGGTTGAGCGCGCGCGCTTCGTCCTGGGCTAGGACGACGACGCGGCGAGCTCGGTCCGTAAAACGTTCAAACATTCGGGGCTGCTCCTTGGCAGGTCCATCGACAACTGTATGGCTTAAGGCTATCCCGCTTTCCTATATAGCGGTCTAGTGGTTTCGCACGCGGCATATGCAAAGTTGAGCCTAGTCGACTCAGGTCGGCTAAAACCGTTACTCGCGCCACGTTTTATTTGGATTCCAAGTAATCCGATCGACTATTTCATACAACGACCTAAAATCCTGGCGCCCCAAAGTGGACGTTCTAAAAACCGGGAGGACTACCCCTAACGGAAGAACAAGCAGACCCGTCGGAAGGGCAAACGGGTCTGTCGGAAGGGCGAGCAGACCCGCCGGAAGGGCAAACAGGCCGAAGCTAAGCCCTCCCCTGCGGGCGCGCGACGCATACTTTGCCGCGCTATTCCATAAAAAATCTCGATTCCCTAGGGATTTAGAGATCTTTTCGCTAAATACAGCAGGTCACTTCTGTCAAGTAGTGAATAGTTATTTTCTCTATGAAAAATAGCACATTTAGACTACAATATTTGCACGCGTTTAGTGACTGTTCAGGTTCCGCGTTCTAACTGGAGGTATAAAACATGCGCATCGTCAAGCAAACGCTTGCAGCCCACAACCGTGTTTCTGACGGACAACTTGTAAGCGCCCTGCTGGCTTTAGGTTGCGCCGGAGCAACGTGGCTCATTTCCCCTTCAATGCCCCTGTGGGCAGCTTCAGTCAGCTTCATGCTGTTCTTTGTTTGGCTGGCCACCATCGACCGCATCACCGGGATTTTGGAGCCGGCCACCGGGCCCGGCACGCTCAAGTCCACCGCATCTAACAAGCACGGCGCACTGCTGCTAACGGCGCTAATCGCCGTCACGGTGATCGCAGCCTGCCTATAAACCTACTGGGCAGACCATGCCTATATAAGTGCCGTACCCATATGGGTAGGTCTTGTTGGCCGGCAAGGCAATTTTCCTAGGCTGGCCGCGCCCATATGGGTATGGCTGCAGGTTCATTGGGGCCACTATGCAAGGGAGCCTGGCATTGCCAGGCTCCATTAGTTTTGCAAGTCGCGTCTAGGCCTCAAGCTCAATAGTGACCGGCCCATCGGCCTGCATATCAATCACCATGTGGGCCCCAAACTGGCCCGTGGCCACCTCAAGCCCCCGCGAGCGCAGATCCTCAACCACGGCCTGCACCAACGGCTCGGCCACATCCGCCCCGGCCGCCTGGTTCCAGCTGGGCCGGCGTCCCTTGCGGGTGTCGGCATAAAGGGTAAATTGGGAGACCACCAGCACCGGCGCGGCGGCGTCGGTTACCGATAGCTCCCCTTCTAGTAGCCGCAAGTCCGCGATTTTACGGGCAATTAAGGCCACCTGGGCGGCGCCGTCGTCGTGAGTAACCCCCACCAAAGCCAGCAGGCCCGGGCGGTCAATAGCACCCACTACCTGGCCGTCAACACTAACTGCGGCGCGATTAACGCGCTGGATAACCGCCCGCATCAGCTACGCCGGTTGTTGCGGTCGCCTTCGTCAATGACGCGCAGCTTGGAGCGCACGCGGGCCGGGGCTAGCGCCGCCAGCTGGGGACGCACCCCCGCCAGGTACACTGCCGAGGCCGCCACCGCGATCATGCCGAAGAAGGAGTACCAGCCCAAAACCACGCAGGCCAAGCCCGCCCCAATGTGTACCCCGATCCAAGCGGATTTGCTTAGGCGGGAGGCGGCCGGGAAGAGGTTAGCCGGACGCACCAGGGTGTCTAGCAGCGCCCAGACGATAATCAAAAACGCGCTGACAGCCAAGGCGATATTGACTATGGCCACAAATTGGCTTAGATAAAAGGCCACATACGCCAGGATTTCGCTCATACATACCTCACTTAAGTTCTTGACTGAGTCTAACGGCTAAGCCGTGTTTTCTGGGGCTAGCCATGCTCAGGGCGCAGCCGCTTTAAACCCAGGCCCGGACGCTGGCTGGGTGAGGCTTCAGCCTTGCCAGCAGGATCAACCAGTAGCTCTTGGCTAGCGCTTTCGTAGCCGGCTTCCAGATCCACCGCCAGCTCGGCTTGTGCGGGCACGCCTCGACGCACTAGGGCCAGGGCGATATTTCCCAGCTCCCAGTGGCGTGCCACGCTGGTTATTGTGCCCACGGCCTTGCCGGCGGGGTTGTCTCCGGCGGGCAGGTACACGCGTGCGCCTACCTCGGGTAGCTGTCCTTGCCAGCCGGCTAGTTGCAGCTGTACTAGGCGACGCGGGGGCCGGCCCAGGTTGACCGTGCGGGCGATGGTTTCTTGGCCCGGGTAGCAGCCTTTGTTTAGGTGCACGCCGGTGCGTAGCCAGTCCAGCTCATTGGGGATGGCGCGGGCGTCCACTTCACGCGCCCAGCGCGGCAGTCCGGCTTCGATGCGCAGCGCCTCCCAGGCCAGCTCACCCACTTGGGTTAAGTCCGTTGCTTGGCCGGGGACTGTCTCTTGGCCCGACCCTTGTTCTTGGCCGGGGCCGCCTGCCCAGCTTCGAGGGCCACTACTACCCCGCCGGCGCGGTAGTTGGCGCCGGGGTGGCGCGTGCCGGTGAAGTAGGTGCTGCCGCCGGGGGTGATGCCCGGCCAGGGGTCGTGCCAGGTGGTTACTAGATTTTTGACGACGTCGGCCAGCTTTTGCACCCCGTCACCGATAGCCCCAGCTACCTGCAGATCTGGACGCACCTGGGCCTGCACGCGCAGCATGAAGCGACGCGAGTTAAGCAACTGGGCTAGCCCATCACCGCAGCCAGCATCCACCAGTAGCAGCACGCTTTGCTCGCCCGAAGCTGCTTGCTCAGCCTGGGCTGGCGCGCCCGGCGTAGCACTGGAGGCACTTGCCTGCCCAGCGGCGTCGTCGGCAGTGCGCGCGGCGCCGTCGGCAGCGCGCGCGGCGGCGTCGGCACCTGAGAGGCCACCAGAAACCGGGGCCGGCACCAAGGCGGACACAGCCAAGGCGGCGTAGAGGATATGGCCGTTAGCGTCCAGGAACAGCACCTGGCGGCTCTGGCCATCATTTTCCAGGTCGGTTAGCACCTGGCTGGAGACGGTGGTCAGGTAGCCAAGCCGGTCAGCGCCGCTTACCTCAACGACGTCGCGGCTAAGCCACGCCCATGCCTGCCCCTGAGCTAGTAGCGCCTGCTCGCGCAGGGGGTTACCAAAGTGTTCGGGTGCAAAAGCCATAGCTGTTTAAGCTACTTCGCGCTGGGCTCGTCAGCGCGCTCGCCTAGGGCAGCGCCCATTTCAGGCTCTTGCTGGGCCTCGTCTTCAACGCGGCTGAGGCGGCCAGAAGCATAGGTTTTGAACTCTTTACGGCCAAAAGCATCCATGTCCTGGGTCCACATCAGCTCAGAGTTAACCAGGCCGTACATGCGGGTCATGCGTTCTAGCTCAGCGGAGAACTCGCTGCGCTGCACGCTGGTGGTAGCTAGCTCAATGCGCGGGCCCTGCACGGCGCCTTCCCATACGGCGGCGTGACCGGCCGGGTCTGCGCTAATGATCTCCAGGTTGGTGATGGGAGTTACCGGGCCGGAGGCAGCTTCAGGAGCTTCAGGCTTGTACTGGCCCACCGGACGCCAGTAAGAGGTTTCAGTGGACCACACCTGGGCGGGGGTGATCTTGCTGGCGCCTTCAGCGCCGCTCATTTCGAAGTCGAGGTTCTCACTCTTGGTGGAGTCAACGGTCCAGATAGTGATGGTTTGCTTCAAGTAGGGACCGCCGTCGTGCTCGAAGCTCATCTCCTGATATACCGCCTGCTCGGGAACATCCTCGCCGTAGGTAAGAATGCCGTAGCCACGCCACTTACCTAGCAGCCAGGCTAGGGGGTAAAGATCGGGAGAAATATCGTCAGGAAAAGTAAAAGCCACGTGGCCAGTGTACGCGTCAGCCAGCTAGCTGGTCACGAAAGTTAGCCAGCCACGAAAGAAAGTCAGCCAGCCACGAAAGCGGCCATCACCCTGGCAATGTAGTAGGTGGGGGCGCCCACAGCCAGCACCGGCAGCACAGCTGAAGTGATGGCGGCGCGACCGCCGGGCACCCAGCGGTGGGTCCACAGCACACGGTTAGCGATTGCCATCAGCAAACCAGCCACGAAACCGATCACCAGGCAGCCCGCGCCGGAACGTAGGGCCGTGTCTACCGCCTGGTGGGAGGGGCCAAAGAAGCCAGCCAGAGCCAGGGCCACGGCCACGGCGCAACTAGTTAGGGCCGGGATGATCACCGTCAGCATTTCTAGCACCCACGCGGGCACCTCCAGTACCGTCAGCGAAGCCCCAATCAGCAGGGCCACAGCCGTGGGCACAATAACGCTAGAGGCAGCCAAGCCGGAGGAGAACACGCACCAGGCAGCCCCGGAAACCAGCACCACCACCCCGGACAGGGAGGTAAATAGTTCTTCCAGCAGGCCTTCGTGGGCTCCGGAACGCATTTGTAGGGCAAATACTGCCAGCACCCCAATACCAGCTAGCTTGGTGGCGTCACCGTATTCGTCGGTTAGGGTGAGCGTGACGGCACTGGCGATCCCAAATAGTGCCAGGAAAATACCGGTGACATTGTCGTGCTCGGCCTGGATCAATGCCGGCCAGCCTTGAGCGAAACACACCGCCAAGCCACACACCAGCAGGCAGGTAACCCAGAACGGGGATACGGCAGTTAGTGCCAGCAATAGCGGCATAACCCCAGCCATCGCCAGGCGCGTCCAGGCAGTGTCCACCAGACCGGTTTCCACAACGCCGTCGCTGGTGTGGTATTGGGTCCCGTAGCGGCGCGCGGCCTGTTCCTTCACGCTGGTACGTGTCCGCTTACGCCCGGAAACCTGGTTCTGGGCGGGTGCGGCAAGGGGTTCTGATTGCGCAGGCGAATTAGTCACCCTTGAATCGTCCCATATGCTGCCGATCCATGCACCTTAACCACCCAAAAGGCCGTAAACTTGTGCCTGGTGTCGCATTAGGGGTATCAGTACTTTAAGGAGGAAGCAAATGAGGCTGGTCATGCTTAGCAACGAGCCTGAGGCCAGTGCCGTGCTGCCAGCCATCGCTTTTCTCGAACACCAGGTGCAGGTTTTGCCGCCCCAGCCTGATTCTTATGGGGCGCTTGAAAATGCCGACGTCGTAATGGTTGATGCCCGCACGGATCTGTTGCGGGCGCGGCCCCTATGCCAACTGCTGGCCACCTCCATGGACTATACGGTGCTGGCTGTGATTGAGGAGGGTGGGGCTGTGGCCCTGACTTCCTCTTGGGGGATTGCCGATTTTGTGATTGCTTCTGCTTCCCCGGCGGAGTTAGCGGCCCGGTTGCGGCTGCTGGAGTCTAGCGTGGTTGCAGACAGTAATGCTGGCTCTAGTGGTTCTAGCGATGAGTCGATCCTGGAAGTTGGCGACATTGTGATTGACACTGACGCTTACACGGTACGTCTGCACGGCCAAACCCTGGATTTGACCTATAAGGAGTTTGAGCTGCTTAAGTATTTGGCTGCTAACCAGGGCCGGGTGCTTACCCGTCAGGCTTTGCTCGACGCCGTGTGGGGCGAGGATTATATTGGCGGTTCACGTACTGTGGATGTGCATGTGCGGCGTCTACGCGCCAAGCTTGGCGGTGAGCATGATCATCTCATTGGCACCGTGCGTAACGTGGGTTATCGATTGGACTTGGACGAGTAACCGTGTAGAGTTGGGGCCGGCATCGGGTCGTGACGGGCCCCGGGCTCCAAAATCTGCCGCTACGAGCGGCCTACGCGCCGACTGGCGCTCTCCGACCCGGTGCTGCTTAATCTTTTCTGCGCTTTTAATCCCTTTTATAACCCTTACTTTAACGGCCTTGCCGGGCCTTGCTTTAGCGCTCCTGCTGGGCGGGGTTTTAGCGGCCCTGCTGGCCGAGGTTTTACCAGCCTACTGGGCTTTGCTTTAGCTGCCCTACTGGCCGGAGTTCTCATACAAGTTGCGGATTACTTTGGCTGGGTTTCCTACGGCGACGGCGCCGGCTGGGATGTCCTTAACCACTACCGATCCTGCACCCACTACGGCGTCGTCACCAATGGTGACCCCGGGGCAGACGATTACCCCGCCACCAAGCCAAACATTGTTACCGATAGTGATGGGTTTGCCGCCTTCTAAGCCGCTTTTACGGGTGGGCGGATCCAACGGGTGGATGGGGGTTAGCAGCTGCACGTTAGGGCCGATTTGGCAGGAATCACCGATGACGATGTCGGCTACATCCAGCGCGATTAGCCCAAAGTTAATGAATACGTTGTTGCCTACGCTGATGTGGCATCCGTAGTCGACTGCTAGCGGGGGTCGGATGGTTACGCCTTGGCCGACGTCGCCCAGCACTTGTCGCAGCAGGGCGTCTGCCTGGCCTTTCTCGCCGGCAAGGAAGGCCAGGCGGTATTCTTCCAGGAGTTTGCTGCTACGGGCTGGGATTTCATTAAAGCGCGGATCGGTGGGGTCTACGCGGTATAGCTGCCCGGCCCGCATACGTTCCCAGTTGCTGCGGTTGTCTTCTACGGCGACGGCGTCTGTCTCACTCATACCAGAACGATACCCATACTTAGTGGCAAAGACCCGCAGTTTAAACTCTGCGAGCCACAGGCCACGCGAGACGCCATGGTCTACTCAACGCCAGGGTCTCCTTGGGCGCTATACCAGAACGATACCTAGGGTTAGGAAGATGATGGCTAGTAGCGGGGTGGTACCTTGTTTGAGGGCGGCTGGGCGCTTGTCTGGGCTGGCGATGAATAGCAGTGCGGCTGCGGCCAGCATGGAGCCGGTCCCGAAGAACATTAGGCTTAGGCCTACTGCGTGGCTGGCTGTGTAGTAGATGATGGCGCCTAGAAGTATTTCGATAGCTAAAAATAGGTTGTAGAAGCCTTGGTTGAAGGCCATCTCTTTAGTGTTGGCGGCCTGCTGGGGGCTCATATTGAAGGTGATAAGGGTTTTCTCGTTGGTCCAGGAAATGGATTCCATTTTGAAGATGAGCACGTGAATGAGCGCTGCAGCAATAGCTAGGACTAGGCCGGTAATAAACATCTGTATGCCTTTGAATTTGAAGGGATGAGTTTAAATGGGGCCTGGCAAGGGTGGCCCGTAAGTATAAAGGCAGCTTTAGGCTGCCTTTAAGTCGTAAAAGTCGGCCGTTATGGCCGACGAGTTGGGAACATAAAAGTAGGGGGCGTGTTAGAAAACCTAACACACCCCCTACAATGCCCGATCTTCGAAGCTACAAAAAAGTTCGAGGCTACAAAAAATGGTGGTGGGGGTGTCAACCCCACAATCAGGATCAACACCCCCACCACCATAAGGAAACGGTTGGCAGCGCCCTACTCTCCCACAACCCACCAGTTGCAGTACCATCAGCGCAGAAAGGCTTAACTTCCAGGTTCGGAAAGGATACTGGGTGTAACCCCCTCGCTAAAACCACCAACACAACCAAAACAAGCAACACCCCAAAAAAGGGATAACCACTCACCAGTCAGTGAAACAATATATCCACTTAACAACCCAACCCACAAACCCATTAAGGATTCGAGGCCGTGTTGGTCGTGAACCGCACAGTGGACGCAAACACCATCAAACAAACACCAACCAAAGCTGATGCAACAAGTTATTGTTAGTAATCGGTCAATTAGTACTAGTAAGCTGGTCACCTTACAATGTCTACACTCCTAGCCTATCAACCCGGTAATC
>NZ_JH470338.1:1781435-1784751 GCF_000239695.1 Actinomyces graevenitzii C83 | reverse complement strand
CACAAGAAAAACCCACAAACCAAACCAGCTTGCAAGCTTTCCTCAAAGCACCAGAGAAGCTTACCTTGAAAGTTTTTACTTTGCAAGTCCCGGATCAGTGATCCGCGCCTCTCTCACACCGTTCCAGGAGGAAGAATTTCAACCGCCTCAACCGGTGCCTGAAAACTATAAACCACCGCGCCCCACCCGCGTCAAATTAATTCTAGATGCACTAGCTCACAGTAAATGCGGGTGGGGTCCCGCTATTTCAGCAACTACCCAAGCGCTTACTTATTAGTGCTGGTGGGAGTCTCTACGGTGTAGGAAACGCTAGTGTCCAGCACGCCATTAACGGTTAGGTTCTTACCGCATACCAGCTGGGTTTCGCCTACCTTAATAGTGACTTCCTGCTGGTCACAGCCAGTGAGCTTAAAGGTGACCTGCTCATCCTTAATGGACTTAACGGTCATGACACCCTCACCGATTGAGGCAGACTGCTGATTGCCCAGGTCTTCCTTCACACCTTCCCTGGAGTCGGCGTCACCATTGCCAGGAGCCGTAACCGTGGGGGCTGCGCCCGGAGTAGCAGTAGCAGAGGTAGAGCCCTTAGAGCCACCAAGACCCTTATTAAGAGCAGATTTAGCCGTGCTAGGTAGTGCGGTTGCGGCTACATGGGTACCACCAGAACTGGGCTTCTTCTCTGAGTCCGAGCAAGCGACAAGACCCAGGGCCAGCATACCTGCTGCTCCGACACACATCACCTTTTTGACCAAATTAGTCATTTTTCAGCCTTTCGTCATCGCTTCCAGGTTATTTTCAGGTTTCTTTAAGGAAGCTAGTCGGTTCCCGTTGTTATATTTCTGTTGCGTTCGGGACGGTAACCCGCGAGAGTTGGGGAGCTTGTTGACCGGTCTGTACCGTTTCTTCAGGTCTGGGTTTAAGGGAGCTCAGCTGAGTATCCGATCGCTCCGGGGTGGCCCCATCTAGCTTAAGGGGCCACCCCTTTTCTTTGCTTTTTTCAGTCTATTTCAGCCAGCAAACACCTCCGCGCACCGAACAAATTCCCAGGAATCTTCCAGTTCGGCACCAAAAGTACACACGCACGCCACTGTGGCTAGGTGATTGGTTTGCTGCATGGCCTCAGGGTACCGGGTGAACCTGAAAAAACCTGGAGCTTATTGCTATTTAAGACAGAAAAACCCGCATTTTCTGGTTACAAATCTATAAAGATTGGGTCCGGGGTGGTCAGTTTGGGCCAAACATCCCGCACAGACAGCGTGTGCGGACAGGCGTGAGCAAGCCGCGAGCGCACAGCTTTCTCCCAGCTAAGCCCGCAAACAGCCCACTTAAGCCCGAAATTGGCCCTCCTGGGCGCTCAGGTTTCTTTCAGCTAACGACGACGCCGCAAGGACAGGTAGTTTCGCCCTAGTTTCGCCGTCGACGCCGCTTTTAGGGCCCCTGCGACGGCGCCCGGCTCGGCTCGGCGGCAGCCCTCAGCACCCCGGCCACTAGAGCCCAGCAAACCAGTAAGCAGCCCTGGCAGCGCCGTCGGCCGCTAGAGCCCCAGCCAGCCCCACCGTCGCACCCAGCAACGATGCCCGGGCCTGCCTTAAGCCAAATACCTACTCAAGCCCCACTAAAAAATTAGTGACCCCCGATAGGCTGGGATCGTGAAGAAACTACCCCGCCTATTGGCCAGCGCAATTGCTTGCGCCACCTTAGCCCTAAGTGCGTGTAGTCCGAGTCCGTTGAAACTGTCAGATTCCGAGGCCACACTCACCCCCACCCCAGCCAGCACGCAGTACTCTGCCGGCCTGGCCAGCTATTACAGTCAGAAAGTTGACTGGACTAAATGCGGCGAGTTTAAGTGCGCCACCGTTAAAGTTCCGCTAGATTACGCCAATCCGCAAGGCGAGAGCATTTCCTTGGCTTTGAAAAAGCGCGAAGCTGACGGCACCAAAAAAGGCACCTTGTTCATCAACCCCGGCGGCCCTGGCGGCAGTGGCGTGGACCTGGTCAAATCGGTGGGCCGCTTGTTCTCCTCTGATCTACTTCGTAGCTATGACGTGGTGGGCTTTGACCCGCGCGGCGTGGGCCAATCAACCGCTATTAACTGCCTAACCGACAGCGAAACTGACGCTATGCGTGCCAGCAATGAGGGGGCCAGCCTTGCCAAGGGCGTCAGCGAGAAGTGCTCTAAGAAAACTAAGCCGGCAGCGCTGCTGGACCACGTCGACACTCCCTCAGCCGCCAAGGACCTGGATATCCTGCGCCAGCTAAGCGGCGACAGCAAGCTCAACTACCTGGGCTACTCCTACGGCACCTACCTGGGTGCCACCTACGCAAACCTGTTCCCCAGCAACGTGGGCCGCATGGTGCTTGACGGCGCCGTCGACCCCACTTTGAGCGCCCACCAGGTCTCTTTGGGGCAGGCTAAGAGCTTTGAGAACTCTCTGCGCGGCTATGTGGCTTACTGCCTTAAGCGCTCTAGCTGCCCACTTACCGGTTCGGTTGACGACGGCGTAAAGCAGGTGCGTACCTTCCTGGAGGGGCTGCGTAAGTCGCCGCTAAAGACTACTGACTCAGAGCGGCCGCTGACTTACAGCCTGGCTGTTTCCGCCGTCATTGGCCCGCTATATGCGGACAGTATTTGGGACACGCTCACTATGGCCCTGTCACAGGCCATGAAGAAGCACGACGGCTCCATGCTGCTGCGTATCGCTGACATATTGGCCTCGCGCGACGACAACGGGCACTACACGGATAACTCTGCCGTTGCCATCATGGCCATTAACTGCCTGGATTACCCGGTGCAGGGCGACAAGGCCACCTGGGCCAAGCAAACTAAAGAGCTAGAGCAGGCCTCGCCTACCTTCGGTAGTTCCATGGCTGGCTCTGATGAGATGTGCCAGCTGTGGGGCCACAAAGCTACCCACGAGCGTACGGCGCTAACCGCTAAGGGCAGCGCGCCAATCCTGGTTGTGGGCACCACCGGCGACCCGGCTACCCCCTATGAATGGGCGCAGTCCCTGAACAAGCAGCTTTCTAACTCCAGGCTGCTGACCTGGAAGGGCTGGGGACACACGGCCTATGGCCGCGCAGACAAGTGCATCACCAAGGCCGTGGATAACTACCTGTTGTCGGGCACGCTGCCTGCCGATAACCAAACCTGCGGCAACACCGACACCACTGTTAAGTAAAACGCCGGTGGCTAACAGCAACGGGTGGCTTCCCAAATGCGGGGAGCCACCCGTTTTATATAAGTGCTTATACCTTGGGCCAACGTGATCTTGGCCAGATTTTTGGCTGCGCGGGCGCACGTCCGGGCCGGGCGGGT
>NZ_JH470338.1:1762445-1781081 GCF_000239695.1 Actinomyces graevenitzii C83 | reverse complement strand
CGGGCTTGCGCGCTGGGTCCGGCCGGGCGGGCCGGGCTCGGCTTGGCGCGCGGGCCCCAGATGCGCGGGCGCGGGGCGCTAGGGCTTAGGCCTCGAGCTCGCCGGCTAGGTTGCGGGTGAAGAACTCGGCCAGGCGCGCTCCGGTTAGGCCCTGGCTGAGTCCGTAAACGAGTTTGGCGTAGGCGGCCTCTAGGGTCATGTCCCCAGTGCCGACGGCGCCCGCCTGGGCTAGCACGTCGCCGGTTTCGTAGGCCCCCAGCAGCACCGTGGCCTGGTGGCATTGGGAAGACACCACAACCACTGTGCCGCTTTTAACTACCCGCGCAATCAGCTCAGTAAAGCCCGGCTCGGCGCTGGGGCCGTTACCAACCCCGAAAGCCCGCAAAATCACGGCTTTAGGGGCTGGGGTGAGCATTGCTTCCAGGCGCTCGGCGGTAATTCCGGGCACCAGTGAAGCCACCATCACATCCTGGCGCGTATAGGGCTTGGGGGTAGCTAGCGGCTGCGGGCCTCGGAAAGCATGGGCGGCTAGGGCGGCGTCGTCCCAATGCCAAGGCGCCCCGATACGGGCCAGGGGCGCTGCCGACGGCGAAGCGAAGCCCTCATAGCTCCAAGAGGAGGCTTTAGTGGCCCGGTTACCGCGCAGCAAATGCTGCCCAAAGAACAGGCTCACACCCTTATTAGCGGGGTTAGAGGCGGCCGTAAGGGCACCCAGGACGTTACCGGCGGCGTCGGAACCCAAAGCCCCCAGCGGCAGCTGCGCCCCGGTAACCACCACCGGCACCTGCAAGTCCGCTAACGCATAAGACAAGGCGGAGGAGGTGTAAGTCATAGTGTCCGTGCCGTGCAAGATCACGAAACCAGCGGCGTCGTCGGCGGAGGTGCGCACGCAATCAACAATGGCCTGCCAGTCGGCGGGGGTGGCGTTAGAGGAGTCAATCAGGGGCGCTAACTCGTGCAGACGCACCTGACCAGCCAGGGCCGTTCCCGCCAGCACCCGCTCAAGCCAACCGGCCAGATCCGCACCAGGAACCAGGCCGTGAGGCGAGTCCACCATGCCAATTGTGCCGCCTGAATAAATTACCTGGATTGTCATGAGACCCCCCTGCAAAAAGGCTGTTTTATCTAGGTTAATGCACGTTTGCCCGCACAGCCCAAGCTATGCGGACAAACGTTAGGGTTGGTGCGGACCAAAGCAGGCCCACGCTCTAGCCGGCGCACGCCGGACCCCAAAACCTGACCGACGGGCAGCGCCCTACGACAGACTCGGGAGCCCGGCTAGCGCGGGGCAGTGCGCAGACTAGGCGCGTTCCTCTTCAGCCTGCTGTAAGGCAAACTCGACGGCGGCCTCAGCGGAAGCACCCAGAGGGTCTTCAATGTCTTCCACCAGCATGTTGTCCATCAGGTCGGCGTCGATACGGTCACGCACCGCATACCAGCCAATCACCATAGCCAACACACAACCCAAGGCAATACCCAGGGTGATCAGGCCGTCGTCGCTCATACCCATAGCCAAAATGACGATAGCGAAGAAAATAATGCCGATCAGGTTAGACCAGGGGGCAAAGCGCAGGCGGTAGCTGGGGCGCTCCACCAAACCCTGCTTAGCGCGGTTAACGAAGATCCAGTGCGAAATCAGCACGCTAATCCACGTGCCAGCAATACCCACAGCAGCCACATCCATAATGATGTTGAAGGCACTGGCGGGCACAGCGGCGTTAATGATCACGCCCACAATGCCCAAACCGGCAGTGATAGCGATACCACCAGCAGGCACCTGGTGACGGTTGAGCCTAGCGGCCACGGCGGGGGCCTCACCGGCCAGGGCCATAGAACGCAGGGTGCGGCCAGTGGCGTACAGGCCCGCATTCAGCGAGGACAGGGCCGCCGTGAGCACCACGATCTGCACAATGTCACCAGCGTGAGGCACACCCAGGGCCGTGAAGAAGGTAACGAAAGGACTCTGGTTCTTGTCGTAGGCAGTCCAGGGCAGCACCAGCGTCATCAAAACCACCGCGCCCACATAGAAGAAGGCGATACGGCCAATCATGGAGTTAACTGCCTTAGGCAGAATCTCGCGGGCATTCTTGGCTTCACCTGCGGCCACACCAATCATCTCGGTACCACCGAAAGCGAAAATAACCCCCATAGACAAGGTGACGATCGCAAACGACCCCATAGGCAGGAAGCCGCCAAAGCTGGTCCAGTTGTGGAAACCACTGGTGACCTCAAAGTGCCCGTTAGCCACGTGAGAATACAGCTCAATACGAGAGGTGCGGTCAGCTAGCTGCACCGAATCCATATTGCCCACATTCACTGGCACGCTCATCACCCGCTCAGTGACGATCGCCCAGATAGCCAGAGCCATGAAGCTCAAAATGGTGACCACCTTGATCAGTGCAAACCAGAACTCCATCTCGCCAAAAAACTTGACGGACATAATGTTCAAAGCAAACACGATAGCCAGCGCCACCAGGGCCAACACCCACTGCGGGATACCCCTAAAAGTGGGCCAATAGTGCATATACAGGGCCACTGCGGTGATGTCCGCCATCGCCGTCACCGCCCAGTCCAGGAAGAACAGCCAGCCGGTAGCGTAGGCACCCTTCTCCCCCATGAACTCACGGGCGTAAGACACGAAAGCACCCGAGGAGGGGCGGTAAATAGCCAGCTCACCCAGGGCGCGCACCATGATGAAAGCGAAGAAACCACACACCGCATAGGCGATTGCTAGGCCCGGGCCACCTTGCGCCAGGCGGCCACCGGCCCCCAGGAACAGGCCGGTACCGATAGAACCGCCGATAGCGATCATCTGCATGTGGCGGTTATGTAGGGCCTTGTCGTAGCCGCCGTCGCCCTTATCTGCTAACGCAGCGTTTGGCTTAGGACTTGGCTCAACATAATTTGATTGGGACTCAGCCATAAGTACTCATCTCTTATCGGGACGGATTGCATCTACAGCCTCACCAGCAACCGCGCCCGTAAAGTACATGGCTCTACGCTAGCTAGGGTGCATGGCTCTACGCTGGACGCAAAAGGCATTGTCAATACCTGGTTAGATTTTAGTGGCTACCAGCGGTGGCAGTGGAGAAGGCAGTCTATACAATTCATTACATTTGTACAGGTGCTTGTGGCGTAGTTGCGCATAGGGCACTTGTGTCGGTACGCTAGCTCAGGCTACTCACGGCGCCATTAGCCGAAGCTGTGATATGCCGCCTTAGCTCAGTCGGCAGAGCGATTCACTCGTAATGAATAGGTCGCGGGTTCGATTCCCGCAGGCGGCTCCAATAGAACGTCACTCTGGATACAAAGATTTCCGGGTTTGCCGGGAAGTGTTCGGAGTGGCGTTTTCGCTGTGGACTTTGACGCGACTGACGACCAGGTCACAACGCACATCATGCCCTATTTCCGAGCAGTCCGTGACAGCCTCGGCGGTGGGTACCGAGTAGGCATCTACGCGTCCCGCAACATCTGTACCCGGGTCATCGAGGCGGGCTACGCCGGCACTGCTTTCGTTTCTGACATGTCCACAGGTTTTTCAGGAAACCTCGGCTTCTCAATCCCGAAGGATTGGACTTACGACCAGTTCACCGAGATTTCCGGATATCGAGGCAAGTGGGATCTGGACAAAGTCGCCTATTCCAACGCCTGGCCAGCGGTGTCCTACGTGTCCCCACAGACCGTAGAAGACCCTAACCCCAACACTGCAACCGACTATGAGAAGCTCTCGCCGATTGACCTGATCTGGCATCTAGAAAAACGCTTCAACGAACTTCGCAAGGACAATAAAGTCGGACGCGACTATATTTCAACCTCCCATGGAGATGTCGTTACCGTCGAGGTTTCTACATGGCGCGCTATCTTGAACTACCTGTCGAAGGAATACCTTGCAGAAGGCGGTTCCGGTTCCACATTCCAATGGACAGTGGCAGCTGAACCCTGGCGAGGCGCTGATGCCAGCGTGTTGGAAAATGATCCGATTGCTAAGAAGATCATTGCAGCTTGGCAACGCTGGTGCGGTGATCGTAAACAGCACCTGATCGACGTTGCTGGGGGCGAAGTAGACATGCCTCACATGGCAGTCACCACGCTCGGATACCTCAACACCAACGTGGTTCCAGACCGTTGGACTGGATGGGCAGGCGATCTTGCCACAGCAATGGGTGAACTACAGAAACTCAAGAACTGGAACAAAGATCGCCAGGTTAATCTAGACAGAGCAGCACGCGGTCTTGTCGGCCAAAAAGACGACTACCTTAGTGATCCTGGGCTCAGCGGGTACACGCTTTACAAAGATGGTGATCATATCCGTAACACCTGCAACTATGCAGACATGTGCTCAGACGGCGATGCGATTGTTTTTGCTCGTGAACTACCCAAGCAGAATGAACATACTCACATCCTGTCTAACTTCCTGGGCAGTTACTACACCGATAAGGCGCGCCTGGCTAACCGCTTCAAGGAAATCGCATGGAGTGTAGGTGCCAAACAAGAAGGGAACGCAGCTACCGAGTTCGAGGATAATACGACACTGAGTGACGCAATATTTAGTGATCTGCTTGCATCTGGAACTCCGGATTCAGACGTAATAACCGCCTGCTGCAAAGCGCTAGCTAGCTTCATCTTTAGCCGCTAACTACTGCACCTTTGTTGTGGCGACTTTAATCTTTATTAAGGTCGCCACAACAGTCACAACAAAAGGAATTACAGTTACAAGAATGGCCCAAAAAGTGAAATACTGGTTCTCCCAAAAGGCGAAGTACGCTAATCGGCTGATTGGAATACATAAAAACAGCATCACGCCAGCTACAATCAAGGCAGGAAGGTTCCCCCTTGATAACTCTTCTTGTCTGATGCTCATTGCTGCCAGTACCGGGGCTAGGATGAAATACATAAGTATAGGAAGCCCGAGCTGAATCATCCTTCCTATCGATCCAGCAGAGAAATGTAGCAGCCGCAGCGGAATCACTGACACCAGCATAAGAATTATATAAACCAGGCTGGGCCTTAAAGCGATAGGCACCCTTCCGAGGGTTGCTTTGATGCCAATGATGCTGCTTTTAATTAATAAAATCACGTTTTTCTTCCTTCACCTGGCTCCCTTGTCTTTCATTACGAAAGTTTATTGCTTACGGTAGCAGATTTCCCACATCCAAGCTATGGGTAGGGACGGTCGGATCTCTACCGGTTTTGGGTTCCTCAGCGGGCGGGGTCAACCGCGCGCAAAAACACCGATTCAAACGCGGTATTGACCCCTTTCGCCCTTCACGCCGGGGCACAACGCCCTGGGAAGGAGGCGAGGCGCGTGGCTAAAGACGGAACCAACCGGGGCGGCAGGCGCGTGCGCGCAGGCGCGAAACCTGACCAACTCAAGGACAAGCTCGAGGCCGGAAAGCCCGCCTCCCGCCTGCTTGAACCCGCAGACCTCGACCCCTTCGGTTTGGAGGGCGGTGACGTGGGCGATAGTGCGTTGCTTGAGGGTGAGACCATGCCACCATCCACCCCGACGGAACAATCGCTATCGCGTCAACGACGGATGAGTCTGTAGTTCGGCTGCACCCCTTGGCCCCAGGTGCATATGACCTCGGGCTTCTCTATCTTCGCAGTCAATCTGTCTTAACGCCCATCATCATGTATGCCATCCAGGTCTACCGTCGATACCCTCCTCACAATTGGAACCAGTGACATTTCTGCAGGGTTGCCAAACGGAGAAAGTATGAGTATGTTTATAAACATGCCTACAAAGAATATTTACGTCTCAGAAGCGGATATGGAACTATTTGAACGAGCTGCGCAGCACGCGGAAAGTGTTTCAGCGGCTGTCGTCCAAGCACTTCAGGACTATTTGACCAACCGACATAACACTGAAAAAGGTTACGGAAGAATAGAACTAACGCTCTACGAAAACGGCTCGCGGAGGAAGGTGATGTTTTACGGCCGAGAGATAGTCCGTGTTGAACGCCCGGTGGATGGTGGTGTCCAAATTAATACAATTTACGAAACAGCAAAAGGGCAGCTCGCTGTTGCAACAAAAATCCGCAGGCTTTTACCTGATGAGGTTAAAGGGAGCTACCGAATCTGGGATCATCCCGAGACCTGGTCACGAGAGTTCTGGTTAATAGGTGACAAAACGCTAGAGGTATATCCAGATATTGCACAGCTGGAGTTGGCGGATGCGTACTTGGCTGAGCAATGTAAATCCGCGCTTTCAGCAAAACCCTACGAGGTATTGGATATTTAACAAGCAAGGATTTGCCTGAGCCTCCAATTACTTAGATTGGTATGTTTATCTTCCTGGCATATGCACTCTGCCGGGCTATGGCGCCCACGATGCCGAACCTTGCACCCAGCGGCCTCGTACTGCACCCACCCCAGCCTTTGTATCCATCGTGACCACCTTTGGTCCGTGCATGAGCACACGCTAAGCACTCAAACTAAATTAAGCACGACGCCCGCCATGTGCTCAATGTATGCAGAGACATCAATCACTCAACATCTTGCATCATGCTATAAGATGGTTCTATCTAGCAGTGAAGCTAAGTCTGGAAGGGACTAATCTGATGGATGAGATCATCTCATTTGGTCTAGGACTCTTAGCGTTTGTTAGCGCTTTCTGCTTGGCTGGTCTGGCGCGAGCTATGCGAAATGACAAGTTGCCTCCGAATATGTGGGCGGGAATCAGGACGAAGGCAGCATTAGAGTCGGAGTCGTCCTGGTATCAGGTTCAACGAGCAGGTTCAGTACCAGTCATTTGCTTAGCCACTGCTTATGCAGATTCAGGTTTACTCTTTATCCTTCAAGGAATCTACCACGAGACTATTTCTATACTTATTCCGGTAATTGTGTTTAGCGTACAAAGTCTGGTCGGAATTATATGGATGTACAAGGCGAGCTATAACTCCGATCCATCGCAAAAACCAGAGTAGAACCAGTGAGTTCTCCACGCCTGTGCGCAGCTTATGGCGACGACGCCGTCGCCCCAGCAGGTTGACAATGCCCTCCCCTAGCAGGCTCGACTGCACCCCTGACTGGCTCGACGCCGCCACCCTTAGTTAGTTTTCAGCGTGTCAGTAGTGCCAATCGCTATTGCTTACTGCCCAGGTACCGTCTTCCTGTTTAGTGAGACTAATGAAAGCCCAACTGCTAACAGGTTCATGGGAACCGTCAGCGTAGGTACGAACGAAACCTACTGTACGAAGCCAACGGCCAGGGATCCGTTCAGGATTGTTATTTTCACCGTAAGTGGCTATGTACTTAATAGTGACAGTGGTGTGTGATTTACCGGGCACAAGCGGCAGGAATTCTCCTTGTCCCTTCACTACGTCAGGATTGGGGATGTGGTTTCCGCGAATCTCAGGAGTTTCGTAAACGCTTGACCGGATAGAGGCATACGCCGTCGTGATATCGCGTGAGGCATCCCAAGTCTGATACGTGATGACATAAGCGGCACACACCGCGTCAGGATCAGTGCGATCTACGGTGGTCGGATCAGGCAGCAGATCACTAAGCCACTTCACAGAAGCCGGGTGCAGGCAGGTTCCATCGGGAGCTAAGGTCCCTTCTTCACATGGAGGCATACTCGAAGCCGTGACAGTTGGGGTAGGCGTTGGAGTAGGTGTAGGGGTTGTGGCGGTAGGGGTTGTGGTTGCCTTAGCTAGGGGTGAGCTCTGCGCACTGGAGGAGGTAGTGACAGAAGCAGCGGTGCTCATGTTGGAAGCCGCCGAGATGGTGTTGGTGTTGTTAGTGAGGCGATTCCAGAAGAAGACGCCTGTAACAGCCAAGGCAATTGCTAGAGCTGCTGCAACCGCCGCAATCGTCGCTTTGCTGCTATTTGTAGTTTGCTTGAGAATGTTCATGTAAGCATCCTTAGGTACGCACTATCTTCTTACCCTGTCACTCAGGGAAGCTAAATAATCACCAATCCCGCATCCACTGCGCGACCAGCATTGTCGCGCCAACATTTAGATGTGAGCAGCCCCAAGACCCTTCAGAATCACTACCCGAAGGCAGTGCCCCCTTATTGAAGTGTCAACAACACAAGCCTAATCCTAAGTGTCGCGCACCACAAGGGATGAATCATATTGTTTGCGCTATCTCAAATAGCTGCGTACCAGGTTAAGTATTTTTATTCCGACGACGCCGTAGACTGATTCATCTCACGTCTAGCCATTTCAAGAATATTCTTAACTTGCTTTGTGAACGGATGTTCTGGCCCCAACACCCGCTGACACTCTGGCAGCATCCCCTCACAAATATCAATAGCCTCAGCAACTTGATCAGCGCATGAATAGGAGTAGGCCAGACTACTACGGGACGACAATGTGGTAGGGTGCTCGGCGCCTTTCACATCATCAAACTCGCCGGCGATGCCCCTTGAGGTACGCCGCCGCGTCCAGCAAGTGCGAGACGTCTTCTCATCAAGCCACACCCGCCCACGGCCGACGCCTGGCCACATACCTCATTAAGCGCCTACCAACGTGTCCCATCTCCGAAATTGCTCGCCTGGGCCGGATCCTACGCAAATGGAAGGACGCCCACTTGGCCTACTTCGAGACAGCCGGAGCCAGCAACGCACCGCAGCGAAGCCATCAACGGACATTATCGAACTAGGCAGACGCACCGCCAGAGGCTACCCCAACCCCACCAACTACCAACTCCGAATGCCCCTCATCACAGGAGGCCTAGACGCCTCCACCCACACCCAACTCGGAAGAACCAGCAATGTGCTCGACGTCCGTGCGCCACAAGGCGACCGCCGTCCTGTCGCCACCAGCACAGAGCGTCCGGAAGGCTACATCGCTTAGGAACGCCCAGCGATCGGGCGGGCTACACCACGACCTCGACAGATAGTGCCCAACCTTTGTCTCCGAATCTAAGTAGTACGCAATACCTTCTGTCGCCAGGACAAGCACATCTCCCGGCTGCCAGGAAAACTCATACTCCCACCGTGGCTGCGTTGCGAGCGGGAGAGCAAAGGAGCGATCGTCCGCCTCGTCTACGTGATCACTTTGGCAAACAGAACGCCATTGGCACTGTTGTCGATTGAGCAAGCGAACCTCGCCGTCACCGTAGTGGACAAGCCGCGCCAGCCACGCATCCCCCGGCGTGCAGCCGCCACGCTCTCTCGCATGGCCGAGGTCTTCGGGGCGGACCGGCCCGCCGCGCTGTGCCGCGAACTCACCAAGGACTACGAGGAGGTGCGCCGAGGCCCCCTCGGGGAGCTGGCGGCCGGCGCCGACGACGTGCTCGGCGAGGTCACCATCGTCGTCGCCGGATACCAACGCTCGGCGCGCGCGCAGGACCACGTCGGCGCGGTCCTCGCGCTCGCGGCGGAAGGTATGCGCCTCAAAGACGCTGCCGCCGAGGTCGCAGCCGCCACGGGCGCGCGCAAGAACGACCTCTACAAGGCGGCACTCGCCGCGAAGTGACGAGGCCGGGGAACCTCAGACGAGGGCGACGCCCTCCGTCATCATCCACTCGCGAGCCTGCTCTCCCAGCTGCTCGGAGACGGGGGCGGTCAGCTCACGCAGCACGCGCGTCGGGAACCCGGCGCGGACAGCGTCCACGGCCGTGCAGGCCACGCAGTGCGACTCGGCGAGGCCCACGACATCCACATCCGTGATGTCGGCATCGCGCAGGACCTGCTCCAGCGTCTTTCCATCCTCTGTCGTGCCCTCGAAGCCCGAGTAGGCGGCCTCGTACTGGCCCTTCTTGATCGTCACGTCTGCGTTCACGTGGGCGAGCGCCGGGTGCAGCTCGGCCTCGTCCGTGCCCGCCACGCCGTGCGGGGGCCAGGTGTCCACGAAGTCCGGCGTCTCAGAGAAGTGAGCGCCCGGATCGATGTGCCAATCCTGCGTGGTGACGATCAGCTGATACTCCCCGCGGTGGGCCTCCACGTAGGCGGCCACGGCCTCGGCGACCGCGTTGCCGCCCGTGACAGGCAGGGCACCGCCCTCGCAGAACGTGGGCTGAACGTCGACGATGATGAGTGCGCGAGTCATGCTTTCTCCATGAAAGTGGCGTTTTGGCCAGGATAGCACCGAGCGCTCTTCCTGCGGAGAGCGTGCCTTTCCCGCAAAAAGGTGCCGGTTCCCCGTTTGAGCCTGCCAGGCAGTATTGTTAGGGGCTATGAGTCGTATTCTGTCCGCCGTCGCATGGCCCTAGGCCAACGGCCCCCGTCATATTGGCCACATTGCGGGATTCGGTGTCCCCTCTGACGTTTTCTCCCGGTACATGCGAATGGCCGGCCACGACGTGCTCATGGTCTCCGGCACCGATGAACACGGCACCCCCATCCTGGTGGCCGCCGACGGCGCGGGCGTGAGCGCGCGTGAACTCGCGGATCAGAACAACCGCCTCATCGTCGAGGATCTCGTGGCGCTCGGATTGTCCTACGACCTCTTCACGCGCACGACCGCCGGCAACCACTACCGCGTCGTGCAGGACATGTTCGCCACCATGCGCGATGCACACTCACGTAGAGTCCTGGGATACGCCATGGGCGAGCAGCACAACACGCGCCCTGGTCATCACCGCACTCGACATGGCCGCCGCAACCCGTGGCGGCTTCCCCGCAGGGGTCGTGTTGCATGCTGATCGGGGAACACAGGTCACCTCCCAGAAACTGGCCGCCTACATGCGCGCCGTGAAAGGAACCGTGTCGATGGGGCAGGCCGGCGTGTGCTGGGATAACGCCATTGCCGAATCCTTGTGGGCCACCTTCACAACCGAGTACTACTACCGGCGTGCCTTCACCACCCGCGACCAGGTCTACACCGGAGTCACCACCTGGATCGAAGACTTCTACAACCACCACTAGAATCCAGCGCTCGGGCGGTGTCTCACCCTACCTGCTGCTCTGTGTCGCTTGATCGTTGTGATCAGTGTGATCTGCTCGTCGACTTGGAGGGCTTCCCCCTGGTTGCTGCCGCTCAGCGTGAGTACGCTCTGGTGCTCGACATAGACTCCTGTGACCGCTGTGCTGGCTGCCCGGGTTGTGGGGTGAATCGCTCAAAGTCACGGGCGCGTGGTGGTGGAGGTGAACGTCTCGGGCGAGGCCTCGGCGCGCCTGGGGATCCCGGATCGTTCGTTGGATCTGTCGATGGGCATGAGCCGGGACCTGGAGTGGGCCATCGCGGAGGACGCGACGATCGCGCGCCTGAGCACCGCGATTTTCGGCCCCCGCCGCGCCTAACGAGACCGCTCACCCACACCCGTGTCGCACCCGTTAAGATTGACAGCATGACGAGCGTTTTTGCTGGAATATCAGCGTCGATCCTGGCGCTCGCGCCGATCACCAACCCGATCGGCGCTCTCGCCGCTTTCGCTGGCCTCACCGCCGGTAACACCCCTGCTGCAATTCGCTCGCAGGCGTGGAAGACCGGTATCTACGTGTTCGCAATCCTGACAACCTTTACAGTCTGCGGCTCGTTCATCATGCGCTTCTTCGGATTCGACCTGCCCTCCCTGCAGATCGCCGGCGGCCTCGTCGTCGCACACTCGGGTTTCTCGATGCTGGAGAACAAGCGCCGCTCCACCAATGAGGAGGACCAGCACGCGACACTCAAGGAGGATGTGTCTTTCTCCCCCATGGCGCTCCCCCTCATTGCAGGACCCGGCTCGATCGGCGTCGTCATCGCGTTGGCCGCCCGCAACACCGCCGTCGGTTTTCAGATCGGAATTGTCCTGGGCATCCTGATCACGGCCGCCACCATCGCGGTGCTTCTGCGCTACGGAACACCCTGGATCGACAAGCTCGGAGCTACCGGCGTCGGCGCGATCACACGAATTATGGGCTTCCTGATCCTCGTCATCGGCGTCGAGCTCGTCATCCACGGGATACGCGCACTCCAGCTCTTCTAAGCGAAAGCCCACCCCAGCCTCGTCCCACGAATCTGAACTACCTCCCATTCCCCGGACTTCAATTTCGATGTCCAAGAAACGGGAGGCAGTTCACAACGACACGCTCGCCTGATCCTGCGCGGGCCTGCGGCGCTCATCCCTCCATGTTCGCCGCGGTCACCCCATCGGCCAGAGTTCCGTATACGGTGACACAGTGCCCGAAAAACATGTCGTCGTCATCGAAGTAGGCGGAAAATGAACCGTCGGTGTCCATCGCGATGCTACGCAGCTCGATCCGGCGAGCGAAGCTCTCTTCCGTAATCTCAGGGACATCCTCGTCGGCGGATTCGCGCCACTCGCACGCGAGTTCGGTGAGCTCACGTGCGGCGCTCGCGCGCATGTCACCGTCCCAGCGATCCTGCTCCGCCAGCATCTCCTTCATCGCCCGCCTGGCGTCAGCCCAGGTGCCCTCGTTCGCCGTATCAACCTCGAGCGACAGGCAGATCTGCTCGCCGCGCCACAGGACCTCCCCTTCAAACATGTCGAGGTCTTTGTCGAGAGTGAGTTCTCCGAGTACCTCGTCGACCACCACGACCGGCCTGCGATAGTCGGCCAGCACCTCTTCCAAGGCGGGGCACGGGGCATCCTCTTCGAGGACCTCGACGATCAGGAACTGGTTCTGCGAGGAAGCGGTCACGCCTTCGGGAACCTCGTGCCGAATCTTCTTGCGCGCCTTGAGGCGGTACACCGCCTCCCGACGGAAGCGATCGAGGATTCCTCCGGCATCGTGTTGCTCGTCGCTGACGGGATAGACGATCCGGCCACCACCCGCGTGCAGTGCGCCGGTCTGGCAGTCCACATACGCAATGAAGTAGTGCGAGACGTCCCAGAATCCGTTCCTCTTGCCGGCTCCACTGCCGCCGGCGAGCAGGACGAGTATCTCCCGTACCTCTTCCTCGAAGGTGCGTTCCCATTCAGCCTGCGTCATGTTATCTTGCGCACGCATGTATTCGAGCAGATCCACGCGCCATCCTCCTTGATCCAGGGCTGCCGCTTCGCTACGACGAACCCTACTCCATCGAATGCTCCATAACTGAATCACCAACACAAAACAGAAGGCGATTAGCCCACAAAAACGCGACAGCGTTCACTTCGCGAGCTCTTCAAACACGTCCGCGTAGGCATCCATGAAGTCAACAGCGACATCGACAGCACTCTCAGACTGCTGCGCCGGTTGAATGACCACCCACGGCCTGTTGTTCTTGAGGATCGTGACAGGCTTCCCCGTCCTATTCACCTCTGCTGTCACTCGCGAAAAGTTGTTCTTCGCCTCGGCGAGCCCCATCGTCAGTGTCGACATAACTGCTCCTTTCAATCTTAGCCATAATTGTGGCCAGAATATAGGCTCAGATCAAGACCGACGACGCCGACACCAAGTCCACCAAGGACGAGGCCGACACACACAACTCCGATGACAACAACAGTGGCGCAAGGGGATTGTGGACAAGGTCAGAGAGGCATTCACCGATGCCGACGGCGTTTTGCGTGACTGGCGCGGCAAACCGATCGATTGGCAGCCGGGCCAGCCCCGAGCGGGCATCTGGGGCATGGGGCATAAGCCCGGTCACAAGTACAGTGACGTATGGAGATCGTATGTCAATGGCGAGATGACGCCACAGCAATTTCTAGATTGGTATATTGAACCAAAGAACTATCGAGTCGAGTTTTCATCGAGAAACAGGGGTCATTACGACGAGTAGCGGGTGGAATCGCTGATGACGTCTATCTTTGCGGTCGCGTACAGGGGAACCTTCGATCAATTCAAGGAGCTGTTTGCCGACGGGGACGAAAAGCGCGTGCGGTGGGGCAAGAGCCTCTTCATCGAGGCGCTCAGCAACACCGATCCCGCGCAGCGTTACCCGATGTGCGACTTCCTGCTAGACCGCGATTGCGTTCTCGATGCCGGCACCACGGACGGAACGAACCCGTTTCATATTCTCTTCGCGCAATGCGCGCGCGACGTCAACCGGGACGTCGCGCTATGCCGTCGCCTCCTGGATCGAGGCGTAGCGCTCGGTCAACCGGACAAAAACGGGTGCATCCCCCTCGTCCACCTGATCTCCACGCAGGATTACTCCGACGAGGACCTGGCACCCATCTACGACGTCGTCTTCGCGTCCCCCGACCCGGGCTTTACAACCGTCGTCGACGGAGGCAAGCCCTTCCATAAACTCGTCCGCGCGTTCGAGGACCGACAAGCCCTCGCGGACCGCATCGACGACTACCTCGCGGCCGGAAGCGAGAAACACACTGAGGAACACGCATGATCACGTTCATTAACAACGCCGGCGCGGCCATCGTCTCGCGGAAAATTGTCGAACGAACGGGGAACATCAAGTGGATGATCCGCGATGTACCGCTTGCCCCTCAGGACTCCGGCTGGCGCGTGCTATCCGACCGCGACACCGCCGAGTACCTGGATGATCCAAAAAACATGACCGTCGTCGACTTCAACGAGCTGTGCAACCTTGAGCCCGCCTGCATCGGCATCTACGACCTGCCGATCGGCTCCGACATTCAACTCGTCGTCGAACCTGACAGACGTCGGCGATGGTTCGATAACAAGACCGAGAAAGAGATTTCCTTCCGCTGACTCACGCAGCGGTCCCACCCTCACAGGTGAGTGAGCCGCCGGGCGCTAGGATCCAGGCGGCAAATATGCGGCAGCTTTACATAAGGATGGGAGCATTCCTTCTCTCGCCGAACGCGGACTTTATGCCCCCTACTCTCTTGGCCCACCCGACATGCGCGCTCATCTCACAGGTAAGCTTCCCGAAGGGTGCGTAGCTACGCATGGGACAGTTGCGCCCGCGTTCGGGCAACCAGGAGGCGCGATACAGCTACAGATTTGGGAGCCAGACGCAACTACAGGAAAACTCGTGGAGATCCCATTGGAAGATTTGGAAAAGAGAGGAATCATTACATATGACTACCAGAAGTACCCTACTAAGGAATGACAACTTCAGTGAAACAGTCGTTTCCTCCGCGAATAGGGAAGTATATGAACTGTCCGAAGAACACATTATTTTCAACGGGCCAGACCCTCAAATCCTTATACACATCTGGCGAAAGGACGGCTTCTATTTCGGCGGCACAAGTGAACGGTCTTACAGGCCTCGTGGCGACATACGCACCAACGACCTGATCCCGATTAAGCAATGGCTCGTGATGGAATTGTTTGACTTCCTTCGACTCAGCTGGAACCTGAAGGATATCGGCATTGCGTTCAGATGGCTCTCTCCTGCTCCAGGCTGGTCACAAGATCCCGAGTCATGGGAACTACTCCATGAGGGCTCATCCACGGGGATCCTTGCAGACGACTCCGCATATGTTGCCGGCAACCTTCCCTGGTTCCTGAAGCACTCACCCGAACGGCTCTTCGAGATCGCCCACATTGAAAGCACCAAGGAAGTCTGCCAGGCCCTGTTCGGCATGCCACGCGTCCCCTTCGCCTAAGCCCACGGACAGACAGGAGTACCACTGATGTGGGAACAGTTTCGAGGCCTCGCGCTCCCACTCCTCGGCCAGCACTTCCCCCCTGAACTCATCAAAGACAACGGAGACAGCATCGTTTTCACCAGCAGGCTCGACTATGCCCCTGACTGGCTCGACGCCGTCGCCAACTCCCACCCCTAGAACCTGGCCCGCCGCTCAGACTGTGGCCCCCCTCCCACATTTTCACCAAAATCTGAAAAATTCCCGCAAAAGCAGCTACCATATTTTTAACCTAGATCACAAAGACGTTAGTGCTGCGAGCTGACGCAGGCAGACCTACCCAGCACCGCAGCTACTGGTTACGAGTTTTGGTATGACACAAATTGCTGCTCTTAGTGGTGTAGATAAGGCTTTCGGCGATCGCCTGGTTTTATCGATTGATTCATTGACGCTTGAAACCGGTCAGGTTGTAGCCCTGATTGGCCCAAATGGTGCCGGCAAGACAACACTGCTACGCATCATTAGTGGGCTATGGGTACCAACCCGGGCTAAGCGTTTAGAGGTTCTTGGCGCTGACCTGCTCAAGCCCTTACCCAGAAAAAAGTCCAAGCAATGGAGTCAACAACTGGGTTTTTCCAGTAATTCAAGCCAGCTGTTTGGCCTGTTAACAGTGCGAGAGAACCTGGAGTATGTCTGCCGCCTGTACGGCATCCACAAGGCACAGCGCGCTAAGCGGATCAACCGTTCTATGGAGCTTTGTAATGTGGCTGATCGCAGTGGGGATCAGGTGTGGACTTTGTCGACAGGACTTAAGCAGCGCGTCAACATTGCCCGAGCCATGGTCACCAACCCGAAACTCATTTTCCTTGATGAACCCACTTCTGGTTTAGACCCGCTGGCAGCAAATGACGTGTACGGAGTAATACGACGCCTGCAAAACAGTGGAGTAACCGTGCTGCTGAGCACCCACATCATGACTGAGGTTAATGATCTATGCGATCGGGTGCTGTTTCTATCTAAGGGCCGCATAATGGCTGACGCCTCGCCTGAGCAGTTACGTATGCGCGCTGGAGAGGTGGTTTACCAACTGCAAGTACCAACTAGTCAGAAGCAGAGCGTTATTACTCGCTTAAATGATGAGCTTGGGGCACGCACCGTTATTCGCCAGGACGACGGAGTTGAAGTTGACGTGCTTGCTTTTGGTTTATCCAACTCTAATCTGCTTGACCAGATGGGGCTAACTTACACTCGCCGGGACGCTCAGCTTGCTGATACTTTCTGGCTTTTGGGCGGTGCTGAGTGAGAAGTTTATTTGCTCATATGCGCTACAGTCTGACCATGAATGCTCGCCAGCCGGGAATTTGGTTGCGGGTTTTAGTGGTGGTGCCGCTCATGGAAGTGCTTCCGTTATTGTTTCTTGGACGCGCTTATCTTGAGTCTGACACGCAAAACTTTTTCTTGTACACCAACATGGTTTGGGCGTTTTTTACTGCCGTCGTAATCCAATGCTTGGTGTCTATCCAGGGTTTGGCTGGCGGGGGCCGCTTGGATACTTTCTTACATTCAGAGGGCTCAGTTATCCCTTGGCTGTCTGGCTACACTGGTGGAGTTTGCTGTTTTTACCTGTTTTCGTCACTAGTTTCTGTGTTTGCTTTGGGGTTCGCTTTAGGGTTCCCGGTGGTTGTGTGGCAGATGCTGGGCTATGCGCTGCTCGCTGTTCCCACCTCACTAGGCTGCGTGTATTTGGTGTATGGATTTGAGGTTCGTTTTAACCGGACCTTTCACTTCATAAATCTTCTTCTTGACGCACTAGTAATATTTTCTTGTGTGTTGTGGCCGCTGAATACTTTCGCTGGTATTACTCGGATTGCAGCCCAACTGTCACCACTGACGCATTTAAACGAGTTTATTCGCACTTCTAACCCGAGCCATGTTTTGGCAGGAATTTTGGTTAGCTTTATTTTCCTGCTGTTTGGTGTTGCGTGGGTGAAGCGCTCAACTAAAAAGTATCAGGTCGACGGCGCATTTGGAGGTTCACTTTGATTAGTGCTACTGCTTACCGCTATTACCAAACCTTGCGACGCAACCCTACCGACACGTTTTCAATGTTGGCTCGCCCACTGCTTTCTACTGCGCTTTTCGCAATCTTTGCAGCAACTTACCTAGCACCTAGCTATGGCGTTGCGTTCATGATTATCTCAGTGGCTGTTGTAAACGTTTTTACTAACGCTATACAGGGTTCAAGCTATGAGGCCCGCGAGGAAATCCAGGGGCTTCGCTTGGATGTGGTGCGCCTGTCTCCCGGCGGTTTTCCTGCATTCGTGAATGCACACGCTCTTATTCAGACTTTCTTAGCAGCGATGCAAAGCCTGGTGATTATTGTTATCTCCATGCCCTTTGTTAGCTATACGCCAATAGGTCAGCCAATGTATCTGCTTGCAGGTGTGGGGTTACTTTTAGGTACTAGTTTTCTGGCAGCTATGCTGGGCACTCAGGTAACAATTAGGCGCAATAATTTTTTGGCTGTGTCTTTTACTAGCGTCTTGCTGATTACTTTTGCTGGCGCGTTTTACCCTATTGAGGCTTTCCCTAGTTGGGCTGCCACAATTGCTAGGTGTAATCCAGTCACTTACCTGGTTGACCTGATCCGAGTGAGCTTGTTTAACAGCAAGCCACTACTCGCCCCCAGCTGGGAAATCTGCGTATGTGTAGCGTTCCTAGCTGTTTTAAGCCTTGGAGCTATTGCTTTTTCACGCCAACCATTTGGCGCCTCCGCCGAAAAGCAACGCTAAGCAGCCCACCCATAACCAGCACGGCGAGCTGCAGTAACTAGCGACAACAGTTGCTTCGCTCCACACTCCGTCCTTCCACAGAGTCAGCAGAGTTTAGTCCTCACCGGTTTCTGGTGATGGCGCATCCGGCGGGTTCATCTTGCGCTTAGCTGCTTCAAGATTTTTCTCCACTCGCTTGGTTAGTGGATGTTCTAGCCCTAATACCCGCTGACAGTCTGGCAGCAGTTTCTCCCACGCATCGATCGCCTCACCAAAACGCCCAACAGAGTCATAAGCGACAGCCAGATTATTGCGGGTGTTCAACGTATCAGGGTGATCAGCCCCCAACACCCGCTCATACTCAGCCAACACCCGCTCATACAACTCAATCGCCTCACCAAAACGCCCAACAGAGTCATAAGCGCCAGCCAGGTTGTCGCGGACGGTTAACGTATCAGGGTGGTCAGGACCCAAAACCCGCTCTTGGTCAGCCAACACCCGCTCAAACAACTCAATCGCCTCACCAAAA
>NZ_JH470338.1:1582438-1760409 GCF_000239695.1 Actinomyces graevenitzii C83 | reverse complement strand
CTCAGCCAACACCCGCTCAAACAGCTCAATCGCCTCACCAAAACGCCAACAGAGTCATAAGCGACAGCCAGGTTGTTGCGGACGGTTAACGTATCAGGGTGATCAGCCCCCAACACACGCTCACGCTCAGCCAACACCCGCTCATACAACTCAATCGCCTCACCAAAACGCCCAGCAGACTTATAAGCGCCAGCCAGGTTGTTACGGGCGGTTAACGTATAAGGGTGATCAGGACCCAACACCCACTCACGCTCAGCCAACATCTGCTCATAAAACTCAATTGAGTCCTCACGAGAAAATACACCAATCTTGATTTGATCCCAGGATTGGTTCTTCCAACCGTACTCATTTGTGGTAGTAGCTACCACCCGCAAGCCGTCACCGCGCGGAACTAAACCAGTGAGATCGTTAATATCTTCAACATTATCAAAGACAATAAGTCTGTCAGTGGCGTTGGCAGACTTGAAATAATCAAGACAACGATTGATTAACTGATCCTGAGTAGGTTCATCACTTCGATCAATTGGAAGCCGCTGAGCGAGTTCGGCCAAATCACTTTGTACAGATTCTCTAGAGGCTGCGTTAATCCAGGCAACAAGGCTCCATCCCTGCTTCTCACACTGTTGTGCAAGGTCAGAAGCCAACTGCGATTTACCGCAACCATGCATCCCAACCAAGACTAGTCGCAGCCGAGGGTCTTTCTTTACTCGGTTGTACAGTCGTACCTGTTCTTCACGCTCAATATAATAAGAGTCAGCAATATCTGGGCGTCTCCCGAAAATAACCGATTCTTTGGCAGTGTTTTTCAGAATTTCAGCAACCTTATTGGTAAGGTCTTTAAGTGCCTCGATCTGGAATTTTGGTGACCAAGGCGCAAGCTTGACATACTCATCAACCGCAGCCTCAACAAGTTTATCAAAATAGGGCTCAAGTCGAGATTCAATATTTTTACGCCGCTGCCCAATATCACCCTGAAGTACCTCAGAGAAACTGTCAGGATCGTTTACAGCTAAAAAGAGTAATTCATCATTTTCAACAACTTTATTGAAAATAATCTCAACCTCAGTAACAACACCCCCTAGCTGCTCCTCATCAATACCCTGATCACGACACTCCTCATACATGCCGCGAGTCTTTTCCGCCAGAACTTCAGCAATCTGCTTAGCAAGTTGGTCATCGGCATCACCGCCACGGATCTTCCACCAAGACAGAATGCCGAATACTTCTTTTGCAACCCCGACAGAGTTAGCTTCTGTTGCGTAGTCATTAGCTTGCAGAAGTACCTTAACTAAAGACGCACCAACGCCTAGCGTCATCGGAAACAAAGGATCAGCCATATCTGCATATTACAAGCTCAAATACATCTAGGGCGGGTGTTTTCACCAGCGTTTTTGCCCGAAATTGAGTCCAAAGAAGGCTAAGCGCAGCATTCCGGGGAAAACTGCATGATAAGTTGTTAATAACTTATACATGAGGGTAAGACAAGCGTTGCCCGGGGCGATGAAAATCGCCCCGGGCAACGCTTGTTTGGTTCAGTTTCAGCGCAGCTGCGTGCGGCCAGCCGGGTTATGGCTGCGGGCCAGCCAGCACACAGCCGCACAGCTGGCCGGTTTAAGCCGGTTTGGACCGCGCAGCGGGCTGGGCGGTTTAAGCCGGTTTGGACCGCGCAGCGGGCTGGGTGGCTAGGCGGTTAGCTCGGCTGCGACTAGCTCAGCAAGCTGCACGGCGTTTAGGGCCGCGCCCTTGCGCAGGTTGTCGCCCACCGCGAAGAAGGCCAGGCCCTTACCCGGCGCGGCGGCCTGGTCAGCACGCAAACGCCCCACAAAAGTGCCATCACGACCCGCGCCGTCCAACGGCGTGGGCACCTCCACGTAGGTGACGCCCGGCGCGTTCTCCAGCAGCTGGCGGGCCTGCTCCACACTGATTTCACGCTCAAACTCGGCGTTAATAGCTAACGCGTGCCCACTGAAAACCGGGATACGCACACAGGTGCACGACGCCGCCAAGTCCGGAATCTGCAAAATCTTACGTGACTCGTTGCGTAGCTTCTGCTCCTCATCGGTTTCACCCGAGCCATCACCGGCGTCGCCACCAGCCCAAGCCACCGCATTAAAAGCAATCGGAGCCACATAAACCTGGGGCTGGGGGAACTCCACCGCACGGCCATCTAACGCCAGGCCCTCAAGGTTCTGGCCTACCACCGCACGCACCTGGCCAGCCAGCTCGCTCACGCCAGCACGCCCAGAGCCCGAAACCGCCTGGTAAGTAGACACCGTCAAGCGACGCAACCCGGCGGCGTCGTGCAGCACCTTAAGCGCAGGCATAGCGGCCATAGTGGTGCAGTTAGGGTTAGCGATAATGCCCTTGGGGCGCTGCGCCAGAGCCTGCGGGTTAACCTCGGCCACTACCAGCGGCACCTGCGGGTCTTTACGCCAAGCCGAAGAGTTATCCACCACCACAGCGCCAGCGGCCGCAAACTTGGGGGCGTACTCGCGCGAAGCAGTAGCGCCGGCGCTAAAAATCGCCACGTCAATGCCGCTCAGATCAGCCTTGGCCACATCCTCCACAGTGATGTCCTGGCCGCGCCAAGTCACCACGCTGCCCGCGCTACGCGCAGAAGAGAACAGACGCAGGCTCTTAACCGGGAAGTCACGCTGATCCAGCATCGCGCACATAACCCGGCCCACCTGGCCGGTAGCTCCCACTACCGCAACGTTCACGCCGTCGGCCACAAAAGCCGGCTTAGCCGCACCCGCAGCCTCATGCGAGCAGCAGCCGTGCTCGGCAGCCTCGCCCGCGCCGTCCACCTGACCCGCGCCGTCAGCCTGACCCGCGCCGTCAGCGTGGCCCGCGCAGCAACCCTGATTTAGCTCACTCATCGACCGGTACCTCCATATACCACGGCTTCAATCTGATCAGCATCCAAGTCAAAAGCGGTGTGAACAGCACGCACAGCGTCATCTAGACGGTCGTCGTCGACAACCACAGAAATACGGATCTCAGAAGAAGAAATTAGATGAATGTTAATACCCGCCTGGAACAGGGCATCAAACAGCTTGGCGCTCACCCACGGGTGCGAACGCATACCAGCACCCACCAAAGACAAGGTACCCACATTGGGGTTGAACTGTAGATCAGAGATCCCCAGCTCCTCCTTGGCGCCAGCTAGAACTTCCTGCGCGGCGGCGGCGTCACCCTCAGGGATAGTTAGCGAAATGTTGGTGAAGCCGTTGCCGGCCGTGGCCACGTCCTGCACGATCGTGTCAATCTGCACCCCGGCGCCAGCCAGAAGCGAGAAAATGCGGGCAGCGAAGCCAGGCTGGTCACGCACACCCACAATGGTTAGCTTGTCGTTGCTGCGGTCATGCGCAATTCCGGAGATGATAGGGGCTTCCACGGTGTCTTCCTGTTTGGAGGTGTGAATCCAGGTGCCTTCCTTGTCTGAGAAGGAAGAGCGTACGTGCAAGGGCACGTGGTAGCGCCGCGCGAACTCCACGGCGCGTAGGTGCAAGATCTTGGCGCCGTGCGCGGCCAGTTCCAAAGTCTCCTCACTGGAGATGGAGGTGATGCGCCGGGCGGTGGGAACAATGCGCGGGTCGGCGGTGAAGAGGCCGTCGACGTCGGTATAGATTTCGCAGACGTCCGCACCCAGGGAGGCTGCCAGCGCCACCGCAGTGGTGTCTGAGCCGCCGCGACCTAGCGTGTTGACATTGTCAGTGTCGTAGTCCAGGCCCTGGAAGCCGGCCACGATTGCCACGCTGCCTTCCCTCACGGCGCGCGCCACACGTTCGGGCACCACACCCACAATGGATGCCTGGCCGTATTGGCCATCGGTGCGCAGACCCGCCTGGGCGCCGGTGAAAGCGGTTGCGGAAACGCCAGCCTCATTGATTGCCAGGGCCAGCAGACTCATAGAAATACGTTCGCCGGCGCTGAGCAGCAGGTCCATTTCGCGGGCGGGCGGGTTGTCAGTTAATTCCCCGGCCATATCCAACAGTTCATCTGTAGTGTCGCCCATGGCGGAAACCACTACTACCACTGTGTCGCCTGCGTTGTGGCGTTCAATCACCCGTGCGGCTACACGGCGCATTGCCGCTAAATCCGCAACGGATGAACCTCCGTATTTTTGCACTACCAGGGCCATAAAGGTCCTTTCTGTTTTTAGCCTGCGCGTAGCGTCTTTTTGGCGTTACTCAACCCGGCGCCGACCTTCAAAAGCGCGACCGAGCGTGATTTCATCAGCATATTCCAGATCGCCGCCCACCGGCAGACCGGACGCCAGACGTGAGACAGGCACGTTCATGCTGGTCAGCATACGTGCCAGGTAGGTTGCTGTGGCCTCCCCCTCGATATTTGGGTCAGTGGCAATGATTACTTCTTGCACTTGTGGGGTCAGCCGGGCCAATAGTTGGCGCACCCGCAGCTCATCTGGGCCGATGCCGTTGAGGGGGTCAATGGCGCCGCCTAGCACGTGGTAAAGGCCCCGGTATTCGCGGGTTCTTTCAACGGCGACGACGTCTTTAGGCTCTTCCACCACGCAGATTAGCCCCTGGTCACGGCGCGGATCACGGCAGATATTGCACTGCTCTTCCTCCGAAACGTTTCCGCAAGTTTCACAAAAACGTACTTTGGCTTTTACAGCGGTTAGGGCTTGGGCCAGCCGGTTTACGTCGGCGGCGTCGGCGCCAAGGATGTGGAAGGCGATGCGCTGGGCTGATTTGGGGCCGATCCCCGGCAAGGCGCCTAGTTCGTCGATCAGGTCTTGTACTGCGCCTTCGTAAATGGCGGGCACTTACGTCTCCTTGGGTTGTTATTGGCAGCTAATGGGGTGTGGGGCTGTGGTTGATTGCGCGAGCCGGTGGCTAGGGCCGTAAGCCGGTAGCTGGACGTGCGAGCTGGCGGCTGAGCGGCTGGGCCGACGGTTGGAGCCGCAGGCTGACGGCTGGGGCCGCGCTAAGCCAGCAACTCGCGCCAGGCATCGATTGCAGCAGTGCCGCGCCTTTAACGCTCAGATACGTCTTTAGCGATCATCTGCCCGCACGGTTACTTCTTCAATTACTTTCGCACCCAGCAGGCGTTTGACTACTTCTATGCCCACGGCGCCGGATTCGTCTGCGTCCGCGTCGTCCATGGAGGGCATGTCTTCTTCATCGTCGACGACGCCGCCCGCGTTAGCTGCGGCCCTGGCAGCGGCGATGGCTTGGGCCATGCGGCTGGAGGCACCCGGATCGGGTTGCCAGCTGTGGGCTGCTTCTGGAGCCGGGGCTGACTGTGCTCCCGCATTGGGTAGCGAGGGCAGGGGGTGCAGGCGGTGGACAGTGGCTAGTCCAGGCTCTGGCGCTACCGGCGTGTAGTTGTCTGGCGTGGGAATCGGGGCGGCCTCCCAGGTGCTTTCCCAGGTGTTTGCACTGGCCGCGCCATTGGAGGGGTGGTTGGCGCGCGAGGCAGCCAGGGCCGCAGCGGCTGTGCTGGAACCAGCTGAAGCCATAGGAGTGGCTGGCGCTATTGGGCTAGCTGGCGCCAAGTGGGAGCTGGCTGAAGCTGCACTGGCGGCTGCAATTGCGGCGCTGCCTGCGGTTACTGTTGCCAGGCCAGAGCTTGCGCCGCCTGGCACGGCATCAAACTGGCCTCTAGCTTGCCCTTCATCCTGCGCCGGGCCACCAAAGTAGACACTGTCTTGCGTCTGATCAAACTGGCCGCCACCAGCCCAATCGTCCTGACCACCGGCCTGTGTGGAGCCAGCGGCTTGCGGGCCACCCATGGTTTGTGGACCATCCGTGGGGCCACCAGCGGGGATGCTAGCAGGATCACCAGCCCGAGCCCCGGTAGGGACGCCACCAGCGGGACCACCCGTGGGGACGCCGCCAGCAGGGCCACCCATGAGGGCGCCGCTATTTGATTCACTGGAGGCCTGGTCTACCGGCGCCTCAGCGCCGCCTGGCCCAGCACTACCCGAGTTGGGGATTTGCACTACTTCCCAGTCTTCATCCCAACTGGCTGGAGCCGGTTGGTCCCAAGCTGAAGGGGCCGCCTCGCGCGCCGGAGTAGCTTCACGCCGAGTCGGCTTGGAGCGCTGCGCAGGGCGCGAGTCTGCGCGCTGAGATTCCGAGCGCTGCGCAGGCTGCGATTGTGCAGAGCGTGATTCTCGGGGCCCTGCGCCCCCAGCCCCTGGGTGCTGGGCGCGTCCCTGCACCTGCTCTGTCTGGCCGCCTGCCGTCTCATTGCCACGGCCTTGGCGGCCGCCTACATGAGTGGCGCTAGCTGCACTAGGTGGATAGGGGGCTGAGCCGGGCTCAGCAACCGTTGCTGCTTCGCCGTCGCTAACTGCCTGAACCTGCAGACGCAAACCCAAAGCTTCATACAGTGCCCCGGCCACCACCTGCGGGTGACGCCCAGAGTTAAAGCTGCGCACCAGGCCCGGCGAGGCGAAAATCAGCGTAAAAGTCTCGCCCGACACCTTGCCCGGCTGCGCATTAGCCCCCACCAGGGCGTTAGTCACGCGGCTAGCGGCCTTAACTTTGGCCAGCACTTCGCCCCAACGGTTACGAATCAGCTCCGACGGCGACGACGAGCCAGCCCCCGGCCCCTGGGCAGGGCGGACAGCCGCGCTATTTGCCGCCTGGGCAGCCGAGCGGGTTTGCGCAGCGGATCCAGCAGTTGCAGGTCCAGCCCCTGCGGCAGAGCGCGCCGCAGGCGCGCTGGAAGCTGCACTAGCAGCACTAGGACCAGCCGGAACGCTGGGCGTGCCCGGAACACTGCCCGGAACGCTAGGGGCAGCTGGGGCGTTGGGCGCCACTGGCACATTCATGCCAACGCCTCCCCCGACGCCAGGCCCACTTGGGGCCTCAGCAAGCACTGGAATTGCCATATTTGCGCGTTGCAAAGCAGCCCGCGCCGCCTCACGGCCAGAGCCCTCCGGGGTGCGCCCCGAACCCACCGAGGCGCGCCCGGCGCCATCTTGACCCTGGGCCCCAACCACACCCTGAGAGCCACCACCAGGCAGGGAGCGCGGCGCCGTCGTCGGCTGGGCCAAACCCACCACCAGCAGGCGGGCCATCAACAACTCAAGCTGCAAACGCGGGCTAGTAGCCCCCACCATGGTGCCCAAGGCAGCAGCACACATGTCCGCACAGCGAGACAACTGTCCAGCTCCCAAAGCGCGCGCCTGCACCTGCATCCGCTCCAGCTGATCCACCGGCAGCGAACCCAAAGCCGCCTGCGCCTGATCCCCGGCCACAGCCAAAATCAGCAGGTCACGCAGACGCTGCAGCAGATCCTCCACAAACCGGCGCGGATCGTGACCAGAGGAAACCACGCGCTGCACCACCTCAAAGCAGGCGGCGCCGTCGCGGGCAGCAATCGCATCCACGCACTGATCAAGCAAAGAAATGTCAGTGAACCCCAGCAAACCAATGGCCTGCTCATAATCAACTTTGCCGTCAGAGCCACCAATTAGCTGGTCAAGCACCGACAAGGTGTCACGCACCGAGCCCCCACCAGCCCGCACCACCAGCGGCAACACCCCGTCGCCCACCTCAACCTTTTCGCTGTGGCAAAGCTGGCGCAAATAGTCCTCCAACACCGGCGGCGGCACCAGACGGAAAGGATAGTGGTGGGTGCGCGAGCGAATAGTGCCAATCACCTTCTCAGGCTCGGTGGTGGCAAAAATGAACTTCACATGCGGCGGCGGCTCCTCCACCAGCTTCAGCAAAGCGTTAAAGCCCTGATTAGTGACCATATGGGCTTCGTCGAGAATAAAAATCTTGTAAGTATCCCGGGCCGGTGCAAACGAGGCACGTTCACGCAGCTCACGGGCGTCCTCCACGCTGTTGTGGGAGGCGGCGTCAATCTCCACCACATCCAGTGAGCCACTGCCGCCGGTAGCTAAATCCACGCAGGAGGGACACACCCCGCAAGGAGTATCTGTCGGCCCCTGCTCACAGTTGAGACAACGGGCCAAAATGCGAGCACTAGTGGTTTTACCGCAGCCACGCGGCCCGGAGAACAGGTAGGCGTGGTTAACGCGGTTCGCACGCAGAGCAGCCATCAGCGGCTCGGTCACGTGCTCTTGACCAATCACCTGTTGAAAAGTGTCGGGGCGGTAGCGGCGATACAGAGCAGTGGTCACAGCTGAACTCTAAACGCTTTGCTAATCCCAAGCACGCAGGCTCGACGCAATAGCGCTGCAGCGCTACCGTCTAGCGTAATCCGTCCGCCGCGATCGACGCCTAAAAGGGCAGCAAAAACCCCTCGCGCACCCGCCAGAGCCCGCTTACCCTTGCTACCTTCCGGTCCTGGGGGAGTTCACGAGATAACGCCACACGAGGGGCACGCACGACTATAGCCCATTAAGGCCCCATAACAAAAGTCAACTTTTTAGCGCGCCCTGCCCCGAGCGGTAACTTTAGCCAGTTAATCTAGGGCCATGACTCCAGCTTTCTTCTCTTTCGGTCGCCATCGTAGGCACAATTCCGACACGTCTGCGGAAGAGAGCTACTTCGCCACAGATTCAAGCGATACCAGCGCGCCCACCGAAACTGACGCGCCCCTATCGGCGCATTCGGGCGCCTCCCACTCCGCGAGCGCCACCTCCCCCGCTTCAGTTCCCGACGCCGCCTCCGCAGCTGGTTCTGCCGGTTCTGCCGGTTTTTCTGGCTCTGGTAAGCATTCTGGCCTTGAGGTAGACCCCACAGACTTTTCGGACGGCACTGACGCGGACGACGTCGTCGCCCCTTTAAGCCTGGATGAAACCCTAGATATTGCCATTAAGTCCTGGCGGGCTGAGCTTAACGCGCTGGGGGAAGTAGCTAGCCTTGACGATGTTAGCTTCCTGGATGCGGCGGTTATTGACTTAACTGACGGTCACCCCACGGGCTTGGCGCAGCTTTACGGCGGCAGCACTACACGCCTGCGTAACCTGGTGCGCGAAAACGCCTCTCTGAGTGTGGCGCAGCGTTCTTTCAACGCCCTGGCTACCCGCTCGCACCAGCTACAACGCCAGTTTGGTCAGGCTGCGGTGCATTTGGCGTTGGGTGTGGCTGAGTTTAGTGAGCAGGTGGGTGACGGCCCGGTGCGCACGGTTAACGCCCCGATTTTGCTGCGTCCGGTGCGGCTGAGCACTGACACCGCCCAGAGTGCGTTGACCTTGGATTCTTCCATCACGGTTAACCCGGTGCTGGTTAAGGCCCTTAAGGCTTATGGCTGCAAGGTGGATGTGGAAACTATTGCTCGCGCTGCTATCAGCCCTGGTGGGTTCACGCCGCGCGCGGTTTTGACCCGGATTGCCAGTTTGGGGCGCGAGTATCTGCCCGGCTTTGAGTATCACGAGCGCCTGGTTGTGGGTGCTTTTGTGCACCCGGGCCAGAGCCTGCTGGCTGACTTTGAGGCGGTTATTCCGCTGCTGCGCACTAACCCGCTGATTGCCGCCGCTTTGGGGGACGATCATGCCCGCGCCGCTTTGCATGTTGATTTGCCGCCGGCGATCCGCGCGGATTTGGACCCTGACTATGAGCGCGGCATTGGGGATCTAGACACTTCCCAGGCCTATGCCATTGAGGCTGTGGGCACGGGCGCCCAGCTGCTTTTGGATGCCCCGCCCGGGGTGGATGTGCCCGCGACTTTGGCCGCTATTTTGGCCGACGCCGCCGCTAGTGGCCGCCATGTGCTGCATGTTCCAGCCTCCGGGGCTGATGGGCGGGCTGTGGCGCAGGTGCTGCGCGATGCTGGCCTGTCTGATTTGGTTTTGGATTTAACTGTCGACGGCGCTTTTAGGCGTCACGCTTCGGCCTCTATCCGTGAAGCTATGGGCGTGAAGGTGCCTGAGGTGGATGTGGAGGCTATCGCCACCACCCGCGCTCACCTGGTGTCTTTGCGTCGTCGGATGCAACGCTACGCGGACGCGCTACACAAGCGCCGTCACCCCTGGAACGTGTCGGTGTATGAGGCGCTAGATGAGCTGGTGGAGCTCACTAGCGGCGATAACCATGCGTGCACCCGTGCCCGCATCAGCTCTGCGGGCCTAGCTAACCTTGACATGCAGGGTTTAAGTAACGCCAACAAGATCCTCACCCAGGCCTATGACCTGGGGATACTGGATAAGGATCGGCCTGCTAACCCCTGGTCGCAGGTGCCGCTAAACAGTGCAATTATGGCTGAACGCACCGTCTCTAAGGTGCATGAGCTGGCCACAGAGCTACTGCCGCTGGTGCGTGAACAGATCAGCTCCGCCATCACCCAAACTGAGCTACACCGCCCCTTGAACCTGAGCCAGTGGCATGAGCAGCTGGCCATGCTTGACGGGGTACGTGAATCCCTAGACGTGTTTGTGCCCGAAGTTTTTGAACGCTCCGCCGCAGACATGGTGATCGCCACCGCCACCAAGCAGTGGCGCCGCGACAAGCACGTAGAAATGAGCGGCTCTGACCGGCGTCGTTTCATTAAACAAGCCCGCTCTCTGGTGCGCCCGGGCCGCCAAGTCGAAGACCTGTACTCTGAGCTGGTACTAGTGCAGCGCCGTCGGGAACAGTGGCAGCGCTACTCTAGCGAAGGGGGCTGGCCGCGCCTACCGCTGGGGCTAGACGAAATGGAGCGCGTCGCCGCCCAAACCGAGCAGATGCTCTCTGAGCTGGCGCCGCTGCTGGAGGGACCAGCTGAGGGCATGGACCTGATGGAAATGCCCATCATGAAACTGCACTCGATGCTGCGCGAGCTGGACACTGAAGAAGCCAGCGCCAAAGACATTCCCCGCATCAACAGCATTGAGCAGCAGCTAGAACACTACGGCCTAACCGACCTGGTGGCGGACCTGGCCCAGCGTCAGGTACCCAAGCAGTACCTGGAACAAGAGCTGACCTACTGCTGGTGGTCCTCCATCCTGGCCCACTGCCTAGCGGAAGACCCCGACATGGGTGGCCTAGACACCACCGCCCTCGCCAACCTGGCCTCCCAGCTGCGCCAAGCCGACATCAACCAGGTACACACCCTGGCCGCGCCGGTAGCCCAGGCCTACGCCATGCGCGTGCGCCAAGAGGTGGGGGCAGACAAGGAACAAGCCCGCGCCCTGTACCGAGCCCTGGGCCGCAGCGACAACGCCTCCCTGCGCGACGTTTTGGACACCTACCCACTGGCCAAAATCATCAAGCCGATTTGGATTGTGCCGCCCTCGCTGGTGCCCAGCGTGCTTAAACCCACCACCCAGGTGGATTTGGTGATCATTGACGCCTCCTACCCGCTGCCATTAAGCCAGGTAGTGCCGGCTTTGGCGCGCTCGCGGCAACTGGTGGTGGTGGGTGACTCCCACGCGGTTGATAACGGTGTGGCTGGGGTTTTGGCGCCGGTGCTCCAGCACGTGCAGCTGTCCACCACCCGCCACAACCTGGACCCGGAGATTGCCCGCTTTCTGGCTGCTAATGGTTACGCCGACGTGATTGACGTGATCCCCTCCCCGCCGGGGGCCCAAACCCTGACCCTGACTGCGGTTGATGGGCGAGGCACTCCCGCCCCGGGCCGCAACGAGGTGGAGACGGTACGTGCCGAGGTGGACGCCGTCGTCGATCACATTATTGACGCCGCCCTAACCCGCCCGGAGCAGTCCCTGGCTGTGGTGGCTCTCAACTCGCGTCATGCTGAGGCGATCCGCGCGGCGGTGGCGGCCGAAACTAACGGTTCTCCCGCCCTGGAGGAGTTCTTTAACGCCGACAAGTCCGAGCCGTTTGTGGTGGTGGATATCAGCCAGGCTTACCGTCTGCGCCGCGACCACATCATTATTGCGGTGGGTTACGCCAAGACCCCCAACGGCTCCCTGGTGCACTCCTTCGGGCAGCTGTCTACTCGCGACGGCGCCGGCGGGCTGGTGGCGGCGCTGTGTGCTTCGCGCGGCACTACCACTGTGGTTTCTTGCCTGAGCGCGGCCGACATTGACCCTTCGCGCCTGCATGGGGCTGGGGAGCGTCTGCTGCGTCAGCTGCTTGAGCGAGCCCAGGTGGGTCCGCTGCCTCTCGACGACGCCGGTAAGGCCCCTGACCGCCTGCTGCTGGATCTGGCTTTGCACTGCTTCCAGATGGGCCTGTCTGTGGTGCCGCGTTACGGCACGGATGGCCCCGGGGCGATCCCGCTGGCTGTGGGCCACCCAGACTACCCCGATGAGCTGCTGGTGGCGGTGCTTACCGACGACGAGGCTTATATGGATGAGCCTTCGGTGCGTATGCGTGAGCGCTACTGGGTGGAGCGTCTGGAGCGGCGCGGCTGGACCGTGTACCGGGCCTTTAGCGCTGGCGTGTTTGTGGATCCTTCCGCTGAAGCTGAGCGCATCTGCCAGTTGGTGCTCGACATTGTTGATAAGCGTCAAAGTGTCAGCGACGACGGCGAGGCGGTTCCGGAGCTAATTAGCGACGACGGCGACTCGGCGGCAGCCGGATATGGGGCTAGTGCTGGGCTTGGGGCTGGGCTTGGGGCCGGCGCGGCCGGTGGGCTTGCCGGGGCCGGCGCTGGGCTTGGCAGCCGCAGTGGCCACATCACCGGGGCTGGGGCTGGCGCTACCGGGACTGGCACGGCCGGTGAGCGCCCGGTTCCTCCCCCGCCTGGCCTCTCTTCCAGCGCCGCTGGCGTTAACGCTGCTGGTAGCGGCGCCGATCAGGGCGCTAGCGCAGCCAGCGCCCACAGTGCGACTGCGGCCAGTGCCCACAGCGCGGCCACAGCCGGGCAGGGTTCTGAAGGAGCTGGCCAGGGCGCCGTCGGCACCAATGCGGCTGGAGCCGGAGACGGTGCTGGGGCCGGCAACGCACGCGAGCGTGATGTGCGCCCGCCGATCGCCCAGGGCTTGCCGCTACAGGCCTACAGTGACGACCAGCTTGACGATCTGGTGTCCTGGATCCGCTCTGACGGCGTCGAACGCAGCGAGGATGAGGAAGTGGAGCAGCTACGCGAAACCCTGGCCCTCAAGCGACGCGGCACCACCGTGGACGCAGTGCTACACCACGCCGTCAAGCGTGGCCGCAGCTGAGCCACCGCGACATAAGCCAACCGAACTGCATCGGCGCGGCTGCGCCGCACTTTCCACAACTGAGCCGGCCCGGTTGCATCTGAGTTAAACTCAGCCGCAACCGGTCCACCACCAAGCGAGCTGAGAACCATAATTACCAGCCAAAACAGTGCAGACGCTGGCGCGCCTATAGCTGACGTGCCCGCGCCGGATGCGCCTGTGCCGGGCGCACCAGCCAGCGCAGTCGTACCGGCCGATCAGGCAAACCCTGCCTTTGCGGCGGCGACCAGCACAGCCTCCGCAGCCGGGCACACTGAGGCCCCACTGGCTCAGACTTCCCCCACCCAAGCCGGGCATCCCAACCAAGCCGGGCATCCCAACCAAGCCGGGCGGCGGCGTCGGCGCGTAGTGCATTTGGGGCCGAAGGACCGCGAACGGGTGGCCGAGGGCGCCAACCTTGAACAGGTTGTGCAGGAGGCGCTGGGCAAGGTGGATGCTGAAAGGCCAGCTTGGAGCCGTGAAGATTTGCGCCGCGAGGATCCGTCCGCGCACGCCAATGACGCGCGACTGTTAGGTGACGTCCCGCCGCACTACGGCAACGGCGTCTAGGCTTGGCCGTTCGGTGTCCTGGTAGGGCGATGTCCTAGCTGGGCGGCGGTTTGGCCGGGCGGCGGCCCGGACGACGTCGTCAGCCTCGGCGGCATTGCCATCAGCCCCAGAGGCTGCGTCCCGGCGCCGTCGTCGGCCCCGGCATCGACCCTGGAGGCAACCAAAAATGCCTAGAATTGGTCAAAGTATAAGTTGTTGAACTAAAGTATAAGTACTTGAACTACAGATACTGACATTTCATCCCTTCCCTATAAAACCCCATGAATTTTTTATAGGGAAGGGATGATTTTGCCTGTATTTGTATGTATTTTGCCTGTGTTTGTACTTGCACCTGCCTACTTATGGCGGTGGCGGTTTATGCGCTTGACCATGCGCCTACGCAGCTGCCAGTGCACTGGTTCGTCGCCCTGCCATTGCAGGCGGTGCGAAAGCACACCCAGACGCACCTGCACGCCGCCCAGGCGCCCGCCAGATTCCACGCCAGATTCCACGCCAGTTTCACCCTGGGCCTGGGCAAGGGCGTCACGGCCGGCGTCAACCCGCTCATGCGGGGGCACGTACAAGGCAGTACGCACTTCGGGGGCATCTTGCGCCTCGGCGCCGTCGCTGGGACGACCAACAGCGTAACCATCTTCTTCCTGCGTGCTAGCAGTGGTGGAACCATCGGCACGCACCGGCCCCTGCACCACGCCCATGGTCTGGGTTTGGGGCAGCTTATCGGTGTGCCGCGACAAGGGCAGCGCCGCCGTCGGCATAATCAGCACAGACAGGGCACCAGCCAAAATCAAGGTGGAAGCCACATCGCGGGTCATGGTTCCGGCAGAAACCGCCACCTGGGTCACGGCCACAATAATCGGCAAGGCGGTGGTGGAATAGCAGGCCACCTGCAGGCTTTGACGCCAGCTAAACACCCGCGAGCCGTCGCGCTTGCGCTCAGCGGCGCTCACCAGCAGCACCGGCACTCCGCGCACGGCCACCAGCAGCACCAAGAAACCCAAAATCGGGCCAATCTTTTCACTCAGGTTCGACACGGTAATGGTCATGCCTGAAGTTACAAAGAAAATCGGGATGAAGAAGCCATAGGCCAAACCATCAAGTTTTTCCTCAAAGGGCCGCGAGCCCTCCGGCAGCACCCGGCGCAAAATAATTCCCGCCGCGAACGCCCCCAGCACCACGTCAAGCTCAAACACTTCAGCCAGTGCACACAGCCCCACCAGCAGCAACACGGCGGCGCGAATAGTGGTTTGGGCGGTGGTGTGCTGCCCGCGCTGAATTGCCGCGACCAGGCGCGTACCGGCCCGCTTAACCCGCTCGTTGAACACGATGATTAGCGCCGTGATAGCCACAAAGCCGGCCAACACCAGCGCCGAAGCCCAGGTGGCGCGACTTCCCAGCAGCAGCGCCATCAGCACAATCGGGCCGACTTCACCAATCGCCCCATGGTTTAGCACGGCGGCACCCACTGAGGTAGATAGCAGCCCGCGCTCGCGCAAAATCGGCAGTAGTGTGCCCAGGGCGGTGGAGGTCATGGCAATAGCCAGGGCTATAGCGCCGTCGCGCATATCAGTAATTGACCCCACCCCCATGGCGATCACCGCCGCGAAAGCCAAGCCCAGCGAAGCAAACCACCCCACTATGGCGTGGCGCCCGCCTGAGCCGCGCAGCTCCCCCAGGTCTAGCTCATAACCGGCCAGCAGGAACAGGAAACCCACGCCCAGTTCACGCAGGAAGGAAATTGGTTCGCCCGCCTCGGTGAGTGTAAAGCCAGCCGCACCCATGGCCATTCCACCGGCCAGCAAAAGCACAGTTTCTGGCACAAACCCGCCTGGGATGGCCCGCGCAATGAGCGGCGCTAGAAATATTACGGTGGCGATTAAAAACAGCGCCCCAAAGGCATCTCCTAGCATGTTCCCTCCAATCTAAAACCCGGCACAATAGAGGCATGGACGATCACCCCTACCTGCGCCGTCTTTGTGACGGTACTGTCAAACAGCTTAGCCCTTTCACTGGCACGGAAGTGTGGACTGTACCCGGCCGCGCTAACCGCCCCTTGCGCCTGCCTCAGGTTGAGGTGCGTCCTCTCAGTTCCCACATGCACACTCACACTTGTGCTTTTTGTAGCGGCCGTTATCTGGAGACGCCGCCTGAATATGCCCGTATCGTGCGTTTTGCCTCGGTTAAGGACGACGACGCCGCTAGCGCCGACGCCGGAGCGAGGACTAAGGCCTCTGGGGCCAACGCCAGGCTGGGTGCCGACGCCGGGGCAGGCGACACTTGGCACACGTTTTTTGGCTTGCTGCCTGAATATTTAGATCAGAGCGTAGCCGAATTTCGGCGTATCCCCAACCTTTTTGAGATTTTACCGTTCAATTATTGGCAAGCTAACTATGGTTTTGAGCTGCCTGAGCGCTGCCGTGACCGGCTCGAAAACTACCTGGCTGACGCCGCCGGATATGAGCATTTGCGCGCCATTGTAAGCGCCAAGCTGCGTGCCTCCGGAGCTGGCGACGCAGAGATTGCCGACCTGAACCTGAGCGACATTCGCCGTCACAGCGCCGGCTTTTTCGGGGGCAGCCATGATGTGTTGGTGGCCCGCCGCCACTGGCGCGATGACGCCGTCGACACTACCGGCTTGGCTGGCAGCGCCACTTTAAGCGTGACCGAGCACCGCGTGTGGACCCAGTGGGCGGTTAACGCCATGCACGCGCAGTACCTGCAAAACAAGCACGTTAAGTATGTGGCCGTGTTCCAGAACTGGCTGCGCCCGGCCGGCGCTAGCTTCGATCACCTGCACAAACAGGTGGTGGGCGTGGATTCGCTGGGGGCTAGCTTGCAGGCTGAAATTGCCCGAGTGAACGCTAACGGAAATATTTACCGCGATTTTGTGGATTGGGCTTACCGGGCGGGTTTGGTTGTGGCCGCTAACGACGGCGCCGTGGCCCTGGCTGGGGTGGGTCACCGCTACCCCTCGTTGGAGGTCTACTCCACCGGGCCGGTCTCTGAGCCGTGGCTGATGGAGCCCGAACAGGTGGATGCGGTTTCTGATTTGGTGCACGCCCTACACCAGGCTACGGGCACGCAGGTACCACTAAACGAGGAGTGGCATTACCGCGCCCCGGGCGTGGCTAAGGAAATGCCTTGGCGGGTGGTGCTTAAGTGGCGTGTTTCCACTTTGGCGGGTTTTGAGGGCGCCACCAAGATTTACCTGAACACTATTGATCCGCGTTCGCTACGCGAGCGGGTGGTGCGCGAGTTGGAACAGCTGCGCGCTAGCCAAGCCGGGGCATTGGCGCCGGGCATCCGCATTGGTGACGAATGCGAGCAGCCCTATCTGCAATACGGCAGGGCCTGACACCGTCTAGTAACTCTGCGTCTTACAGCGCGGTGACGAAGGCAGCCAGGCCGAAGAAAATGCCGGGGGCGTTAGCGGCTGCCAGCGGCAGGTCACGAGAAGGCTTGAACAGGCCGTAGTACACCCACAGGCTGCAGTTGATTGCAGCTACCAGAGGCTGCAGCGGGTTACCGGCCTGGCCGTTGAGGTTGCTCACGATCTGAGGAACGTAGGCAACGTACATGCACACGGCCATGAAGGTAGCAACCCACCCCAGGACCTTTTCCTGCTTAACGGTCAGCGCCAAACCAGAGCGAACTTCCGGCTCAGAAGCGGCTTGCGCGTTCTTTTCATCCTTTGAGGATTCGGCTTGCTTAGACATAACATTCCTTATCTATAGATCTTTGGTTCCGAACATATTAGGGAATTAGTCAGACTGAATGCGAGTGGAACAGATCACATTCAGCCTGTAATTCAATAGGAAATACCCAAGTCAGCAACCTCTAAGCACTATTCATATGGGCGCTGAGCTGCACTTTTATCAGCCTGCCAGCACTGCAAGCAGGCGCAAAGCCTAGTTATGAGTTAATTCAACTAGCACTTCAGCGTGATTGGTGTGAGGGAACATGTCGAACAACCGCGCCCGGCGTACCCGATAGCTACTCATTACCTCTAAATCTTTGGTCAGTGAGGCCGGATTGCAGGAGGAATACAGCACTCGTTGAATGCCGCTGTCTTCAATTGAGGCCGCCAGTTCACCAATGCCGCGCCGGGGTGGGTTAACTACTAATAGATCAGGCTTGTCGTGACCATAGACCTGGCCCGAGGCATCCAGCACGGAGGCGTCGCCTGCTTCAAAGCGAACCTGCGGGCTAGTCAGGCCCAGCTGGGCGGCGGCCGCGCGGGCGCCATCGATGGCAGGGGCAGAAACTTCCACCCCCAGCACCTGCGCACCGGGCTGGGCTAGGGCCAGGGCAAAGCCGCCCACGCCGCAGTACAGATCCCAAATCGACTGGCTGCTTTGGATTGCGTCAGGGTACGCCCCGTCAGCCCCGGGCTCACCCGTCAAGGCGCCAGCTTGTCCACCAGCCCCTTCTCGCTCAGCCTCAGCGCCCGTCAAGACGCCACCACCCGCATAGTCGCGCGCCCAGGCGCGGGCTTGGGCATAGAGCCCGGCGGCCACGCCACTGTTGGTTTGGAAGAATGACTGCGGGGGCAGCACCAGCGGCAGGACGCTTTTTTTGTTATTTACGACGACGCCGTCCGCCCCCAGTTCCGGCAGATACAGCGGCATGTCCAGGGTTGAGTCCTGGCTCAAAATAATTTCGCGCTCGCCCTCCAAGATTGCGGCCGGGCGGGGCTGAATATTTACCGACAGCACCCGCAAGCCGGGCAGCTCGCTTTGCAGGCGGGGTGCACCTTTACGGATAGCCGGCAACTGCGCCGTCGAGCGCAAAACGAAACGCACCATCAGCTGGCCGTTAGCCGAGGCAGTAACCAGCACATGCTTAAGCTCCCCGCGCCGCTTGACGATCGAGTAGGGCTGCAGCCCCATACGGGTAATTGCGCGAGTTAACGGGGCTAGTGCGGCTTTAATTTCGTTTACATGCAGCGGGCAGGAAGTTAAATCCGTGCCGTTGTCGAAACGGTCAACTAGCCCCAGCGCCGGGGCATGGGTTGCGCCCGAAACCGCCAGTTTGGCTTTATTGCGGAAGTGGCTGGGGGCGCTGGCGAAAGGTTCAAGCCAGGCGGCCGCCTCAACCTGGCCGGCAAGTGTGGCTTGCACCGCAGATTGCTTTAATTGCAGCTGCTGCGCCAGGGGTAGATCAAGGTTGGGGCAGGAGCGACACAGGGAGGCGTCGTGGAGCTGACAGAGCACGGTTACAAGCCTACAGGCTCAGTATGCTGCACGAAGTTGCGTTGAGAGATAAAAACTTTACTTTGTATGTAGTCGGACTTTTTGACGTTTATCCAGGTCAAATTCGCTTTTGCAGAAACCTGGGAACGCTATTTAAATTTCCCAGGAAATTCACAGCTTGCCCAGGGGTGTTCTTACAGGCAGAGGGGGTTAAATTCTTACTACCGCCAGAGGTTAGCGGTCGCGAGGGTTGGGGAGCCTGATGACCGGCCGAGAGCTAGTTGGACTGAGGTTTAAGGGAGCCTACAGTGAACGTTCTGGCGAAGGAGGCGCCCTCCCCGATCTGGGAACACGGGTTGAGGAACCTCATTGGCGATGGGCCGCACGTGAAACGTGCGGCCCTCGGCATTTTCTTAAGCTTTTTACGAAGTCATCATAAACAATGCTTATATTTACAAAGCTATAGGTTTATCCGCTTTAGTCCTAAAGACCTAAAAGTAAACAATTAGAACTTTTGCCCAGAGATGCCGGATCTTAAATACTGGGGCTTTTACTTTGGTAAGAACTAGCCGGTTATTGATCGGGTATTAGCCAGGTATTGGCGATGCACTTGGCAGCAATCGTGCGCTTTGTGTCTGCCCCATAGTGGGCCTTCAGTGCTTATGGCCCACCTCGGTTGCCCTTTAGGCAACAAAAAGCCAACCTTTGGGTAACAACTCAGCCAGCCTTGGACAACAAAAAATCCGACCTGGTTTCCAGGTCGGATCGTCTGTTTGGTGGAGCTAAGGGGATTCGAACCCCTGACCTTCTCATTGCGAACGAGACGCGCTACCAACTGCGCCATAGCCCCATGGGCGGGTTTAGCTTAGCACAGCGCGCGGCCCGCGTAAATTCTGCGAGCCATGCCCTGGCGGCTTACTCACCCGCCGCCTGCTTATTCACCCGCCGCGCGACGCCGCTCCAAGACAGCATCGAGGTCGATCGGCTTGAAGTCTCCAGCCACAGACTCCACATCCAGCGACACGTTAGCCGGCGCGGTGGAGGGACGTACCGGGTTAACCACGCCGGTTACTTCCTTGGCTGAGTTGAAGTCCGCCTCAGCCTCTACAACCCGGCGACGCGGCCCACGCGCAGCCATGGTGTAGCTGGGGGCGGGCACGTTCACCGGTTCCCACTTGGTGGCGCTAGCGGCCTTGGGGGCAGCCTTGGCAGTCTCGACGACGTCGCCAGCGCTGTCAGCGGAAGTCACCTTAGCGGCAGAGACTGGCTTGGCAACAGCCGAAGCAGACGCAGTAGCCGAGGCGGCCGGCTTGGCAACAGTCGGGGCAGGCTTGGCGGCCGGCTCAACCTGGGTGGCCGGCTTAGCGGCCGGCTTAGCGGCCGAAGCGGCAGCCTTAGCAACAGCCTGCTTAGCTTCAGCTTGCTTGTTTAGGCGCGCCAAGTACTTAGCTTCAGTGGCGGTTTTAGCTTCCCGCACCAGCTGGTCCTTAACCTTAGCTACCTGCTCACGCTGGCGCACATCGGTTTCCTCGGCGCTTTCGTGGGCCCGGCGCTCCTGCTCAGCCAGCTCCTTACGGGCAGCGGCAGCCTCCTGCTCACGCAGGCGAGCCGCCTCGCGGCGGGCAGCTTCCACACTCGCCTTACGAGCGGCAATCTCAGCCTCGCGCTTAGCTTTAGCTTCCTTGACGGTCTTGGCGGATCGGCCTACGCCTTCAAGCTGCTCCTCCAGCTGGCTTACCCGCACAGCCAGGGCAGCATCATTTTTGGCGCTAACACGACGTACGCGCACGTCACCAACCATAGCGGCCGCAAGCAGGGCCGCCGTCGGCAAAACCACAAACCAAGGCCAAGTAAAGACCCCAGCTAAAACCCCTAGAAGCACAGTTACGCCGGCTAAAGACCCCATCAGGATGCGGCGAGTTTTGGCAGCAGCTGAAGCCTTGGCCTGGTGAGCAGCCTGAGCCCGCTTTGCCTTCGCTAAATCACGCTCCAGGCGCGCGGCACGCACGTTCCTCACGGCAGGTCGATTCATGACCTTCACCTCCGGGCTAAAAATCAGCCTAGCAATATCATTATTATTCGCGTGACCTGGAGTTTTACCAGCCGCCATAGCCGTATTTAACACACGTAGGTAGGGCGAGTAGCGATCCTGGTCATGCGAGTAGACTGCAAGCCTATCGCGCCTGCGCAAATGTGGCAGCAAATAGAACGAGATTGCGCCCGCCAGCGCAAAACCAAGAACCGCCTGAAACACCATACGACTAAAAGTAAGGGTTTATACAGGAGGCATCCGGAAGTTTCGCGGCGTGTCGTTACTATTGCGTTACATATCTAAAAGTAGGCAATGCAATTGCGTCCCAGCATTAACTTGCGTAACTTCTTCGGGCACTACCGCAATAGCATTTGCATAGGCCAGACCAGAAATAGTTTGCACCCCTGGAGCCTGGGTGGGGTGGGCCTGATAGCCAGTGCTGGGGGCGCCAGCTAGCTGCACCGGCACAAATTCACGCATCCCCGCCGGGCTAGACCAGGATGTAGAAACCGCCGCCGGCAGTGAGGGGCGGTGAATGTCCTGCCAGCCCGCAATTGAGCGCAGCACCGGGCGCACAAACACTTCAAAAGCCATCTGGGCGCTGACCGGGTCACCGGGCAGACAAAACACCGGAATACCGTCACCTAGCGTGCCCACACCCAGCTGGCGTCCCGGGCTCATCGCCACCGTGTCAAAACGCACCGTGCCCAGCGGTGAGAGCACCTCTTTAACCGTGTCACCCTGACCCACACTCAAACCACCGGTGGTGATCAGCAGGTCAGAACGCACCAGCTGGTCCTCCAGGGTTTCGGTAAGGGCGTGGTACTCGTCGGGGACGGCACTCACTCGGAAAGGCTGCCCGCCGGCGTCGGCCACCGCTGTGGACAGGGCGTGACCGTTAGCGTCATACACGTCCCCCGGCTCAGCGCGCTGGCCGGGCTCAATCAGCTCGTCGCCAATAGAAACCACCACCACGCGCGGCACCGGGTGCACCGCCACGCGCTGGTGACCCAGCGAAGCCAGCAGCGCCACCTGGCGCGCCCCAATTCGGCTGCCCTTAGAAAGCACGGTAGCGCCGGCCTCAACGTCCTCACCCAACATGCGCACCCGCTGGCCAGCATTGACCTTGCGGTTAATGGTCACCTGCGCCTCACCCCGGTCGGTGAACTGCCAGGGAACCACGGCGTCGGCCCCGATCGGCATGGGCGCACCAGAGTCAATCAGCACCGCAGTGCCGGGCACAAGATGGGTGCGGCGCACATCCCCCGCGCGGACGGCGTCGATCACATCCAGCACCACCGGCGTGGCCGGGGAGGCGCTGACGCAGTCCTTGGCGCGCACCGCGTAACCGTCTAAACCGGCCAGGTTCGCGGGGGGCATATCCACGTCAGAAACGATATCTGCAGCTAGCACCGTGCCCACGGCGTCGGAAAGTACCACGTCAAGCGGCTCAGCAGCGTGGGCTACCTCAAGGCAGGCCGATAAATGTTCAGCGACGGTACGCATTTGAAACTCCTGTGGGGTCAGTGGCGCGACACTTAGGGATACTTTTAGGGTACCCTGGAAGTACGAGAAACCGGATCAAGTGAAGGGAACTCAATGACCGACACCGTAGTCGGATTGGACGTTGACGATCTTAAGGACCACCTGCGTTACAAGCTTCGCCGCACGCGCGCTGCGTACAGCCACCCGTCCCGCCGCCACGACGCCCGTTGTGCGGCTTTGGCCGAAAACGTCTTTCAGGCTTTAAACGGCGCTCAGGCCGTGGCCGCCTATGTGTCTGTAGGAGACGAGCCCTGTACTCGTCTACTTATTGATGAGCTGTACGCCGCCGGTGTGCAGGTGCTCCTGCCTGTGCTTGGGCCCCACCTGTCGCGCAGTTGGGGCTGGTTCCGTGGTAGCGATGATCTGGCTACCCGCGCTCCCGGCCGTCCCCCCGAGCCTTCTGGCCTGGTGCTGGGGCCTGCCGCTATCACGCTGGTGCAAAGCGTATTGGTGCCGGCGCTGGCAGTTGATGCGCACGGCAACCGCCTGGGTCAAGGTGGCGGCTGGTATGACCGAATGCTGCCGCTGGTTAACCCTGGTGTGGAAACTTTCGCGCTACTGCACCCCAACGAGTATCTGACCGACACGGTCCTACCCACTGCCGAGTTTGACCGCCCGGTTAGCGGCATTATCACCACGGAAGGCATCACCCGCTTCTAGTGGGCCTCGCCTGCGGGCTGCTCTTATGTTGGCCCTCGCCTGCGGGCTGCTCTTGCCTGGGTCCCGGCCGGCGCTGAGAGCTCCCCGTTAACAGCGCGCCCGCACACTATCCCCGCGTCCTTGGAACGTAAGTTCTTGGGCGCGGGGTGTTTTTTGCCGACGACGGCGTAGGGGCCTTTTGCCGACGACGGAGTAGGGCCACACCGTAGGCGCCTGCCTGCGCACTGCGCTGCGGCTTTGGCGACGCTGCTTTAGGGCGGTGCTGGCGACTCTTTGCCGGTGACGCCGCGGCGGGCAGCGCTTTGCGAGGCGGTTTTGCGCGCCTGTGGATAAAAAATTTCCTGAATGCCACCTATCCACAGTCGCCAGGCAGGCGCTGGACTAAATGCTCAACACTTGAATCATGCAACGCAAAACCGGCCCTGCCGCTCACTGCCCGGGACTCAACCAGGAACTCGATGAGCCCCAGCGCAGCTTTAGCCTGCGCTTTAACTCAGGGTTTAAGGAGCCCTCGTCGCTCAGCTGGGCTGATAGCCAAGGGCCCCAGCTTGCACCCGGACAGACTAGTACTGACCAGCTCCGTGACGGCCTCCAGCAAAGGGCTAAGCCAGCATCCGGGCAGGTCAATCAGGGGCTCAGCCAATTAGCTAGGGCCTCTTGGCGCGGCCAGCTGTGGCTGCACCGGCGGCTAATTACCGCCTTAGCTGTGCTTTTATGCGCGCTACTAGCAGCCCAGGCACTAACTAACCCCAGCCAGGCAAAAGTGTGGGTAATACGCACGGATATGTCTTTGGGGCAAGTGATCAGCAGCAGCGACGTCGTCCTAAGCAACCTGCCAACCTCGCCACCGCAAGCGGTACGCACCTCCCCAGTGGGCCGAAAACTGAGCATTGACCTACCCAAAGGCACAGCACTGATTGAATCAATGCTTACCGGGCCGGCGCTCTCACATCTAGGCAAGCAGCAGCGGGTGGTGCAGTTGCAGATACAAACCGGCTCGCAGCTGGCGCGTATAGGCCAGCAGGTGGACATTGTGGGTTCGGTGGACGGTACCACTAATGGCGGGGTGGTTTCTAGTGACGGCGCATACTCCAAGGTGGGGGCGCAGGTATTGGCGCGGAAAGTCACAATTGTTGATGTAGAGCCGCCAAACAAAGCGAATCTCACCCAAACACAAGGGACTATGAGACTAATAACGTTTGCAGTTAAGGAAACTGAGGCTACGCTTTTATGCGGCGCGGCTTCCCAGGGCCCGCTTTCAATAGTGCTCAGACCCTGAAACGGGGTAGGCACACCCACTTCACTTAAAACTTCAGGGGGGAAAACCATGCTTAAGGGCTTCCGCGACTTTATTTCTCAGGGCAACGTGGTCGACCTTGCCGTCGCCGTTATTATCGGTAACGCTTTCAAGCCGATCGTTGACAAGGTAACCGCTTTCATCATGGGCATCCTGGCTCAGCTAATCGGTTCCCCGAACTTCGACTCTGTGCTGCAGTTCAAGATTGACCCCAGCTCCAAGGAATACATCCAGCCCGGCGCCATCCTGACCCAGGGCATCAACTTCCTGCTGGTGGCCGCCGCTGTTTACTTCTGCATCGTGCTGCCCATGAACAAGATGCGCGAGCGCAAGGCTGCCAAGGAAGCCGCAGCTCCGGCCGTTCCCACCGAGACCGAGCTGCTCAGCGAGATCCGCGACCTGCTGGCCAAGCAGAACTGATCTTCTCTTCGCATACACACAAGTACATACAAGTACATACAAGTACACACAGGTACATACAAAATCGTCCCTCGCCTATAAAAAATTCATGGGGTTTTATAGGCAAGGGACGATTTTTCAGTATTTGTAACCCATCCATCTCATCCATCTAGCCTCCTACACCCTTAACCACTCCCGGTTTCACGCCGCACCCCATCGGCACATGCCGCCACCAGCCTGACGCCGTCGACCCACGCAGCCACCCTGCACACAACCAGCTGGTCGCCAAGGCACCGCCGTCAAGCTCCACTACCAAGCTGCGCCCGCACCTAAAATTTTCCGGCCTAAGCAAGTGACACTAAGGCGAGGGTCTGCAAAGATGAAGCTATGGCGTTTCCTAAAAAACATCTATCCGCCGGCGAGTACGTAGTTGACCACATGCACACCCACCCCAAAGTACTGGGTTGGCGCATCTTGGGCACCGTGTTACTCATTATCGTAGCCATCATCGCCAGCGTAATTGCACCGCAGTCGTGGCAGCCTTGGGGACTTTACGCAGTCTGGATCCTGGCGCTTATCGTGGCTTTCCCGCTAATGATCATCCCCTGGCTGGAGTGGCTAAATAAAACCTTCACCATCACCAACCGCCGCATCATCACCCGCAAGGGCATTTTCAACAAAGACGGTCACGACATCCCCCTATCGCGTATCTCTGACATCCGTTACGAGCGCGGCTGGACTGACCGCATTTTCGGTTGCGGCACACTGATTTTGGAAACCAGTGCCGAAAAGCCGGTGCGCCTAGAGGACATCCCCAAGATTGAGACCGTGCACGTGCGCCTGGCCAACATGCTCTTTGAGACTGACGCCGACGCCGACGACCGCGCCGCCGGTGGTTACGATCGCCCCGCAGATCCGCAGGCTCCGGCCGGACCGGGTGCTCGCGTCGAGGGCTGATTACATAGCAGCAGGCTAGACACTGTGGGGTCGTGGCGTGGGGTCGACCGCGCAGGCCTGCCGCGCCCAGGCCATCGCCGAAGATATCCCCACCGCCAGCTCACCCAAGCTGGATGGGATGCCTGGTGGTGGGTTCAACCCCCACGGGGCAGAGGAGAGGATCATGGCGCACCTGGAGCGGATTGATAACCGCCAGCGCCGCCAACGCACTCATCGGCTCTGATCCTAGCGAGGCTGATGAGTTGGACTACTCCTCCCAAACGGCATTAGCTGCAAGTATCTGGAATGCTATGAATAGCTTCAGTACACACATTTGGGGGGCTGGACTACTCGAACTTGCTGGAGATTCGACTGAAGAAGAGCGCCAGGCTTGTTGCAACGCGTTGGCTGGATACCTGTTGGCGCGATCACGCTAAGGGGAAGATCAAGTTGGGTGCGGCCGAAGAGTCATCCTTCCGCCGCACCCAACTGCCTCTTCCTTCGGAACCAGAAATACCGCGTAAGCACCGTTGCGACTGACACGATTATGGGATAAGCCAAGTAGACAATTCTGCCGTCGTGGAGGTAGTACGCTAGCCGGCCTTCTACTACAGGCCCAACACTCGCCGCTGCCGTGAGCACCGTCAAGACGATAATGGAGGGCAGCCTCAATGTCGTGAAAAGCTTGCGGTTAGCAATCGCTGCGTAGCCAAGAACATTCAAGACTCCACTAATATCGAGCAGCACTAGACCAAACCACGTTATCTCACGCAGTGGCCCGACATTTTTTCCACTCTCGATAAAAACTGCGTGCTGGTTTGCGATAAGCCAACAGTCGATAGCCACCAGCACAGCGAAAAGCAGCCCAAACTTCAGCACCTGGACGCCCTGAGGCGACAAAGCCTTCTCGAGCGCCCCTAAAGCTTCTCGCAGCAGTTGCCGTACCTGTTCCATACCTCTATGAGACCACAACACCCTGGAGAAAGCATGGCTCGTGATGGCACGAACCGGGGCGACGCCGCGTCCGCGCAGGCACCAAACCCGAGCCCTTGGCAGACCGCCTGGCTGACGGCCGCACCGACAGAATCCTGGCTACCGATGAGATGCCCGAGCCCTATGACTTCACCAGTACCGACACCGACAAAGGCTGCGCGCAGTTCGTTTCAAAGCGTCTGCTGGAGGCCTATGCGCAGTCGTTCGTGCGGTTCATCCAATGCGAGAAAGCCATTTCCGATTTCGGGCTGTTGGGTAAGCACCCGACAACGGGTGCTGCGATCGCGTCCCCGTTTGTGGCCATGTCGCAGAGTTTTCAGAAGCAGGCGAATGTGTTGTGGTACGAGATTTTCGACATCGTCAAAGCCAACTGCACCCAGACCGCACCCACACGGAAACAACGTCGAAAAGTATCAAGCGCTGGGAAGCAGGGAATCCCCCTTTTGGGCCCTTACGGGCGTTCGCTAACGCAGCGGACGCCCGTTGTGTTTGTTAACACCTTTTTTGCACTTGATGCAAATATGCATTGGGTGCAAAATTGTTTCCCGTGAAACATTCTGTGAAACAACTTCACTGTCCGGTAGTGTTGGACACTGAAATGCCGCCTCACAAACGGCGTCGCTATAGGGCGATTCGCCAGGCTGCCGCCGAGTTGGTTCGCGAGCGTGGCTATGAGGCCATGACTTACGACGCCGTAGCTGAGCGCGCCGGGGTCTCACGTCGGACCGTTTTTAATTATTTCCCCACCAAATTCGATCTAATTAAAGTCTGGCCCACGCTCGACGCTAAAGCCTTCGCTCATATCGCTACCAATAGCGAAAATTTCCTAGCAGATCTGCGTGAACTGCTGCTTGAGCGTGCCAGGCACCTTGACGGCGACCGGGCAGAATTTTTGTTACAGCGCGAAATTGCCGCAACCGACCCGGAAGTTCACAACCGCATCGACGCAGCAATTCGCAACTCTTTTGAGTCACTGCGCCCAGCCTTAGCTCAGCGCACCCAGCTCAGCGAAGATGACTCTCGACTACGAATGGCGGTCTACCTGATGCTGGCCATTGAGCGCGCAGCTTTCGATGAGTGGCTAGATAACGACGCTTTCAGCTCTGCCACTTTAGAAGAGGCCATTGATCACACCTTGGCTTTGATGGTCTCCCTTGTTGGCTCAGGGACTGACCTCCCCCCAGTAGCCAAGCCGAGCCCTGCCGTCGAACCTAAAAAGATTAACCAAGCCAAACGCAAGAAGCAGGAGAAGGAAGGAAAATGAGCACACAAAAGCACGCAAGCGCGCTCGCACCAGCCGCCGCGCCCGCATCGACCTCAGCCCAGGCTGCCACGCCCGCATCGACCTCAGCCCAGGCTGCCACGCCCGCACAAACAGGCACAGTAACACAAACCAGCTTTAAGCCAGACCGCCGTTTCTGGGCGGTGTATGTGGCTTTGCTGCTGGTGATGTTCTTGTCAGCCATGGACCAGACCATCGTAGGCACGGCCCTACCCACAATCGTGGGTGAACTGGGCGGCGCCGAGCACATGTCGTGGATTATCACCGCCTACACCCTGGCCATCACGGTTGTTATGCCGCTTTACGGCAAGCTAGGTGACCTGGTGGGCCGCAAGAACCTGTTCTTGGTGGCTATCGGCAGCTTCCTGCTGGGCTCTACCCTGTGTGGTTTTTCTACCGACATGACCCAGCTCATTGTTTTCCGTGCCCTACAGGGCGTGGGTGGCGGCGGCCTGATTATCTCTTCTCAGGCAGTTATGGCTGACCTGATCCCGCCGCGTTACCGTGGCAGCTACGGCGCCCCGATTGGCGCCATGTTCGGTATCGCCTCGGTACTGGGTCCGATCATTGGTGGCTGGCTAACCGACTCGGTGTCTTGGCGTTGGACTTTCTGGATTAACCTACCCCTGGGCGTAATTGCTTTCACCGCCATGGCGCTAACCCTGAAGCTACCTAAGCACAAGCTGACCGCCCCCATTGACTGGCTAGGTTTAGTGCTTATGGATGTTGCGGCGGTGGCGATCGTTTTGGTGGCCACGTGGGGCGGCAGCGAGTACGCCTGGTCTAGCCCGGTGATTATTGGTATGGCTGTGGTGGGTGTGGCCTGCCTGGCGGCTTTTGTGCTCGCAGAGCGACGCGCGGTTGAGCCGATTTTGCCCTATGAGGTGATGACTAACCGCACCTTCGTCCTGGCCACGCTGATGTCCATGCTGTACATGGGGGCCATGTTTGGCGCCACCTTGTACCTGCCTACTTACCTGCAAATGGGTTATGGATATTCGGCCACGGTTTCAGGGCTTTTGCTGGTGCCGATGACGCTGGGCATGTTGGCTACTGGTGTTCTCTCCGGCATCGCCATGAGCCGCACCGGCCATTACAAGATCTACCTGATCATTGGCCCGATCGTTGCGGCAGCTGGCACTTTGGGGATGTCCCAGCTGGATGTTCACAGTCCGGTTTGGCTTATCACCCTGTATGCCACGGTTATAGGTGCTGGCATCGGCTTCTTCTTCCAGCTAATCACCACCCTGGTGCAAAATGACGTCAACCCGCGTCACATTGGCACTGCCACCAGCGGTAATAACTTCTTCCGCGAGATTGGCTTGTCTTTGGGCGTGGCCGCGATGGGTACTGCCTTCTCCAGTGGCCTGAAGGACAACCTGAGCGAGAAGATGCGCGCCTTGCTGGCTAACGCTGACCCGGCCACGCTTAAGCAGATGGCGGCTTTCTCTAACGTTGGTGGCGGCAAGGGTACTTCTGGCCTCACCCCCGCCATTGTTAAGACATTGCCGACGCCGTTGCGTAACGTGGTGGTGGAATCTTACGCCGACGCTTTGATTCCGATCTTCGCCTATTTGGTGCCCACCATGCTACTGGCCGCCGTGTTGGGTGCGCTCTTCCGCAAGAAGGAGCTGGGCATTAAGGCCGCCTTGCAGCTGCTGGAAGAAGAGGAGGCCGCCGCTGGTGAGGTTGCGTCTGCTGGTGAGGTTGCGTCTGCTGGTGACGCTGCGCCTGCCACTTCGGTATCTGCCGACGACGCCGTCGCCCCGCCTGTTCAGAAAGCTGCATCCGACAGCTGACCACTAAAAGCAGCTCGGCCCTTAAACCGGCAACTCAGGCAGCCCGGCCCTGCGCCCGCGAGCGCTAGCTGCGAGCGCTAGCGGCTAGCGCAGGGCGGTCCTGGGCTCCCCAGCCGGCCCGTCCACTGCGCAGAACTGCACACAAAAACTGCGTCACCACCTTGGTGGCGCAGTTTTTGTAGTTTCACCGCCCCGGCGTCACTTAACCCGCTCCATTCACTACTTAACCCGCTACTCACTACTTAACCCACTCCCCTTGGCCGTGACACAATACGCATATGGAGTTCCGCTCAGTTTATGATCAAGGCTTTGCCCGTATCGCGGCCGTAACCGCCCCCGTAGCGCCTGCTAATCCAGCTAAGAATGCGCAAACCACCATTGATTTGCTTCACGAAGCCCAAGCTCAGGGCGTAGCTGTGGCCGTGTTCCCGGAACTCAACCTCACCGGTTACGCCATCGATGATCTTTTCCTGCAGGAAGTACTGCTAGAGCAGACTCTGGCCGCAATTGAGTCGGTGCGTCAGGCCAGCGCCGAGCTAACTGTCATGGCAGTGGTGGGAGCCCCGCTACGCCAGGGCAACCGCCTATACAACTGCGCGCTAGCCATCCAGGGTGGTCGCGTTTACGCCGTCGCCCCCAAGACTTTCCTGCCCAACTACCGCGAATTTTACGAAAAGCGCCACTTCGCCTCTGGCGCCAGTGCCGCCACCACCTCTATCACCCTGCCCGGGGTGGGTGACGGCCCCACCCGGGACGACGCCGTCGCCGCCTCCCTCGCAGCCGCCCAGGACGACGCCGTAGCCGCCTCCCCTGCAGCCACCCCGGCCACGCCTACAGCCAACCCCGTAGCCAGCCCGGACTCCCCCGCAGCTGCCCAGGTGAGCCCGAGCGGCGCCGTCGTGCCTTTTGGTAACAAGCTGCTCCTAGACTTCCCCCATATCCCGGGCATGGTGTTGCACATGGAGGTGTGTGAGGACCTGTGGGTACCGGTGGCGCCCTCCGCCCAGGCTGCCCTGGCGGGCGCCAATGTGCTGGTGAACCTGTCGGGCTCGCCCATTACTGTGGGCCGCGCCGACGACCGTGAGCTGCTGGCCCGCTCAGCCTCCCTGCGCTGCAACGCCGCCTACGTGTACGCCGCCGCCGGTGAGGGCGAGTCCTCCACGGACCTGTCGTGGGATGGGCAAACCATGATCTATGAGCTGGGCGAGAAGCTGGCTGAAACTGAGCGTTTCCCGCAGGGCCCGCGCATGGCGGTAGCCGACGTCGATATCCGCACCCTGGCCTCAGAGCGACTACGCCAAGGCAGCTTTGACGACAACCGCGTTGAGCAGCAGGGCACCGCCAGCGACTACCGCACCATTTCGGTGCCGCTAGTGCCCACCCGCGCCGATATTGGTTTGCGCCGCCCGCTAGACCGCTTCCCGTTCGTGCCCGACGACCCGGCGCGCCTAGCCCAAGACTGCTATGAGGCCTACTCGATCCAGGTGGCCGGACTGGAGCAGCGCCTGCGCGCTATCGGCAACCCTAAGCTGGTGATCGGGGTTTCTGGCGGCCTGGACTCCACCCATGCGTTGATTGTGGCCGCGCGCGCCATGGATCGCCTGGGCCGCCCGCGCAGCGACATAATCGCCATCACCATGCCCGGTTTTGCCACCACCGCCGGCACCAAGCGCAACGCTATCGACCTAGCCACCCGCCTGGGCTGCACTTTTGAAGAAATCGACATTCGTCCCGTGGCCACGCAAATGCTTAAAGACATGGGTCACCCCTTCGGACGCGGCGAGGAGGTCTACGACGTCACCTTCGAAAACGTCCAGGCTGGTCTGCGCACCGACTTCCTGTTCCGTATCGCCAATGAGCGCGGCGGGATTGTGCTTGGCACCGGTGACCTAAGCGAGTTGGCGCTGGGTTGGTGCACTTTCGGCGTGGGCGACCAGATGGCCCACTATGGCGTCAACGCCGGCATCCCCAAGACCTTGATCCAGCACCTGATCCGTTGGGTGGTGGCGGAAAAGATTTTCGACGACGCCGTGGGCGCCACTTTGCTTTCGGTGCTGGACACTGAGATCAGCCCTGAACTGGTTCCCAGCAAGGATGGTGAGCCGATCCAGTCCACCCAGGCTAAGATTGGCCCCTACCCGCTACAGGACTTCACCCTGTTCCAGGTGCTGCGACGCGGGGCGCGCCCCAGCCGCATTGCGTTCCTGGCGGAGAAGGCCTGGCATGACGCCTCCACGGGCCACTGGCCGGTGGGGATTCCCGAAAGTGAACAGGTGGCCTACCAGCTGCCCGAGATCCGCAAGTGGCTGGAGCTGTTCATTAAGCGTTTCTTCGCTAACCAGTTCAAGCGTTCCACCCTGCCTAACGGCCCCAAGGTGGTAGCTGGCGGCACTCTCTCGCCGCGCGGCGACTGGCGGATGCCTTCTGATGCTTCCGGGGCCGCTTGGCTGTCCGAGCTAGAGCGCAACGTCCCCAAGGAGTAAGTGCCAACCAGGGCCTTAGCCCAGGCCGGCTGCTAAGCGGCTGAGCCCGCCCAGGCCGGGCAGGTTCAGCCGCGTTTTGTTTAAAGTTTTGGAGGTTTTGGTGCAGTTACTGGCAACTGACTTGGATGGCACTTTATTTAGCTCCCCTAACACTGTGGGGGAGGCAAACACGGCGGCCTGTGCGCGTTGGCGGGCTGCTGGCAACGTGTTGGTGCCCGCCAGTGGGCGCAGTTTGAGCCTGGTTTCGCGCCCGCTAGGGCTGCAGCAGCTGGTTTATGACTACACCATTTGCGCTTCTGGCTGCGTGGTTGCCGACGGCGAGGCTAACGTGCTCCATAACCGCACTATTGCGCCAGCTCAGCTGGAGGCGGTGCTGCGGCCCCTGTTGGAGCGTGAAGATTGCAGCTTCTATTGCACCACGCCGCAGGCGGACTACATTGTTCATGACGCCACCGGTCACCTGGCTAAATTCAGCACTGACCGGCCTGAAAACGGTTTTGTGTGGTCCAGCCTGGATGAGGTGTTGGAGCGAGGTTTAGAGGTTTCCTCAGTGCCGGTTTATATCCCCAACCCGCACACTGCCGACGCCCTGTCTGCCCAAATCAGCCAGGAGTTCGCGGGGCAGCTAGATGCCCCGCGTTCCACCAACTACCTTGATGTGGTCCCACATGGAGTCACCAAAGCCACTGCTTTGCAGTGGCTGGTGCAATACCTGGCCGCCGCAGGCAGGCCGGTGGCCCGCACTGCGGCGGTGGGTGATTCTTGGAATGACTTACAGCTACTAGCGAGCGCCGATATGGCTGCCGCCATGGAAAACTCTGTGGATGGCCTGCGTGAAGCGGCCGGTGGTCACAGCGTGCCTAGCGTGGCAGCCTATATCGATCAGTTGCTGGCGTAGCGGTAAACGTTGGTTTCGCGCAGCTCGAAGCCACAGCGTCGGTAGAGACGGTTGGCAGCTTCACGGCTGGGGCGGCTGGTTAGGTCAACGGTGCGCGCGCCAATCTTCTGGGCGTGTGCCACGGCGGCCTCAACCAGCTGCTGGCCTGCACCCATGCCGCGTGTGCCGGCGTCGACCACCACATCCTCAACCCAGGCGCGCACGCCGGTGGGGATAGCGAAGGTAGCCAGGGAGAGCATACCTAGGATGGTGCCGGCCTCAACCTCGTTGCCGTCGGCAGCGGTGACGGGCTTATCGGTGCGGAAAACGAACAGGTAGACACTGTCCTGGTCCACCAGGGCCTGGGTCTGCTCGGCGGTGAGGGGCTTGGCGCTGCGGCTCAGCTGCGGGATCAGACGCTCCATGGCAGCCACTAGCTCAGGGGAAGACTGCTCGATCAGTTCGACGCTCATATTTGCCTTTCAAATTTACTTTGGCTGGCTTTAAGCCTAACGCCTGGCGTAACTAGCGCACTACCCCACGCCGCCACAACACACTTTTACAGGGCCTGAACGGCTTACAGACCCAGGGCAGTTACAAAGCCAGGGCGGCTTACAGGCCCAGGGCGGCGCGCTCCTCGCTACCCACCCAGTAACGGGTGTTCTCCAGTGCACGGAACCAGCGGGCCAGTGCCGGCCAGAAGCTGATTGAGGGAGAGCCCAGCTCCTCACGGGTGGAGTACTCGTAGGACTGGATCTGGGTGAACAGCAAGATGTCAGCAGCGGTGGGCTTATTGCCGCACAGGTACTGGCCCACAGCGGTCACAGCAGCCAGGTAGGGGTGCTCAGCGAAGGTCATGACGTCCTCGCGGGCAGCCTCCATACCGGTGGCGCGCGCCAGCAGAGTGTCAATCACGTCAAAAGCTGTGAATAGGGTCAGCACCCCGGCGTCGACTAGTTCGGCGTCGCCGTCGGCGTGAATAATCTTGCCCTGGGGGGCGGCCACATGGTCATCTAGCCAGCGCTGCCAGGCGTCAATGGCCAGGTGGTAGGGCTCAGGGTAGAGATCGGGGGCACTGGCAATCTGGAACGGCTTCCAGGCGGTAGCCAGGTCAAAGAGCAGGTCAGCAGAGGAGTCCATAACCACTTCCCCACTGGCCAGTTCAACCAGGGCGGGAATGGTGGGCGGCGGAGTGTAGCCGGGGGTGTTGGCGTAAACCTCAGCCACTGAGGTGGCGTGCAGTACCGGGTCCTCGCCGGGTAGGCCAGAGCCATCAGTTAGCTGCCAGTAGCCGTCCTCGCCACGACCATAGCTCCAGGCCACACGCAGAGCGTTGGTTAGGCCTAGTAGTCGACGGGCAATTAGCACGCGACGGCAGTAAGGGCAGGCGCCGCTAGCAACCAGTCGGTATCGCCCCGGTCCAGGTGCAAGTTCAGAACCAAAACGCTTATGGCTACTAATCGGCATACCAATCTCCTTATCCCAAAGGCCAACGGCCCAGCGCAACGGCATATACAGCGCAAGAACGTGGCGCTGCCCACTAAATTAATGTTACGGTGGCAAGCCGGTTGTGGCTAGGGTCTAAGCAGCTCGTAAAGCAGATGCCCGCTTAGCGCGGCGCTGGGCCTGAATAATTGGGTCAGGAACTGGTACAGCAGCAACCAGTGCTTGGGTATAAGGATCACTGGGGGCAGAGAGCACCTGGGTAGTTTTGCCAGCTTCAACCACCTGGCCTTGACGCAACACCACTACCTGGGAGGCTACCTGCTCCACCACGGCTAGGTCGTGGGAAACAAACAGGCAGGCAAAGCCCAGTTCGTGCTGCAAGTTAGCTAGCAGCTCCAGCACTACGGCCTGCACTGACACATCCAGCGCACTGGTGGGTTCATCGGCAATCAGCAGTTTCGGCTGCAGCGCCAGGGCACGCGCAATAGCCACTCGTTGACGCTGTCCACCACTCATTTCGTGGGGGTAGCGCTGAGCCATCGACGCCGGTAGGCGCACTGCCTCAAGCAGCTCATTCACCCGCTGGCGCCGCTGAGCATTAGTCAAATCAGTGTGTAGCTGTAATGGCTGGCCAATGGAGGCCCCAACTGAGCGGCGTGGATTTAGTGAGGAGGCCGGGTTTTGGAACACGATGCCGGTTTGGCTGCGCACTCCCCGCAGCTTGCGCCCGCTGGCCCCAGCTACTTCCAGGCCATCTACCTGTACTGAGCCGGAGTGGATAGGAACCAGTCCGGTGAGCGTGCCGGCAATGGTGGATTTACCTGAGCCAGATTCACCCACCAGGCCCAGAACTTGGCCGCGCGCAATATCGAAGCTAACCCCACGCACCGCGTGCACGTGGCGGCGCCCATTGCGGTAGACAACGTCTAGATTTTCAATTCGCACTAGCGGCTGGCCGCTATCCCCCGCACGGGAGGCAACGCCATCACCCTCACTAGCGGCGCCGTCGCTGTTAACTGTGGCCACCTTAGCGAGGCCGTCGCCAGACACAGCCGCGACGCCGTCGCCAGCACCGCTGTCAACGCCACTGCCCGCGCCACCACGCAAGCTATTTAGACGCGGCACCGCAGCCAACAGCTGACGGGTGTAGTCATGGCTAGGAGAAGCAAAAATAGTGCGCACATCGCCGCGCTCAATGATTCGCCCGTGACGCATTACCGCCACCGTGTCGGCCACATCGGCCACCACCCCCATGTCGTGGGTGATTAGCAGTACCGCCACGCCTTCACTGGCCAGTTGGCGCAGCAGATCCAAAATCTCGGCCTGCACGGTTACATCCAGGGCGGTGGTGGGCTCGTCAGCAATCAGCACGCTGGGGTGGTTAGCGGTAGCCAGGGCGATGCAGGCGCGCTGCAACTGGCCACCAGAAAGCTGGTGCGGGTAGGAGTCAGCGATCCGCTCAGTTTCGCGCTGATCCCCGCCCAGACCGGCGCGACTAAGGGCGTTAAGTACCTGGGTGCGCACGGCGCGGCGCTGACGCAAAGTGGTGCGCTTACGTTTACCCTCACCGTGGATGGCAATGGCTTCGGCGATCTGGTCGCCAATGGTAAACAGCGGATCCAGGGCGGTGGTGGGTTCTTGGAAGATCACGCCCACATGTTCGCCGCGCACCTGATCCAAAATTTCGCGCGCCGCACCCACCAGTTCCTGGTTTTGGTGGCAGCAATCCAGTACGGCACTGCCACTAACTAACGCGTTAGCCGAAAGTAGCCCCAACGCCCCCATGGCGGTCACAGATTTACCTGAGCCCGACTCACCCACCAGCGCCAACACTTGGCCCTTAATTAGGTCCAGGTTGATCTGCTGGCTGGCGACGACGTCCTCGCCGCCTTGGGCGGGGAAGGTTACGCCAAATTCGCGCAGGCAAAACACCGCTCCAGGCGCAGGCTTTTCAAAGCCTGCGGCGCCTGCAGCCTCGCCACTAGGGCGCTGGGAACTACTTTCGATGCTCATCTCTATTCGACCCCTAGTACCAGGTAGTTCGGGTATGCCGGGTAAGGCTCCACGTAGAAGCCGGTAACCTTCGAGCCACGCAGGAAGGAGTTGCGGCGGTAGGCCAACGGCACTGCGGGGGCGTGCTGGGCAATCTGCTTGTCGACGGCGGCCCAGGCAACCTTGGCCTTGGCCGGGTCCAGCTCAGCTGAGGCCGCGTCAATAGCCTTGTCGACGGCGTCATCCTTAAAGCGCGAGGCGTTAATGCCACCGTTACCGATCTCGCTGGAGGCAAACAGCGGCTGTAGGTTAGCGGCCGGGCTGGGGTAGTCCGGGTTCCAAGACATTAGCGTCAGGTCGTAGGAGGAACCGTCAGAGTTAGTGGAGCGCTCGCTGGCGGTGTCGGTTTCAACCGGGTCAATGCGAACCTTGAAACCGGCCTTGGTCAGCGACTGCTGCACTGCCTCAGCCACGGCCACCTGGGCCTGGCCGTTGGGGGTGAGCAGCACCAGCTCGGGCACGTTCTTGCCGGCGATCAGCTGCTTGGCCTTGTTTACGTTGTAGGGGTACAGGTCGTATTCCTTGCGCCCCTCAATGCCGGGGGTGATGTAGGTGGTGGCCTTGAGGCCACCTAGCTGACCACCCAGGGCCTGCACCACGGCGTCCTTGTTGACCGCGTAGTTGATGGCCTGACGCACAGCCAAGTCCTTTACACGCTCCGTGTTGATGGCCAAGTACAGCAGCGGGCCAGCGCTGGAGGTAGCCAGGCGGGCCTTAGCCTTGGGGTTGGCGGTGATTTCCGCTAGCTGAGCGGCGGCCACGCGCGAGGAGCTCATGGAGGTGGCAGCCTCACCGGCGTCAGCAATGATGGACTTGTTAGCTACCGATTCATCCTGACCCAGCTTGAATACCACCTTGTCGGGCAGGGCGCTACGCAGCGGGTCGCTCTTGGCCTCCCACTTGGGGTTGCGCTCCAGGGTCACCGAAACACCCTGCTTGTAGTCCGCCACCTGGTAGGGGCCGGAAGCTACCGGCTTACGGGTGTAGGTGGACGGGTCGTCACCGGTGGGCACGGGCGAGAAGGTGGGGGTGGACACTACCCACGGCCAGTCACCGTAGGGGCGCACCAGCTTGAAGGTAATGGTGTAGTCGTCGGGGGTGCCGATCGAGTCCAGGTGCTTGCCGTTGTAGGGGCCCTGGTAGTTCTTACCACCCTCTAGCAGGGTCTTGTGGTAGCCCAGACCACCGGAAAGCGAGGGAGCAAAGGAACGCTCAATGCCGTACTTGATCAGCTTGGTGGTGATCTCCTGGCCATTTTGCATCTTCAGGCCCTTCTTAATGGTGAAGGTCCAGGTCAGGCCATCTTCAGAGACCTTACCGGTGTCGTTGGCTAGGTCACCAACCAGTTCAACCGGCTTACCCTCAACCAGGCGCAGGCCCACTAGGCGGCGGTGTACCAGCGGCAGGGAGGTGATGGGCAAGGACTGGCTCTTGGCCGGGTCCCAGTTAATGTCGGTGGAGGAGCTGAGTACCGTCAGGGTGCCGCCCTTCTTAGCGTTGGCCGACGCCGCAGCCCCCACCTTGTCCGAGGAGTTGGCGCCACATGCGGCTAGCACCAAACCCATAGCGCCCATACCGGATGCGCTTAGCAGACCACGACGAGAAATATTGGCTTTAACCCAAGCCGGAGCCGACAGGTTCTGGGACATTTCGAGTCCTTTCTTATGGTGCTTAAACCTGTAGTTGTTTCTACTAGGTTCTACTCGCTCAGGCGAGAAATCTGTGTGTTACGGAAAGTAGACGGTAGCTGTAGCTGCGCGCCGGTTTGTGAAAGTAAGTTCCAGGTTCAGATACGCGGATCAACTAAAGTAGCGACGGCGTCGGCAATTAAGTTCGCGACCACCACGAATGCCGCTGCTACTAGGGTAACTCCCATGATGACCGGGATATCTGTGGTGCCCACAGCATCCATTAGTAAGGCTCCTAGTCCCTGCATGGAAAATACTCGTTCAGTAATCACCGCACCACCCAACATAGACCCAAAATCTAGGGCGAAGAAGGTAATGATGGGCAGAGCAATGTTGCGCATGACGTGGCGGCCAATCACTACCCGCTCAGGTAGTCCCTGGGCGCGTAGGGTACGCACATAGTCTTCCTGGAGGTTATCGAGCATGTCTGAGCGCACCAGGCGCGCATACATGGCGGCGGAGATAATCGCCAGTACGGTCCAGGGCAGCACCAGATGCCACAGCCAGCCCACGAAGTCTTCAGTTAGCGGCACATACCCGGCCACCGGCACCATATCTAGGGTGAAACCAAAGATTAAGATGCCCAGCAAACCAATCAGGTAGGTGGGGGCGCTAACCCCAAAAACTGTTCCGGCCATGATGAAACGGTCAGTGCGTGAGCCTCGGCGTAGCGCGGAAATAATTCCGGCACCTACCCCAACTACCAGCCAGAGCACGGCGGCACCTACAGCAATAGACACTGTCACCGGCAGGCGACTAGTGATTAGTTCGCTCACTTGGGCGTTGAGACGGAAGGAGTAACCCAAGCAGGGCGCGTTGCAAACAATCATGTCTGCCCCGCTACCGAAAGTGCGGCCAGTGAAAATCCCGGACAGGTACTGCCAAAACTGGACATACCAGGGCTCATCTAGCCCCATATAGGCTTGGGCGCGCGCCAGGTTCTCAGCAGTACAGGGCTTGCCACAAACCAGCAGGGCCGGGTTTGAGGGCCACAGTGAGAAAATCGCGAAAGTAATTAGGGTGACGATTACCAGCACCAAGATGGATTGGAAGGTGCGGGAAATTAAGAAACGAGTCCGTCCCATCACTGCTCTCCCGTCTTGGGGTCCAGTGCGTCGCGTAGCGCGTCACCAAACATGTTGAAACCCAGCGTTACCAGGAACAGGGCGGCGCCCGGCCATAGCAGATACCAGGGGTCAGTGTTTACCCAGGCCACTGCCGAGCCGATAGTGCGTCCCCATGACGGCGTCGGCGGACTAACCCCTACCCCCAGGAAGGACAGGGCAGCCTCCGCACCAATCTTGCCGGGGATAGAAATGGTGGTGAAAACAATCAGGGTGGAGACCAGGTTGGGCATGATCTCGCGGCTAAGGATGCGCCAGTTGCTGGAACCCATGGCCCGGGCTGCTTGCACGAAGGTGCGGTTACGCAGGCTCAGGGCGTGTGAGCGCAGTACGCGGGCGGTGGAGGTCCAGCCCAGGATGCCGATGATGGCGATCATTACGGGTACGCGCGGCACATTGGAGGGGATCAGGGCGGAAACCGCAATCATGAACACCAGGTGCGGAAAGCCCATGGTGACGTCGGTTAGGCGTGAGATGAGCCCATCCCACCAGCCACCCAGGTAACCGGCGCTAACTCCCAAGATAATGGCGATCAGTACGGAAACAATGGTGGCGCCCAGGCCAATGGTGTAGGAGGTGCGCGTCCCTTCCACCACAATGGCTAGCAGGTCGCGCCCGGTTTGGGGCTCAACTCCTAGCGGGTGGGCCAGGCTGACACCGCCCATGAACCCTTTAGGCACGCCAGAATCATCCAGCAGCTGTAGGTGGTATTCGGTGGCGGAAATGCCTAGGGCTTTGGTGATCCAGGTGGCCGTCAGGGTTACTAGCGTGGCGACGACGACGATCAGCCCGCCAAATAGGCCCCATTTGTCACGTTTAAGTCCGCTCCAGACATAGCTGGCGCCAAATTGACGTTGTGGTCGGACGGCTTCTTCTGTGTGCACTTGGCACCTCACTTAAAGGTTTTAGGGTTGGAAAATTGACTGTGGCCATCAACGGCAACAGCACATACACATCCCGCAAACCTGGGTCACTAGACCGTCTCCTTTAAGTGGTTAGTCATTAAAAGCTGACTAAGTTGTTGAACTGTGAATAACGTTAGCCTGTGCTAAAACGTGCTGACAACCCATCTATCGCTTTTAGTGCCGCTATTCACAGATTAAACCCGGTGATTTACCGGTAAAAATGCGCCCCGCCGGGGTTGCCGACGAGGCGCAAATAAGTTTCAAAAACCGCTTTATTCTGGGCCAAACTCACTGTCTAGCCGGTCGCTTTGTTCGTCGCAGAACTCTAGCGCCGGGTGGTCTCGATATTTGGGACTGTCCAGCATGGCGCGGATCTTGGCGATAGCGGCGCGAGCCTGCTCTACCTGACCTAGCGCTATGTGGCAGCGCACTACCATGGCCATGGCGCGCGGGGCCTGGTACAGATCCTCGTCGCTCATAAAGCTCTCATAGGAGGCCTGGGCGTGTTCTAGACACTGGCTAATTTCTTCGCAGTTCCAGCAGATCACCGCGAAGTCGTAATGCCACGAGCCCATTTCGTATTCGGGCAGGTAACGCGGGCTGGCCGGCTGGGCCTGGGCTAGTTTGCGGGCGCGCTCCATCAGCTCAGCGGCCCGGTCAAAGTTGGCGCGGCGCTGGGGCAGGGTGGGGTTTTGCACCAGGTCGCCGGCGGCGCGGCGTAAGGTGCGTTCACAGTCAATGCACTCGTCAGGGGTTTTTAGCTCATAGCCATCAGCCAGGCGCATCAAAATCCCAAAGGCGCGCGTAAACTCGTCGTTTTCTTCGCAGCAGCTGGCCGCATACTCCAAAGCGCTCTCCCAGGCTTTGGTGTTGCCTTGGGCAGCCTCAAATTCGGCGGTTTTTTCGAAGTTGTCGGCGGCCTCCCCCAGCTCACCCATGGCCATTTGTACCTGGGCTAGGGTACGCACAAAGTGGTGTCGGATAGCCGGCAGGTCACGCGAGTCCAGCAGGTTTAGGCCAGATTCAATGATTTCAGCGCTCTCTAGGTAGCGCCCATCTTGACCTAGCGCCTGAGCCAGGAACAGCAGGGAGGTTAACGCCCGGTCCATCTGCCCCAGGGTTAGGCACACGTTAACCATTTCGCGGCACTGGCGCACAGCTTCTTGGTATTCACCCATGGTCACACTAGCCCGGGCAATCACCAGGCGAGCGTTTAGCACAATGCGCGGCGGGCAGGGGTCATAGCGGCGCATTAGCTCATCGGCTAGAGCGCAGGCGTCATATACCTTACCGATGGCGCGCTGATATTCAGCCAGATCAATATCCAAAATGTCTTTGATCTGCATAACCGAGCTACCCCGGTCAGTAGCCAGGTTCAGTGGGCGCTGGGCAATGGTGCGTCGTAGCTCTAGGCACTTCGCGGCTAGGTCTTTGTCTTCTAGCTGCAGGGATGTGCCAATTAGACTGCCGGCAATGGAAAACAGGAAACTGTCAAAGTCCTTTTGACGCTCGCGCTCTTCACAGCCTCGCTCAACCATATCGGCAGTAAGCAGGTAGAGGCTTTCTAGCTTCTGTTGGCGTTTGGTGCGCTTGTCGACATTTGAGTCTTCATCCCCGCTCATCTGCTCTAGGCTCAGCTCAGAGTCAATGTCGGAGATTTCAAATGCCACCAGGTAGGCTTCGTCAAAAGCTACCCGGCCGGCGCGCTTGTTTTTGAGCTTGGCTAGCAGGCCGCGACTGGCTTCCTGGGTGTTTAGCCGCTCTAGTACTGCTTCACGCGCCCGCGCCCGCCAAGTAATGGCTCCTTGGGGGTCTAGCAGGGCAGTGTGAATGCCGGCTAGAGACACGTATTTAGCTACTGGATCAATGTCCATAGCTTCAATGGCTTCAGCGTAACCAGGGGTGATTAGCTGGTCCATCAGGTATTCAAATTCCAGGTCAGTGCCGATATCAAAGAACTGGGCGATGTAGCGCTCCATGGCCTGGTTGACGTCAGCCACCGGCTTAGGGCGACGCAGGTCTACTGCCGGGTAGGGGGCTAGTTCGTCATCTTTGAGGGGGCTGAGTTTTTGGTTGGGGCGTGCGGGGGCCTCAATGGTTTCCAGTCCGCCTTTTTCACCAAGGGCGACGCCGTCAGGCAGTTCTTCACCGATCTCTAGCAGGTCTACGCCCAGGGAGGCGAAACTGTCGTCGGCATCGCCTAGGTTTTTGAAGGTTTCGCGCTCTAGGCGAGTGCGGGTGGTGTCAGTGAAGAAGCTGTTTTGGTTGCGGGCGTCGAATTTTGCGGCCAGGTCGTAGGCCCACTGGGTGAGGCCTTCGTATAGCTGCGCCATGGTGGTTTGGGAGGTAATTTCCATTCCCGGGCACCACATGTTTTTGGTGTCGACGTCGATACTAACTAGCCCCTGCCCTTGCCCGGCTGCCACTGATTCGCGGGCTACCAAAGCTGCGCCAACTAGTAGCTCCCACAGGGCGTAGGCACTGTCTACTGCCTTGATTAGGGGCAGGGTTTCGCGCAGGGCTCGCAGGCCGCGGGCGAGGTGCCCTGATAGGGCCAGGTATTGCAGGTGCAAACCTAGTTTGACGGCGTTGCCGGGGTCGCGGCGCGATACCCGGTAGGAGCGTAGGTGTGCATCCCAGGCGTCCTTGGGCCGGTTAGTGTAGAGCATGGGTAGCAGGGCCCGGGCCTGGGTGGCTTGAGGCTGGTCAGCGCACCCGAGGGTGCCGCCTAGCACTGGGATGGTGGCGCTCAGGGCTAGCTGCCAGTCTTCGACGGCGGTGGCGTAGTCCACCTGAATTTGCAGGTCGCAGGCGGGGCAGTCAGAAAACTCGTCGGTGGGGGTGGCGCGCCAGGCGGTTAGCTGCTCATAGGCCAGATCTAGTTCACCTAGGCTCTGGTACATCCACACCCCGATGCCGTACACCGTGTGGGAGCTAAGCCCCTGCTCATGGTAGAAGTCGCTAAATTGCTTAAATAGAGACTCAATCTGAGAGCGTTTAATATCGGGGTTTTTACACACCATTTCAATGATCCACTTGTACTGCCAACGCAGCGTATCCAAGCGCTCCTCATTGAAATATTCGGGGTGGTTTTTGTACAGCGCCAGGCACCAGGAGAAAGGCGCCATAGCTTTCCAGCGTTCACTACCTTGCACATAGGCCTCAACTAGTAGCTGGTGGGCTTCTAGCTGCAGGGCAGTGTCATCAATGCCCAGTGAGGCACTGGCGGCCTCAGCTGCCGCAGTGATGCGTGCCCGGCCGTAAGCCAGGGCGTAGACATAGTCAAGTTGCTGACGAACGTCGTCGGCAGTGGTCATGATGTTCCTTCCCGGCCCGCTAGTTGGCGTTAACCCTGCAACGCCATATCTAGCAAAGCCCCCAGGGCTTGCGCCGCCCAGGCACGTTCTTTGGGTCCTAGCGGTTGGCGCCCAGCTAGCAGGCATTGCACATATAGGCCGCGCAGTACTTGGCTAGCGATTTTCTCATTGGAGCCTACCGCCACTAGGCGCGCCACTAGAGAGTTGGCGCGGTTAAGCACTAGTCGCGGAGGGCGTGAATTAGCAAATGGGTCAGTTACGCCCAGTAGTTCTTGCCAGATGCTGTCAGCGTTTTCGCGCGCAGTTTTAGCTACCTGGCGTTCTGCCAGATCCGGGTCTGGCAGGTACAGGGCTGGCATGGTGGCTGGCTCGAAGCGACGTAGCACTACTTCGCAGTCTGCCGGGTTGATAGCGCGGGCAGCTACCAGCATCAGGTCTAAAGCTTCAGCTTCTTCTGCCGGCGAGGCGTTTTGGAAGGCATCTAGCAGGTCACCGGGGTCTACCAGGGAGATATTCACGCTCTTACCAGACACTGTCTGGTTGCGCATAAAGGCGCCCAGCACCTCGTCCTCATAGGCGTAGCCAGCGTTTACCAGCACCAGTTCTTGGCTGGCGGCCACATCCGCCAGCGCCCGGTACTGATCCACGCTGCGGGTGTAGCGCACCGGTTTGTCCATTTCGGCTAGTTCCACCAGTGTGCGCGGGCCTAGCGTGGTCTGGTAGGGCACGTACTTAGACACTAGGTCCAGCATGTAGTCGTCAGTTAGGGCCACTGAGCGTAGGCCTACCGCGTGGCTGGCCACGAACTCGTTAAACGTCCCCGGGGCGTGCTTAGCTAGGCGCTCTAGCCAGGTGCGAATGCCAGTGCCTACCGCATTGGCGGTGTCGTGTAGTAGGTCGTCGTCGGCTAGCTGCTCACGTGATGCAGTTAGCCGCAGGTAATCGGCGTCGGCCACCACCCGCGCAAAGTAAGCCCACTTGGGGGCCAGCCCCTGGGCAGAGCGCGAGACCAGCATCCGCTTGACGTAGACGGTGTGGCGCGAGTCGTTGGCGCTTACCCCATCAGGGTTAATAGCCACCAGTCCGTGCAGCCCCGAGCCGGGAATCTCAATTTCGAGAATCTCAGAGGGGTTAAAGCCTAGGTTTTCGCGGCACCAGCGCACCTGCTGCTCACGCGGCAGTTCCCAGGGGGCTTTGGCATTGCCGTGGTGGGTGGTGCGTCCTTGGGAGCGTACTTCAATCTCTACCGGCAGTAGTGAGCCAAACTCGTCAATCAGCGAGCGCACTGTGTCTGGCTCCATCCACACTTCGCCGGGCAGGGCGTGCAGGGTGATTACGGTGCCGCTTTGGCGCAGTACTCCCGGGTCGACGGCGTCGAGCACGTCTACGCTGTAGGTACCGTCAGTGTGTCCCTGCCAGTGCACGGTGGGAGCGTTGGGGTCTTTAGCTGAGCGTGAGCGCACATCAATTTCAGGGCTGACCATAAAGCAGGACAGCAGCCCGATACCGAATTGGCCCAAAAAGTCTGAGCGGGCCAGGCCCAGCTCGTCGCGTTTAGAGGAGGCACCAATGGTGGATAGGAGCGTGCCCGCCTCCTGCTCGGTTAAGCCAATGCCGGTGTCGGCGCAGGTGAGGGTGTTGCCTTCAATGGTGAAAGAGATGCGGGCGGGGGCCTGCGGGTCTAGTTCGCGGCGCGCAGAGATAGCATCCACGCAGTTTTGCAGTAGTTCGCGCACATACACGCGCGGACCGGAGTAGAGGTTGCGCGAGAGCAGATCTACCATGCCGCGTAGGTCTACTTGGAATGTGGACATCAGTCAGCTTCCTGGTTGGGTTCCAACCCTAGGTCGAGGCGGGCTGTGCGCAGGGCGTCTAGGGTAGCGTCGAGCATGGTGTAGATGTAGCTGCTGAGCTGCTTGCCGTTGGCACCACGCCCTACGGGAATTACAAAGTCTGAGCGTATTTGTAGCCCGGTATCGTCAGCTTCGCTGTAAAGGGTGGGAAACAGGGCGTTTTCGTTGTAGTAGCAGCACACGGAGTCTAGGCGTGAGCGGTTTTCTTCGCTAACGCTCATGTCGACGTCGTACAGGCCGTGCACGCGCAGCAGTCCGGCGCGGGTGATCTCCATAATCACGCCAAAGCCACCGAAACCGCTAACCACATACTGGCGTTCGCCGTCGCCGTCTATGCCGTATTTGTAGCCTTGCTGCTCATACCATTCGGTGATGCGCTCCACCGTTACCGGCGGGGTGTCTTGGTCTTCAGGATGTTGCCACCAAGCCATTATTCACTCTCCCCCATCAGCTCTGGATGCTCCGTACTTAATTCACGCAAAGCACCTTCTGTGGCGGCAATTGCCAAGTCCATGAATTCATCCAGCTGGGCGTCACTCATGCCTTCCATGATGATTCCGGCCACTGCCGCCCGCAGCACCGGGGTGTCGGTGTTGCGCCCGTAAATGCCCAGCTGCGGCATGAAACGCTTGGCGTTTAGTTCGTTTACATAGGTTTGCAGCAGCGCGGCGTCGGTGCAGGTTAAGTTAGCTTTCCAAACCGCACGCACCCAGATGAAATTGTCGTGTTGTAACCCGATCACTACGGTACACACGGCAAAGTTAACTGAAATAATTCCCGCACTGTCGACGGTGTATTCCAGGCCCGCATTTTCCAGCCAGGTCTTCACTCGCTCCTGGTTGACCTGCGGCTGTGCACTCATGGCCTACCCTCCAAAATCTATTGGTGTCCATCTTTTCACACTGGGGGCGTTGGCGCTAATTTTTTCGTTCTTGGCGGGTACAAGTCCCCATAAAGTCCCTAGAAAGCAGCAGGGAGATACCCGCAGGTACCTCCCTGGTTACTAGCCGCTTGGGCTTTAGAACGCCGGAATGTAGATCTCTACGCGGCGGTTGGCTTGACGCCCAGCTGGGTTGTCGGAGCCGTCAGCGTTGGTGTTGTCAGCTACCGGCTGGGTTTTGCCGTAACCGTGGGTTTCCAGGTTGGCGCTGACGCCGTCGGCTTTGAGCTGGGTGGCGACGGCGGAGGCGCGCTTTTCGCTCAGGTCCTGGTTGAAGGCGTCGTCACCAATGGAGTCGGTGTGACCATTGATCTGTGCGGCGGGCACCTTAGCCTGGTTAAGCACAGTGGCCAGCTTAGCCAAAGTGGCTTTAGCTTCGGGGCGCAGATCATATTTACCGAAGTCAAACAGCACGCCGTCTTGCAGGGTGATTACCGTGCCGCAGCTCTTGACGGGCTTGAGGCTTTCAACCTTGGGGAATTTACCTACCTTGGCTACCGGGGGTAGCTTTTCGGCCTTGACGCTTTTCCCGTTTACTAGGGCAGTGCCATCACCCTTGTTAATGATGTTCAGCGTGGCAGAGGTGTAGGTTCCGCCGCCGTCACCGTTGTTGTTGTACTTAATGTTGTTTTTGGTGTCCTCGTAGGTGCCCGAACCGGTGGAGGAAATGTTGATCTTAACGCCGGTTTCAGAGTTGTCGTAGGTACCCGAGCCGTCTGCAGAAACGTTGATACTTAGGGTCTTGCTCTTGTAGGTGCCTGAACCATCGGAGGAAATGGTGATGTTTTCGCCGGTTTCAGAGTTGGTGTAGGTGCCTGAGCCCTCGCCGCCGTAAACGATGCTAACTGGGCCTTCAGTGATGACGCCGGCGCCGGCGCCACTGTTAATTACGGAGCCACTGTCGCTGCTGGTTACGCCTGCACCAGAGCCGCTAAGGATAGTGCTGCCGGAAACCACGCCATTGCCATCGCACTTGGCGGGGCTGACGCTAATACCAGGAACAGTGCTTAGCTGTTTGGTGCTTTCAATTAGGGCTTTATCCGAGTTTTGCGCGAATACGCCAATGGTGGGAATAGAGAAAACCGGTACGGCCGGGATTTCACCGGCCTTGAGGCCGGGCACAGCAGCCGTTGCGCTGGCGCTGGAGCTAGCAGCAGATTTTGCACTAGCCGTGGCTACCGTGGTGGGTTTAGCGGAACTTTCCGCAGCAGGCTTGGTGTCTGAGCCGCAGGCCCCAAGTGCAAATAGCAAAGCTAATGGTGTAGCAACCAGGGCAAGGCGACGATGAGCGGTGTCTTGGTGTTTCATATGTTAACCCTACGTGAGCTACGCGTAAGAGTTAACCCAAAGCGTGCAAGTAGGCCAAAACCCCATGACTTTACCGGGTAAACGTCAGGATACATCCAGTTTTGGCTAAATTCGTGCCCCCGAGACGATTCGAACGTCCGACACCCGCTTTAGGAGAGCGGTGCTCTATCCCCTGAGCTACGAGGGCATTACACGAGCTAGTTTAGCAGCTGTATACACAGCGGCGTCACCCGCCTTGCGGCGGGTGACGCCAAGTTAAGGTGATGACGACCGTTACCGGCTATCTATGCTATGCACGCGGCCAGGGAGTGTTCCCTCGCCGAGCCGGCTCCTCACGTACACGCTGAGGTACTACCAGCACTGGGCAGCTTGCGTGACTGAGGACGGCTTGAGAGGTGGAGCCAAGCAGGATTCCAGAGAAGCCGCCGCGACCGCGAGAGCCAACCACAATCAGGTCTACCGCAGTGGAGAACTCAGCCATGAGTTCTGCTGCGTTCCCATCTAGCACGTGCCGGCGCACGCGCACATCCGGGTAATCCTTGGTAACTGCAGCGATCGTACGATCTAAGCCTGCACGTAGATCGTTAACAACTTCTTCATGGTCTACAGCAGCCGGTAGCCAGGCCAGTGCGCCTGAGCCAGCCGCGATGGGTACGGCAGCGATGGCGGTGAGCTCTGCATTCCACAGGTGCGCGGCCACTACTGCAGCATTTAGCGCCTTGCGGGACGAGTCAGAACCGTCAACACCCACCACGATGCGTCTTACCGGAGTGAAGGCCGATCCCTCTTTGTGTTGAGGTACAACCGCCACCGGGCAGTGGGCGTGAGCGGGAAGCGCTGAGGAGACGGCACCTAGGAGGCGGTCAGCAAAGCCGCCACCACCACGAGTACCTACCACCGCGAGGCTAGCCTCACGGGAGAGTTCCACCAGCACCCCAGTGGGATCGCCAGTCTCCAGCGCACTGGTTACCGGCACATTGGCCTCACGCACAATGGCTTCGGCCTCTTCAATAACTTTTTGGGCACCAGCCCGAATTGCACTGTCGTCAATGCCGGCATATCCACCATCTAGCGAACCTGCCGTGAACGAAGGCAAAGAATACGCACAAACTAAGTGCACACGAGCACCGGAGTGCGCCGCGTGTTGTACTGCCCACCGCAGGGCTTCCAGCGACTCTAGCGAGCCGTCTACGCCCACGAGGACAACATTGTCTGTGGTCATGGTCGACACCTTCCTAACTACGATTCACCTGAAGGCATGGGGACCAACATGCCTCTCAAGTGAGGTATACGACACTTTACCGCACTTATTTGCTATTTGCACCCATAGAGTTTGCGCATTTTCAGACATCTATGCAGATCAAGAGCATTTTTGTAGCAAACTTAGTGGCATGTAGCAAGCTTTGTAGCACTTGCACTATTGGCAGTATTTGCGCGGCTTTACGCAGCAATCAATAATCCACTAAGTCAGTTGCTCATAACATAGCCGGTCAACGTTAATGTGTTGACAAACACATTCTTGCGGGCACTCATTTTTGGTTACGCCCCCATAGGTCTTTAGCCCTATTTCCGACGTCGTCGCTCACCTTCCAGCGCCGTGACCAGCTCCACAACGTTAGTTACCAGCCCTACCGGGCAGATATTGCCGCAAGCGCCCCGCTGACGCCATCGTCAGCCCACCTACCGGCGCCATCGCCAAGCACCCTGTCGGACGCCGCCATAAGCCCGCCTGCCAGCGCCGTCGTCAACCCGCCTACTGCCCCTTACAGTCAGGGCCAGAGCTGGGCAGAGCAGCTGCAGTTGAGCGGCACGGGCAACAAAAAGAGGGCCCGCAGATGCGGACCCTCCCTACCGTAGCTAAATTCAGGAAATTCGCAGGTAAGTAGCACCGGCGTAGACAGAAGCGTACTGCACACCGATGGATTCGTTGGCGGCATCTACCATCATGCCGTTACCCATGTAGATACCTACGTGACCCGGCCACCACACAACGTCACCGGGGCGAGCCTCGGAGGCGCTGACGACGGTACCAGCGGCGCGGATACCTTCACTCTGGTGGGGCAGGCTTACACCGAACTGGGCGTAAACGTAGGAAACCAGACCGGAGCAGTCGAAGCCGGAGGGGCTAGAGCCACCCCACACGTAGGGCACACCCACGTACTGCATGGCCAGGGCGGCCACGGAAGAAGCATGAGTGTTAGCGGTCGGGGCGGGAGTTTCAGCCGGAGTGGCGGCAGCAGAGCTAGAGCTGGAGGACTCGCTCTCAGACTCGTTCTGAGTAGCGGTAGTGGTCTCTTCCTCAGCCTCAGCCTTGTCTTTATCTTTGTTGGTGTCAGCGGCAGGGGTAGCAGTAGCGGCGGGAGCCGGCTCTGCCTTCTTCTCAACACTTACACCGGCCTGAGCCGAAGAGTCAGCGCTCCACTGAACGTCACCAGAGACATCGAGAGCAGCGTTAGTAGTTACGGCTTCGCGTGCATCAAGAGCCACGGTGGTAACAGAGGCGCTCTTGAGAGTACCTGCACTGTTCGCGGCCTGGGCGCTGGTGCCGGACGCGGCCACACCGGAAGCAACCACAGTAAGAGCGAGACCCGAGGATGCAGCGACGGCTAGGGAGCGACGCACCATGGGGGAGGCACCGACCAGCGAGTTAAGCGGGCGGGCTGCCTTACGGTGGCGCGCAGTGGACGTCTTAGACATTGGTTTCTCCTGTTTGAGCCTTACGGGGCTACCTTAGCGGAAATTCCCGCCAAACGCGCATCGCGTCCAGATAGCTCCGGTCCCGTTAGCCGGATCTGTTTCCACTTCGGCCATAACGGGACTTGGCTCTGACCTCCGCGATCGCAAACCGGTATGGTTCGCGACAGGTAAGACTGTAGCCCAACTTCCAACTAGTTGTCACAGTAAGGTAACACTTCTTGATGTAGCCAGGGTCACAATAGTAAACTTGGTTCCCGTTTTTTCCGCGCCATACCGCGGTTTTGTTTCGAGCTGTCAGCTTAGAAATTGCTCTTGTGATTTGCCGCCAGTAACCATGATTTATTCAACTTTTAGAACAAAAAGGCGACGACGTAGCCCTACCTACGTCGTCGCCTGACGGTGGCTGAGCTGCGCACTAGCGGCCCAGCCTGCCCTATTATTTATCAGCCTCGGAAAATGAAGGCGTGACGCGCGATGGCGTCAGTTAGGAAGATACGCGCACCCGCGTCGGTGGTGACAATGACGCCGTGAGCATCGGTGCTGATATTTACCGACACTCCCGGGGCAATGCCGGCCTTGTTAATCTCGGTAAAGACCTCTTCTCGGGCCTGTACCGGCTCACCTAGGCGCTTGATTACGCCGCGCTGCACTCCCCGACGACGTGCCTCTTCTACGCTCATCTCGTCGGCTGCCGGGGCGGGACGCTGCTCGCCCGCTTCAGGAATGGGGTTGCCGAAGGGATCTACGCCCGGGTCGTCTAGTACGGCCAATAGGCGCGCCTCGACGTCGTCGCTCATTACGTGCTCCCAGCGGCAAGCCTCCTGATGCACCAGATTGCGATCCAGGCGGATCACATCTAGTAGCAGTCGCTCAGCTAGGCGGTGCTTGCGTACTACTTCAGTGGCGCGATGGCGGCCAGCCTCAGTTAGTTCAAGCGAACGGTCAGGAGCTACATGGATTAGGCCGTCACGCTCCATGCGGGCCACAGTCTGGCTAACTGTGGGACCAGAATGGTCTAGGCGCTCCACAATGCGTGCGCGCAGCGGCGTGACGCCGTCCTCTTCAAGCTCGTAAACCGTCTTGAGATACATTTCGGTGGTGTCGATTAAGTCGCTCATGGTGTAACGCGGGGACCCTTCGGGATGGTGCAGTTAAGGCAGCTTTGATTACAAACCTCATCCAACTGAGGTCAGGCTATCACCACTAGGTTTACTGAGGCACTCCTAACCCGCCTAGCACCGCTTTAACTGGTCATCTTGTGGCGAAATAATGCCGTTTTCGTTGTCTGCCTCACCCTGGTGCACGCGCACGGTTTCCACAAAAGGCGCGTGACGCAAATACTTAAGGCGAATATTCCAGGCTTTAAAAGCCCATAGGGTAACCAGCAAGGCCGCTGTCATTGAGCTAATTCCGCCAGCTATCAGTGCGGCGCGCGGCCCAAAAGCATCCGATAGCCAGCCCACCACAGGTGAGCCGATCGGCGTCGCCCCTAGCAGCACCATTACATATAGGCTCATTACCCGCCCACGCACTGCCTCCGGGGTAGTTAGCTGCACGGTCTGGTTGGCGGCGGTAAGCAGGCTAAGCACAAAGAAACCTACCGGGATAGAAGCCGCCATGAAGGTGTAGTAATTAGGCATCAAAGCCAAAATGCAGGTGGTTACCCCCAGCCCCAGGGCGCCAATAATCACCAGGCGCACCCGCGCATCTCGGCGTCGGGCCGCAACTAGCGCCCCGGTAAGCGAGCCGATAGCAAAGGAGCTAGAAACATTGCCGTATGCGTCGGCCTCCATATGGAAGGTAGAGCGCACCATGGCCGCTAAGGTAACCGGGAAGTTAAGGGTCATGGCGCTAACGACGGCGACCACCACCATAATCACCAAGATGTCGCTGCGTGAACGCAGGTAGGCCACCCCTTCACGGAGCTGACCGGGTTTGGGTTTAGAACGCTCCACCTCGCGAAAGTGACGCCTGGGGGTCAAGATCAGCGCCGCCATCGGCATTAAGAAGGTCAGCGCGTTGATGCCAAACACCCAGCCTTCACCAACCCAGTTAATAACCAAACCAGCAAAAGCGGGGCCAATCAGGCGGGCCGCGTTAAAGCTGGTGGCGTTTAGACCCACCGCATTAGATAGCGAGCCAACCGGCACCATGGAAGCCACAAAAGTTTGGCGCACCGGGGCGTCGTAGGCGGCCACCACCCCAGCCAGCGCTGCCGCCACATACACATGCCACAGCTGCACCTGGCCACTGATCACATCCACGGCCAGCAGGGCGCTAATTAAACCCATTAACCCCTGGGTGCATACCAGTAATTTACGTGGATTAACCCGGTCGGCCACCACCCCGGCGTGGGGCGAGAACAGCAGGGAGGGCCCAAATTGCAGGGCGCTAACCACACCCACTGCATAGGCGGAATCGTTAGTAAGTGTGCGCAGCACCAACCAGTCTTGGGCGATGCGCTGCATCCAGGTGCCGATATTGGCAATCAGGGCACTAAAAAACCAGATGCGATAGGCGGGATATTTCAGGGATGCGAAAGTTTCTCTCACGTAAAAGCTAGCCTCCTTAAGGTTCTAAATTTTACGCCTGCCCCCGTCCCCGCCGCGTCACCACTCACCCCAGCCGCGAGCGCCCATCTCCAGCCGCCCTACCGCCCTGAAAACTGAAGGTAGCAAGTAAAGCCGCGAGCGCCGTCGGCCCTAAACAACCTGGCAAAACCCAAAAGCGCAACCAAAAGGGGCGCAGCCAAAAAGCCACGCCCCTTTATATATAGGTCTTATAAGGAATCAGCTGACACCCAAAATGGCCTTAATGGGGGCCAGGGTGAAGTACACCAGGAACAGCACCGCAGTCAGCCACATCAGCGGGTGAATCTGCTTTACCTTGCCGCGAGCCACAGCCAGCACCACGTAAGACAGGAAACCAGCACCAATACCGTTAGTAATGGAGTAGCTGAAGGGCATCATGGCGATGGTCAGGAAGGACGGGATGGCGATTTCCAGGTCAGTCCAGTCAATCTCAGCCACCTGGGTCATCATCAAGAAACCAACGATTACCAGGGCGGGTGTGGCCGCCTCGTAGGGAACCATGCTTACCAGCGGGGCAATGAACATTGACAGGAAGAACATGCAGCCGGTAACCACACTGGCCAAACCAGTACGGGCGCCTTCACCAACACCGGTGGCGGACTCAATATAGGAGGTGTTGGAGGAAACGCCACCTACACCACCAGCAACTGCGGCTAGAGAGTCAACTACCAGGATTTCGCGGGTCTTGGGCGGGTTGCCCTCAGAGTCCAGCAGGTCACCTTCAGCACCGACGGCGATCATGGTGCCCATGGTGTCGAAGAAGTCGGCCAGCAGCAGGGTGAACACCAGCAGGACTACCGAAACAATACCGACCTTGTCGATAGAACCCAGCAAGGAGAACTTACCCAGGGTTTCAAAGGAAGGCATAGCAAAAGGCGAGCCGTTGAGGTGCGGCACGGCCAGAGACCAGCCGGTCTTGTTCTTTTCAGCATTGAAAGCGCCTAGGTGGGCAACAGCTTCAATGATGACGGCCAGCACGGTGGAGGAAAGAATACCGATCAGGATGGCGCCACGAACCTTACGCACCATCAAAATCAGGGTTAGGAATAGGCCGAACATGAACACCAGCGTGGGCCAGCCCTGTAGCGAGCCACCCAGGCCGAGCTCTAGCGGGGTGCCACCCTGACGTACCACCTTGGAGTCGATCAGACCGATAAGCGCAATGAAAAGGCCCAGACCAACACTGATAGCAGTCTTGAGCTGGGCGGGAACTGCGCGGAACACGGCTTCACGGAAACCAGTTAGCACTAGTAGGAGGATGACTACACCCTCAATCACGATTAGACCCATGGCGTCGGCATAGGTCATGCCGTGCATACCAACCAGGGTATAGGCCACCATGGCGTTAATGCCCAGACCAGCAGCCAAAGCTAGCGGGTAGTTGGCTACTACACCCATCAGGATGGTCATAAGGCCGGCAATAAATGCGGTACCGGAAGCGATCTGGGCAGTGGTGCCCAGCGGAGCGATTCCGTCGTGGGGAGTGCTAAGGATAAGCGGGTTGAGCACCAAAATGTAGCTCATAGAGAAGAAGGTAACCAGGCCACCACGTACTTCGCGGGCGACGGTGGAACCCCTTTGGGAGATCTTAAAGAACCGATCTAGCGGACTTAGTTGCGCGTTAGTAGCGCTTGCAGTACTCACCTACCCCATTTTGACTTTTGCGTCCAGAAAAGGGCAATATCGCCATTAGAGAACTAAATCACAGCAAGTTTTGCCATCGGAGAGCTTAGTAGTATGCAGTTAGCGCCTAAGCGCCCCGAACTACCTGGTGACCGGCTTAAGGAGAGGCTATGGGGATCTACGAGCAGCTTGCTGCTGAGCACGCGCAGCGTGAGCGCGCGCAGCGTGAGCGAGCCCAGCAGATGGCCGCCATGGCCGCCCGTGAAGCCGCCATGCGCGAAGCGGCCCAACGTGAGGCCGTCATGCGGGCGCAGCAGGCACAACTAGCCCAGGCGCAGCAGGCTCAGGCACAACGAGCACAGGCCGCCCGCGCCGCTGCGGGACGTACTGCAGCCCAGCGTGGCACTGCCACCAATGCCGCTGCCGCCCGCGCCGGCCAGTATCCGCGCTATCTACAGGCCCCTGGCTCGACGGCGCCCGGCTACAACCCCGCAGCTCCCGCCGCCCCAGCGCCCAGTTACCCCACAACTCCAGCGCCCGGCTACCCCGCGCAGTTTGCGCCGCCAGCCCCCCAGTCTGCTGCCCGCGCTCAGTCTGCTTCCAAGGCTGGCCGCCTGCGTCGCAAGCTCTTTGGCGGCAAACGCCGCGAGCGCACAGCCGACGCCAACCAGTTAGCAAACCGCGTCGTCGGCAATGTAGCTAATGGCGCCCAACCGCCCTTAATGGCCCCGCCAGCCCCTCAGCAGCAGAGGGCTCCTCAACAGAAGGCGCCTCAACCGCCAGCTCCACAGCAGGCCCCTCACTCAGCGCGTTCTCAACAGACTATGCCTCAGCCAGCGCATCCCCAAGCTGCACACTCCCAAGCTGCGCACTCCCAGCCAGCGCACTCCCAGCCAGCGCACTCTCAACCGGCCCGCCCGCAAGCTGCGTTTGCGCAGCCGCCGGCCCCTCAGTCAGCGCCTTCTCGACCTGCGCACTCTGGCCCGCTAAGCCCGACAGCGTCAGCCAATATCCCGGCCCCGGCGCAGGCCCAAATTCAGGCCGCAGCCCCGGCCCCAACACCCGCAGCCGCAGCCCCGGCACAGCCCCCGGCCCCGCTTCCGGCAGCCTCGGCATCGGCTGACGCCCCGGCGTCGGCCATTAAGCGCTTTAAAGCGCTATCCATTAAGCGCAGCCCTAAACCCAAGGCGCCCATCCCGGCGCCGGCAGATAAAAACACTGAGCACAATCTGGCGCACTATAAGTCCCTGCCCACTGTTGGCCCCGAAAATGTGGACGCGCTGCACCTAATGGCTGTGGGCACCAGCATTTGGGCCCTGGCGGCGGTAGGGTTGTCTATTTTGCTGGGTGCCACGGCTTCACGCTCGGCAGCTTTGGAAATTTGCCTGTGCGGAATTGTTATTGGGGTGCTCGGTATGGCTTGGGGTGGCGTGCACGAATATCGCAAAGCCCTAGGTCGCGGCCCGTTAAGTGAGGATAACAGCACCCCTGTCGACGACGTCGCTGCCGGCGAGGCCCTCAGCCTGCGTTACCGCGATATCTAAGCCGCACCAGCCTCACGGCCCCAGCTGCGCGCCGCCCAGCCGCGCGCCGGCGCTTTTAGTTGGCCGGCTCTACGACCTCTACCGCACCCTCATCCACGATAGGTGCGTTGGCAGGCCAGGCCGTTTCTCGCTCGGGCACGTCAGTTTCTGAGTGGGCCCCGCAGCCGTGATCCATGGAAACCACCTGGCCGTCGTCGGGAGACCAGGCGTTAGCGCACACCCCAAACAGGCGACGCATGGGTCCATCAATGCGCATCAGGAAACCGCAGCTAGAGCAGTTGGCGTGAGCGCGACGTACACCGTTGGCAGTAGGGCCGTGATCACCCTCGTACCAGCGCTGGGCGGCGGCGGCCAGGCCCTGGGGTGAAAGCACCCGGGCGCGACCCAAGTAGAGCTCATCAATGGCCACGGCGTCAGCTACGGCGTCGTCGGTGGACTGCCAGCCGGGCTGGAGGCGCTCATCTAATTCTCGAAAGGGCAGGCGGTCACCACGGTTTACATCCGAGGGCTGCAGGCGCTGCTCCCAAGGCACCCAGGCAGGGGCTAGTAGCGCATCCTCGCCGGGGGCTAGGTCTAGCTCGCAGATAGTGGCCTGGCGGGCTCGCGAGGGGCGCGCCACAGTCACCTGCCAGCGCCAGCCGCGATAGCCGGGCAGGTTGCATTCAAACAGGTGGGTGACCATGCGCTTGCCGGTGGGAACAGCCCCGCTATAGTCACCGACGCTAGCCGGGTCGGTAATGTCAGCTAGCGCCATGCGAGCTACCTCAATTACCTGCTCGCTACACAGCACTTTGTCTTTGGCGGCGGCCGCAGCCTGAGCGGCGGTGGGTGCCGCCCCTAAACGTTGATCGGTCACATGGTTTAGTCTACGACGCTTTGCAGGACCCGATAGGCGCGGGCCTTACGCAGCAACATACGTGCAGCTGTGCGACCCATGGCGCAGGTGATGGCGTCAATGCGGCGCCCCTGGGCTAGTACGTCGTCGGCTTGGCGCTTGATCTCAGCCTCATCTAGGCCCGCTTGGGCGCCGTTTTCCTTGGCCCACACATATAGGCGCTCGGGCACAACTTCGGGGTGCCACTGCAAGCCAAGCACGCTGCCTAGGCGCCAGGCCTCAATGGGGCAAGCTTTTGAGCTGGCCAGCAGTTTGGCTTGCGGGGGTAGTGCGACGACGGCGTCGTTGTGGTTTACGGGCACGGGCAGTTGGGTGCCCTCATTGGTGGCTACATCCGCGCGGGCACTAGCGGCGTCACCTTGGGCGAACATTTCCGCAATAGCCTCATCTTCCTGGCCGGCTTCGGTGAGGAAGACACTGGCCAGGCCGCTCTCACCCTGTCCGGGGGCGGGGCTAGCTACCTGTCCACCCAGGGCGCGGGCGGAAAGCTGGGATCCCAGGCAGATACCAAACACCGGCATGGCGTGGGCGTAGGCCTCACGCACCAGCTGACTGAGCGGCTCTATCCAGGGGTAGTCGGCGCCGTCGTTAGCACCCATGGGACCACCCAGAATAATGATGCCGTCACTGTTTAGCTCACTGTAAGCTGGGACCGGCTGATCTGCACCTAAGTCAATGGTGTTAAGGATTGCTCCCTCAGAAGCTAGCCACTGTCCAAACCGCGCAACGCCAACTGTAGACGCAGGCTGGAAAACAGTGAGGACTGGAGTCTTATTAATCGCGTCAGTGATTGAGGAATCCTGGGACATAGTGCCTATGGAAGCACGTTAACAGCTCTAAGGGAAATACTTTCTCAATGAATGGCGCGTCTCATTGGCTCCTGACATAGACTACGGAGGGACGCCGAACAGGCAGGAAAGACTATGGGAACCGCTTTATTTATCTTCATAATTGGGGCTGTGCTAGCCGCCATTGTGGCGCTTAGTACTTCCAATTCGAATATGCGTAAACGTATTGAGGCTGCCCCCACTGCGGGTTTGCGGCCCGGGGTGGATCTAAACCAGCTCGATGCGCAGGCTAACTCTGCGCTGATGGCTGCCGACGATCTGGTACACAGCGCCGATCAGGAGCTGGCTTTTGCGCAGGCACAGTTTTCTAGTTCTGAAACTCAGGATTTTGCTAAGGCTATCGATAACGCCAAGGCAGAGTTGAGTCGGGCTTTTGAGCTACGTCGCCTGCTCGACGACGATAACCCTGAGACCCCGGTGCAGCGTCACCACATGCTTAATGAGCTGCTCGATCGCTGCCAGCGGGCCACTAACGCCATTAAGTCCCAGGAGCAAAAGTTTGCTTCTAAGCGCGATACATTAGCCAATATTCCTGACACCCTCTCGCAGCTAAATATTCAGATCAACGAAGTGCACGTCAGCATTGAAAACGCCCGCTCTCTGCTAGTTGCACTATCTGCCACCTACCCGGCTGAATCGCTAACTTCTGTGGCCGACGCCCCTGAGCGCGCCGCTAAACTGTTGCAGGCCGCGCAGGTGACTGCGGCCCAGGCTAAAGAAACCTATGAGGCCGGCAATAGTGTGCTGGCACTTGAGCAGATTCGCTTGGCTACTTCTACCGTCACCCAGGCTGGTGAGCTGGCTAACCAGGTGATGGCTACGCGTTCCCTGCTGGAAAATGCGGCCGCTAACTTAACTGCGGCAATTACCTCTATTAGCTCTGACATTGAGGACGCTAAGCGTCTAGGTCAGCCTAATGGGCCCGTGCCCGCAGCAGTGCTTGACCCGCTAGTGGCTCGCGCTCAGCGTGCCATTGCCGCCGGCCAGCGAGTGCTGAGCCAAAGCCAGCTAGACCCGGTGGCCCCGCTTAATGAGCTCACCGCCGCTGAGGCTGCTTTGGATAATGCCCTAGAGCAGGCCCGCAGTCAGGAAGAGGTACATAACCGTGCCCGCGCCGGCCTTGACCAGCGCTTGGGGCGCCTTGACGCTTCTATTGACGCAGTTACCAATATGATTTCTACGGCCCGTGGTGCGGTGGGGATCGCCGCCCGCACTGACCTGGCTGAAGCCTCACGCCTGGCGTCTGAGGCTAAGCAGACTATTAAGAACGATCCGGTGCGGGCCGGGCAGGCTATTGGTCATGCCGAGCAGCTTATCGGCCGCGCCCAGGGCCAGGCCCAGCGGGACATTAACCGTTTTAACGCCAATCAGCCGCGCGCTATTGGCTCCAGCGGAATCGATATGGGCACCATGATGCTAGGTGGCATCCTGCTGGGTGACGTAATCGGAAATGTTACCCGTAGTATTGGTAACCATGACTGGGGTGGCGGCCCGAATTTCGGCGATTCCGACATAGACTTCGGCGATTTTTTTTAAAAAATAATCGTCATCTCCGTGCTACCTTGCCATTAAGCAGGCAATAAAACGAAAGGTATAACTCATGGCTGAGAAGCAAACGATCCTGGGCCGAATTTCCCAGCTGACCCGCGCCAACATTAACGCGCTTATTGACCGCGCTGAAGACCCGCAAAAGATGCTGGACCAGCTGGTACGCGACTACTCCAACTCTATTGTGGAAGCCCGTCAGGCTGTCGCCCAGTCCATCGGTAACCTACGCATGGCCGAAAAAGACCAGGCCAAGTACACCGCTGAAGCTACCGACTGGGGCAACAAGGCCCTGGCCGCCTCCCGTAAGGCTGATGAGCTACGCGCTGCTGGTGACACTGGTGCGGCCGACAAGTTCGACAACCTGGCCAAGATTGCACTAACCAAGCAGATCACCGCCGAGCAGAAGGTCAGCTCCGCCCAGCCTTCCATTGACTCCCAGCGTCAGGTGGTTGAGCAGCTAAAGACTGGCCTGACCCAGATGGAAGCCAAGCTTGGTGACCTTAAGTCCAAGCGTGACGAGCTGGTGGCACGTCAGCGCACCGCGCAGGCCCAGGTGAAGGTACAAAGCGCCCTCAACCAGATCAACACCACCGACCCCACCTCGTCGCTGGGCCGTTTCGAGGACCGCGTACGCCGCGTCGAGGCCCAGGCTGCCGGCCAGGCCGAGCTGGCAGGCACCTCGCTGGAGTCCCAGTTTGCCGCCCTAGAGTCCTCCTCCGCTCAGATGGAGGCTGAGGCACGTCTGGCCGCTCTGAAGTCCGGCAACCGTCCCTCTAGCGCCCCGCAGATCACCGCCGGTGCTTCCGACGTCGACATTGACGCCGCCTTTGCCGCCCTGAAGGCTGAAAACCAGGCCGCCGGCGACACCTCCTCCTACTGAGATGTTTTAGTGCCAAGGTGAGCGCTTAGCTATCGCCTTGGCACTAAAGCGCCTCTAGCCGTAAAAACCGCAGTTTGCCGCTAAATTTTTGCCCCGCTAGGTGCGGCCTTAGCTAAAACAACACGCGAGTACGCGCCCGATTCACGTCATTGACCAAAATTGGGCGCGTAATTTTTTCATTTTAAGAAACAAATTCAAGACTTTTGAATTAGTATGTGGATATGGGCACTCCAACTTATCTTCTAGTCGACGGCGAAAACATCGATGCAACACTAGGCACAAGTGTTTTAGGACGCCGCCCAGACCCAGATGAGCGGCCACGCTGGGATCGCGTATTGCACTACTGCAACTCTATTTGGGATCAAGACACGCTAACACGCGGACTTTTTTTCTTAAATGCTTCTTCCGGACATATGCCAATGGGCTTTGTACAGGCCCTACTAGCAATGGACTATCGCCCGGTTCCACTTTCTGCATCGGCCGAAGAAAAAGTAGTAGACATTGGCATCCAGCGCACCCTGGACGCTATCGCTGAGCGCGGCGCCCCTGCCCGCGTGCTGCTTGCTAGCCACGACGGCGACTACATCCCACAGATTGAGCGCCTGCTGCAGGTAGGGGTACAGGTAGGTGTATTCTGCTTCAGAGAGTTCCTGAACACACAGTTGGCTGCCCTGGAACTCGAAGGATTGGAACTATTCGACCTGGAGCTTGATGTGCGTGCATTTACCAGCCCATTGCCGCGCGTGCGCATCATCCCGCTAGAAGAATTCGATCCGCAGCAATTCATCTAATCCGCTAAGTGGCTAACCTTACTGTCCGTTTAGTGGACGGGCTTCAAGGAAATCTTCAGGCCAATGCCTCATACTTTAAGCATGTCCCCGAATCAGACCGCTCCCGAAGCTCAGCTACTAGTAGTTGACGATGAACCCAATATCCGCGATCTGCTAGCTTCTTCGCTACGCTTTGCGGGTTTTGACGTGTCAACTGCTCAAGATGGTAATGGTGCTATGCACGCCGTCGAGACCCAAAGGCCTGATTTAATAATTCTGGACGTGATGATGCCCGATATGGACGGATTCACTGTTGCCAGGCGAATGCGTGAACGAAATATCAAAGTACCTATTTTGTTCTTAACTGCTCGCGACGATATGGAAGCAAAGATCCAGGGATTAACCGTAGGCGGAGACGACTACGTAACTAAACCTTTTGGTCTTGAAGAAGTAGTGGCACGTATTCGTGCTATTTTGCGTCGCACCCAAAATGTAGAGCCTGAGCGCTCCCATATTTTGCAGCTGGCAGACCTAATCCTAGACGAGGATGCCTACGAGGTACGCCGTGCTGGCCAGGAAATCGAGCTGTCCCCCACCGAGTTCAAACTACTGCGTTATCTGATGGTTAACTCTGGTCGCGTGGTCTCTAAGAGCCAGATCCTTGACCACGTATGGGAGTATGACTGGAATGGCGACGCCGCTATTGTTGAGTCGTATATTTCCTATCTACGCCGCAAGATTGACCAGCTCAAGGGTCCTGACGGCGGCAAGGTGACGCCATTAATCCAGACCCGACGCGGGGTGGGCTACATGATGCGTGAACCCAAGGACTCCTGATGCGTGATGGGCAACCGCTTCCCTCGGTCCCACCAGTCAAACTAAATGCGGCCGAGCCCACCCAACCGCCACCTAAACGTAGTTTGTTCCAAAGGTTTTGGAGCAAACTACCGCTGACTAATCAGCTGGCAATAATAACCACCTTGCTGCTGATGCTATCGGTGGCGGTGACCTCGATATCCACCTCGCTACTACTGGAAAACACCCTTCAAGAACAAGTAGATTCGCAACTGGTAGATACCGGCGCCACCCGTACAGTTGGCAATCAAGCCCTGACCCTAATTAAAAATGGTCAAACCAACCCCATTCCCTCCACTTACTACATTTACGGCAAATGGTTTGACGGCACTTCTGGTCAGCTGATTTCTAGCTCTACCGCCGAGCATTACGGCATCCCAAACATTAAAGGCATAGATTTTTCCCGCAAAGCTGTAGCCTCCTATAAACCCAATCCCTTCACCATTGAATCGAATATCGACGGCGCCAAGTGGCGTGCCATCATCCTGCCAATTTCTTCCGGTGACGGTAAGGAATACATCGGTGGGGTGCTAATTGCGCTGCCCCTGAAAGACACCGCCGACGCCGTCGACCACACCCGCCTACTGCTGGGCCTAACCGGCGTGGCCATGCTGTGCTTGACGGCCACAGTAGCCACCTTGTTTGTGGGCCACGCACTAGGGCCGCTGCGTGAAATTGAGTCGGTAGCAGGCAAAATCGCCAAAGGTGAGCTATCTGCCCGCATTAATGTCACCCAGTCAAGCAACACAGAGATTGGCTCCCTGCAGCGTTCACTTAACTCCATGCTCACCCAAAACGAGCATGCTTTTGAAGCGCGCACCCACTCCCAAGAGCGGATGCAGCGTTTCATCTCTGACGCCTCCCATGAGCTGCGTACCCCGCTGGCTACTGTGCGAGGCTGGGGCGAGCTGTACCAAATGGGTGGGGTGCCCCCGGAGCAAACCGATGAGGTTATGGGCCGTATTGAGTCTGAAGCTAAGCGTATGGCGCGCCTGGTTGAGGATCTGTTGCAGTTGGCGCGTATGGATGAGGGCCGGCCCCTGGAGGTAACCCACTTCAATGTTTCGCAGCTGGCGCGTGAGGCTATCTCTGACCTGATTGTGCTGGCCCCTGACCGCGACACTCAGGTGCTCACGCTGGAGGGTGAAGAGCTGGAAGAAGAGCTCTTTATCGACGGCGACCGTGAGCGTCTAAGCCAGGTGCTGACCAACCTGCTTTCTAATGTTTTGGCTTACTCGCCTGACGGCTCCCCGGTGGAGATCGCGGTGGGCACTAACGGCACCCACACCATTATTGAGGTGCGCGACCATGGCCCGGGTATTGACCCAGCTGACGCCAAGAAGGTGTTTGACCGTTTCTACCGCACCGAGTCCTCGCGTAACCGCAATACTGGCGGTTCTGGCTTGGGTCTGGCGATCGTAGCTACCATCATTAAGATGCACCGAGGCAAGGTCTCTATGCTAAACACCCCTGGTGGCGGCGCTACTGTGCGTATTATTCTGCCTAACGAATATGCGGTGGTAGAGTAACACTTACAGTATGTTTTTAGAGTTATTTCATAGAAATTTGCAGCCAGGAACGGTAGCCTAGCTGATTGTTTTTCAATATGCCTGCTTGTTGGCTGGCATCACCTTACCGAGCTGGGAGGATTGTCCTATGGGCGTCACAGACGTACCGCAGTGGCTACTTCCTGCCTATGTGCAATCTATGAGCCATGCTGGGGCTAGCGCCTCACGTGAGCAGCTTCGCGACATGGGCACCAACCTGATCACGCTGTGGTCCACTCCGGATCGCGCGTTCCACAACTTACGCCACTTAATTGATCTGCTTACACGTGTAGATGAGCTAAGCGAGGAGACCCGTAACCCGGATCTGGTTCGCCTAGCCGCCTGGTATCACGGCGCTATTTTTAGTGTTTCTGCTGATCAGGCCATGCACCGTAACGGTGGTGAGGATGAGGCTGCATCTGCTGCTTTGGCTTATGAGGAGCTGACGGCGGCGGGCGTGTCGGAGAAGAACGCTAACCGCGTCTCTGAGCTGATTATGAATCTACGCCGCCATGACCTGCCTACTTCCGACATTGATGCGGCAGCTTTGTCTGATGCGGACTTGGGTTGTTTGGCTATTGAACCCCAGCGTTATCGCGAATATTCACGCCTTATCTATTCTGAATACGCACATTTGCCGCTGCTGACTTATTTGCGCACCCGCACCACGATTGTGCGTAAGCTACTAGCGCGTGATCGCCTGTTTGCCTCTCCCCTGGGTCAGCATTGGGAGCTGCCGGCTCGTGAAAATCTTGAGGCTGAGCTGCGTCGGTTAAGCAGCAAGCTGTCTATTTTGGAGGCTGACAACGACGCCGTCGTCGACTTTGACCGTTTTGTTACCCCCGCAAGTGCCCCCTCCCCTGAATCTGTGGCGTTAAGCGCGGCTAGTGCAGCCAGTGTGGCAGGTACGGCGCCGGTTGCCGGGTCTTTAGCGACGACGTCGTCTACTCCCGCCACCGCCCCGGCTACGAGCGGGTCAGCTACCGTGGCTGAGGCAGAGCTGGAGTCTGAGCCCTATGTGCCGCCGGTTTCCAATAAACCCAAGCCGGTGGTACCTGCGGAGGTTAAGTCAGCTACGACGCACCCTGGTGAGCGCCACAGTGAGGCCACCACTATGGAGTCTTGTATCGCCGATATTGACCACCTGCTTAAATCCAAGAAGAAACCGCTGCAGACAACTAGTCGTCAAGAGGCTGCTGAGGTAGCCCGTCAAACCATGCAGGAAGTAGTTGAGCGCCGCGCTAAGTTGGCTGCTCAGGCCCGCGCCCAGCGTACTGGCGAGATTCCGGTGGTAACTGACATTAGTCCAGACGGAGAGTTTTAACAGGCAGTTGCTCGCCCAGCGAGAGTGCTAGGCGCCGCTTGCGCTTTAGCCAACTGAGCCGGCTGTTAGCTAACTGAGCCAGCTGAGCGCCGTGCCACCGGTTTTGTGCACAGGTGGATAAGTTTTTGCGCCCCCAGCACTTAACCACAGCCTGCAAACAAGCCAGTGGCGCCTAGATCTAACTTTGAGGTAGCAGCATAGCGCTGCTACCTCAACATAGTTAGGAGCCCATCATGATCATTAGCGCCAACATTGACGAGTTGGAGTCAAACTCGGCTCGCGCCAGCCGCCTATGCGGCTCTATCCGTGCCGATGCCCAAGCCCTAGACAGTGCCCTTAAGGCCTTGCAATCCAGCTGGAAGGGGCAGGCCGCCACCCAGGCGGCGGCCTGCGAACACGAGTGGGCTCAGGCCCAAAACCAGGTCAACACCTGCCTAGAGCACATCAGCTTGGCTTTGGGTAACGCGGCCACCACCTACTCCAGCACTGAGGCGCAGGTACGCAGCCAGTTCGTGATGCGTTAGTAGTGTGAAACTACGGTGGTGCCCTCAGGGGCCCAGTCGTAGATCCACTTGGCGTCTTCCACCTTCATGTTTACGCAGCCGTGGGAGCCGTTGTAACCGGCGTCGTAACCAAAGCGGTCACGCCAGTAGGCACCGTGCAGGGCGTAACCACCCTCAAAGTAGGTAACCCAAGGTACATCCGGGGTTTCATACTTAGAGCCGTCTGAGTTGGCGCCCTCCATGGTCTGGTACTCATATTTGAGGTGGACCTTGAAGGTACCTTCAACTGTGGGAGTGTCAGGGGCGCCGGAAACCATACCTACCGGCCCCCACACGATTTTGGTGCCCACATAGGCGGTAACGGTGTGGTTGGTTAGATCAACATCAACCCATTTTTCGTTACTGGCGGGCTGGTAGGCGGTTACTTCCTTGCCTTCAGGCTGGTGGCGGTCTTGCCATACGTAGCCTTCGGCGTAGTCAAAGGAGCCAGAGTAGTCTTCACCGGCATTTAGCGCGGTAATCATTTCGCTGGTTACCTGGCCAATGTTGGAGGCCGTGTAGGCCACGTCCCCTACGGTGGTTACGGCCACCTGGTTACCTTTAGCATCCACGGTGCGCAGGCTGGGGACAGCCGCCTTGGTTTCGGTGCCTTTGGCTACCTTAGTTACCCAGGCTTTGATCTTGTCCTGGTCATACACCACGCTTACACCTGAGCTGGTGCGTTTGAAGCTGAGCCAGCTGGCTTTATCGGCGTTGGTGGCGCCAAAGCTGTCAATGCCGTCAGTCAAAGTGACGGTGGGGGTAAGCATGTTAGCGGCGCCGGCGGCGGCAGCCGTGGCCTCGGCAGTGGAAATGTCGGGCTTGTGGGTAGTTACCGGGGCGGTGATAGAGACGGTTTTACCCAGCTGTACCTTTTCGTGCACTAGCTTGGCTAGGGCAGCAGAATCTACCCGCTCACCGGTTTGGGCGGCGGTGGCGCTTAGGCTTTCACCGTCACCGGCTAGCACCACCTGGGCGTCTTTAGCCGGGTTTTTAAGCTGGGCATTTAGCTTGGTGGCTACCTCGGTTACTGCTGAGGTTTTCAGGGAGAATTTGGCCTGCAGCGAGTGCTCATCAAATAGCGCGCTGTAACGCTTGGTTACGTCACGACTGGGAGCCATAGCCTGCTTTACCAGCTCTTTAGTGTTGAGACTTAGACCCAGCTGGCTGGCAGTGTAGGTTGAGGCTTTACCGTCGGTGGTGATAACAAATTTAGTTTCAGCCGTAGCTCGTTCCAGCTTGGCTGTTAGGGCTTTGGTATTAAGCCCACTGATATCCACACCCGAGACAGTAGTAGAGGGCACCACTCGCGAGGTATAGGAGTTAGCGTAGGCAACCGCTCCAGCGCTAGCACCAACTAGCGACGTCACCGATAGCAGGGCTACTACAACCCTGCGCTTACACTTCAACTTCAACACACCCCTATGCTAGCCAGTGTCAGCCGACGGCAGGCCGTCCAAACATGACGGTTACCTAACACTTTGTTAGAACTTGGTTTTATAAGCGCAAACCAAGTCAGTTAAGGCCATAAACCATAGCTATAAAAAGGCCTGGGCCTCGTGCATTTCACGAGGCCCAGGCGGCTATAGCTAATGCTTAGCGGCTCAGTACATGCCACCCATGTCGTCGGCGCCGGGAGCAGCCGGAGCCGGGGGCTCGGGCTTGTCGGCCACAACAGCTTCGGTGGTCAGGAACAGACCAGCGATGGAGGCAGCGTTCTGCAGAGCAGAGCGGGTCACCTTAACCGGGTCGGCGATGCCGGCAGCCAGCAGGTTGACGTACTCGCCGGTAGCAGCGTTTAGGCCTTCGCCGGTGGACAGGTTGCGTACGCGCTCAACCACGACGCCGCCCTCTAGACCAGCGTTAACGGCGATCTGCTTGAGGGGAGCCTCAACGGCAACCTTAACGATGTTGGCACCGGTAGCCTCGTCACCCTCTAGCTCGAGGGAGTCGAGTACCTCAGCGGCCTGGATCAGGGCCACGCCACCACCGGCGACGATACCCTCTTCCACGGCAGCCTTAGCGTTACGCACGGCGTCCTCGATGCGGTGCTTGCGCTCCTTGAGCTCCACCTCGGTGGCGGCACCGGACTTGAGGACGGCCACGCCACCGGCCAGCTTGGCCAGGCGCTCGGAGAGCTTCTCGCGGTCGTACTCGGAGTCGGAGTTCTCGATCTCGTTGCGGATCTGGGAGACGCGGGCTTCGATAGCTTCCTTGTCGCCAGCGCCCTCAATCAGGGTGGTCTCGTCCTTGGTGACAACCACCTTGCGGGCGGACCCCAGGTCTTCCAGGGTGGTGTTCTCAAGCTTGAGGCCAACGGTCTCGCTGATCACGGTACCACCGGTGAGGATAGCCATGTCCTGCAGCATGGCCTTGCGACGGTCACCGAAGCCGGGGGCCTTGACGGCCACGGACTTGAAGGTGCCGCGCAGGCGGTTGACTACCAGGGTGGCCAGGGCTTCAGCCTCGACGTCCTCGGCGATGATGGTCAGGGGCTTGCCGCTCTGCATGACCTTCTCTAGCAGCGGTAGCAGGTCCTTGACGTTGGAAATCTTGGACTCAACCAGCAGGACGTAGCTGTCTTCCAGCACGGCTTCCTGGCGGTCGGCGTCGGTGACGAAGTAGGGGGAAATGTAGCCCTTGTCGAAACGCATACCCTCGGTAACCTCGAGGGACAGGCCGAAGGTGTTGGACTCCTCGACGGTGATAACACCCTCATGGCCAACCTTCTCCATAGCCTCAGCGATCAGGCTACCAATCTGCTTGTCGGCAGCAGAGATGGAGGCGGTGTTGGCGATCTGCTCGGTGGTCTCAACCTCGGTGGCGTCGCTGAGCAGGCGCTCAACAACAGCCTCAACGGCCTTGTCGATACCGCGACGCAGAGCAATGGGGTTGGCGCCAGCCACTACGTTGCGCAGACCCTCGTGAACCAGGGCCTGAGCCAGAACGGTAGCGGTGGTGGTACCGTCACCGGCGACGTCGTCAGTCTTCTTAGCAACTTCCTTGACCAGCTCAGCACCGATCTTCTCGAAAGGCTCTTCGAGCTCGATCTCCTTGGCGATGGTGACGCCGTCGTTGGTGATGGTGGGGGCGCCCCACTTCTTGTCTAGGACGACATTGCGGCCCTTGGGACCTAGGGTGACCTTAACGGTGTCCGCTAGGGTGTTTAGGCCGCGCTCCATGCCACGACGGGCCTCTTCATCGAAAGCGATGATCTTGGACATTTATTTCTCCAAAGTTGGATGCCGGGTGGTGCCCGCGACGGACGAGTATGGCCACGCTGTTCATGTCTCAGCGCAACCAGACCCTCACCTTCCGGCTGGTCTTATCACTCTCACGTTTGGAGTGCTAACTAATATGTTGGCACTCTCGCCCTGCGAGTGCAAGGCGCTAGGCCGTTAGCAAACACACCCACCTTCCAGCCAGGACGGGTGAGGCTAGGGCCTAGCGGCCACCAATGATGCCTTTAGCTGCGCAAAACCACCACAATGGGGTTGGAACTGGCCTGCTCAGCAGACAGTTCCACATTGGAGATACCCAGTTCTTTAGCCACTGCCTTAGCAACAGCTTCCCGATCTTCACTGGCGTAGTAAACCGTGGATTCAGTGGGGGTCTCTTGGGAGTAAACCCCGGGCGAGACGGTTACAGAGGTAAACCCAGCCCCTTCCAGGCTAGAACCGGCTCGGCCAGCCAGCCCGGCAGTGTCGGTGCCGTTATGCACAGTAATGCCCACGGTGTAGTCGATCGACTGGGTGGGGGTGGGAGTGGGGGTAGGAGCAGGTGCTTGGGTGGTTATCACTGTGGCATTGGGTTTATTGGGTTTAGCCTCAGTTGAGGCCGACGTCGTCGCCTTGGCTTTAGCCGTTGTTTTATTGCTGGCCATCTTGGTGGCAATTGAGGTGGCCACACTGGAGTTGGTGCCACCAGCTACTTTAAATAGGGCCAGGGCCCCCCAGGCTAGGGCGGGCACAATCACCACAATTAGTAGTAGGGGTAGCCAGTTGCGCCAGGCTGGTAGGGGGCGGCGATGCACTCCTGCGGGCAGGACGCTGTCATTGGGCTCGTCGAATTCGTCGGCTGGGTACTCGTATTCCACGCTAACAGGCTACCGGGTTAAGGCCCCTTTTGAGCACAGCACACATCGGAGCCGGTTAGGCTTATGGCATGAATGCTAAGCCGCTGAGCCAACTTGTTGACCCTTCTTGGCTACCCGCCCTGGAACCGGTGGAGCCCATAATTCACGAAATCGGCCAGCGTCTGCGCGCCGAAGTGTCTGCTGGGCGCGGCTATCTGCCGGCGGGAACTAATGTGCTGCGGGCTTTTAGCCAGCCTTTGCCGGCGGTGAAAGTGCTGATTGTGGGCCAGGACCCCTATCCGACGCCGGGGCACGCGGTGGGCTTGAGCTTTTCGGTAGCGCCGGGGGTTAAGCCACCCAAGTCGCTGCAAAACATTTTTAAGGAGCTGCACGCCGATCTGGGGGTGCCGATTCCTACTAGTGGGGATTTGACGCCGTGGAGTCAGCGTGGGGTACTGCTATTAAACCGCGTACTTACAGTTAGCCCTGGTCAGGCGGCTTCGCACCAAGGTTGGGGTTGGGAGAAGGTTACCGAGGCGGCCATTAAAGCCCTGGTGGCGCGCGATAGCGCGCTGGTGGCGATTTTGTGGGGGCGCCAGGCCCAGTCGCTGACTCCTATGCTGGGCAACACCCCGATTATTGCTAGCGCCCACCCCTCACCGCTGAGTGCTTCACGCGGATTTTTTGGTTCCAAGCCCTTTTCAAGGGCTAACGCCTTGCTGGAACAGCAAGGCGTTAGCCCGGTTGATTGGTCTTTGGATTAATTAGAAGGTCAACATCACCTTGGTGGCGCGGCGCTGGTCCATAGCGGCGTAGCCTTCGGCGGCCTGCTCAATGGGTAGCACCAGGTCGAACACCTTGCCGGGGTGGATTTTGCGCTCAAAGATCAGCTTGATCAGCTGCGGCAGGTAGCGGCGCACGGGTGCAGGGCCACCAAATAGGTGTACTTCCTTGCCAAATAGCTGATCTACGCTGATGGTGCCGCCGTGGGGTACGCCCACAAAGCCCACATAGCCGCCGTAGCGGGTAGAGGCTAGGGCCTGTTGCATGGCTTGCTCGGTGCCTACAGCTTCAGCAGTGCCGTGGGCCCCATACCCTCCGGTTAACTCTTTAACCTTGGCGGCACCTGCTTCTCCGCGTTCAGCGACGACGTCGGTAGCCCCAAATTCGCGGGCCAGTTTGGCGCGCGCTTCGTGGCGAGACATGGCAATTACGCGCTTCGCCCCCAGCTGGGCGGCGCCAATAACCGCCCCTAGCCCGACGGCGCCGTCGCCAACAACAGCAATAGTCTTACCCGCAGCCGCGCCCGCCGCATCAGCCGCAAACCAACCAGTACCTAACACATCAGAGGCCGCCAGCAGGTCAGGGATGAGTTCCGGTTCAGGCTTGGAGGGGGTGGCCACTAGCGTGCCGTCAGCGAAGGGCACCCGCAGGTATTCCGCTTGAGCCCCGCGCACATAGGCCTCACCAGCCTCGATGGCGCGCTGGCAGCGTGAGGGGTAGCCGGCCTGGCAGATTTCACACTCGCCACAGGAGGCGCAGAAGGAGCCCACCACAAAGTCGCCAGGCTTAATGCTGGTAACCTCGGCGCCCACCTCAACCACTTCACCCACATATTCGTGGCCCATAGCCTCATGGTCTACCGGGCGGATACCGCGATAGGGCCACAGGTCTGAGCCACAGATGCAGCTGGCAGCTAGTTTGATGACGGCGTCAGTGGGCTTTTGGATAACTGGCAGGGGGCGCTGTTCGACCACTACCTCGCCGGGGGCGTTCATAATGACTGCGCGCATAAAGCATCCTTAAATCAAAGAATTTTGCCTTATTAACAGGATACTTAAGGGCGCGTTTAAAAGGCGCTGGGGTTTCTCAGGTGGCGATAGTTTAGGGGCCAGATCGGGGCGCCAGCTCGTGCCAACGCACCATACACAGCCACATAGGGCCATATGCGACCAAAAATGTAGCTTTGCAGCCAATATTGGAGCCGCTTATCGGACTCGAACCGATGACCTGCTGTTTACAAGACAGCTGCTCTACCAACTGAGCTAAAGCGGCGTTACCGCCTAAGTCTGGCAAATTTTGCTAGCTATACGCAAGCGGGCCGACGTAGGCCACATTTTCAATCTAGTGACATAAGCATCACAAAATAGACGTATAAAATTATCGAAACTGCCCATATCGGTAGTTTTAGTGAAGTTCGTGACCAAATATGGGGCTAGCTATTTCTACTTCTATGATTTTAGACAGCGTCTAACTTTCGTAATGACTATGCTATAGGCGTGCCCAAACAGCCTAAAACCAGCTCAAATTTACGCGACGCCATTTTGGTTTCTGCCACGCAGCTACTCGACGAGTTCGGCCCTGCCGGCTTAAGTATGCGCGAGGTAGCCCGCCGCGCTGGCTGCACTCACCAGGCGCCCTATCACTACTTCACTAATCGTGAAGCCATCATTACCGCTTTAGTGACAGGCGGATTCACGTCTTTGTCTGAGGTTTTGGCTAGCGCTCGCGATGAAGGTGACGCGGTTGCCATCGGTTATGCCTACGTGCGCTTTGCTTTAGAAAACCCCGGCGTTTTCCGCATCATGTTCCGCTCTGACATGTACACGCCAGAAAGCGACATTAACTTTGTTTCCGCCGTAGCTAGCTCACGCAAACAGCTAAGCGCGCTATGCGAAAACATTTACCCCCAAGCCAGCGAAGAACAGCAAATGGCCCTGTGGGCCTATGTGCATGGCCTAGCCACCTTGCTCCTAGATGGACCGCCTAGCTTGCAGTTCGCTAACAACAGCCAGCGCCTAACCTACGCCAAGCGCGTACTGGAACAGGGCCTGCGCTAAAACGCCTTAGCACACAGCCCTGCAACATCTCTAAAACGCTTACAAAGCCAGCGTGGCCGGCCGTCAATGACGGCCGGCCACTACTTTTAGCAGCTACAGCTTCTGGCGCTACAGCGCTTTTAAAACTCGGCTAGCCAAAGTGCTTTTTAAGACTTGCTAGCTAAAACACCTAGTCGCTGCGGCTGTTTAAGCCGCAGCAACTCAGCTAGCCAAGCTCAGTGACGCAGCTCGCGGTAGGCCTTGATCAGGGCCTGGGTGGAGGCGTCCTGGGCGGCTAGAGCTTCGGCGTCGCCGGAGACAGCCGGGGCAATCTGCAGAGCCAGCTTCTTACCTAGCTCCACACCCCACTGGTCGAAGGAGTCGATACCCCAAACGATGCCCTGCACGAAGGTGATGTGCTCGTAGAGGGCAATCAGCTGACCAACCACTGCCGGGCTCAGCTCGGGGCCCAGGATGGAGGTGGTGGGACGGTTACCGGGGAAGATGCGGGCGGGCACGATCTCCTCGGGGGTGCCCTCGGCGCGCACCTCAGCCTCGGTCTTACCGAAGGCCAGAGCGGCAGTCTGAGCCAGGAAGTTAGACAGGAACAGCTCGTGCACGTCCTGCTCGCCGTCGCGCACCGGGTGAGCCGGGTTAGCCATGGCGATGAAGTCAGCCGGGATCAGCTGGGTGCCCTGGTGGATCAGCTGGTAGAAGGCGTGCTGACCGTTGGTGCCCGGCTCGCCCCAGAAGATCTCGCCGGTGGCGGAGGTGACCGGGGTACCGTCCCAGCGCACGCGCTTACCGTTGGACTCCATGGTTAGCTGCTGTAGGTAGGCAGCGAAGCGGTGTAGGTGCTGGTCGTAAGGCAGTACCGCGTGGGAGGCGGCACCGAAGAAGTTCACGTACCAGATGTTGAGCAGACCCATTAGCAGCGGCACGTTCTTGGCCGGCTCGGTGTTGCGGAAGTGCTCGTCGACGGCGCGGAAACCGGCTAGGAAGTGGTTAAAGTTATCCGGACCCACGGCCACGGCCAGAACGGTACCCACGGCGGAGTCCACGGAGTAGCGGCCACCAACCCAGTTCCAGAAACCGAAAGCGTTCTTGGGGTCAATACCGAACTCGGCTACCTTGTCCAGAGCGGTAGAGACGGCCACGAAGTGCTTAGCGATAGCACCCTCGGTGGAGATGCCCTTGGCCTCTAAGGAGGATAGGAACCAGTCGCGGGCCATGCGGGCGTTGGTCAAGGTCTCCAAGGTGGTGAAGGTCTTAGAGGCAATGATGAACAGGGTGGTTTCGGGGTCTAGATCTGCGACAGTCTCGGCGCAGTCAGTGGGGTCAATGTTGGAGATGAAGCGGCACTCCAGGCCGGGCTGACGGTAGGGAGCCAGAGCTTCGTAAACCATGACCGGGCCCAGGTCAGAGCCACCAATACCAATGTTCACTACGGTGGAGATGGGCTTGCCGGTGACGCCGCGCCAAACGCCAGAGCGAACCTCTTCAGCAAAGGCGTAAACCTTGGCTAGGGTGGCGTGTACGTCGGCTACCACGTTCTGACCGTCGACCTCTAGGGTGTCGCCCTCGGCGCGACGCAGGGCGGTGTGCAGCACGGCGCGGTCTTCAGTGATGTTGATGTGCTCGCCGTTGAACATGGCTTCGCGGCGCTCGGCCACATCCACCTGCTCAGCTAGCTCTAGCAGAGCTGCGAGAACGTCGTCGTTAATAAGGTTCTTAGACAGGTCCACGTGCAGGTCAGCCAGCTGGTAAGTGTAGCGCTCGGCGCGGGCTGGGTCCTGGGCGAACCACTCACGTAGGTTAGGAGCTAGCTCCTTGTGTAGCTGCTCTAGCTTGCCCCATGCCGGGGTCTGGGTTGCATCAACAGGTTTACGCATAGTTCTCACTCTACCTGCCTAAGACAGCACTAAAAAGGTACCGCCGCCCTTAAATATAAGGACGGCGGCCAGGTGACGGCTTAGTTGGTGGGGGCCGGGGTGATTGTGGCTCCGGGCAGCAACAGCTTTTGCAGCGACCCCTGCTCTTGCAGCTGGGCCAGGTTTGCGTTAACCCCATTGATAAAGATGGTGGGGGTGCCGGCCAGGTTCTGGTTGGTGAAGCTGGTGGTGCCTAGCTTGGTCCAGTTTTCATAGGCATTGGTCTGGGCCGAGTTAGTGGCGTCAGTGATGGTGTCTGCCTTTAGACCCACGGCGTTAGCGGCGCTGACGATGGCGTCAATGCCGGGGTACTGCTGGGCGCCGCTCTTAATGGCGCTTTCTAGCTGCGCAAAGATAGCGGTGTGCATGGCCCAAGCCTTGGCGGGCTCGCGGTCTAGCACCGTGCCCATGAAGGAGTCGGCCAGGTCAGACCAGGCGGAGCCCAGGATCTTGCAGGGGCGCAGCACTACCGTGGCCTTGCCGGTGTCAATAATGCCCTTAAGTTCAGCGGCGTGCACAGATTCAAACTCGGCACAGTGCGAGCAGGCGTAGTCGAAGACAACCTCGATTACGTTCTTGGTGCCGGTGTTCATTGTGCCCGGCACCGGACCCTTACCGAAGGGCAGTGAGCCGTCAACTAGTACGAGTTTAGGCACGCCTTTACGGTTGGCTAGCTTGCTCTTGAGGCTGGTCTCGTCGAGCTTGGTGTAGTCGACGTCGCCAGCGCTTGCGGCCTTGCCCTTAGCGCCACCACTTCCCTCATGCGAGCGCCCGTAGAACACCAGACCCGCTGTCCCGCCTAGGATCGCTACGCCACCGACCCCCAAAACGGTGCGGCGGGCAATTTTGCCACGACGCTCTTTGCGTTCTTGCTCTGCGCGTAGCTGCTTGGCGCGCTCACGTGCGGCGCGAGCACTACTGGAAGACACCACTGGGGAACTCCTCATGTATCTGGAGCCGACGCTGACGCGCCACCTCACGGTAGTTTAAAAATTAACTTCTCGGGCTAGCTTACGCGCCCGAAGCTAATGGTTTCCTGTGAAAATAGCAGTCCAGCGATACCACTTCAGTGATTACAGACACATAACAACTGCAATTCTGAACAAACTCTACCCAGCAGCTATTACATATGACACACTTGGTCATGGTTGGGGGATGAACCTCAACCGCAAGAAAACGAGATTTGTGTCAGTGCGGACACGCATGGACACCTTTCACAACGGATCGTCCGGCACGTACCTGCCGGTGAAGGGAAGCAAGTCATGGCATCAGTAACTTTTGACCATGCAACCAGGATCTACCCTGGTAACGACCGCCCCTCTGTCGACGCCCTCAACTTGGAGATCGCTGACGGCGAATTCCTGGTACTTGTGGGTCCGTCTGGCTGCGGTAAGTCCACTTCTTTGCGCATGCTCGCAGGTCTAGAGGATGTGAACTCTGGCCGCATCCTAATCGGCGACCGCGACGTCACCGACGTCCAGCCCAAGGACCGCGACATCGCTATGGTGTTCCAGAACTACGCGCTCTACCCCCACATGTCGGTGCACGACAACATGGGTTTTGCGCTTAAGATCGCAGGTACCCCGAAGGAAGAGATTGACCGCCGCGTTAAAGAGGCAGCCAAGATCCTGGGTCTAACCGAATACTTGGAGCGCAAGCCCAAGGCTCTATCCGGTGGTCAGCGTCAGCGTGTAGCCATGGGCCGCGCCATTGTGCGTAAGCCCAAGGTATTCCTCATGGATGAACCGCTGTCGAACCTGGACGCGAAGCTACGCGTACAGACCCGCACCCAGATTGCCTCGCTGCAGCGTGAGCTGGGTGTAACCACGGTCTACGTAACCCACGACCAGACTGAAGCTCTAACCATGGGTGACCGTATCGCCGTACTTAAGGATGGCCTGCTCCAGCAGGTAGGCTCTCCGCGCGAAATGTACGACAAGCCCGCCAACGAGTTCGTGGCCGGATTCATTGGCTCCCCCGCCATGAACCTGGGTACTTTCGACCTCGACGGCGACGTCGCCAAGCTGGGTAGCGCCAAGATTCGTCTACCGCGCGTCACCCTTGAGGCTCTAGCTGCCGAAGACGCCAAGACCCTGACCATCGGCTTCCGTCCCGAAGCCCTCGACGTGGTCAGCGAAGGCGACGCAGACTCCATCCCGGTACGTATCTCCTTCGTGGAGGAACTGGGCAGTGACGCTTACGTCTACGGCGAGCTGGTGGGTGCTGAAAAGTCCGCCCACAAGCTCGGCAGTGGCGAGGACTCCAGCCAGATGATCGTTCGCGTACCTCCGCGCACCGCCCCCGCCAACGGCGAGGTCATCCACGTGCGCATCCGCCCCGGCCAGGAGCACCTGTTCTCCTCCGCCACGGGTAACCGTCTGCCGGCCTGAGTGCCTAGCGGATTTGGCAACTACGCGGCGCTACCATTAGCGCGGCGGCAGACGCCAAATACCTAACACACCTAAGCGGGGTGGCTGCCACTCGGTAGCTACCCCGCTTTATTCATCTGTGGAAGGGTGATCATGGCTCAGGCCATTAACATCAAATCTATGAGCGTGGATCCCGCGCTCCTCGACCTACCTTGGAATATCCCGCTAGAGCAGTGGCCACCAGAGGTTCTGGCTGCTCTTCCGCGTGGTATTTCCCGCCATATCGTGCGTTTTGTAAACCTTAACTCCAATGTGATTGCAGTTAAGGAAATTAGCTCCTTTGTAGCCGACCGCGAATACGAAATGCTGCGTGACCTGCTGCGTTTAGGGGCACCCTGTGTGCGTCCAATCGCAGTTATTACCGGACGCGTTGACGCCAATGGCGAAGAGCTCAACTCGGTACTGATCACCGAGCACCTGTCTTACTCGCTGCCTTACCGCGCCCTATTTAGCCAGTACATGCGCCCTGAAACCGCCACGCGCCTAATTGACGCACTCGCGGTGCTGCTAGTGCGCCTGCATCTGCTGGGTTTCTTCTGGGGAGACGTGTCCCTATCCAACACGCTCTTTAGGCGCGACGCCGGGGCTTTCGCAGCCTACCTAGTTGACGCCGAAACCGGTGAACTCCACCCTGAGGGCCTCACCTCTGGTAAGCGTATGTATGACATTGAGTTGGCCCGCACCAACATCATTGGTGAACTGATGGACTTGCAGGCTGGTGGTCTACTTGAGGAAGACGTTGACACTATCGACGTCGGTGACCGTATTGTCACGCGCTACCTGGAGATGTGGGACGTACTCACCGGTGCAGAGTCTTTCTCCATGTCTGAGCGTTGGCGTGTAGCTAACCGTATTGAGCGTCTAAACTCTCTGGGTTTCGACGTCGGCGAACTATCAATGACCACGGACCTGGACGGCACCCACCTGTCTATCCAGCCCAAGGTGGTTGACGCCGGACACTACCACCGCCAGATCATGCGCCTAACCGGCCTGGACGTACAAGAGGGCCAGGGCCGACGGATGCTTAACGATCTGGAAGCCTACCGCAGCCTGTGGAACCGCAAAAACGAGCCGCTGGAAATCGCTGCCCACGCCTGGTTGGCAGACGTTTTCGAGCCCACTATTGCGGCTGTGCCCGTAGAGATGCGCCGCAAGCTGGAGCCTGCGGAAATCTTCCACGAGGTGCTTGAGCACCGCTGGTATATGTCTGAGGCCGCCGGTTATGACGTTTCTATGCAGGACGCCGTAGCTGACTATGTGGCCAATGTGTTGGCTAACCGCCCCGACGAACATGCCGTGATCAGCGGTAATGAGCAGCTGCGTCCCAGTGTTCTAGATGACATCGACTACGCCACGGGCACCAGCGATGAAGACGACGCCGAATTCGCCGCCCGCGACCAGGAAGCGGTGGAGGAGTACAGCGTCAACCCTATGGGCTTTACCGCCAACTTGAAGTTCAAGGGCGAGTAGCCGCCTGGCGGCGCCAAACCTGGCGCCACCGCCACGGGCGCTGCAGCCTGGTGGCGCCAAACCGTGGCGCCACCACCACCACGGGCACCGCTCACGCTGGGCATAACCAAATTGCCTGGCACTACCAATACAAGGCCGGCTAGTGGAAAACCACTAGCCGGCCAAAGTTTATAAATCGCGCCCAGTATTAGCGCATCTCAGGGCGCTTTTCAGGCCACTCGCGCAGTGCCAGCGCGCGCAGCCAGGGCCACTACCGCGCGCAGCGCCGCTCAGCGCATATTAGCGCTCAGCAGGTTTTACTGTGCGGCAGCGGCGCGGCGGGCTTCACGCTCGGCCACAACCGCGCGGCGGCGCAGCTCACGCGCACGGGTCCAAGACGCCAAGGCAAACTCTGCCGCGCTATCTACCACTAGGCCCGCGCCCATAACTAGCAGGGTGCCGCTCAGGCCCCCACCTTTACGTAGGCGGCGGGTTAGGGCCGTGCCCACTAGCGCCCCACCGGCACCTGCCTCTAGCAGGTGGGCAGCCCTAAACAGCCAGGGCTGGTCGGTGACGGTACGGGTGTAGCCCTGCCAGAAGCTGGGGCCGGACACGGCCGAGTCGTCTAGCATCATGGAAACACTGCGGCCCACCGCGTTGCTCAAGCCGCGCGGTTCGTGCACTACTACATCCTCCACAGCGCTGGTGGCGATTTCCCCGCGCAGCCAGGGACCTAGCCACTGCGGCAGTCCCAGGGCCTCTAGCACCGGGCCGGCGCCGTCGACACCATTGCCGCTGTCTGCAGCCAGAGCCTTATCCAAAGCCTCAACGTCAGCATTCGGGGTAACCAGGCTGAGCTCAGCAGCGTGGGTGGGAGCAGCCAGGGCGGCAGTTAATTCATCCTTGCGGTCCTTGGAGATGCGCCCCTTGGGCCACACCATCCATTCACGACGGCGCAAGACAGTGACTACCTCAGAGTCGTCGTCTAGATCCCCACTGGTGATCGCCGCTAGGCTCAGCTCCCCCTTGTAGGAGCGCAGCACTAGGCTCGGTAGCTGCTCTTCGTCCCAACCTAGGTCACCGATTTCGAGCCCATCACCGGCGTAAAGCACCAGGCGGCGGTCAATTTCGGGCAGGTTCACTACCGCCAGGGTGCGCTCTAGCAGGGTGGATTGTAGCGGTACGGTGTAGGGGCTCATCGGGGTGAGCACTGCTACGCGCAGGGCGGCGTAGTCGGGTTCGTAGTCCTCGTCGGAACCGGCTGAGGCGTCGTAGCGGGCCGGGCCGATTAGTACATCGGCTTCTAGCTCTGTGGCTAGCTTGTAGACCAGGTCGGATAGGTCTAGGCCGGGGGCTAGCTCGCCATTTTTGACGGTAGCCACCTGGTTTTGGTCGCTAACTAGTACGCTGATCGAGCGGTGCTGGGGCAGCACCGGCTCACCGAGTAGCGCCAGCACACCTAAGTTAGCTAGCGCCTTATCGATGGTCTGATCGTCTGCCTTAACCGAGCTTATAAAGCCGCTTCGACGGATGAAGTTAGGGGCGTTATCAGCCATGATGCCTCCCATTGTCGACATTTAGGTTCTTATTGTCTCAAGTTTGCTTTAAAAAGCTAGAGATTTTAGGCCATTTGGATAACTGCGCCGCTACGTGGGGGTAGCACTAGGTGTCCGGTTACCTGGTTCGCCCCGACTAGGTCGTAGCCCACCACGCCGGCTATTTCGGCGCTGGTGGCGGCGAAGTTAAGCAGGAATAGGCAGTTGCCGCGCCGTTGGGCGCTAACCCCGGCCGGTAGCGGGTGGGCAAATACTGGGCGTAGACGCGCGTAGGCGCCAGCCAGTTTGAGTAGGTGTGCGCGCGCGGCGGGGGTTAGGTCGCAGCTGATGTACCAGGCAGCCCCGGCACCTTGGGGGCGGCGGGTGATGGCACCTTGCCCGGTTAGGCGGCCGTTGGCGTAGGAGGCCAGGATTTCGACGTCGTCGTTGATGGCCAGGTTTTCACTCCAGCCGTAAGCCACCAGCGGGGCGTTTTCGTTGCGGGCTAGTAGCCGCGCCAGGGGGCCGTGGGCGTCAAGGGTGAATTGCAGGTTGCGGTTTAGGCCTTTGGCTACGGCTTGGGCTAGGGGCTGGGAGGAGTCAGGCTCGCCTTCCCAGTTCCAGGCGGAGACGGGGGCGGCGAGTACCGGGATTTGGTCCAGTACCCGCACGCCGGTCAGCTCGGCCAGGCTCATGGTTGCGGCGGGGGCTTCTTCTTGCTCACCCTGGCTCATGGCTACGCTGGTAGCGGGGGCTTCCTCCGGGGTTGCGTGGTGGGCGCAGGCTAGATGGTTGCCACTGGTGGTCGGGTAGTCTGCGCTGGGCCCCTGGCTTAGATAGCCGCCGACGACGGCGTGCCCACTTTGGTCCACGACGCCGGTACGGGCGGTAATTACTACCTGCGCGCCACCCCTGGCGGCTTGGTTTAGCCGCTGGGCTAGCTGGGGGTAGGTCATGAAGATTTCTGGGACCACGATCAGGCTGTAATCATCCAGGTCAGCATCCACCTGGACAATGTCTACCGCATAGCCGGCTTCAAAACAGCTAGCGTGCCAAGCCTGGGCGGCGCGTAGGGCGCTGCCAGCGGGGGCGCTTAGCGGCGGAATTTGCAGGCCGTGGGTGGCCTCATCAGGACCAATGGCGGCGTTTTGGGCCCACATTGAGGGCCAGTCCAGCATGATGGCCACCTGGGCTTGGCTGCGCTGACCTACCACTGGCGCTAGGCGCTTTAATACTTGGCCTAGCTCCACGGTTTGACGCCACTGCATTGACTGGGTGCCACTGTGAGGCACCATAGCGCCGTGGAAAGTTTCCGCCCCCGCAACCGACTGGCGCCACTGGAACTGCATGACGCCGTCGGCCCCATGGGCGACGTGAGCCAAGGACCAAAGCAGGTACTCCCCCGGGGCTTTTACCGCGTTACGGGCTCGCCACTGCACCGCGCCGGGTGCCTGCTCCATAAGCAGCCAGGGGCGCCCATCGCCTAGTCCACGCATCAGATCCCCAGTGAAAGCCAGCTGGTGGCCAGCACGCGGATCAGCCGGGTCCGGGTAGGAGTCGTTAGTTACCAGGTCAATGTCTTTAGCCCAGTCAAAATAATCCAGTGCCTCAAAGGCATCCATAAAGTTGGTGGTTACCGGCACGTCCCGGCCTGCTTTAGCTAGCCCGGCGCGAATCAGGGCAGCTTCAGACAGGTAAGCGGATTTCAAAGTGTGGTTACTAAAGCGACGCCAATCAAGCATCTGATTGGGGTTAGCGAAACTGGGGGTGATACGCGGAGGAATCACCTGCTCCCAGTCGGTGTAGAACTGGGACCAGAAATTGGTTCCCCAAGCCCGGTTTAAGGCGTCCAGGCAGCAGTAACGCTTTTTAAGCCAGTCGCGCCAAGCCTGCGCGCACTGCTGGCAGAAACATTCACGAATATGGCAGCCGTACTCGTTAGAAACATGCCAGGCCGCCACTGCCGGGTGGGCGGCAAAATGCTCCACAAGGCGCGCCGTGAGCGCATTAGCGGCCGCTCTAAACCGGTATGAGCTGGGGCAATACTGTTGGCGTGAGCCCCAAGAGTAAACGGTGCCATCTGCACGCACCGGCAAAGTATCAGGGTAGTGACGCCCCAACCAGGCTGGCGGGGAGGCAGTGGCGGTAGCCAGATCTACGCTAATACCTGCCTGCCACAGGCGGTCAATGATTTGCTCCAGCCAGTCCAGGCGGTAGTTGCCCTCACTGGGTTCTAGCCGCGTCCAGGAAAAGATCCCCAGGCTCACCATGTTCACCTGGGCTTGGCGCATTAGCTCCAGGTCACGCTCAAAAGTGGCGTCGTCGAACTGCTCTGGGTTGTAATCCGCGCCGTAAGCCAGCGCGCCACCTAGATTCAACGTGGAGGCGTCCATTGCCTTAACTCCTTATAGCAATTGGCAGGTCGGGCGCCATGCCCGACCCGCATCAACCAATAGCTATTATCAGGGATTAATCGCCCTGAGTGGTACGGCGCACCCGATCTACCTCATATAGGGCGATACCGGTGGCCACAGCCGCGTTGAGGCTTTCAACGGCGGCGCGGATGCTAATCGAGGCGATTTCGTCGCAGGTCTCACGCACTAGGCGTGATAGGCCCTTGCCTTCAGCCCCAGTTACCAGCACTAGCGGCTGGTCGGCCAGGTTTAGGTTATCGACGCTAACGCTGCCGTTACCGTCTAGACCCACCACAAAGCAGCCGCGTGCCTTGAAGGCTTCTAGCGTACGCACCAGGTTGGTTTCTTTAGCTACCGGCACGCGCGCGGCGGCGCCAGCACTAACCTTCCACACGGTGGCGTTAACGTCTGCACTGCGACGCTGCGGGATGATGACGCCGTCGGCCCCAAATGCACCCGCACTACGCAGCACCGCACCTAGGTTGTGGGGGTCGGTGACCTGGTCTAGCGCCACAAATAGGGGCTTGCGGCCGGTGGCGCTGACGCGATCTAGTAGCTCTAGGGCGTCAGCGTAGTCGTAGGCGGCAATTTCCATGGCCACGCCCTGGTGCACGGCGCCCTGGGTGAGGGCTTCCAGCTCCAGCTTGGTGACTTCAAATACGGGCGCGCCCTCCAGGGTGGCGCGGCGTACCACAGCCCCTAGGCGGTCATCGTTTTCAGCGGATACCGCCATGAATACGCGCGTGACGGGCACGCGGGCGCGGGCCGCTTCGGCGCAGGCGTTGCGGCCACAAATAATTTCGTGGTCTGCGGGCACCGCAATGCGGTTGCGGATCTTTTCTAGCTGACGTTCACGGGTGGGTTGGGCGGCAGCGGCTTTAGCCTCAGCGCGCAGCTTGGCCTTGTGTTTAGGGTGATAGGGGCGGTCCTCTGCCTTGGGGGTGGGTCCACGCCCTTCTAGGGCCTTGCGGCGGTGCCCACCAGTGCCAACCTGGGGGCCTTTTTTACTACCAGGACGACGGCGAGCGCCGTGGGGACGGTCATTTCCAGGCATGGGATTCCTTATCTATCAGCCCAGGTGCCAGCGGGCACCGGTAGGTGAGTCTTCAACCACGACCCCGGCACTAGCCAAGGCGTCACGGATAGCGTCAGCGCGACCCCAATCTTTTTCTTTGCGGGCACTAGCGCGTTGCTCTAGTAGGTTTTCCACCAGGTTACCCAGGGCAGCTAGGGCCGCATTGTCTGCGTTTTCCTCGCTTACGCCAGCGCGGGCCCAAACCGGTGAAAGTGGATCTAGCCCCAAAATATCAAGCATCACCCGTAGCTGGTTGGCGGCTTCAGCTACCTGCGCAGCTTCGCCCTTACCGGCTTCAGCCTCAGTTAGGGCCACATTTAGGCGCTTGAGGGCAGCGTGAATTTGGGTCATGGCCCCAGCCAGGTTGAGGTCATCATCCATGGCGGCGCGGAACTCGCTGGTGACCGCTACCTGCGCCAAATCAACTTCAGCTAGCTCAGGAGCCAGTTTCACGGCGCGTTCCAGGGCCCCGCTGAAGCGGTCCCACAGGGCTTGGGCGTCTTCTAGAGTGTCGGGGCTGAACTCCACCGTGGAGCGGTGGTGGGTGGTACCGATAACCAGTCGTAAAGCTGGAGCTGAGTACTGTTTGAGCAGTTCAGAGACAACTAGGGAATTGCCTAGGGATTTGCTCATCTTTTCACCCTTAATGGTCACCCAGGCGTTGTGTACCCAGATGCGCACAAAGGGCCAGCCGGCGCCGTGGGATTGGGCCTGCTCATTCTCGTGGTGGGGGAAGCGCAGGTCAATGCCGCCGCCGTGGATGTCGAAAGTGTCGCCCAGGTAGCGTCGGCTCATGGCTGAGCATTCTAGGTGCCAGCCGGGGCGGCCGCGTCCCCAGGGGGTGTCCCAGGAGGCGTCGGCAGGTTCACTAGGTTTAGCGGCTTTCCATAGGGCAAAGTCGCGCGGGTCGCGTTTGTCAGCTTCGACGGCGTCGTCAATCTGGGATTCATCCTCAGTTGAACGCAGCTGGTCTAGGCTTTGGTTGGTTAGTGAGCCGTAGTCGGGCAGGGAACGCACTGAGAAGTAGACGTTGCCGGGGCTACCCACATAGGCGTGACCGGCGTCGATCAGGCGCTGCACCAGGTCAATCATGTCCGGTACGTGTCCGGTGGCGTGGGGCTCGTAGGTGGGGTCTTTAACCCCTAGAGCCTGGTAGGCGGCAGAAAATTCGCGCTCATAGCGGTAGGCCCAAGCCCACCAGGGGGCGCCGGCCTGCGCGGATTTAGCCAGGATTTTGTCGTCAATGTCGGTTACGTTGCGTACTAGCACGACTTCTTGGCCGCAGTACTCTAGCCAGCGGGTTAGTACGTCAAAAGCAATGGCTGAGCGCATATGCCCAATGTGGGGGCTGCCCTGCACGGTGGCACCACACAGGTAGATCGTGACCTTACCGGGGGTAACCGTAGGGGCTAGCGCCACGAGGGCGTGGCTGGCCGAATCATACAGTTTCAGGGAGGGTTCACTCTTGAGGGTACTCACCCTATAAGGCTACCCGAAACCCTAAAGTAATAGTTTTAGGCGGGCGTATTGGTGTAAACCAGGGCGCTAGCAATTGCCATTAGGCCCTCACTGCGGCCTAGGAAACCTAGGTGGTCGGTGGTGGTGGCGCTCATTTGTACATCGGCCCCAGCTGCCTGGCTCAGTGCCGCGTTGGCCTGGGCAATTCGGCCCGCTACGCGCGGACGCTGGCCAACTAGCTGCACGCTCACATTGCCGATCTCATAACCGGCAGCGCGTACACGCCGGGCAGCCTCACCTAGCAAGGTGGCGCCGGATGCACCTTTAAACTCAGGGCGGTCCACCCCGAAATTACTGCCTAAATCACCTAGCCCGGCGGCTGCGAACAGTGCGTCAGCGCACGCGTGTGCGACGACGTCGCCGTCAGAATGGCCTGCTAGGCCGGTCACCCCCGGCCACTCCAGACAGGCCAGGTGCATGGGCACCCCCGAGCCTTCAGTCGCAAAAGCGTGCACATCCATACCGATACCGGTGCGAGGTAGCAAAAATTGCGCCATGGCTACTCCTTAAAGATCAGCTAGACCTTGGTTTACGCACACTTGTGCTAGGGCCAGATCAATGGGGGTGGTGATTTTAAAGCTGAGGGTATCTCCGGGCACAACCACCACCGGGTAGCCGGCCTGCTCAGCTAGGCCTGCGTCATCTGAGGCGGCGCTGGATTCACTGGCTGCTGCCTGGGCGCCAAGCTGGTGGGAGCGCAAAATGGTTTCGCGTTCAAAGCCTTGCGGGGTTTGCACGGCCCGCAGCCGACGGCGGTCTACAGTTTCGAGCACCGGCTCAACTTGGGTAGGGCTAGACAGCGGCGCATTTGCGGGCGCTGGCGTGCCAGCTGCGGCTGGCGCAGCCGCGATCTCAGCTTGAGGGCGGGCGGGGCCTACCGCTTTGATTGTGTCAGTGACCGGCAGAGCCGGTATCACTGCCGGGTTACCCGCGCGTACGGCGTCGATCACACGGGCAATAGCAGCGGGCGGGGTTAAGCAACGGGCGGCGTCGTGAATTAAAACCACATCTGCCTGCGGCGCTAACTCAACTGCCGCAGCCAAACCGTTAGCCACGCTGGCCTGGCGCGAAACATCTGAGCCGGCCACAACCACTAAATTGTCAAAATCAGCCAGCTCAGCTTTAAAAACCTCTAGATAATCAGCCGGGGCGGTAACCACCACCGCATCGACCTGCATACAGGCGAATAATCCGGCTGCTGCGCGGCGCACCAAACTCTGGCCAGCTAGTTCCACCAAAGCTTTAGGGCCCTGACAACCCAGGCGGGTGCCCGAGCCTGCCGCAGTTAAAACCGCAACGCAAGCACTCATTGGGATATAAACGCGCTTATCAGTCAGCTAGAACTTCATCCAGAATTTGCTCAGCAGCGGTTTCTTCAACCTTCTGTGCCAATGCCAACTCTGAAACCAAAATCTGACGTGCCTTGGCGAGCATGCGCTTTTCGCCGGCGCTTAGGCCGCGATCAGTGTCGCGACGCGATAGGTCACGTACTACCTCAGCAACCTTAAGTACGTCCCCGGAAGCAATCTTTTCCTGATTTGCCTTATAGCGACGCGACCAATTGGTTGGCTCTTCTACCTGCTCAGTGCGTAGCACCTCGAAAACGTGCTCTAGACCGTCCTGGTCTACTACGTCCCTAACACCAATTTCTTCAACGTTTTCAGCAGGGACCATAATGGTTAGATCTCCCTGCGCCACCTCAAGAGTGAGGTAAACCCGCGTTTCCCCACGAACCTTGCGGTCCTGAATTTTAATAATTCGGGCCGCACCATGGTGGGGGTAGACCACTGTCTCGCCAACTTTAAAGGTCATAAACACACTCCGGGCTAATACAACTAGCTTATATTCTACCAGCAGGCGCATTAATTTTGCTCTCGCCCGTGCAACATGTAGTCCACTCCACGCCTAAACTTATATTCATAACATAACCAATCGCCATAGGACAGTGTGTCTAGTTGCTAACGCATCAGCTGGCGCTGGTCACCAAAGCCAAAACCGATGCTGGCCACCAAAACCGAAACTGACGCCCGGTCACCAAAGCCAAAACCGATGCCGGTCACCAAAGCCAAAACTGGCGCCCGGTCACCAAAGCCAAAACTGGAACCGGTTACAAACCGAAATAAGACGACTGTGGGGCGAGTGCTTTTCGCACTCGCCCCACAGTTATGCGGCTATCTGTAGCTATTACTAGCTATTAGCAACCAAAAAGTTAACTAGTTATAAAACTAGCTCACTTACCCTGGTTGGCAACAGCAGCGATCTTGGCCTCAGCCTCGGGGTCTAGGTAACGACCACCCTTCTTGATGGGCTTGAGGGTCTCTTCGTCGAGCTCGTAAACCAGCGGAATACCGGTGGGGATGTTGACACCGGCGATGTCCTCATCGGAGATCTCATCCAGGTGCTTAACGATGGCGCGCAGGGAGTTACCGTGGGCCGCGATCATGACGGTCTTGCCGGTCTTGATCTCGGGAACGATGGTGGATTCCCAGTAAGGCAGCAGACGGGCGATAACGTCCTTGAGGCACTCGGTGGCAGGTACCGGCTCGCCGGCGTAACGCGGGTCAGCGTCCTGGCTGAACTCGCTACCAGCCTCGATGGCCGGCGGCGGCACATCGTAGGAACGACGCCAGAGCATGAACTGCTCCTCGCCGTACTCGTCGCGGATTTCCTTCTTGTTCTTGCCCTGCAGGGCGCCGTAGTGACGCTCGTTTAGACGCCAGTTGCGCTCAACCGGAATCCAGTGACGATCAGCGGCATCTAGGGCTAGGTTCGCGGTCATGATGGCGCGGCGCAGCATGGAGGTAAATAGCTTGTCCGGTAGAACACCGGCCTCCTTTAGCAGCTCACCACCATGCACGGCCTCAGCCTTGCCTTTGTCCGATAGGGCCACGTCAACCCAACCGGTGAATAGGTTCTTTGCATTCCATTCGCTCTCGCCGTGGCGGAGCAGTACGAGGGTGTAAGCCATGAAAGCTATTTTGCCAGCACTTGCACGCTTTTGCGAGAGCTAAAGCACCTAAACGAGGCCTTAGGCACAGTCTGAGGGGCTGTAAGCGCCGGCTGGCACCCCTTATTCGCCGTCGACGACGCCCGGCACCACTACTCCCCCATCTGCCCTGCCACCTCGTAGCGCTGCCCTACGCTGCAGGTATCCCTACCTGCGCTCGCCACATCATCTACCTGCGCCGTCGACGCCGAAAGGCCGTCCGCCCGGTATGAGCGACGCTGGCCAGCGCGAGCAACGCCGGCTAGCATGAGCGGCACCATCCACACAGCACCAGCGGCGTCGCTCAGAGCCCCCGCAGACGCCACCTTTAATCGCCCAGGCCGCATCGGTTACCGGCTTTAATCCTTGGCCGCAAATCTTGAAGCCAAAGTCAGCGCGTCATTAAATAAACGAAAGTGCCCGCACAGCAAATACTGCACGAGCACTTCGAGCTATAAAACTTAGACACCAGCACAACCAATATCGCAGCAGTTATTTACTACCGTTTTATTGGCACTTACCTGACAGATGCCTATAGACACCTGTTTTGAATTTAATTATTCAGTTAAGTCTGGTTAAGCTGGCGCTAAATTAATCAGCGACCCTGCTCAGCTAGGTAAGCCTGACGGATCTCAGCGGAGACGCGGCCACGGTCAGAGACCTGGAAACCGTGCTCCTTGGCCCATTCGCGCATGCGGCGGGACTCGCTGTTAGAAACAGCCGGGGTGGTGGTGCGACGACGACCGTTACGGGCGCGGCGCGCATAGTTAATCCACTCCTGTAGGTCAGCGCGTAGACGGCTAGCGTTTTCGGAGTTTAGGTCGATGACGTAGTTAACGCCGTCTAGAGCGAAGTTAACGGTCTCTGCAGCACTAGAGCCGTCAATGTCGTCGATGAGAATGGTCTCCACACGCTGTGCCATGGATTTTCCTTCCGAGTATTTATGGTTGCGGACTTGTGTCCGTGATTTATTAAATTGTTACGGAAGTTATTTAACCTTGATTGCTCTCACTTTGCAAGCTACGACTATCAAGTGATCTATATTTTTGAACACAGCCACCACCAGCTAAGTTGCGGCAAGGTTTCAGTTTGCCGCTCCACAAAGGTACACTCAGAGGCCTTTATCTACCCGTGAGCGACTAAAATCGCGACTATCCACCATTTTTATCCTGATATGTGAGACGAAAGAATGGATGCTGGCATATAGCTTCCAAGCTCTCCCTCAGAGACTAACTACAACGCACTACGCCAGAGTCATTAACTTTGAAAGAGTGTGCACAAAGCCCGCATGATCTCTAAGAAAAATCCAAGCCTCCAACTAGCCGCCTAAGGATTTGGTGCAAAATATTTTCGCACTTCACAGCAAGTTTAGAGGTGCGTTAAGAATTTATTAGCCACGTTAGCAAGGCTGTTAGCGCTCACCCATTTCTCCCCAATGCGCTGCCACCACCGGCAAGCTACAGTCAGCAAACTGCAGCCGGTAATTTGCCATGCGCAAACCGAGCTAGACAGCGGCAAATTAGCTCTCCTACAGCACTAGAAGCAGGCAAATGCACAGCAAAACGTAACCTAAGCCACACTTAAATGCATTTTCCACCTGTGCGTGACCTACCGCATACATTTTTTGTCTATCCACAAGTAGCGCCAGGCGCAATTAATCAGTTATGATTTTCGACCGTAGCCGCTTTGCGGTTTGCTAGGAGGATTCGCCTAGTGGCCTATGGCGCACGCTTGGAAAGCGTGTTGGGTGCAAGCCCTCGGGGGTTCGAATCCCCCATCCTCCGCCACCGATCCGGAACCGTCAGGTTCCGGATTTTTTATGCCTTATTTACTCCCGCTTTTCCCGGCCCCACTTTTCTCGACGACGCCGCCCCGCGCACAGCCCACCGCACCGCGTACTACCGTGCAGCACCCTGCGCCGTCGGAAACAAAAAATCCCGCCACGCATTGCATGACGGGAATTAGTGGCGGTAGCGCCGGGATTCGAACCCGGGGTGGCTTGCACCACACAGCATTTCGAGTGCTGCACCTTCGGCCGCTCGGACACGCTACCTCGGCTGCCCAATTTACCGGAGGTTACAGCCAATACGCAAACCTTACTTACCCAGCCGCACTCACACAAAAGTGCACGCCCAAAACCAGGCGCGCAGGCAGTGACAGCTGCGCGGACGACGTCGGCCCCCAAAGCCAGCCACCCCGCTAGCGGCGCTGGGCGAAAAAATCCTCCAACAGCGCCTGTGCCTGGCTCTGGCGCAACCCCGCCAGCACCTCCAGGCGGTGCGTGGCGCGCACATCACGCACCAAGTCACGCTGCGAGCCACAAGCCCCCGTTTTCGGCTCCCAGGCGGCAAACACTACTCGCTTCAGGCGGGCCAAAAGCATAGCCCCCGCACACATCGCGCATGGCTCTAAAGTCACCACCAGGGTACAGCCCTCCAAATGACTCGTACCCAACTTGGCCCCAGCGCTACGCAGTGCCAAAATTTCGGCGTGAGCGGTGGGGTCATTGAGCTCCTCACGGCGGTTGCGACCCTGGGAGATGACTTCGCCGTCGTCGTTAATTACCACGGCACCTACCGGCACCTCCCCCAATTGCGCAGATAAAGCCGCCTGATGCAGCGCTAACTCCATGGCCGGACCGTACTTTTCCTCCTGAACGGCGCAGGTCAAAGCCTCACCGCGCAGCTGTCCGCCGCCCCCATTTTCATAACTATGCATCAGCCACCTCCTTGCAATTACGGGCTAAGGTCAGCCTACCCGCTAGCTCAAGGCGCACCCTAACCGTAAACTTGCACTATGCGTGTTCATGTTGCAGACCATCCCCTAATTGACCACAAGCTTTCTGTCCTACGTAATAAGGAGACCCCTTCTCCCGTATTCCGCCAGCTCGCAGACGAGCTAGTTACCCTGTTGGCCTATGAGGCCACCCGCGAGGTACACACCGAAGAAATCGAGGTAGTCACCCCCGTGGCCACCGCCCACTGCCGCCGCATTGCCGACCCACGCCCCATGGTGGTACCCATCCTGCGCGCCGGCCTAGGCATGCTTGAGGGTATGACTCGCCTACTGCCCACCGCTGAGGTTGGCTTCCTGGGTATGAGCCGTAACGAGAAGACCCTAGAGATCGAAACCTACGCCAACCGTCTCCCCCAGGATCTATCCGGCCGCCAGGTGTTCATTGTGGACCCGATGCTAGCCACCGGTCACACCCTGATCGCCGCCATTGACTACCTACTTGAGCGTGGCGCCAAGGACGTAACCGCCCTGTTCCTACTGGCTGCCCCCGAGGGCCTCAAGGCTGTTGAGGAAGCCGTGGGCGACCGCGCCAACGTCACCATCGTGGTTGCCGCCGTGGATGACCACCTCAACGAAAACGCCTACATCGTCCCCGGCCTGGGCGACGCCGGCGACCGCCTCTACGGCGTGGTTGACTGACGCTCTAATCGGCGCCGGCAGCTAGCGGCCGTAACTGCGGTGGCGCGGCGCTCACCCCGGTTGCCGGCCGGCTGATTGTTAGCAGGCGCCCGGTTGCCAGCCGGCACCGCTAACGGCACTAATACAAAAGGTGTGACCCCTAGGGGCCACACCTTTTTATTATCTAACGCTGTGCCTAATGCCGGGCGGAGCTCCGGGGCACTGCTGCCCGGGCGCTACTGCCGCCGCAGCACCTGCCGGCTCACTTGCCAGGCATGCCGCCCGGGCATTAGGCACCTGCGCATCAGAATGCGGGGATAACCGAGGAGTCAGTCCACTTTTCCTGGATGAACTTCTTGACCTCAGCGCTGTTCAGCAGCTTGGCCAGCTTCTTGAGCTGCTCGTTGTCCTTGTCCTCCTCGCGCACCACCAGCAGGTTGGCGTAGGGGGAGTTGGTGCCGCTCTCCAGCAGCAGGGCGTCCTTGGCCGGGTTCTTCTTAGCAGCCAGGGCATAGTTACCGTTTAGCACCACCAGGTCGGCGTCGTCGAGGTTACGAGCGGTCTGGGCGCCCTCCACCAGGGTGAACTTCAGGTTCTTGGGGTTGGAGGTGACGTCGGTGTCGGTGGGCAGGTCAACCTTGGGGTCCAGGGTGATCAGCTTGGCGGTTTCCAGTAGCTTCAGGCCACGGGCAGTGTTAGCCGGGTCAGAGTTGAGTACTACCTTGGCGCCGCTGGGCAGATCAGCCAGCTTCTTGTGCTTGTTGGAGTACAGGCCCATGGGCTCAACGTGCACCTTGGCCAGGGACTCGAACTTGTAGCCCTTCTCCTTTTCCTGCAGCTCCAGGAAGTTGGGGGTCTGGTAGAAGTTGGCGGCTAGGGAGCCGTCAGCCAGAGAGGAGTTGGGGGTCTGGTAGTCGTCGATCTGCTTGATCTCTAGGTTCAGGTTTTCCTTCTTGGCCAGGTTGGACTGGACGAACTCTAGGATGTCGCCGTGCGGTACCGGGGAGCAGCCGATCTTGATGGTGTAGGTGCCGTCCTTCTCGGTGATGCCCTTGGGTAGGGAGTCGCCGCCCTTCTTCTTGGAGGAGCCGCAGGCGGCTAGTACGGCGGCGCTGGCGGCCACTAGCGAGCCAGCGGTGAAGCTACGACGAGAGATTAGTGCAGTTGCCATGATTTTGTTCCTTGTGAATTTAGGTGGGGAAAGTAGTTCTGGTGGTGCCGCTTGGCTGTTGCGCGCCACAGTTTGGTTGGCACTGGGCGCGCCAAGCTGGTGTTGGATCAGCGGTGGTCAGCCAAGCGGCTGAGCATGTCGCCAACCACCTGGATGACGCCCACAATGAGCACGATGACGATTACCGTCAGGATCATTACGTCGTTTTGGTAGCGCTGGTAGCCGTATTGCAAGGCCAGGGCACCCAGGCCACCGGCGCCAATGGAGGCCGCCATCGCCGAGTAACCCAGCAGGGTCACCAGGGTGACTGTGGCCGCCTGGATCAGGCTGGGCAGGGCTTCACGCACCAGCACACCGAAGGTTATTTGGATGCGGGAGGCCCCCAGCATCAGGGCCGCTTCGATTTTTCCTTGCTCGACGCCGTCGAGCGCGGTTTCCGCCAAACGCGCGTAGAAGGGGATAGCCCCAATGGTTAGCGGGACTGCCGCCGCCTGCCAACTGGTGGTGTCGCTGACCAGCAGGCGGGTAAGCGGGATGATAGCGATCATTAAGATCAAGAAGGGCATGGAGCGCCCCACGTTAACGATGGCGCTAAGAACCTGGTAAACCGCCTGGTTGCGGGTCAGGCCACGGTGACCGGTAGACACTAGGGCAATGCCCAGCGCCAAACCCAGCACCACGGTGATAGCGCCAGAAACGAAAGTCATGTACAGGGTCTCGTCAATTGCCGGACCCATCTTCAAACGCACGGCTCGGTTATCAAACCAGGTGCCTTCACCAAAAGCGCCCGTGAGCCCGGTGGCGTCGGAGATGTCCAGGAAACGATCCCATAGCCATTCACCGATTCCCATCATGCTGCCACCTCCTTGCTAGTGTCGCGCAAACTTGGCTTAGCCCCAGCGTCAGCCAAGGCGTCGATTAGGCCCTGGGCGCGGCTGGGTTCAACGGTAATTGCCAGGCGGCCAATCTGGGCCCCCGCAATGGTCTGGAATACGCCCCCGGCCACGTCACCGCCACGGTCAGCGGCAATGGTCAGGATCTTGGCGGCTGCGGGTTGGCCCTTCTTAGCGGTAATAGCCAGGTCGACGACGACGTCGCCGCGCCCGAGCACTTTCTCGCTAACTTCCGGTAGCGGTACCAGTTCACGCGAAAGTCGCGAATCTACCTGGGAAACTACCTCGTCAATGGGGCCACCTTCGACGATCTGGCCGGCTTCAAGCAGGCTGACCGAGTCACAGATGGAGCGCACTACGCTCATTTCGTGGGTAATGATCACTACGGTCACGCCCAAGGTGTCGCGGGCGGAGCGGATCAGATCCAAGATAGAGCGGGTGGTTTCGGGGTCTAGGGCGCTGGTGGGCTCGTCGCACAGCAGCACACTGGGCTCATCAGCCAGGGCGCGGGCAATACCCACACGCTGCTTTTGGCCACCCGATAGCTGTGAAGGGTAGGAGTCGGCGCGATCAGTTAGACCCACCAGGTCCAGCATTTTGCTTACACGCTCACGGCGGTAACCGTGGGGGGCACGGGCCAAAGCCAAGGGGTAAGCCACATTCTGTGCAGTGGTTAGCGCATCCATTAGGTTGGCGTGCTGGAACACCATGCCGATCTTACGGCGGGCTTCACGCAGGTCACGCTGGTTTAGGTCAGACAGGTTCTGTCCGTCTACAGTGATGATGCCGCTAGTGGGGGTTTCTAGCGCGGTTAGACAGCGCACTAGGGTGGATTTACCGGCCCCGGAGGTACCTACAATGCCGTGGATGGTGCCAGCTGCAACCTCAAGATTTAAGCCATTTAGCGCACGTACTTCACGCGCAGGAGTACGCATTGAAGCAATACCCTTGGGCTTGATTTTGTATACCTTGTGGACATCACGCAGCGACAACATAGAGTGCTGCTGGTCTACTTCTGGTTGACTCATATTCACCTCCATCGTTCCTGGCAGTAGCACCCGCACCCGAAATGGGGGGTTGCTGCAGCTTCAACGATCCAGGTCTCTCGGCTGCTCTTGATGGTCTAACTAAATTCAGGCTAAGCGGGTATAAGGTCCCCTGGCAAGCTTTACCTTTGTGATGTCTACAATATGAACACTTATTTTTTAGGGGTATTTATAGCGCTAGCTGTTGACCTGGGCTTATAGCCAGATTTATAAGCGTTCGCATTAAAACCAGGGCGCGCGGGAGCAGCGCAGGCACACGCGCGGCGCACCTGGACGCATCGGACGGGACGCAGGCAGCCCGGCGCCGTCGGCTTTTAACGCGGGCTGGTCGACTTAATGCGGGCGTCAGCTTTAATGCGGGCTGGAAGTGCTCTTATCGGGACGAGCAGTGGAGGCACTACTAGGGGCGGGTGTGGCCGGGGCGGGGCTCTGGCTAGCCCGTTTGGAGCCCTTCGTGGCCTTGCTCTTACTGGCCTTAGCCTTCGTGGCCTTGGCGGTGGGGTTTGTGGCTGTAGCAGTGGCAGTGACGCTAGCTTTAGGTTCTTTAGCTGCAATCCAGATAGGCAGCCGGTCGATCACCTGCCGGGCCACCGCCTGCAACCATAGCGGCGAAGGCAAAGTGGTGTTGTCGCGCGCCGCCAGGATCATAACCAGGCAGTAACGCGCCCCCGCCGGACTGGTCAGCACCCAGGTCATAGCTAGCTGACCAGGCGATTCGGTGCCCACATAGGTGGCATAAGTCCACTGGCTAGAGTCAATATGCACACCGTTTTCAACCACCATGGCATTACGCAGCAAAATATCGGCGTTAACATCGCGCCGGCTCAACTGACCCAAATAGCTTTGCACACGGCAAATCTCGCGAGCTGAGGCAAACCAGCCGATCCCCTCCGGCCACAGCACATCCTGGTAGCGGTTCGGATCCATGGCCACACTCCCGCGCGAAAGCGAGTTCACCAAGGCTGTGCGCAGAGCCTGGCGCTGCTGCTCAGGCTGCTTATTGGCCTCACGCCAATAAAACCGCAAATCCGAGTCTGACCAGGCAATTTGTCCCACCGCACGGGGCGTCAATAGCGGCGAGAAAGAGGTTAAATCCTGTTTGCCAGTGTTTTGAGCAGCGGCGCGGATCCCATCGGCCCCCACCGTCTTCATCAACATGGTGGCGCTAGTGGGGTCAGATTCGTGGATAGTGTGGGAGGCCACCACCCGCAGAGGATATTTCTTGCCAATCATGGTGGCGTCATTACGCCCATAACCTTGAGCAATCATGGACGGCAAGACAGTAGCGTCCTGGTTAATCTCGACGCCGCCGTCGATCACGGCCTCCGCCACCCCAGCCAGGGTGTAAAGGTCTACCAGGCGCCCAATTGGCATCTGATCATCAGCATTAGACAGTGTCAAGGGAGAGCCGCAGCCATTTAACGTATCGATGCGGGCAACCAAGAAACTGCTTTGGTAGCGCGGCTGGGAAGCTGAAGCCGCACGACGCACGCCAGAGCCGTCGTCGCCAACCTCATTAAGGGCGCGAGCCAAACTAGCCTCATCGGTGATAACCGGAACCCTGCCCAGGCGCCCAAAAGTCAGCGAAACAATCTGGCTGCGCGAATCAGCCACCAAATCAATACTGATCTGCCTGCCATTGGAGTCCTGCACCCCAATTAGCAGGCGGTTACCGCTGTCCTCATAGCCGAGCATCGTATACGGGCCGGCCGCACGCAGTTTCGTGAGAGAGTTGTAAAGGTTACTAGACGATGTCTGCTTAAGTAGTGACTGCGAAAAATGCGAGCGGATCTGCGCCTGAGTAATGCTCTTGGAGTTAGAAATGCTGTAAAGCAGCCAGCTAGCCGCCACCCCCGCCGGCGTCGTGGGCATATCCCGTACCACCTCAGCCTTATAGGTTGCGGTAGGAGCCACGGCCACTCGCGGCTGGCTAGGCCCGCAACCGGCCAGCAGCGCCAATGCAGACACTGCCACCGTCAAGGTTTGCAGCTTACGGCGGGTTTTTGAGTGTGCATTAACGCGTAGCTTGCGCCCCGCAACGGCGACGACGTGTGCCGCCGTCGTGCTGACGCGTACTGCCGTGGCACTGACGCGTGCCGACGTCGTGCCCAGCGCACCCAGCCTAGACCTAGCTTTAACAGCCATTAAGGCTCCTGTACCTCAACCAGCTGGGCTAGATTCTTCGCCAAAACCTCACTGACGCGCTCAACCACATCTAGAGTGTCGCGAAAATCGTCTTCATCCCCATACCAGGGGTCTGGCACATTCAAACCAGTCAGACTGCCCTGCCCCTGCCAGGCTGCCTCCACCTGCTCGCGGCAGTGCGGGTCATAGATGCGGTAAAGCTGTACGCGGCCCGGGTCTACGCCTAGCTTCTGGGCGCGGCGAATCAACTCCCGCTGATGACTGGCAGTCATGGCTAGCAGCAGATCAGCGTGACGCAGCTGGGTGTCAGTAATCTGAGCGGCCCGGTGGGTGCTGATGTCATTACTCTTGTAGCCCTGTTCACGCAGCAGGCGGGCAGCGCGGTAATCAATCGGGTTGCCCTGCTCCTCATTAGAAACCCCGGCAGAGCTAACCTCCACCTCACTTACCCCCAGCTCACGCAGGCGCTGCGCCAACACAATCTGGGCCATAGCCGAGCGACAAATATTGCCGGTACACACCATAACCACGCGGTAAGGCAGGCGTTCAAACGCCGGAAGTAAAGAAAGGTATGACATAGCCACGCCCTTATTATTCCACGTAAGACTAAACTTGCCTCATGAGTCACAAACCAAGCGCAATTGACGCCATCGCCAACGAGTACACCGCCAAGGTAATTGAGCTTTCACCGATGACCGGCTCCTCCACCGGCCTAGGCGAGCGCCACGACGTCCTAGACGACTTCTCCCCCCAGGGTCTAGACGCATACACCCAGCTAGACCGCGAAACCCTAGCCAAGCTGGATGAAGTAGCCCCCACCGACGCCGTCGACGAAGTAACCGTAGCCGCCATGCGCGAACGCCTAGGGCTATCGATTGAGCTAGCCGAAGCCGGCGAGCCGCTACGCAACCTCAACAACATCGCCTCCACCTCGCAGGACATCCGCGACCTATTCGACCTGCTACCCACCGAGACCGAGCAGGACTGGGCCAACATCAGCGCCCGCCTAGGCGACGTCAAGCGGGCTCTGGGTGGTCACGTCGAGTCCCTGCGCCTAGCCGCCAGCCGTGGGCAGGTGGCCGCCTCCCGCCAGGTGCGCGCCGTGGCCGGGCAAGCCCACAACCAAGCCGGCGAGTCCTCCTCATTCCTGACCCTAGTGTCCTCCCCCGAAACCCAGGCCCTGCCAGAGTCCCTACGCAAGGAGCTAGCCGCCAACGCAGCCAGCGCCCAGGCAGCCTACGGCGACTTCGCTAACTTCCTGGAGACCGAGCTGCTGCCCCAGGCGGGCGAGCAGGACGGCGTCGGGCGTGAACGCTACCAGCTGTTCTCGCGCGAATTCCTAGGCGCCACCATTGACCTAGACGAAACCTACGAGTGGGGCCGCGAGCGCCTGGCCGCCATCGATGCTGAGCAGCGCGAAGTGGCCCGCGAGCTGTACGGCGAGGGCGTCAGCGTGCAGGAAGCCCTCAAGCGCCTGGACGAGGAGCCGCGCTACCAGCAGCACGGCACCGACGCGCTGAAGAAGTGGATGCAGGAAACCGCCGACGCCGCCGTGGCCGGCCTAAACGGCACCCACTTTGACATTCCCGCCCCGCTGCAGCGCATCGAATGCTGCATTGCGCCCTCCTCCACCGGCGGTATCTACTACACCGGCCCCTCCGATGACTTCTCGCGTCCGGGGCGTATGTGGTGGTCTGTGCCCGCCGGCACCACCGTGTTTAACACCTGGCAGGAGCGCACCACCGTGTTCCACGAGGGCGTTCCCGGCCACCACCTGCAGCTGGGTATGCAGACCTACCTGCGCGATGAGCTCAACGACTGGCGCCGCCACCTGTGCTGGGTTTCTGGGCACGGCGAAGGCTGGGCGCTTTACGCTGAGCGCCTCATGGCCGATCTGGGCTGGCAGGATGACCTGGGTGACCGCATGGGTATGCTCGACTCCCAGCGTCTGCGCGCGGCCCGCGTGGTGCTAGACATTGGTGTGCACACCGGCAAGCAGCGCCCGGCTGAGCTGGCGGCTCTGCCCGGGGTTGGCGAGGGTAAGTGGGATCGCGACAGCGCCTGGGCTTACCTGACCCACAATGTGGCTATGGCTGAGGGCTTCTTGTCCTTTGAGCTGGAGCGTTACCTGGGGTGGCCGGGGCAGGCGCCGGCTTACGCAGTGGGTCAGCGTCTGTGGGAGTCTATTCGCGACGACGCCGCCGCTAAGGCCGCCCGTGAAGGCAAGGAGTTCTCGCTTAAGGAATTCCACTCTCGCGCACTGGCTATTGGTAGCGTGGGCCTGGATGTGCTGCGCGAGGCGCTAGCCTGAACACCCGCGCCGGGCGCCGTCGTCGTAGAAACTGCGTCAACGGCGCCGCCTTGCAGTATGACCGGTCTGGGTGCGGCCCGGCGGCCAGGGCCACGGCCCTTGGTTCACAAATACTGACATTTCGTCCCCTCCCTATAAAACCCCATGATTTTTTTATAGGGAGGGGACGATTTTGCCTGTATTTACTTCTCCCAGAAGGAGGCCACGTCCACTACCCCACCACTGGCCTCGAAGTCAGCGCGCACGGCCTGACGCAGTTGAGGGTCACTGAGGTAATCCAGGGCCACACTGGCCAGGCCCCAAGCCCCATCCACAGCCGCGCGGTCGCCTAGCGGCGAGCCGGCCGCCGTCGCGAATTCATGAGTGTGCAGGGCCGTACCCTCGGGGGCAATCTTGATCAGCGGGTGAATCCCGGGCACGCGCTGGGACACATTGCCAAAATCGGTGCCTGCCGCAATCACCTCGGTAATCACCCCACGCGGCAGCACCGTGCGTCCGACTGTGTTCTGCGCGCGCACCCAAGCCTGGCTAAGCGGGCCATTGGCGCGCACCGGCATCTCATTGGTGGTTTCACCGGTAAGGATCTCCATCCCACAGCCGGTAGCTAGGGCGGCGCCCCGGAACACATCCTCCACCCGCGCCACCAGGTCGCGCAGCGTGGCAGCATCCAGCGAACGCACAATCACACTCATTTCTGCCCGCTCAGGCACCACATTAGGTACCAGCCCGCCGTCGGTAACCACCGCGTGCATACGGTCTGAGGGCAGCATGTGCTGACGCAGCAAACCCATACCCACCTGCGCCACCGTCACTGCGTCCAGGGCGTTGCGGCCCATAAAGGGGGCGCTGGCGGCGTGGGCGGAAACCCCGTGGAACACTACGCGCATCCGGCGTACCCCCAGCCAGGCCTGATCCACCAGGTCGTAGGCGTAGGAGTGGGTTTGGATGGCGGCGTCCACACCCTCTAGCATGCCGCGTTGGGCCAGGATTTCCTTGGCGGTGTCGCATTCTTCAGCCGGGGTGGTTTGCAGGATAACCCGCCCGCCTAGCGCGCCAGGGTGGCTTTTTTCCAGTTCAGCTAGGGCTAGGAAGGCCCCAACGGAGTTGGCGCACATGACGTTGTGACCGCAACCGTGACCCACCCCGGGTAGGGCGTCGTACTCGCACAAAATCGCGATTGTGGGCTGCTTTTCGCTGCGGTCTGCGTCAGCTGCGACGACGGCGCCGGCGGCCGTAGCAGCGGCCTCGCCGCCGATTTGAGCGCGCAGCGAGGTTTCCATGCCGAAACTGGCGCGCTCAACCTCAATGCCATGGGCCTGCAGCAGCTTAGCGACGGCGTCGGCGGCATAAAACTCTTGGTAACCCACCTCTGGGTGAGCGTGAATACCCTGGCTTAGCGCCACGATCTGCGGGGCCAAAGCCTCAATGTGGGCTTTTAGTTCTTCACGCAGCTGGATGCTGGCACCGCCGTGGGGATCTAAGGCGGTGGCGGTGGGGTTAGCTTGACGGCGTTTTTCGGTTTCTACAGCAAGTTGGTCGTAAAAAGCTCGGGAGGGCACAGTGGGCTGGCTAAGGTCGCGCATAGTTCAACTATAGGAATCTGCACACAAAACGGGCAGTGCCAGTTAAGCACTGCCCGCCAAATACGTAGCCCCGGCGCCTAGCGCAGGGCCGCGCGCGTCGGCCTGTCGGCGCAGCCTTGGCGGCCAGGGCCGGACAATCAGTCCCGGCGCCGGGAGCGGCCGCAGGTAGGGCGTTAGAGCCAGCTGTTTGGCCTACCCGCTGTTTGGCCTACCCGCTGCTAGGCCTGCTTGGGGCCAAACACGCTGGCCCCCAAAGCGAAGGGGAAACCAGGCTTTAGCAAGGCATCGACAGCCGGACGCACAAAGCTAATCAGCTTGCCGGCGTCGAGCGCCTCACCAGCGGTCTCCACGCCGTTAATTTCCGCCCTACCCAGCAGATCAGAGTAGTTAATGCTCATATCCAAGCTAGTGACGCCGTCGGACTTAGAGTAACCCGCCCAGCTGGGAACCTCACTCATATCCACCATGGTGACCAGGTGGAAATACATGTATCCCAACTCATCCAGGGTGGAAGACACGCTCAGCAGGTGATGCGTTTGGGGGTTGCCCGACTCGTGCAGCGTAAACACGGTCAGTAGCCCATCGCGCGCCCCACGCAGCAGCATCCGAGCGATATGCACACTGAAAGCGTCGGCGTCGAAAAACTCGCCCATAGCCTCCTGGTAAGGCAGCGGGTCACTGATGCCGATGCGGGCCCCAGCCCCCACATCCTTAATGGCGCGCTTACCTGTCGGGGTGATGGCCTTGAGCTCCAAAATGTTGCCCATTAGGCGGCCCACCTCCACCCGCTCACTCCAGCCGGCAGGGGCCCCCTCGGTGATTTCACGCTCCTCAACTAGCCCCAGCCCCAGCACTTCAGCCAGGTCAATGTCGCTTTGGTGCCAGGTGATCAGCCCGTCTTCGTGCCATAGGGGGACGACGCCGTTAAAGGGCAGTCCGAAAGTTACGGTATGCATGTAGCTCCCTAGCTGACTTAGAAGTCCCAGTCTTCATCCTGGGTGGCTTCAGCGGTGCCGATGACGTAGCTGGAGCCAGAGCCGGAGAAGAAGTCGTGGTTTTCGTCAGCGTTAGGGGAAAGCGAAGCCAAAATAGCCGGGTTTACATCCGTGGAGTCAGCCGGGAACATGGCCTCATAGCCCAGGTTCATTAGGGCCTTGTTGGCGTTGTAACGCAAGAACTTCTTAACGTCCTCGGTTAGGCCTAGTGGGTCGTAGAGGTCCTCGGTGTACTGCTCTTCATTGTCGTAGAGCTCAAAGAGCAGCTCGAAGGTGTAGTCCTTAAGCTCCTGCTGACGCTGCGGCGAAGCCTCGGCCACAGCCTGCTGATACTTGTAACCAATGTAGTAGCCGTGCACGGCCTCGTCACGAATGATCAGGCGGATCAGGTCAGCGGTGTTGGTTAGCTTAGCGTGGCTAGACCAGTACATGGGGGCGTAGAAACCTGAGTAGAACAGGAAAGACTCCAGCATGGTGGAGGCAACCTTACGCTTTTCCGGGTCATCGCCACGGTAGTAGTTGAGGATAATGTCAGCCTTGCGCTGCAGGTGGGGGTTTTCTTCACTCCAGCGGTAGGCTTCATCAATTTCCTTAGTGGACAGCAGTGTCGAGAAAATCGAGGAGTAGGAGCGTGCGTGTACCGACTCCATGAAAGCAATGTTGGTTAGCACCGCTTCCTCATGCGGGGTGCGCGCGTCAGGGATCAGTGAAACCGCACCCACCGTGCCCTGGATGGTGTCTAGCAGCGTCAGACCAGTGAAGACGCGGTTAGTCATGAGCTTTTCGTCTTCAGTCAAGGTAGCCCAGGAGGGCACATCATTGCTCAGCGGCACCTTTTCAGGCAGCCAGAAGTTACCGGTGAGGCGGTCCCACACTTCAAGGTCTTTGTCATCAACCAGGCGGTTCCAGTTAATGGCCTGAACGCGGTCTAGTAGCTTGAGCTTCTCGTGATGCATTGGGACCTTCTTGAGGTGGATAGCGAGCAAAAGGCAACTCAATACTAGCCAATAACCGCCCCAAACGGGCCTAGGCCAACCCCACAAAAAAGGGGCTGTCGCAATCAAAAGATGGCGCCACCAAAAGGTGACACAGCCAAAAACGGGCTGGCCGTCTAGGTGGTAGACCACCTAGACGGCCAGCAGCGAAATTATGGTGTAAGGCCACAGATTACTGTGCAGGGCCAAGCCTCACAGCATACAGCTGACGCAGCCTTCTACCTCAGTGCCTTCCAGGGCTGCCTGACGTAGACGCACGTAGTAAATGGTTTTTATGCCCTTACGCCAGGCGTAAATCTGGGCCTTGTTCAGGTCACGGGTGGTGGCGGTGTCCGGGAAGAACAAGGTTAAGCTCAGGCCCTGGTCAACGTGCTGGGTAGCCACCGCATAGGTGTCGATAATGGCCTTATAGCCAATCTCGTATGCGTCCTTGTAGTACTCCAGGTTGTCGTTAGTCATATAGGGGGCCGGGTAGTAGACACGCCCAATCTTGCCTTCCTTACGGATCTCTACCTTGGCCACGATCGGGTGAATCGAGGAGGTGGAGTTGTTGATGTAAGAAATAGAGCCGGTGGGCGGCACCGCCTGCAAGTTACGGTTGTACAGGCCGTACTCACGCACCTGCTGGGCCAGCCGAGCCCAATCTTCACGGCTGGGCACGTGCACACTAGAAGCGGCAAACAGTTCCTTTACACGCTCAGTGGTGGGCACAAAATCCTGGTTTAGGTACTTTTCAAAGAACTCGCCGGTGGCGTACTTAGATTCTTCGAAACCGACAAAACGCTCATTGCGCTCGCGGGCCAGCTCGCAGGAGGCTTTGAGGGCCTCAAACAGCACACTGGCGAAGTAAACATTGGTGAAGTCCAGGGCTTCTTCGCTGCCGTAGTGGATGGATTCGCGCGCCAGGAAACCGTGTAGGTTCATCTGGCCCAGGCCAATGGCGTGCGATTCGCGGTTACCGCGCTGAATGGAAGGCACAGACTCAATGTCGGTCTGGTCTGAGACGGCGGTTAGCGCCCACACAGCGGTGCGGATGGTGCGGCTAAAATCAGGTGAATCCATGGTTTTAGCGATGTTTAGCGAACCCAGGTTGCAGGAAATGTCCTTACCCACGTGGGCGTAGGTTAGGTCTGCGTTTAGCTCGCTAGCTTCAGAAACCTGCAAGATTTCCGAGCACAGGTTAGACATGACCACCTTGCCCTTAATGGGGTTGGTCTTGTTGACCGTGTCCTCAAACATCACGTAGGGGTAGCCAGATTCAAACTGGAGCTCAGCTATGGTCTGGAAGAACTGGCGGGCGTTGATCTTGGACTTACGGATGCGGCCGTCGTCGACCATTTCGTGGTACTTCTCCGTCACCGAAATTTCGGAGAAGGGCACCCCGTAGACGCGCTCGACGTCGTAGGGGCTGAACAGGTACATGTCCTCGTTCTTCTTGGCCAGCTCGAAGGTGATGTCGGGGATCACCACACCCAGGGACAGGGTCTTGATACGGATCTTTTCGTCAGCGTTTTCGCGTTTGGTGTCCAAAAAACGCATGATGTCGGGGTGGTGGGCGTGCAGGTACACGGCCCCGGCGCCCTGACGCGCACCCAGCTGGTTGGCGTAGGAGAAGGAGTCTTCCAGCAGCTTCATTACGGGAATGACGCCGGAGGATTGGTTTTCGATGCGCTTAATGGGGGCGCCCATCTCGCGTAGGTTGGTTAGCAGCAGGGCGACGCCGCCACCGCGCTTGGATAGCTGCAAGGCTGAGTTGATCCCGCGCGAGATTGACTCCATGTTGTCCTCGATGCGCACCAGGAAGCACGATACAGGCTCGCCGCGCTGGACTTTACCCTCGTTTAGGAAGGTGGGGGTGGCTGGCTGGAAGCGGCCAGACATGATTTCTTCAATCAGGTCTAGCGCTAGCTGCTCGTCGCCGTCGGCTAGGGCCATGGCGACTGTGGCCACGCGGTCCTCAAAACGCTCCAGGTAGCGCTTGCCGTCAAAGGTTTTGAGGGTGTAGGAGGTGTAGTACTTGAAGGCCCCCAGGAAAGTTTCGAAACGGAACTTGTGGGCGTAGGCGGCTTTGAAAGCCTCCTTGGGGAAGCCTTCACGGTACTTGGCTAGCACGGTGGGGTCGTAGTAGCCCTCTTCAACCAGGTATTCGAGTTTTTCCTCGATGTCGTGGAAAAACACCGTGTTCTGGTTTACGTGCTGCAGGAAGTACTGACGTGCAGCCTGGCGATCGGCGTCAAACTGGATCTTGCCGTCAGCGCCGTAAAGGTTCAGCTTGGCGTTTAGAGCGTGGTAGTCCAGTTCAGGGGAACGTACCGACTCACTGCCGGTATCAGTCAGAGTGTCTGCCAAAACTTTTCCAATCCTTGCTTTACGGTCTCTACGTCCTTGGGAGTTCCCAACAGCTCGTAGCAGTAGAGATATGGGACTTTTAGCTTATTAGAGATTATGTCACCAGCCAGGCCGTAGGCGGCACCAAAATTGGTATTGCCAGAAGCGATAACGCCACGACATAGCTCACGGTTGTGGGGATTGTTGAGGAATTTAATGACCTGCTTGGGGACTGCACCTTTGATGCTGCCACCACCGTAGGTTGGGACTAACAGCACATATGGCTCATCTACTTCCAGCGGCGGCTGGCTTGGCAGCAGGGGGATGCGTTTAGCGGGCATACCCAGTTTGCTTACGAAGCGATGTGTGTTTTCAGAGGTGGAGGAAAAATACACTAAAAGCGCCATTGGTCACGACCTGTGTTGCAAGTTAATCCCACCGGCTAGCGGGCCGGCAATGATGCGCCCTAAGACGCAGTTGAGCGACGCCCACCAGCAGGTAGACGTCGCTCGTAGAGCCACTTAGACGGCAACTGCGGTGGCGTTAGCTACAGCTAGAGCCTTGATCTTGTCGGGGCGGAAACCGGACCAGTGGTCATCGCCAGCGATAACTACCGGAGCCTGTACGTAGCCCAGAGCCTTAACCTGCTCTAGCGCCTGAGCGTCTACCGAGATGTCGACGGTGGAGTAGGAAAGGCCAGCCTTGTCCATGGCGCGGTAGGTGGCGTTGCACTGCACGCAGTTGGGCTTGGAGTAGACGGTGATCGCCATTTTTATTTGTGCCTTTCAATCCTGATGGGTCTGTCTGGCGGGGAGACCAGAGCTAGAAACAACACGCTTGTAACACGCGGCCGGCATATTCCGACCGGCAATAGAAAACACTACCCCTAGGGGTGCGAAAGCGCCAACACCCCAAGATGATGTGTCTGCCACCGAATCTGTGCATAAACCTCCCGGAATTTGTGGACAACTGGCGCCGCCGCTGTGGATACTTTCGCTGCGTTGCGCGCTTCCTTTTAGTGTGCCCGGGCTACACCACGCGTTAAGTGGCCATTTTTGCGCCGGTTTAGCTGCTTTTTTCCGACGTCGCCCCACGCCCTCCCCTTAGCTCCAGTTCAAGGCGGTTTATCCCCACTTCCCCCAGGCCGGGCACGCAGTTTTTCCCACATGCTGTGTTTAGAGAAGAAAAAATTGCTTAGCTATTCATCTCACACGCGAAAACACTTGCACTCTGCGCGCCACCGGCGCGCGGCGGCAAGACCGCCTGTGCATCAGGAACAGCAGTGGCCACCGGCGGCGGCCACCAGCAGGCTAGGCAGCACAAACCCGTACCGCGCCACCGGCGCGTGGCGGCAAGACCGCCTGTGCATCAGGAACAGCAGTGGCCACCGGCGGCGGCCACCAGCAGGCTAGGCGGCACAAAGCCGCACCGGACCACCGCGCGTGGCGCGCCGGCCAGATGGAAACTAGCGCTAGCTGGCCACAGGCAGACTGAGCACGAAGCAGGCGCCTTGGGCGGCGTCGTCGAGATAGCTAGCCGAATCAGCCAACTGCACGCTACCGCCGTGAGCCTGGGCAATAGCGGCGCAAATAGCCAGCCCTAAGCCCGTAGAGCCGCCCTGGCGATTACGTGAGGCGTCAGCGCGAGTAAAGCGCTCAAACAGTTTGCCGCGCAGCTGCGGGGAAATACCCGGCCCGTTATCAGCCACCACAATGCGGTACTCATCGCCCTCTTGCAGCAGCTTGACCCACACATGCGTGCCGGCGGGAGTGTGCAGGCGGGCATTAGCCAGCAAATTAGCTAGCACCTGACGCAGGCGCTGCTCGTCACCGCGCACCAGCGGCAGCTGCTCATCAAGATCCTCATCTGCCCCAAACACAGCGCTTAAATCCAGCTCAAAAGTGTGATCAGGGCCAGCTATCTGCGCGTCTGCCACCGACTCAATCAGCACCGGAGCTAAATCCACCAGCTCATCTTCCAGCTCCCGGCCCGCATCCAAGCGCGCCAGCAGCAGTAAGTCATTAACCAGCTCACTCATGCGCAGCGATTCACTAGCAATACGGTCCATGGCCTGCTGGGAAATCTCGCTAAGCTGATCACCCTCACGCCCGCTACGCACCAGCTCGGTGTAACCACGGATAGCGGCCAGGGGCGTGCGCAGCTCATGGGAAGCGTCAGCCACAAACTGACGCACCTGGGTTTCGGAGCGTTGACGCACCTCCAAAGCATCATTGACGTGGTCAAGCAGGGTGTTAAGGGCTGTGCCCACCTCCCCCACTTCAGTGGAAGAACACAGGTCAGCAAGGCTTACACGGCGCTCAATTTGTACCTCACCGCTATCCATAGGCTGCGTAGCTACCTGCCGAGCGGTAGCTGCCACGCGCCGCAGAGGCTGCAAAAACCTAGACACCAAGCCAAAGCAGACCACCGCCGCCAGAACTACACCGCTGCCCACCAGCAGCACCTCAATAATCATTTGGCGGCCGATCAGGGCTTCATCATCAGCTAAAGACACCCCGGTAAGTACGGCGTCGGAGCTAACCGAGTCGCGCGTAACCAGTACCCGGTAGGTGCCCAGCCCCTCCACATACACCGTGAAAGGCTTGGTTTTACCTGAGTTAAGCGCTGCCATCAGGGTGTTTATCTGGTCGCGAGTCAGGTAGGTGTATTTGCCTTCATTGTTGATGTAAGCGCTGGCCACCACCCCTTGGCGGTTACGCAGCAGGGCCAGGGTGCCGGCAGCCTGCCCGGGGGCGTCTAGGCCGGCGGGCGGGTTATAGTCGCTGCTGTCACTGCCATAGGTTTGCAGTAGCTGCTGGGCGACGTTTTTTTCGGTGGATTCGCTGTGACGGCGAGTGTTACCGCGCTGGGAGGCGGCCTGCACACGAATATCGGCGCGGTCCATCAGTGAAGCTTCCAGCGCCCAGGTACTAAGGCAGCCAATCGTCCCAGCTAGCACAAACACCACGGCCACCACGGTCAGCACAATCATGCGACGCAGGCTCAGTTTTTTGTGGGCCCACAGCCGACGACGCCGCCCCGCCTCTACCTGGGGGTGCTGGGCGCACTGGGCGGCACTTGGTTGCCAGTTGCGTTCCCAGCCGCTCGCCGAACCGCGTGCCGAGGCCAGAAGCTGCTTTATAGCCCTAAACAATTAGTTTTCCTCAGCGACCTTGAGCATGTAGCCCACCCCACGCACGGTGTGAATCATGGGGGCGCGTCCCTTATCGATCTTGCGACGCAGGTAGGAGACGTAAAGCTCCACCACGTTAGCTTGGCCGCCAAAGTCGTAGTCCCATACCCGGTCCAGGATTTGCGGCTTAGACAGCACCCGGCGCGGGTTTTCCATGAAGAAACGCAGCAGCTCAAACTCGGTGGCGGTGAGTTTAATTGGGTCTTCGCCGCGCCACACCTCGTGGGAGTCTTCATCCATGCGTAAATCGCCCACCACCAGCTCGTTACTGGGCGGGGCCACCACTGAGCCGGAGCGGCGCAGCAGGGCGTGCAGGCGGGCCACTACCTCTTCCAAGCTGAAGGGCTTGGTTACGTAGTCATCCCCACCGGCGCTTAGGCCCTCCACCCGGTCAGCAATGGAGTCTTTGGCGGTCAGGAACAGCACCGAGATGTCCGGGTCATTGCGACGGATCTTGCTCAGCACCTCAAGGCCGTCAAAGTCTGGCAGCATAATGTCTAGAACCACCAGGTCAGGCGAGATTTCGCGGGCCAGGCGCACGGCGTCGGCACCGGTGTGGGCGGTGGTAACCTCCCAGCCTTCATAGCGCAGGGCGCTGGCTAGAAGATCGGCTAGGACAATTTCGTCGTCGACCACTAGCACCTTGACCTGGCTGGCATCGGAAGTGGTGGCGTTTGTGGCTGTCATAGCTCTATCACACTGCATTTAGCTGCTGCGCGCTACTAATACGCTTAGGGAAGACTCCCCCTACTCAGCACTCGACGACGTTTACAGCCAGGCCACCCAGGGAGGTTTCCTTGTACTTGGAGAGCATGTCTTCACCGGTTTGGCGCATGGTTTCAATAACCGTGTCCAGGCTGACCTGGTGACGGCCCTCGCCCCACAGGGCCATACGCGAGGCGTTAATAGCCTTCACACTGGCCACCGCGTTGCGCTCAATGCAAGGAATTTGCACCAGGCCACCAACCGGGTCGCAGGTGAGCCCTAAGTTGTGTTCCATGGCGATTTCAGCAGCATTCTCCACCTGCTCAGGGGTGCCACCCAGGGCCTCAGTTAAGCCCGCCGCAGCCATAGAGGAAGCTGAACCCACCTCGCCCTGGCAGCCCACCTCAGCGCCAGCAATCGACGCGTTGGTCTTGATCAGGGCCCCCACGGCGGTAGCTGCCAGCATGAAGCGACGCACGCCGTCGTCGTTAGCACCCGGGCAGAAGTGGCGGTAGTAAGCCAAAACCGCCGGCATAATCCCCGCCGAGCCATTAGTGGGGGCAGTAACCACACGGTGACCAGCGGCGTTTTCCTCATTGACCGCGAGCGCGTAGAGGTTAACCCAGTCCATGCCACGCAGCGGGTCACGGCGGCAGTAGGCGTCGGCGGGGGTTTTCTCCTCCGCCAGTAGGCGCTGGTAGAGGGCGTTGGCGCGGCGGTGGACACCGAGCACGCCGGGCAGTACCCCCTGGGCCTTACAGCCGGCCTCGATGCACTGCATCATGGTGGTTTCGAGCAGGCGGATGTAGTCGATTACTTCCTGTTCGGTGCGGGCGGAGACCTCGTTGGCTAGCACCACGTCGCTGATGCGTAGCCCGGTGCGCCGGCAGATGGCTAGCAGCTCGTTGGCGCTGGAGAAGGGGTAGGGGGCTAACGTGGCGCTGACTTCTTTGGTTTCGGCTGTGGCCAGGGCGCGGATTTCGGGGTGACCGTCACTGCCCACATCCTCCATCACAAAGCCGCCACCCACGGAGAAGTAGGTGCGGCGTAGGATTTCCGCCCCGGCGGCGTCGTAGGCGGTTAGGGTCATGCCGTTGACGTGGTAGGAAAGCACGCGCCCGGGTAGGAACATGATGTCTTTGCTGGTGGAGAAGGGTACCTGGCCTAGCCCCGGCATTTGCACGTAGCCCTGGGCTTCCACCTGGTCCCAGAAGTTGGCGCACACTTCCTGGGGGACAGTTTTGGGGTTGTAGCCGCCCAGGCCCATGACGACGGCGCGGTCGGTGGCGTGTCCGCGCCCGGTGGCCCCCAGCGAGCCGTATAGCTCTACGGTCAGGCGGGTTACTTGAGGTAGCGCAGCGGCTTGGCGACGGCGCTCAAGGTTGCGCACGAGAGCAGCGCCAAATGCAGCCCCGGCACGCATGGGGCCCACAGTATGGGAGGAGGAGGGGCCGATTCCGACTCGCATCAGGTCAAATACGCTTAAGGGACGCGAGGCCAGCTCGGGGTCAACTGCGCCAGCCATCAGTGCGGCGGGGGTGATTAGTTCTCCATCAACTTCGGGGACAACCGGCAGGGCCGTTAGCGCATTGGTGTTGAGTGCGGTCATGTTCTAATAATGCCGCATTTAGCTTTGTCTGGGCTGTGCCCGGGTAGGTATGCGCTTAGCTTAAGGGGACGCAGGCAGGCGGTGGACGGCGGCGTCGTGAATTATTGCCCGACAGACGCAAGCATCAGAGCAAACCCGGGCGGCGTCGTCGTTAATCAATTTGCGGGGGTAACCAGACAATACTCAAGACATAACTGAGTTAGTAATAACTAACTACACCATCTCTACCCTAGCCAAGGCCGCTATTAAGGGGGCAAACTATCCGTATGGCTACTCCCATTGCACTTGCAATTGCTGGCTCTGAGGCTTCCGGCGGCGCCGGCGCTCAGACTGACCTAAAAACTTTCCACGAACTGGGTGTATTTGGCTGCACTGCGCTTACCTGCATTGTTTCCTTTGACCCCAACAACAACTGGGGCCACCGTTTCGTCCCGGTTGACCCGCAGGTGATTGCCGACCAGATTGAGGCGGCCGCCAGCGTTCACAGCCACATTGATGCTGTAAAGATCGGCATGCTGGGCACCCCGGCCACCATCGAGGTGGTCTCCCAGGCACTAGATACCTACAAGTTCCCCCAGGTGGTGCTGGACCCGGTACTGATCTGCAAGGGTCAGGAGCCCGGCGCGGCCCTGGATGTGGACAATGCTCTGCGCGCCCAGGTGCTGCCCAAGGCCAGCATTGTTACCCCGAACCTGTTCGAGACCCAGGTGCTTTCTGGTCGCGGCGAGATCACCAGTGTGGAGCAGCTTAAGGACGCTGCTAAGGCCATCTACGACCAGGGTGTGCCCGTGGTGGTGGCTAAGGCTGGCACCCTGCTGGGCACCGGCACTGCGCTGGATGTTTACTACGACGGCGAGCAGCTAGAGGTGCTGGAAGTGCCGGCAGTGGGCTCCGAGCGAGTTTCTGGTGCTGGCTGCACTCTGGCCGCCGCCATTACCGCGCAGGTAGCTAAGGGCGTGGCACCGCTGCAGGCAGTGCGCGACGCCAAGCAGGTAGTGCTCAGTTCCATCGAGAACCGTATGCACGGCAACGCCCCCTTCAGCTACGTCTACCAGGGCGGCGCATCCGCTACCCTCTGAGGCCTTCAGAGGCACAGTCAGACTGACAGACACAGACAGACTGACAGGCACAGACAAATACAGGTAAAATCGTCCCTTCCCTATAATTTTTCCATGGGGTTTTATAGGGAACGGACGGTTTTTCCGTATCTGTGAGGGGCCGGCCGCAGCGCCGGCCGCAGCGCCGACCACCAAGGCCGCAAGGCTGAAAGGCTGAACCGAGCCGGTTTTCCCATGATCTGTGGGGGTCCCAGGTATTAAGGGGTTACCTGGGGCCCCTACTTTTTAACTTTTTGTATAACTTATGGACTTAGTCGGCACAGTCAAATACAGGCATAAATACAGGCAAAATCATCCCTTCCCTATAATTTTTCCATGGGGTTTTATAGGCAACGGACGATATCTGCGTATCTGTAAATGAGTGCCCGGACATCCGGGCATAAAGTGCTGTCCCGGCGCCGAGATACTGCCCGGACGCGAAAACTACCCAGGGGTGAAGGTCTAGCGGTCTAGCAAGGAACCCCACCAGGGTCACATTTGGGACAGCCGTTAGGTGCACCATCCAAGCATCTGTTTAGGGAACTCCTGCGATCACCAGCGCAGCGACGCACAGCGCGGACATCCAGGCCTCTGTAAGAAAACAGTTTTTGGCACGCTGCTCCCGGTTCCCCTTCTCCGGCCACTCTTCTCTAGGCCCTCTTCCCCAGGCCTCCTCACAAATACTGACATTTCATCCCTTCCCTATAAAACCCCATGAATTTTTTATAGGGAAGGGATGATTTTGCCTGTATTTATGTGCCTGCCTGTTTCCACCTGCAGTTATTTTTTCCAGGCGTCGGTGTGGATCCGCCAGCCGGTAGTCAGCGCCCGCATCCCCATGAAAATGAATGCAAACGCCCCCCACAGCAGCATCAGCGCCGCATTGTCGCTCAGGCCCTCATGGGCGTTGACCAGCAGCAAGATCGCCGGCAGGTATGGCACCAGGTTGATTACGCCGGCCACCGCCAGGTACCGCCCGTCGCCAGCCCCCATCAAAATGCCGTCGTACAGGAAAGCCACCGCCACCAGCGGCAACGACGCCGCCATGGCCAGTAGCGGCCAGAAAGCCAGTTCGCGCACGGGTGCGTCAGAGGTGAAGAACCAGGGCAGCCACTTGGCGCCCCCGGCCACAACCAGCCCCACAGCCACCCCCACGCCCAGGGTCCAGCCCATGCAGCGGCGCAAAATCCGGCTAATTGCCGCATCTTCCTGCGCTAAAGCATCCTTGTCGCCACGGCGGCGCGCCTCGGCAGCCCGCCCTAGTGCCTGACCAATCAGCGCCTGCGCCGCAATCGCCAAGGCATCAAGCCCAAACGAGCACACCCCCCACAGGGCGTTAACCACCTGGTAGGAAGCCAGCGCCGTCGCCCCTAAAGCGGTAGCCGCCCACACGGTAGACAAAATGGCCACGCGCAAAGAAATATTGCGCACAAACAGCCCCAGCCCCTCCCCCATGGAGGCGCGCAGCCCGGCCAGGCGCGGACGCAAACTGACCTGCTCAGCGTGGGCCGCGCGGGCAATCGGGGTCACCAGCGCCGCCCCCATCGACAGCTCCGCCAAGGCCGTGCCCAGCCCCGAGCCGGCCACCCCCAGCCCCACCACATACAGGAAGAAGGCGTTGAGCAGCGTGTTTAGCGCCGCCCCCGCCAGGGCCACAATGAACGGCGTGCGCGTGTCCAGCAGCCCGCGCAGCGTGCCTGTGGCCGCCAGCACCACCAGCATCCCCGGCAGCCCCGGCAGCACCATGCGCAGGTACGCCACCGCGTTAGTCGCCACCGACGCCTTAGCTCCCATCGCCGCCACAATCTGGGGCGCAAACACCATCGCTACGCCGGCCACCGCCACGCCGATTAGGGCCGCCAGCCAGATTCCGTCCAGCCCCGCTTTTAGCCCTTCACGACGACGCCCGGCCCCGAAATGCCGTGCGGTTGTGGCCGTGGTGGCGTAGGTGAGGAACACGAACAGGCCCACTGCCGTGGTCAAAATGGAGGAGGCCAGCGACAGCGCCGCCAGAGGGTCGGCGCCCAGGTGGCCAACCATGGAGGAGTCGATCATGACAAAAATCGGCGAGGCCACCAGCCCGCCCAGGGCTGGCAGGGCCAGGGCCAGGATTTGGCGGTCAAGTTCGCGCCCGCGCAGTTTGTCAGCCGGGCTGGTAAAGGGCGCGTCGGCGCCTTGACCGGCGCTCGCGGCCCTGGCAGTACCGGCGCTCGCGGCCCCGGCAGTACCGGCGCCAGCGCCAGTAGCATCGGCGCCGGCCGTGGAAGAGCCTTCAAGAGGAGAACCTTCTGGGGAAGAGACTTCAGGGGAGGGGGAAACTGCTGTACTCATACTGTTGGTGAGCCTAACCCTCGCTGGCCGCGCTAACTAGTTGTGTCCAGCTTTTGAAAGCAATTTGAAGAAGTTTGAAGCAGTTTTGTACCACTGCGTCAAGCCCCCGCACACCAGTTCTCCCCAGGTCTGACGAGTTTTCCACAGATTTGGGAGCAATTTTTTATCCACTTTCCCCACAGACACTTTTCGTTGCAATAACAGCATTTCTCAGAATGTGATCTGCGCTAGCCACATCCTTTTCCACAGTTTTCCCCAGGTTTTTCCACATATACACAGGCATTGCCCACAGGCTTTTTTGCATTACCCACAGCGAAGCGATTTTTCGATTTGCCAACTGCCCCTCGCACCCTCTACAGTGGCCCAGCCGGTAGCTTAACCTCTGGTCGCCTAAGTGGTTTTGTGCCAGTCTGAGAGGGGTGTTTTTGTCGACGACGTCGGTCGGCTTAGCCTCGCTAAGGCTTAGTTTCGCTAGGGCTTAGCCTTGCTAAGGCTCAGTCTGGCTAAGACTTAAACCCCCCACCAAAACAGCAGCCCAGAAAGGTCAGCCATGGAGCCGCGCGACACCGCAGATATTTTCGACCGCATCCCACCTCAGGATGAATCTGCGGAAATGAGCACCTTGGGGGGCATGCTGCTGAGCAAGGACGCCATCGCTGACGCCTTGCAGGAAATTAAAGGCTCTGACTTTTACCGCCACGCCCACGAGCAGATTTTTGACGCCATCATTAGTGTCTATTCGCGTGGGGAACCGGCTGACCCCATCGTGGTAGCTGATGAGCTCCAGCGCCAGGGCAACCTGGAAAAAGTGGGTGGGGCCCCTTACTTAGCGTCCCTGATTGCTACAGTGCCGACGGCGGCCAACACCGCCTACTATGCGCGTATTGTGCGTGAACGCGCCACTATGCGCCGCCTGGTGGAGGCGGGTACGCGCGTGACGCAACTGGGCTACGCCACTGACGGCGGCGACGTCGACGAGCTAGTAAACCTAGCCCAAGCCGAAATTTACGCGGTTTCTGAGCGCAACAACTCTGAGGATTACGTGCGCGTGGGTGACATCCTTGACGACGCCAATTTAGAGATTGAAGCCGCCCAAAACCGCGACAATAAGGGGATGCGGGGCGTGCCCACGGGGTTCATTGAGCTAGATGAGCTCACCGGTGGCTTGCAGGCGGGGCAGATGATAATTATTGCGGGGCGCCCGGCCATGGGTAAGTCCACGCTGGCCCTAGATATTTGCCGGTCGGCGGCAATTCACCACAAGATTGCGGCCTGCTATTTCTCGCTGGAAATGGGGCGCATGGAAATCATGATGCGCATGTTGTCGGCGGAGTCTAATGTGCTGCTAAATAAGCTGCGCGGCAGCGGCAAAATGGATGATCGCGACTGGGAGCGCCTGGCTAAGCATTACGGCCCGGTTTCTGAGGCGCCGCTGTATGTGGACGACTCCCCCAACCTGACCATGCCGGAGATCCGCGCCAAAGCCCGACGCCTAAAGCAGCAGTTCAACCTGGGTTTGATTGTCATTGACTATCTGCAGTTGATGACTAGTGGACGCCGCGTGGAGTCGCGTCAGCAGGAAGTTTCGGAGTTTTCGCGCGCCTTGAAGCTGCTGGCTAAGGAGCTGGAGATTCCGGTGATTGCCGCCGCCCAGCTTAACCGTGGCCCGGTAAACCGTACCGACCGCAAGCCCCAGATGAGTGACCTGCGTGAGTCTGGCTCATTGGAACAGGATGCGGACCTGATTATGCTGCTGCACCGCCCCTCATACTATGAGGAGGAAAACCGCCCCGGTGAGGCCGACATTATTGTGGCTAAGCACCGCAATGGTGAGACCCGCACTATCCCGGTTTCCTTCCGTGGGCACGTCTCCTGCTTCGCCAATATGGCCCGCGAAGCGGTGGGCGCGGACCCTTACAGTGAGTAATTAGCGACGACGGCGCCGACGCAAATGGCCGCCCACCAAACCGGTGAGCGGCCATTTAGCTGCGTTAATTAGCGCAACTAGCTTCAGCGAGCCACGATAACGTTGATCTCCAGGGGAGCAGTCACGTCCTGGTGCAGGCGCACGCTAGCGGAGTGACGGCCCAGAGCCTTAACCGGGCGGGCCAGCTGGATCTTGCGACGGTCAATCGCGGGACCACCGGCAGCCTTAACGGCCTCAGCTAGGTCAGAGGTGCTTACAGCACCGAACAGGCGGCCGTTAGCGCCGGCAACGGCGGCAACGGTAACCACGTTGGAGGCTAGCCAGGCGCGAGCGGTCTGGGCGGCTTCCAGGGACTCAATGGCGTTGCGGCGGCGAGCCTCGGCCATCTGGTCGATCTGACGCTGAGCGCCCTTGGTCCACGGGGTGGCCAGCTTGCGGGGCACTAGGTAGTTACGGGCGTAGCCGTCCTTAACGGTAACTACGTCACCGGCGACACCGAGGTTGGTGACGTCGTGGGTGAGGATGAGCTTGGTTGACATTGCTAGTCCTCCCTATCAGCGAGCGTTGGAAGAGTAGGGCAGCAGGGCCATCTCGCGGGCGTTCTTAACAGCCTTGGCGATCTTGCGCTGTTCCTGTACGGAAACGCCAGTCACGCGACGAGCGCGGATCTTGCCGCGGTCGGAGATGAACTTGCGTAGGGTGGCGGTGTCCTTGTAGTCAATGACGCCGACCTTGATGGCCTTGACCGGGCCAACCTTCTTCTTCGGCTTGCGAAGTTGGGGCTTCGCCATAGTGGTACTCCTTGGTCTGAGTGCTTAGCACTCTAAAGATGAATGTCTGGGTGCCCTACCCAAATGATCCCAAATGGGCGGGCGTTGGTGACTTAAGCCGCCTGCGTTAGGCAGGCCCTGCATGAGGCATTCTGCGCTAAGCAGGTCCCGCGCTAGGCACTGCGCACTAGGCGCTGCGCCTGGCAGGTTTAGAACGGCGGTTCGTCACCGAAAGAAGAGCCGCCAGTAGCCCACGGGTCGCCAGCGCTGCCGCCTTGCGGGGCGCTGTTGTAACCGCTGTAGCCACCACCGGCAGAAGCGTTGTTGTTGGCGTTGTAGCCACCCTGGGAGCCGCCATAGCCGCCGCCATTGCTGGCGCCAGCGTTGTTGCCGCCGTAGTTACCGCCACCGCGAGAGTTGCGGGTTACTTGGGCCTTGGCGTAGCGCAGAGACGGGCCGATCTCATCTACCTGCATTTCAACCACGGTGCGCTGTTCACCTTCACGGGTGGTGTAGGAGCGCTGCACGAGACGGCCCTGCGCAATTACGCGCATTCCCTTGGTGAGGGATTCAGCTACGTTCTCGGCGGCGTCACGCCACAAAGAGCAGCGCATGAACAGGGCCTCCCCGTCCTTCCACTCGCCGGACTGGCGGTCGTAGGTACGCGGGGTTGACGCGATGGTAAAAGAGGCCACAGCCGCCCCGGAGGGCGTAAAGCGTAGCTCCGGGTCGTGGGTCAGGTTACCGACCACGGTGATAATGGTGTCTCCAGCCATGTTTGCCTCCCTTGGCGGTTACTTCTCAGGCCTCAGGACGCAGCAGCTTGGTGCGCAGCACGGACTCGTTCAGGCTTAGCTGACGGTCCAGTTCCTGAGCGGTTGCCGGGGTCGCGGTCATGTCGACGACGACGTAGAAACCTTCAGACTTCTTCTTGATGTCGTAAGCCAGGCGACGACGTCCCCAGACGTCCACCTTGTCCAGGCTACCGCCCTCAGCGGGAACAACCTGTAGCAGCTTCTCGAGCGACGCGTTGATGGTACGTTCGTCGGTCTCGGGTTCGAGAATGATCATAATCTCGTAGTGACGCATGCTTGGTACCCACCTCCTCTGGTCTATACGGTCACGGTCTTTCCGTGACAGGAGGGTAGATGCGTAAGGTTTGTCATTCGCTGCGGGTGCAGCTAAGCCAAACCAGTACACAACCCTAACCGATACAGGCGGGCGGCGGGAAGTAAATTCACTTCCCGCCGCCCGTGTGTATTTGGTTACCGTATGCGGTTGTTACGGTTACCGGTGAGGCTGGTTAGCAGCGTGGCTAGTTTCCACCGCCGGAGCCACCTCCGTTTCCGCCACCGTTACCGCCGCCATTGCCTCCGCCGTTACCGCCGCCGTTTCCACCGCCGTTATCTCCACCGGAGCCGCCGCCGTTACCGCCGCCATTGCCTCCGCCGTTACCGCCGCCGTTTCCACCGCCGTTATCTCCACCGGAGCCGCCGCCGTTTCCACCGCCGTTGCCGCCACCGTTACCGTTTCCGTTATCTCCATTACCGGAACCGTTACCGTTGCCGTTGCCGTTATCTCCGTTACCGGAACCGTTACCGTTGCCATTGTCGTTTCCGTTACCGGAGCCGTTACCTCCGTTGGATTCGCCGCTGGGTACGGGGCTGGCGGACTGGGCCGGCTGAGTGGCTTCGCCACCGCCGTTGCTGCCACCGTTGCTGCCACCGTTGTTGTTGTCGGAGTTGCTGCCGCCGCCGTTACTGCTGCCGCCGCCACTGCTAGAACCACCATGGTTGCTGCCGCTGTAAGAGCCATCTGAGCGGTCAGGGAAGTCAAGTACTTCCTGGCCGTCAAGAGCTGCGCCCATGTAGTTAGTGAAGATATCGGCCGGGTAGGTGCTACCGGTGATTTCACTGTAGTTACCGAAGGGGGTAATGGACTGTTCAGAGCCATCTGCACCCTGCTGGAACAAGGTCACTGCAGTAACCAGCTGGGGGGTGTAACCAACGAACTGCGCAGACTTGTTGTCCGAGGACGAACCGGTCTTAGCGGCCACCGGACGGTTCAGGCTCTTAGCGGTTTCACCTGAACCCAGCTGCACCACCTGAGTCAGTGCGTAGGTTACGTCCGCCATTACTTCCTTCTTGAACACCTGCTGACCGGTGGTGTTAGCGGTGTAAACCACCGTGTTGGTGGAGTTGGATACCTTACCCACAATGTGGATATCGTGGCGCTGCCCCTGAGCCGCAAAGGTGGAGTAAGCGCGAGCAATATCGATGTTGTGGGGAGAAACCGAACCCAGCACACCCTGCGTAGTGTCGTCGAAACCTAGCGTGTTAGCCGGGTAACCAGCGGCAATAGCTGTCTTATTGGTGTTTTCAGGGCCTACATCTTTATTCAGCTGCAGGTAGGGGGTGTTAATGGAGAAAGCCGTAGCTTTAACCAGGTTCACCCAGCCATACGAGACATTCTGGAAGTTTTGGAATTCGTGACCCTCAATGGTCATGGGGGATGTGCCCATGTAGCCATCAGACAGGCTCATGCCGTCATTGAGGGCAGTGACCAGCGCGAAAGGCTTATAGGTAGAACCAGCCTGGGCTACAGCCTGAGTAGCAGAGTTGACCTGGCTCTTAAGGAAGTCTTCACCACCATAGAGCGCCACAATCGCGCCGGTGCGCGGATCAATACTGGTCAAGGCCACACCCAAGCCGGCAGGCTTGTCAGAGGGCAGGGTGTGCACCGCGTTAACAGCAGCTTCCTGATCCTTCTGGTTGATGGTGGTAGTGACCTTGAAACCACCAGTATCAAGCTGCTCGTTGGTCAGCTTCATCTTGGACTTAAGCTCCGTACGCACCATTTGCAGCAGGTAACCCTTGGTACCTGCATAAACCTGCTTGGTGGTGGGCTCAATAGTCTTGGGGAACTTCATTTCTGCGCGCTGGGCGGCGGTAATGAAGTTCTGCTTAAGCATCAGGTCAGCTACACGGGTCCATTTGGCCTGACTGGTCTTGGCGTCCACCGCCGGGTCCCAGCCTGAGGGGGCCGGAATTACGGCGCTAAGCAGCGCAGCTTCAGACAGCGTCAACTTGTCAGCGCTGTGACCAAAGTAGGCCTTGGAGGCTTCCTCCACACCGTAGGCACCACGGCCGTAGTAAATGGTGTTGAGGTAGTTACCCAAAATCTTCTGCTTGGACTGGGACTGGTCAATCTTGACCGCCAAGAAGGCCTGCTTGAGCTTACCTACGTAAGAATCGGTGGTGTCTACGTAGTAGTTCTTTACGTACTGCTGGGTCAGGGTAGAGGCACCCTGAATCGGCCCACCGGTTAAGTTGTTGAACAACGCGCGGACAATACCCTTAGGGTCAATACCGTTGTTGGAGTAGAAGCTGGAGTCCTCACTGGCTACCACCGCGTTACCCACATAAGAGGGCAGCTTGGTGGTGTCGATGACGGTACGGTTAATATCCGTAAAACGCCCCATCTCAGTCTTGCCGTCGTCGTAGTAGACCACGGTGGTCTGAGCCTTAGCGAAGTCATTAGGTGCGGGCACATCCGTAGTGGCATAGGCCAGCATCAGTGTGCCAATCCCCATAGTCAGCACGAATAGGATCGAACAAAGCACAAACTGCCAACTGGGCAGCCAGCGCCTAATTTTGCCCTTGCCAGCACGCGGATAATTCCACAGCTTCCGCTTCGATTTGGGCCCCTTGGAACCGCCACGGTTTGCCGGTCGCGTTGAATTTTTACTTGGCGCTTTACGCGCCGGGGCCCCCTTGCCCACAGGCCTTTGACCCGTAGGCCGCTGATTAGTCCTGCCAGCTCCACCTAAAGACGCTGCAGGCGATGAACTCTGTTTAGCACTTGCCTTCGCGCCCGAGTTAGCGCGCGGCGGGATTTGCGGTGGTAACGACACCTATAGTCCCCGTTTCTGCTTAATATTCTTAGCGCCCGGCGGAGAACCGGCCACACAACGATTCCTTCCAGTATGAAAGAAATGCTTTCTCAGGTATAGGACATGCGTCACGACAACCCTACTACCTACCTACTATGCTTATGACCTATGGAGAAAACTTCACCTGAAAGCACAAACTCCGCGATCAGCTTACGTTTAGCACTGCTAGGCATCCCTGTGTCACAGGGCAACCTAGACTCTGCCACTGCCTCGCTTACGGCTCCGCTGTTGGCCCGTACTCGTGAAATGTCGCGGCGACTATCCAACCGTCTGTGTGCGTCTGACACTCGCATTCAGAACTTCCTAGACAGTTATTTCGAAGGTACCGACGTCGCACCTCGACTACCTGGAGCAACTTTCGTACTAGATCAGCCTGGTCTCTCGCGCGCTCTAGCCCTCCCCGAAGGCGAAGACCACTTTGTTTCTGAATACGTAACCAGCTACAAGGTACTCAACGGCGTCGTCCACAACCCGAAGAATGACCGACGTACCACTGCCGGCGTGTTCCACGTGGCTGAAGGTGGCCTACCGATCCCTGACGACAAGCGCGCTGTGCCGCGCGAAGTCTTTGGCCGCCTGCTAGAGCACGCAATCAATGACGTTCCCGATGAACTCATGCAGATTCCTTGGGCCGCTCATTCAGACTCTCCGGCAAAAGCCTTCGTATCCCTCTTACTGCGCCCCATCGTCGTGCCCGCAGTGCCCGGCGTAAACAACCAGCGCACCATGGAAATCCGTTTCATCGCTCCCGGTGGTCTGGTTTCCAACCTGGACTTCGTAGAGTCCATCTTCGGCAACGCCGGAGACCCCTACCTACCTGAGAACGACGCCTCCCTCGACCCCACCAGCTGGACTGGTCACACCGGTTGCGTCATCCTCGCCCCGCACCTGACCAAGCTGACCAAGAAGGAACTGGGCCTACCCCACTGGGATCAGGCCACCGAGCGTCAGCGTCGCGACGGCATGTGCTGGAAGGAAGAGGGCGACCTCTACAACGACGGCAAGGCCTTCAAGTGCTGCGCCCGTGACGAGCGCGGCGTAATCGTCACCGTAGTGGCCGACAACTACTTCGGTTACTGCAAGAAGGAAGTTAAGACCCAGATTGGCTACAGCGCCAACCTGCTGGGCAACGTGGAAGAAGAGCACGCCGGTGGCGCACGCGCCTTCCCGCGTTACAACCTGGGCCAGGACTACACCGACAAGTACACCCCTGCACACCTAACCGTGCAGAGTGTAGTTGACGCCAACCCCAGCTACTTCCAGATGTGCGACGACGGTCACGCCGTCGCCATCAACGACAAGAACCTACTGGTAGTTCCCGCTGGCTCGCACTTCTCGATGCGCACCCAGACCGTGGAATGGGACCACAACGGCACCCGCGCATCCATTCCGCTACTGGCCGGCAAGACCTACTACACCCCCTCGGGTTACCGCCTACACACCAAGCACCGCAGCGGTGACGAGCGTCAGTGGCACCTGGTAGGTACCGCCCCGTGGACCACTCAGATGCACAAGCCCGCTACCGTTTCTGGTGGTGGTAAGTCTGAGATCTCTAAGGCCCTACTGGACGCCTTCGTGTTCGGTGAGGCTTATGTGGGCGACGTCGAAAAGGACCTGGACATGGTGCAGGTACTACTCGACCGCGACTACTCAGGCCGTTTCGCTGACCCCAAGTCAAACGGGGTTGACCACCGCTCGATCCTAAGCGAGGAGCGTTCGCTGGGTTCGGTTATCAAGCTGCTGACCGCCTCACCGGCCTACTCGCCTGACTACAACCACTTCCTGTCCACTATCCCGGACCACGTTAAGGAACTGGTTTACACCGTTAAGCGTTACTACCAGCCAGCTTGGGGTAGCGACTGGCGTAGCCACTTCACTGTGGGTCTGGTTAACGGCCGTCACGCCAACTCCCTGCGCCTAGATGGCGAGGTCATCAAGGTCAACATGCTGCGTGTGGGCTTCGAGGACGACGGCGCCTGGCGTCTATTCTCGCTGCGTCCGGACTTCTCCCCCGCCGCCAAGGTTCAGACCGAAGACGACATCACCGCCTCCATTGTGGTGCCCGCCCAGGAGGCCGACGCCGCCTTCGCCGCTGAGCACGGCATTGCTGGCCTGAGCCGCAAGTACGTCGCTAACTGCGAGCGTCTGCTGTTCCAGCGCCCCGACGACGCCGTCGTACGTGGCTACGACAAGCAGACCGAGCTGGACATGTCCAAGCCGGGCACCTTCATCTCTAACTTCGAGCCCATGAGCCCTGCTCAGGCCCAGGAGCTAGTGGATGACGCCCCGGGCCTGAGCCAGTACACCAAGCCGATGCAGGACCTGATCCGCCGCGCGGCAGCCCAGGGTGAGGACGGAACCTACTTTGTTTCCAGCGCTCACACCCGCATTGTTAACGGTGCTCGCTCTAAGAACCCGCGTTACCTGCAGCTGCGCCCGGACCTGGCCAACCCCTACGAGGTTGAGCTAGCCGAGGTAGCTGCCCACCTCTACCACGAGGTGCCGCTGGACGAGCCGCTGCGTGAAAGCGTGGATGTGGTGGCCGCTGGTCGCCGCAACAACCCGCCTGAGCCGGGTGTGCCCGCCCTGTGCGCTTACAACCCGCTGCACTACATGGAGCTGCCAGAGCTGTACATGGAGTTCATTTCCTCCATGACCGGTAAGTCCCCCTCCACCACCGGTGCCGGTAGTGAAGGTGCACTAACCAAGGCCCCGTTCAACGCTCTGCCCACCGTGTACGACCTAAACGCTTCGCTGCTGAGCTACGCGCTGGGTGGCTACGACGGTTGGTTGTCTTCGGCTGGTTACATCGGCCCCAAGGTGAAGGTCGCCCACGACATTTCGCTGCTGATCCCGGAGCTGTTCTCCCGCATGAGCCACGCTGAGCGTGACGCCAAGGAGCTAATCGCTAAGGGCTGCCTGGAGCGCATTGAGGACTTCGAATACGAAGGCCGCAAGGTTGAGGCTAGCCGCCTGGGCTACCGCATCAACGGCGAGTTCGTACGTAACTACTTCGGTCGTGTGTTCCTACACCCCGATGTCATCTTCACCGAGGAGATGCTGCGTCCTGAGCTGCAAGATCCTAAGACCTTTGCTGACAGCGTTGACGTTATCGTCACCACCCACAAGGTGGTTGCCGACCGCTACTTCGCTGACGGCTCCCTGGAGCAGGCCTGCCCGCCTCTGCGCGCCCTGCTAGAGATCATGCACGACGGCGTCAGCCGCGAGGGTTGGCACCTAGACAGCCCCGAGTTCCGCGCCCTATTCGAGCGTGAGAACATCCTGGCTTCCGAGTGGTACAACGCCCGCCTGGACGCCAAGGTTGTCCGTGACCGCAAGCACGCTGACAAGGCTCACGCTGCCCTTGAGAAGTTCATCAACACCCCCGGTAACGAGGGTGTAGTTGAGCGTATCGGTGCCCGCGAGCGCCTAGCCGAGGTAGAGGCCGCCCAGGCCCACTACGCTAGCGAGGCATACCGCGCTTCGCTGGTAGGCACTTTGGGTCTACAGCCCGAGCTAGCCTGACACTAGCTAAACGCTAGGGGGGCGCGGCTTTTAGCCGCGCCCCCCTTTGTATACATCAGCTATTTAGTTGGCCAGCTTGTGGCTCACGCTTCAGGCGCAGGCGGCTTTAGCGCCGCCGGCCAGGGTGCTACTGCTGGGTGGCCCACCAGGAATGTAGTGCCTCGCGGGCTAGCTCTTTACCGATCGGGCCACGTTCCATACGTAGATCCAGCAGGAACTTGTAAGCTTTACCAACCTCAGGGCCCGGTTTAATACCTAGCTCTGCCATGATTTCCTGGCCGTCCAGCTCAGGCCGGATAGAGGCCAGTTCTTCCTGCTGGCGCAGGGCCTCAATGCGTCGCTCTAGATCGTCGTAGGCGTGTGAAAGCATGGCTGCTTTGCGGCGATTACCGGTGGTTACGTCCGCGCGGGTCAGGCAGCCCAGGCGGGCCAGCAGCGGGCCGGCGTCGGTCACATAGCGACGCACCGCCGAATCAGACCAGGGCGAGTCCGCATAGCCGTGGAAACGCAAATGCAACTCCACCAGGCGTGAAACGTCCTTAATGGTTTGTTTATCGAAATGCAGTGCACGCATACGTTTAGCGGTCATGCGCGCCCCTACATAGTCGTGGGCGTGGAAAGTGACGGTGCCGTCAGGCATGAAGCGGCGCGTGGCCGGCTTACCGATGTCATGCAGTAGCGCCGCTAGGCGCAGCCGCAAATCCGGCCCGGGCACATCCCCATCAGGGCCAGTTTCCAAATCCATGGCCTGCTGCAATACGGTCAGCGTGTGCTCATAAACATCCTTGTGACGGCGGTGCTCATCGACCGTGTCTTGTAGGGCTGAGACCTCAGGCAGCACAATGTCGCAAATACCGGTGTGTACCAGCAGCTCTAGACCTCGACGCGGGTAGGGAGAAAGCAGCAGACGCTCAAGCTCGGCGCGGATACGCTCAGCTGAAACGATCTCTAGACGCTGCGCCATCTGTTCCATGGCTTCCATCACCTCTAGGTCCACGTCGAAACCTAGCTGTGAGGCAAAACGCGCCGCCCGCAGCATACGTAGCGGGTCGTCGTCGAAAGACTGCTCAGCGCTTACCGGGGTGCGTAAAATCCCCGCTTGCAGGTCCGCCAGCCCGTTGTGGGGGTCTACCAGCTCCAGGTCGGGTAGCCGCAGCGCCATGGCGTTAACGGTGAAGTCGCGGCGAGTTAGGTCACCTTCGAGGTTGTCACCGTAAGCTACGGCCGGTTTGCGCGAGCCGATTTCGTACTCTTCAGTGCGGTAGGTGGTTACTTCAACGACGACGTCGCCCTTTTTGGCGGCAATCGTGCCAAAGTTACGTCCCACATCCCAACAGGCATCACCCCACTGCCGCAGCAAACGCTCGGTTTCTTCTGGGCGCGCGGAGGTGGTTAGGTCAAAATCGTGTGGCTCAATACCCAAGCAGGCGTCTCGCACTGGGCCTCCCACTAGGGAAATTTCATACCCGGAGCGAACAAAAGCATGCCCTAATGCAGCCAATGAAATTGGCAGATTGGCTAGAGCTTGGTCGGCGATTGGCGGCAGAACGTTTTGCATCCCTACTAGATTGCCATGTCTACGCCACACGCGCAGTTATCCAGCAGTGTTTTAGAATCTTGTATATGTCTGCTAACCGCCCGCTACCGTACCCTGGCCCCACACTGCGCCGGGTCAGTTCGCGTGCGCTGCCGGTGGTAGACGAAACCAGCGCTGGTGGGCTGGTAGTAGACGTCCAAAACGGGCAGGCCATGGCCGCAGTAATTGCCCGCCGCAATCGCGGCTCTCGCCTGGAATGGTGTCTACCTAAGGGTCATCTAGAAGGCAGTGAAACTCCCCAAGAAGCTGCCGTCCGTGAAATATCGGAAGAAACCGGTATTGAGGGGCGCGTACTGCGCCACTTGGCCTCAATCGACTATTGGTTCACCGGGGATCAGCATCGCGTACACAAGGTAGTTCACCACTATTTGCTGGAAGCTATCGGCGGCGAGCTGACCATTGAAAACGACCCTGATCATGAGGCCGAGGACGTAGCTTGGGTGCCACTAAGTGAAGTGTCACGCCGTTTGGCTTATCCAAACGAGCGTCGCATTGTCGCTGCCGCCCGCAGAATTCTGGTAGGTGACGGGTGAAACGATTTAAAAAAGCTTTACGCTGTAGCGCCATTGCCTCAGCAATGGCGCTGTTCGCTATTTTCCCTTCGGCGTCAGCTGGGGTGAGCGCTGCAGCGGTGACTTACAGCGAAAACGTGGCTGCGACGTCGTCGCAAACTGGGCACTACGCCACCCTAAAAACAGCCCAGGCCGGCGGCGTCGGCACTAAAACCAACGCGGCTACCACAGACAGAACAGGCATTAAAAGCACTGGTCACCGCCGAGGTACCCCTACCGGCTCAGCCGCAGATATCAGCCAATCCGCAGCTGACGGGCTCACTGTAGAAGTTGACCAAATCAACCCTGAGGTAATCACTCCCGGCAGTGACATCACCGTGGCAGGAACTATCACCAACACCTCCACCGAGTCACTGTCTGGCTTTGACATGCGCGTATCCCTCCAGTCACGCTCTCAAGGATCAGTTGAGATGCTCAAAGACTGGCTAGTATTTGATGACAACTCCTACAGCTATGTAGCCCACACTGAGCAGCTAAACCATTCCCTGGCAGCAGGCGCCTCTATGCGTTTTTCGCTGACTATCCCTGCCACGCAGCTACCCAACACCAGCGGCAATAACTGGGGCGCTCGTGGCATGGAAGTGACGGTAACTTCCGGTGAGCTAGTTAGCAGTGACCGCGCCATTGCGGTGTGGTCACCCACCACCCAGGTGCAGCCCACCAAAGTAACTACGGTAATTCCCCTCACCGCTTCAGCCATGCAGATGCGTGAGCTACTGGCATTGCAGTCAGGCGCGGCTTTTACTCCCAGTCAAAGCGACGGTTTTAGCCCCAACGCCTGCATCACCGGTGACAAGGTAGACCTCAAACTTGCCACCACCCAGATGCGTACGCGCACCATTGAAATACTTAACGCCGCCAATAGTCAGACGGTTGTGGCCGTAGACCCCTACCTGCTTTCGGCCCTGGGTGCCACTGCCGCAGCGGTTAACAAAAAAGTCGCGGAGCCGGCCACGGCCAGCCCCAGCGCTAACCCCAGCGCTAACCCAACCGCTGGCGCTCCAGCTAGCGAGGTTGCCCCTACTGGGGGCGCTAGCGCCACTCCCGGCGCTTCTGCCGGAGCTTCTGGCGGCACCTCTGCTACCCCGGGCACTTCTGCTACCCCTAGCGCCAAGCCAAGTGCTCCAGCTACCCCCACCCAAAGCTCCACTCAAGACGCAAAAGCAGTTGAGGCCCGGCAAGTCGCGGCCCTTAACCAGGCCTTAGCCGGCGCCCTTAAACGCGGGGGCATAATTGCCCTGCCGCCTATGGACGCCGACCTGGTTGCCCTTAGCCACGTAACCACTGGAGCCGCCCAAATCCGCGAAGCTATCAACCAATCTAAAGCTATGGTTGGTAGCGACCAGCTCCTAAGCGGAGCCCGTGCAGATGTAGCCATTTCGGCGTCGTTAGAGCTAGACCAAACCTACCTGGACGCAGTAAAGGGGCAGGTAAACACGGTTATCTCGCCGCCTGCCGCGCTATACCCAGCTGAGGACTTGGACTACATTCCTGACTCCACAGCTAACCTAAACGGCCAGCGCGTACTTATCCCCGACCAGACCCTGTCAGAGTCTGTTTCTGGGGTGCTAACCACCTATGAGGGCTTTTTAGGTAACCTCACCGACTTTGATGCGCGTCAGCTGGCTCGCGGCACTACGGCAGTTATTACCCGTCAGCGCCCGGATCAGGTGCGCCACGTTTTGCTGCTGGTAGAGCGTGACTCTGCCTCCAATATGGATGTTAAGGACCTAAACGACCGGCTTTCGGCCATAAACAACAGCTGGTCCACCCCGGCCCCACTGGCTGAACTGGAACAGTTGGCTAGCACTAAAGCTAGCGACGGCACTGAGATTGAACGCGAACCTCTGCCTGTCAGCTCCACTGACCCCTACCGCATCAACGAGCAAGAACTAGCCACCGCCTCCAAAACTGTTAGCACCACCCAAAACATGGTGTCTATCTACAATGAGCCCGCAAAAATCGCTGGCTCTACCCTGCGTCTAACTGAGGTGGCTACGTCCTCAGCTTGGCGTCAAGGTAAGTTCATGGTGGTTATCGACGACGTCGGCTGCCGCAATAAGATCATCGGCAATATGCTGCGCACCCTGCCCAGCTCCACCATTAACCTCATTGACTCCTCCGCGCACCTACCTGTGCGCGTCTCTAACGACACTTCGCAACCCGCCAAGGTCACTATCCATTTACGCCCTTCGCGTTCGCTACTGCGTTCCAAGGGTGACACCACTGCAGTTATTCCGGCTAACTCCCAAACCACTGTGATGGTGCCGGTAAATGCCGTCGGTAGCGGTGATATTGACGTCAAGGTTTCTATGAAGAACGCCTTGGGGCAGCCGGTAGGTTCCAGCTCCACTGTGCATATGCGTGTGCGCGCCAACTGGGAAAGCTGGTTTACCTGGGGCTTAGGCAGTGTATTTAGCGTGCTTATGGTGGCCGGTATCGTCAGGACGGTACACCGTGGTCGCCGTGTGGTGATCTCAGAAGGGTAAGTAATGGCAAAAGCACCAACACTGGCGCGCTCTAGCGCAGTCATGTTTATGGGTACGCTAGCTTCCCGCATGTTGGGGCTGGTGCGTAACGCCATGCTGGTGGCCGCGCTGGGTGCTACCGGATCGGGCGCCGCTGACGCCTTCACGGTGGCCAATAACGCGCCCACCATGATCTATAACCTGCTGGCTGCCGGCGTACTAAACGCTATTTTGGTGCCGCAAATTGTGCGGGCGCTACGTCAAAAAGCCGGTGAAGAATTCATTAACCGGTTAATTACCACCGCTGGCGCCCTGCTGGCGGTGGTTACCGGCGTATTGACGGTAGCTGCCACCATAGTGGTAACTATTTATGGTTCCCAATTAGGTCAATGGCATGGTTTAGCTACCGCGTTTGCCTACTGGTGTTTGCCACAGATTTTCTTCTATGGACTTTATGCCCTATGGGGCCAGGTCCTAAACGCTAAAAATAATTTCGGCCCCTATATGTGGGCGCCGGTATTAAATAACATTATTTCGATCGTTTCCCTGGCTGCCTACCTGTTTATTTACGGCGAATACTCTGGCGGCGGTAGCCCAGCTAACTGGGATTTCACCCGCACTGCTGTAATTGCGGGTACCTCCACCCTGGGTATTGCCATCCAGGCTTTGGTCCTGTATATCCCGCTGGTACGCACTGGCTTTAAGCCTCGCCTGGTGTGGGGTCTGCGCGGTTCTGGCTTGGGTCAGGTATCCAAGGTAGCCCTGTGGGCAGTGTTTGGCCTGATTGTGGTGGAGCTAAGCACCTTGGTGGTCTATAACCTGGGTACTGCGGCTTTAAGCGCTAGTGAATTACCCGAATATGCCCATACGGTGGTGCCTTCTACGGTTATTTACACCAATGCGCAAATGATTTTCATGCTGCCGCAATCATTGGTGACTACCTCAATTATTGTGGCGCTATTTACCCGCATGAGTGAAAAAGCGGCTGCGGGAGATGCTGAAGGCGTTAAGGATGATTTGTCTTTAGGTCTGCGTACTATCGCTATTTTCACCACCCTATTTAGTGCCGGTATTTTTGTACTGGCCGGGCCTGCCATGCAGGTGTTTGTACCCACTTTGCGCCCTGAAGAGGTTTCCGCTTCTGCCGCTGTGCTGATGATGCTGGCAATCGGTATTGTGCCTCAGGGTTTATGGGCCACTATGCAGCGTGTAATGCTGGCCTATAACGACACTAAACGTATGCTGTGGGCCGACGTGCCCGTGGGTCTTTCCCAGATCATTATTTGCGCTGCGGCATATATGTTTGCTCCGGCCACCTGGTGGATGATTCTGGCAGCCTTAGGTTCAGCGGCAAGCCAGGCTACCGGCTCGATAATTATCGTGTTTTTGCTGCGTAAGCACCTGCCGCATATGGATGTACGCCGGGTTAGCACCACCTACGCATTGCTGGGCCTGGCGGTGGCCCCCGCCGTGGTGGCTGGTTACCTGGTGCGTTACGGACTCAACCTAATCCACATCAACAGTGGTTTTAGTGACTCTCTGGCACAGATCCTCATTGTTGCCCCCATCATGACCCTGGTGTATCTGCTTACCGCCCGGGCTTTGCGCGTTGAGGAGCTAAACAATATTGCCCGCCCGGTTACCTCCGTGGTGCGTAAGGTGGCTTCCCTGCTGCCCGCCCCGATCGCCAAGGTACTTAATAAGGGTGCCGCCGCCCTGGTTACCCCGCCCGCATATAAGAGTGTGCCGCTTAAGTACTCTGACGTGATCGCTGAGGGTGAGGTTATCCACGCGGCCACTACCGACGCCGTCAGTGATCAGGCAACCAGTAAAGTTACGCTAGCTGAATCAACCCCCGCCACCTTAGCTGCCGCCAAGGATGCCACTGCGGCTGCCCGTGACGCCGTCGACGGCGCCGCCACTAAGGGCTCAGCTAAGAACTCCATTAAGGGTGCTACCTCTACCAGCGTAAGCGACACCTCAAAGACTTCTTCGTCTGCATCTAAGTCGCTAGGTACAATCGCTAACGCAGCTCCTGCTGCAGCTATTCCGCCAATTCCTCCGCCCCCGGCGTCGTCGGGCGCGGATACGCCAGCGCCTTCTATTCCTATGCAGCCAGAAGCAGAAAATCTAGTTCAATCTTTCCCGATCGGTTCGGGCCGCTATCACCTGTGTGGCAATCTGCCCACATCACTTCCACACGTACGCCGCTACCACGGTATCGACACGATTTTAGACCAGCCGGTGGCCATTTATGTGCTCACCGAGGCTGTACGCAACCAGGTCGAGGTACTTGAGTCTGCTCAGCGCGCTGCCTTGGCTACCGACCCGCGTCTGGTACGGGTGCGCGACGTCGAATTAGAGCCGGCTTTCATTGTCACAGACCCGGTTGAGGGGGTCTCCTTCGACCGTCTCATTGAGGACGGCCTGGAGGTTGAGCAGGCCCGCTCCGTTATTGGTGAGGTAGCTTCCGCTTTGGATAATGCCTCCCGTCGCGGCCTGCACCACCTGTGCCTGAGCACTGAAGATATCCGCGTCACTGCGGACGGTAAAGTGCGCGTATTTGGCTTGTCTTACGAGTCGGCGCTGCGCCACGTAAAGATTGACCGTGACGAGCATGGCTTGTTGGCTTACGACATTACTGACGCCAAGGCACTACTGGATCTGCTCTACTACGGGTTGACCAAGCGCTGGCCGGGTAAGCGCACCGGGATTCCCAGTGCCCCCATGACCGGCGGTCACCCGGTTTCCCCGGCCACGATTAACCCGCAGGTTCCGGCTGACCTGGACGAGATTTTCGCCCAGCAGTATTCGGGTAGGCCTATCCGTAGCGCCGCCGCGCTGGTAACCGCCCTGGGCACGTGGCAGCCAGTTAAAGGCTCCCAACTGCCGGTAGCTCAGCCCACTGAGTTCACCACTAAGCAGCTTGAAGAGGGCGTTGAGGGTATTGAGGCCGTTAAGGGCCTGATTAAGAACACCCGCATTAAGACCACCCAACTGGCTTCGCGCGTGGGTAACAGTGTGCGTGAGGACATTAAGGCGGCTAGTGACGCCATTCCAGCCGCCCCTGGCCCGGGCCGTGAGGTTGATTTAAGCGACCTGAGCGACATCATCTCTATGCCCACCATGCCGGCCACGAAAGAGGCGCTAGACGCACCTCGCCCCATGCCCAGCAAGGAAGAAAACGAAGCAGAGTACATCCAGTACAAGGAACGCAGCCGCACCTCCTGGGCGCTGCTGGCCGCCTTAGCGCTGGTAGTGATTCTGGCAGTGGTGTTTGCCTTCTCGAACCTGCTAGGTCTGTCTAACGTTTCCTTCGATGAGGACGACGGTCCCGCCGCTTCGACAGTGCCCACGGTCACCTCAACCCAGGGACAATAGTTACCGCCGCTAGTTAAGTTAGCTGCCCCTAGTTGATAGGGCGCAGCTAACATTTGTATTGGGAACATTCGGACCTAGGTCTCGGTTGTACCTGCCAACAAACATTGAAGAACAGGAGCAGTATGGTTCACGACGTCGTTATCGTAGGTTCCGGACCTGCCGGTTACACCGCCGCTATCTACGCGGCCCGAGCCCAGCTCAAGCCGGTGCTGGTAGCAGGCGCCGTGACTGCCGGTGGCGCCCTAATGAACACCACTGAGGTGGAAAACTTCCCCGGTTTCCCTGAGGGTATTCAGGGCCCTGACCTGATGAACAACATGATGGAGCAGGCTGAGAAGTTTGGCACCGACATCCGCTATGAGGATGTGGTCAAGCTGGAGCTGGCTGGCGAGGTAAAGCGCGTGCATCTAGAAGATGAGGTGCTTGAGACCCGCACCGTTATCTTCTCCACCGGTTCGGCTTACCGCAAGCTGGGCTTGGAGGAAGAGGATAAGTACTCCGGTCACGGCGTTTCTTACTGCGCTACCTGTGACGGTTTCTTCTTCCGCGACCAGGACATCATTGTGGTGGGTGGCGGCGACTCCGCTATGGAAGAGGCAACCTTCCTAACCACTTTCGCTAAGTCTGTGACTGTGGTGCACCGCCGCGACGAGCTGCGCGCCTCGGCTGCTATGGCTAAGCGCGCCCTGGAGAACCCCAAGATTAACTTCGCTTGGAACTCGCGCGTATCGGCACTGCATGGTGAGGGGGCGCTAGAGAGCGTAACCCTAACCGACACGGTTACCGGTCAAACTCGCGAGTTGGAGGCTACCGGGCTGTTTGTTGCCATTGGTTCCACCCCGCGCAGCGAGTTGGTGCGTGACCAGCTGGAGCTGGATGCCGCCGGCTATGTGGTGGTTTCTCACCCCTCCACCCGCACTAACGTCCCCGGTGTCTTTGCTTGCGGCGACGTCGCAGACCCCACCTACCGTCAGGCCATCACTGCTGCCGCCTCGGGCACCCGCGCCGCTCTAGACGCCCAACACTACCTGGCCGAACTGAACTAACTACCCGCCTGATAACTAACGTGGGTTTGCGCCCACAATCCTTTCAATCTCTACTAGGCTAGAAACAGCTCTTAAATACGAAGGAGAACAACATGTCGAACGCTCTCGCAGTTACTGACGCTACTTTCCAGGATGAGGTCATCAACTCTGACAAGCCCGTAGTGGTGGACTTCTGGGCCACCTGGTGCCCGCCTTGCCGTCAGATGGCTCCGGTGGTTGACGAGGCCGCTAAGCAGCTTGAGGACGTCAAGTTTGTGAAGGTGGATGTGGATGCCAACCCGCTAAGCGCCGCCAAGTACGGCGTGCGTTCCATCCCGGCCTTCCTGGTGTTCCGTGACGGCGAAGTCCGCCACGAGTTCGTGGGTTCGCGCCCCAAGGCTAACTTTGTGGAAGAGGTCCAGAAGGCCGCCTTCCCCAACGCCTGAGCTATACACACAGGTACACACAGGTACACACAGGCAATTTCATACAAATACAGGCAATTTCATCCCTTCCCTATAAAAATTCCATGGGGTTTTATAGGGAAGGGATGATTTGTCAGTTTTTGTGTTCAGCCCCTTACGCCCACCTCCCTTAAGCACTAAATATCGACGACGACGTCGCCCGCCAGCCACACAATAAACATCGTGTTTCACGTGAAACACACACGCCACACACACCCCGCGCAGCCGTCGGCCTCTATGCTGCCGCACGCGCCACACAGCTGCCGCCTGGCGCCGCCCCTCACAGCAAACGCGGTGCGCACATCGTCGCCGTCGGCCCCAGCCCCGCCGACCCCCAGCATCCCACCCCCAGCACCTCAAGCACCCAACCGCAGCGTCGCCGTCGGCCCCACACCCAAACCCCAACATCCCAACCCCAGCACCTCAGCACTTACGCCCTCAGTAGCTTTCCGGCATTAGACGCCATCACGTGGCAGAATTAAAGCTACGCGCGCCTGGGCACAACCAGCCCACCAGCGCTTACGAAAGGAACCACCGTGACTGAGAATCAAAGAGGTAACCGACTCGACCCCTGGCTAGACTCCTACGCAGAGCGAGCCGCAGGGCTGCGCGAGTCAGAAGTGCGTTCCTTATTCTCGGTGGCATCGCGCCCGGAGGTAGTTTCACTGGCCGGCGGGATGCCCAACCTCAAAGACCTGCCCATGGCTGACATCGCTGAAGCCACCAAACAGATGCTGCTGCGTGACGGCTACAAGGCCCTGCAATACGGCAACGGTAAAGGTCTGCCGCAGCTGGCAGAGCAGCTCACTGAAGTAATGGCTTATGAGGGCATCGAGGCTGACAGTGCCAATATCCTCATCACCACCGGCTCTCAGCAGGCCGTGGATCTAATCACCGAAATCATGATTAACCCGGGTGACGTGGTGGTCTGTGAGGCCCCCTCCTACCTGGGCAGCCTGGGTATTTTCCGCGCCTATGAGGCTGAGGTAGTGCAGAGCCCTATTGATGCCGACGGCGTCATTCCTCAGGCCTTAGAAGAAACTTTCACTCGCCTGGAGCGCGAGGGCCGCAAGGTTAAGTTCTTCTACACCATTCCCAACTACCACAACCCTGCCGGGGTGTGCGTTAGCGAGGAGCGTCGCCCGCAGATCGTGGAGATTTGCAAGCGCCACCACGTGCTGATTGTGGAGGACAACCCCTACGGCCTACTGGGCTTTGACGGGCGCACCTACACTTCGTTTAAGAGCTTGGCGCCCGATCACGTACTGTATCTGGGATCTGTCTCTAAGATTTTCGCCCCTGGTTACCGTGTGGGCTGGGCCTGTGCGCCGTCGGCAATGTGCGAAAAGCTGAAGCTAGCCTCTGAGTCTGCGATCCTGTGCCCCACCTCTATGGGCCAGTATTCGATCTCCATGTACCTAAGCGAGTTTGACTGGCGCAACCAGATTTCCACTTTCCGAGGCATGTACCGCTCGCGACGTGACGCCATGATTCAGGCTCTTAACGACTACCTGCCCATGTGCCAGTGGAATGTTCCCGAGGGTGGTTTTTACACCTGGGTTAAGTTGCCGCAGGGCCTGGATGCCAAGGACATGCTGCCGCGCGCGGTAACTAACTTGGTGGCTTATGTTTCGGGTACCGCCTTCTACGCCAACGGCGAGGGCCGCAACCATATGCGTCTGTCCTACTGCTACCCCAATGAGCAAGATATTCGTGAGGGCGTGCGCCGCATCTCTGAGGTGGTTAACCGCGACCTGGAGCTGGTTTCGCTGTTTGGCACGGCCAAGCGCCCTGCTCCCGGACAGCACTAGTCCGCCGGGTCCCTGGTTACCACCTTGCCCCGCCCGCCCCGGCGCCTGTCAGTGCGGGACCGTCACCGGACACCCGGACTCCGCTTACCCCTATTTAAATTTTTAGCCGTATAGAAAGGCCTTTCATGACACAGCAATTGCGTGTGGCCATCATTGCCGGCGGCCTCAACCATGAGCGTGAGGTTTCGCTGCGCTCGGCTCACCGCGTAGCTAGGGCGCTGCGCGAGGCCGGCCACGAAGTTAATACTTTCTGCCCTGACGCCTCTATGCTGGCGTCTTTGCGCAGCTACAACCCGGATGTAGTGTGGCCGCTGGTGCACGGCTCCACGGGCGAGGATGGCAGTTTGCAAAACATCCTGTTAGCCCTGGAGGTGCCGTTTGTGGGCACGCACTCCGATGGCTGCCAGCGCGCTAGCTACAAGCCCACCGCTAAGGCTGGGGTGCGTACGGCGGGTGTGGCCACGCCTGATTCGTTGACCTTGCCGCAGTCTTTCTTCAACCAGCTGGGCGCCAATGAGCTGCTGGATTTGGTGATTGCGCACCTGGGTCTGCCGCTGGTGGTTAAGCCGTTCCAGGGCGGCTCGGCACTGGGGGTTTCTTATGCCGACGACGTCGACTCGCTGCGTTCTGCGATGGTGGAGTGTTTCGCCTATTCTGACAACGCCTTGATTGAGGTGTTTGTGGAGGGCGTGGAGGCTTCCGTTTCGGTGGTGCGTGACGGCGACGGCGTAGCTCGGGCCCTGCCTACGGTGGAGATTGTTACTGACGGCTCCTACGACTACGATGCCCGCTACAACCCTGGGCGTAGTGAGTTTTTTGTGCCCGCACGTTTAGATCAGGCGCGTGACGACGCCGTGCGTGAGGCGGCGGTGAAGGTTCACGAGACTTTAGGTTTAGGGGCGCTGTCGCGCTCTGACTTTATTGTCGACGCCGAGGGCACGCCTTGGTTCATTGACGTGAACGTGGTGCCGGGCATGACTGAGACTTCGCTGCTGCCGCTGGCAGCTGAGGTGGATGGTAACTTCACGCAGCTGTGCCAGCAGCTGGTGTTAGCCGCCTACAACAACTATCAGGGCGAGGGCCAGGACGCCCAGTAGCCGCTAGCGCCGCAAAATACCGACTACATAGCCTGCGTTGGGGGTGAGTGTTTCACGTGAAACACTCACCCCCAACATTTTTTGCCTGCACCCCAGCCACCCTGAAATTTGGTATTTAGTAAAGTAGGCCTGGTAGATATTTGTCTAGACTGCAAGACTTGTCCTATCGAATATCTTCTAGACGAAAGACCTAAACGCTATGGCAGCTAAATCAGCTCACACTCTTTCACCGCCTAGCGCTGAACCGCATAAGTCCAAGCAGGCCGGTAAAGTCTCGCTTATTGCCGTGTCACTGATGCTGTTTTCGATGTTCTTCGGAGCCGGAAACCTGATCTTCCCACCAGTGATGGGCGCCCAGGCGGGCACTGCCTTCACTCCCGCAATTACCGGCTTTTTGATCGGTGGCGTACTACTACCGGTTATTTCTGTTTTTGCTATTGCGGTGGCCGGAGCTGACCTGCGCGATCTTTCCTCGCGCGCCGGTAAGGTGTTTGGGGTTATTTTCCCTTCGGCAGTGTATTTGTCGATTGGCGCTATTTACGGCGTGCCGCGTACCGGTGCGGTTAGCTATTCAACCGCTATAAAACCGATTATTAATAGCGAAGGTATTTTGCCTTCGATTATTTTCAACGCTGTGTTTTTCACCGTGGCAGTACTGCTTTGCTGGCGTGAAGGCAAGGTGGTTAATTACTTGGGTAAGATCCTCACCCCGGCCTTGCTGCTACTGCTGGTTCTGTTGGTGACGCGCGCGCTGAGTGTCTTTGAGACCAGCCCTGGCGCTCCCCAGGGTGATTACACCACGCAGCCGATTAATGCCGGTTTGTTATCCGGCTATATGACGATGGACTCTGTAGCTGCTTTGGCTTTCGGTATCGTGGTGGTTAACGCCTTCACTTTTGGCCGCACCGGCATTTCCCGCTCGGGGGCCACCACCCACACCGGCATTGCCGCGCTGATCGCTGGCGCCCTGCTGGCCACAGTTTATGTGGGCTTGGGTTTTGTGGGTCAGTTAATGCCTAATGGGGCTAGTTATAGCGACGGCGCCGCCCTGCTTTCGGATGCGTCGGCACTGACTATGGGGTCGGTTGGTAGGTATGCCTATGGTTTGACGGTGTTGTTGGCTTGTATGACGACGGCGGTGGGCTTGTTGGCAGCCTCTGCTGAGTTCTTTAATCGGCTTATTCCAAAGCTTAGTTACCGGGCGTTGCTGATTGTTTTTGCGGTGATTGGTTTCGCCTTTGCTAGCTATGGTTTGGAGACTCTGCTTAAGATCTCAGCTCCGCTGATTACTTTCCTGTACCCCATTGCGATTGCTTTGGTGTTTGCGACTTTGCTCAGCCACGCGTTGCGTCTGCGCAGTAATTTCATGTTCACTTTCGCTGCGTGGGGCGCAACCTTATGGTCAGCGCTTACCTTTGCCAGTGAGCATGTTAAAAACATGCCAACGCTGCTAACTGACTTGCTGGCTCTCTCCCCCGGCCAGGGTGCGCAGCTAGGCTGGATCCTGCCTACGGCATTGGTGGCAGGCTTGGGTTTGATTGTGGATCTATCACGCGCCAAAGCCTAAGATCAGCAAAACTCCCGCGAGCCATGGCTCGCGGGAGTGCTTTTTTGATCAGCCTCAATTGGAGATGGTTTTAGACCAGTCTCCACCGGGTTTTTAGACCAGTCTCCGCCCGGTTTAGACCAGCTTCCATCCGGCTGCCCGACTGCGGGCCTGCCAGAAGGCCCGGTATTGTCCATCGCTTTGGCTATAGAGCTCGGCGTGTGTGCCTACCTGAGCTACGCGGCCAGCGTGGTCAAGCACAACGATCTGGTCTGCGGCGGTAATGGTGTCGAGTTTATGGGCGATGACAATGAGGGTGGCGTTGCGTCGTAGCGCACCCATGGCCTCGGTGATGCGGTTTTCGTTTTCGAGGTCCAGTGCGCTGGTGGCCTCGTCGAAGAGAACAATGGGGGCGGCTTTGAGTAGGGCGCGGGCAATGGAGACGCGTTGACGTTCGCCGCCCGATAGGGCGCGGCCTCCTTCACCTACACGGGTTTTCCACCCTAGTGGTAGGCGCTCAACGATTTCGTCGACGCCGCTTAGGCGGGCTGCTTCTTTAACGTCGTCGTCGCTGGCATCGGCTCTACCAATGCGTACGTTAGCTTCGAGTGTGTCATCGAAAAGATATACATCCTGGAAGACTAGCGACAGCTGGGCCATGAGCTGGGCAGTGTCCCATTGGCGTACGTCGCGTCCCCTCACGCTCACGCTGCCGGCGTCGACGTCGTAGAAGCGAGCAACCAGGCGCGCGATAGTGGTCTTACCACAACCTGAGGGGCCCACGATCGCCGTCATGGTGCCCGGCGCAACCTGGAAGGAGACGCCGCGCAGGACGGGGTGGTCGGCCTCGTAGGCGAAGGACACGTCAGTAAGGGCCACAGCGGAATCAGAGCAGGCCGGGTCCTGATCGGAGCTGAACGGATCATGATTGGAACTGGCCGGGTCCTGATCGGGGCTGGCTGGAAGGATTGGCAGTTCGGGGGCGCTAAGGACCTCGTGGCTTAGATCCAACACTGGGCGGCGGGTTTCAAAGGCGGAGGCTAGCATCCCAATATCGACGAGGATCTGTGTAAAGCGCAAAAGCAGACCAATCGAGACGATCGCCTCCACAGGGCTGACGCTACCGCCCACTGCCAACAGACCAATCGCAATAATCAGTGAAACCACTACCACCTGAGCGGCCATTCCGTTGACCACCTGACCGACGGTTTCACGTATCAGTGAACGCCGCGCGGCTTTCCCATAGGTGTCCTCGGCCCGCTCAAGCGGCTCATATGAGCTGGAGCGCCCGCACGCGCGCAGGGCCCCCTGCTTGGTTGCATACTCTACGATGCGGTGAGACAACTCTTGGGCGGGAGGCTCTTTAAGCGCAGACCCGGAATTCAGGCAGGCGCGGGCTACGCACACTCCCCCAGCGATGACGGGAATGGCTAGCACACACACTAGCCCCAGAGCCGGTGAGAACACAGTGATACCCACAAGCATCGTCAGTGAAGTGACGATCGCAGCGATGAAGGGCGAATACATGTGCGCGAACATCTCGCCTAACAGCATTAGTTCACGTGAAACCAGGCGTGACATCTTTCCGGCCGTGTCCGCCCGGAAAGAGCCCAGCGGCAGGGAAGCCACCTTGTCACCGATTGCGCGGTGCATGTTGGACAGGAAGTCGAAGGAGACCATATAGGATCGCATAGCTAGCAGGTATTCAGTGATGAATGAAGCTAGCGCGCACAACGCCAGTACGATGAGCCAGGCAGTTAGGTTCATGCCCCAGGCTGGACGCCCTGAAGTTAAGGCAATTGCGGCCGGGATGAACGCGATCAGGGATAAACCTCTAACCACGCCAACAATGCAGGAAAGCGCCGTCACCTGCCTGAAATTAGTGCGTCCCGCAGCAGAAAGTGGTTCACGCAGTCGTGATATAAGCTCAAACATGTCAGTGTCCTTTCACTGCGCTCATGCGACGCATGTATGGGTGGTCGGCGAGTTGCTCGTGGGTGCCGTGCGCAATGAGACGTCCCGCCTCAAGGATGGCAATCTGATCGACGCCGGCAATTGAGGTAGCACGGTGGGCGATCACCAGAACGGTCTTGCCTTGGACCAGTCGGGTCAGGGCCGCCTGGATATCGGCCTCAGCCTCCGGGTCTGTGAAGGCGGTGGCCTCATCAAGTACAAGGATGGGGGCGTCTACAAGCAGGGCGCGTGCAATCGCAATACGCTGAGCTTGGCCGCCTGAAGGATGCGCATCCTGGCCAATAACGGCGTTAAGACCTTGAGGTAGGCCGCGCACATAATCATCTATGCAGGCAGCTTTAGCAGCAGCCCAGATTGCCTCGTCACTGGCCTCGGGCATACCGAGCGCAATATTTTCACGCACGGAAATATCAAGAAGCTGCGGGTCTTGAAGCACAAACGAGACATGCTTGTAGAGCGCATTTGGGTCGACGTCGCGCAGATCTACGCCACCAATACGGATCCTGCCTTGGTCCGGGTCAGCAAAGCGCGCAACCAGTGTGGCCAGGGTGGACTTACCAGAACCAGAAGAACCCACCAGCGCAGTGATACTACCTTCGGGCACGCGCAAACTTACATGATCTAAGGCGAGCGTAGGGCCGTAAGAGAAGCAGACGTCGTCGATCTCAATATCCGCCGCTTCAGGCACCAAAGTGCCAGTGGCGGGCAGGGGCTTCACAGAAAGCAGGTTAACGATACGCAGCGCAGCAGCACCCGCTATCTGATAGGCCCAAGCCGTCGTTCCCAGCACCTCGATGGCCGCCGGGATAACCAAGGCAATGAGCGCACAGGTGATGACCTGAACCGGGCTGACTGCACCCGTGCCCGCCAGCGCCGCCCCTCCCGCCGTCGAAATGAGCAGAATCAAGGAGGGAGACACACTGGCCTGCCCCAATGCGGAGCCCTTCAGCATAGGGTCGCACCACTCGCGGTAGAAGCGTGAATATTCCTCAGCAGCCTGGGTGAAACGCTGGTGTGAGCGCCCCACAGTGCCGAAGGCTTTAACCACGCTGATGCCGGAGACGAACTCAACCATGGTGGCTGACACGCGCGTGAGGTGACGGTCCATCTGCGCTGTCTTATCCCCCATACCTGCCAGCATCCAGGCATATATGAGGCCATAGATAGGGATGGTGGCAATCGAGAGGAGTCCAAGTCGCCAGTCAACAATGAAGGCGTAGATAACTAAAGAGATCGGCGCGCTGATGGCAGCGGTAGATTCGACGGGCGCGTGGGCGATAACAGTGTGTACGTCGTGTGTGTCGTCCTGGATGGCTTTGCGCACGGTCCCTGAGTTAGTGGAGGTAAACCAGGCTAGGGGGGCACCGGATAAAACTTTAACCATGCGAGAGCGCACGATGTGCCCAAAACGCAGGTCCGCGAAGTGAGTGACAGTCACGGCCACAAAGTAGATTCCGTAGCGGGCCCCAAAGGCACTGATAAGCCACATCAGTAGGTCCATAACCTCACCGCGATCAGGTGATACACCCGCCCGGGCGGCATCCAGCAGCACCTGTCCAAGTTGAACGAGGATAACGTAGGGGGCCACCGCGAGCGCCCCATAGAGAACCCCGAGTACCTGGGCAATGATCATGGATTTACGAATTGGGGCGGTTAGCTCTTTGAAGGCGCGTTTGCCTGCCAGGTAGGCGGCGCGTGGATCGTCGCCCTGCGTGCCCTGGCTGTTTTGTGCACTGCCCTGCACTTCACATAAGCAGGCAGTTTGCACTGCCTTGCTCTCGTCTTGGTTGGTGGTCATTGTTGGTCTCCTTCGCGGGCGCAGTTGATGCCCGTCGCTGTGAGCGTGATTAGTCGGTCTGCGCAGGCTGCGGCAAACTCGCCGTCGTGGGTAACAACGACGACGGCGGCCCCCTCGTCCGCGATGCGCCGCAGGGTGGCGGTGATTGAATCTAGGTGCCTGGCGTCCACCCCTGAGGTGGGTTCGTCGAGGATGACGATGGGTCTACCGGTTGCGCGGGCGGCGGCGATAACCAGGCGCTGTTTTTGCCCACCCGATAGGCTCAGTGGGTGGCGCTCGCCTAGGTTAGCTAGGTCGAAATCAGCCAGTAGTTGTTCCCCACTTTGTCCGCTGGCGTGTGAGGCGCCAATTGTTAGCTCCCCGGCGAGGGTGTCGGAAAAAAGTTGGCGGCCGGTGTCTTGCATGACTAGGGCGCAGGCCGAGCGCCGGGTTTTGCGTGAGGCGGGCACGCCATCCATGCTGATGCTGCCTGAGCTGGGGGCGGCTAGCCCGCACAGCACCCGCACTAGGGTGGTTTTGCCGACGCCGTTGGCTCCCGCAATGCAGGTGATCTGCCCAGCTGGAAAGTCGGCGTCGAGCCCTTCAAAAACAGGGCTGGCACCGTAGGCAAAGCTCAGCCCCCGACATGACAGGCGCACCGGGTTTGCGGCGGCTTCCCTATTTTCCTGTCGGCCCACCTGATTTGCCCAGCGGCCCGTCTGTTTTTCCTGGCGGCCCGCCTGGCCCTGCCCCGCCTGATTTTCCTGGCAGCCCACCTGGCCCTGCCCCGCCTGTTTTTCCTGGCAGCCCACCTGGCCCTGCCCCACCTGATTTTCCTGGCGGCCCACCTGGCCCTGCCCCACCCAGGTTTCGGGCGGGCCAGGGTCCACAAGCGTGCGCAGCCCCAACGAGCGACGCTGCGCCTGCCCCATGGAGAAGAACTCCGCGCCACTCCAGCGCCGCGTCACCCTACCGCCTTCCATGAGCAGCACCTGATCAGCCAGGTCGCGCAGGAAGTGCAGGCGGTGCTCAACGACAACAATCGTCAGGCCCTGCTCTTTAAGTACTTTCAGGGCCTCGCGCACCTCACTAATCGCGGCGGGGTCCAGGTTTGAGGTGGGCTCATCTGCCAGCAGTACGGGGGCGCCGCTGGCCAGTGCGCAGGCCAACGCCACCTTCTGCAGCTGCCCACCCGAGAGGGTTGCAAGCTTGCGCTCCAGCAGGTGGCTGATGCCCATGAGCTTGGCGGCACGTTCGCTTTGCTGGCGCAGTGTGGCGCGCTCGCGGCCATAGTTTTCTCCGCAGAAGGCTAGTTCTTCGGCAACTGTGTCGCAGAAGAACTGGGTGCGGGGGTTTTGAAAGACTGAGGAGCATAGATGTCCGACGTCGGTTAGGGCGACGTCGGCGAGGTTGCGTCCGTTGATACGCACCACCCCGTCTAACTCACCTGGAGTCATTTGTGGGACCAGGCCGGTTAGTGCCTTCATGAGGGTTGATTTGCCGCAGCCTGAGGCCCCGCAGACCAGGGTGAGGCTGCCGGCGTCAGCTGACAGATCCACGTCTTTCAAGGCTTCTACGCGGTCTCCCGTTAGTTCACTTACGTAGGAGAAAGATAGGGATGCAACGTCAATCATGGCAGGATTCCCAGGTAGCAGCAGTATTCAAGGGCAATTACAGCGGCAATGCAGGCAAGAGCTAGTGCGTCCCAGCCTGTGGCGCGTAGCTGCGTAAGGCTGGTGGGGCGCGTAGAGCTGCCTAGGCCGCGAACCACGCTGGAGGCCGCTAGGTCGTCGGCCACGCGCGCGATGGATGAAAGTAGTGGCACTAGGAATTGCTCGGCGATCACGAGTGGGTGGCGTAGCACGCCACGTGTGCTGAGGTCGACGCCGCGCATCTGCATTGCTTCACGGATGGCGACCGCCTCCGCCCCTACTGTGGGGATTACCCGGAAGGCAACCACCAGGGCATCAACGAAGATGCGCGGCAGGTGAATGGCGCGCAGGGCGGCTTTCATCTGTCCGATCCTGGTGGTGCGGTACACGTACAGGGCCAGGCCGAAGCCCGCGAAGAAACGCGCAAACCAGTACATGATTGCCGCGCAGGTGCCGATTGTGAGCGCCACGGGATGCGGCCAAGCTGCTGACTGCATCCAGGTAACCAGGAGGGGAGAGCCCAGGTAGATCACGTCGCAGATGAGGCATCCAAAACCTATACGCAGCGCAGACTTGGTACTTACCTCCCAGGCCAGGGCGGCCACAGCCAGCACCTGCACGGCGATGAGCGTCGTCGTGGGACTTGCCCGCATAACCAGCGCGTTAAGCACCAGCAGGGCCAGCAGCTTTGTGCGCGGATCCAGCCGGCTTGGCGACTCACCGGGGGCGGACTCGGCCGGCGAAATCTCAGGCAACGCCGGCCTTAGCGAAGTGCTTGCGTAGCAGGAAGCGGCCGATGAGCCCGCCGATGAACGCGATGATCATGGCGGCAACGAGCCATCCCCCAATCACTGCGGGGCTAAAGAGTGCGCGCATACTATCGGCGTAGTCTTGCCCCATTGAGGAGGCAACATCTGCATAGTAGGAGTCAGGGGCGAAAAAGATTGGCGCAAGCGGGCCAATCATCCACAGGGAGACCAGCACGTATGCCGCGATGTTGCGAGATGCGCTTAGGTAGCCGCCGCTGCGAGCAACGAGGTCAGCTAGGAAACCAAGCACCAGGGTAACCGGCAAGGTAACCCATGAGTGGCCGGTTAGGACCATCAGGAGCGCAACGATGCCTCCCATGATCGTGAGCGTGCCAAACATGCGTGAGCGCACCAGCATCAGCATGATGACCGGCCCGTTGAGGATAAGCCCAATAATCCAGCCAACAAACATGAACGCGGGGCCAAAGAAACCCAGCATTCCCGAGCACCACATTAGGACGAAGTAAACAGCTGTGAATGCACCGATCGTGACGGCCGAGCGTGCCTTTGTAACACCCGACCCAGTAACCTGAGACATTATCGTGATCCTTCACGAAGATAAGGTTTATATAACCTAAGTTAGGTTACCCTGTTTTGAGGTTTTCGCATGAGACTTTTAGCCCTTTACCTGCGCTTTTCTAAATGACGCTATGCATGACCGCTCTTAGCTTGCACCAGCATCTAGGCACCAGTGGCAAGCCTGAGCCTGATTGTGGATCTAGCCAAATCTGTACGAGCCACTAGAACTGCGCAAGCTGCTAGAACTGCACAAGCAGTTAAATTGAGCCACTAAATCTGCACAAGCGCTAAATCTTCGCGAGCTAAGGTTTAACGAAACAAGCAAAACGTAGGGGCGGCCAAGTTCGTTAGAACTTGGCCGCCCCGTTTGTCAGCAGATTGATGTGCTGACAAACAGCTTGCTGGCTTGTAAGCGCCTGCCCCGCCGCCTGCTACGCCAGCGCCTTGGCACCCAGCGCAGGTGCGAGAAGGCTGCAGCTGGGCACTGGCGCTAGTTTTTGGAGGCTGAAGTTAGCGAGCCGACGATTCGGTCTAGGTCTTCGCCGCCGCTAAATTCGATGACGATCTTGCCCTTCTTGGCGCCCTGAGTGACCTTCACGCGCGCGTCGAAAATACCTGAGAGTTTGGTGGAAAGCTCACGGTTAAGCACTGCGCGGTTACGGGCCTTAACCTTGGTCTCCCCCGCCTCAGCGGCGTCCACCTGCAAGGCCACCTGCTCCTCAGTGTTGCGCACCGACAGACCCTCGTTAACGATGCGCTCAGCCAGTTTTTCCATAGCCTCAGCGTCAGGCAGACCCAGCAGGGCGCGGGCGTGACCAGCAGACAGGGAGCCGTCAGTGAGCTGGTTTTGTACCGACGGCGGCAGCTTCATTAGACGCAATGTATTAGCAATCTGGGAGCGGGAGCGGGCAATGCGCTCAGCCAGCTCACTTTGGGTGCACCCAAAGTCGTCTAGCAGCTGCTGGTAGGCGGCCGCTTCTTCCAGCGGGTTCAGCTGGACGCGGTGTAGGTTTTCCAGCAGGGCGTCACGCAGCAGATCATCGTCTGCGGTTGTACGCACAATCGCGGGAATGGTTTCCAGGCCAGCCTCGCGCGAGGCGCGCAGACGCCGCTCACCCATAACCAGCTCGTAGGCGCGTCCACCAGGCAGCGTTTCACGTGAAACACCATCGGGCAGTGGCTCGCTTTCAGGCCAGGGGCGCACCACGATCGGCTGTAGTAAACCAACTTCTTTAATTGAAGCTGACAGCTCGGCAATTTCTGCCTGATCAAAATAAGTCCGTGGCTGACGCCGGTTGGGCACAATCGCGTCAACCGGAATTTCGGCGAAGCTAGTGCCGGGCACATCCACCAACTCAACCGGCTCCGCACCCTCAGTGGCGGCAGCGGCGGCAGCGGCGTCGTCGTTAGAAACAGCGGACCCACTAGCCAACGAGAGAGTGCCGCCAGTAACCGTTTCACGTGAAACACTCTTTTTACGAGAGCCTCGATCGCGGCGCGGGGCGGGGGCTAGCAGGGAGGTGACAATCTCGGAAGTTTCCGAACTGCCCGCGAAGAACAGATCCGTGGGGCGCTGGCCATCAGTGCCAGTAGCCTCAGCGGTGTTGTGCGCAGGACGGGAAACAACTTCTTGCTCGGCGGGTTCTGGGATCAATGAGGCGAGGCCACGACCTAGCCCTCGACGGTTTTTAGCCATGTCAGTTTTCCTTAGGAGCGACGCCGGGCTGGGTAATCCCGCGCATTGAAATTTCTTGTGCCAGTCGTTTGTATGCCACCGCGCCGGTTGAGCGCGGGTCCCAGGTGACCACCGGTTCGCCGTAGGAAGGGGCCTCGGCAATACGAACCGACCTAGGAATCTTGGTTTCTAGCGTGGCGTGGGGGAAGTAGGTTTTCACCTCGGATTCGACGTCGCGCGCCAACATGGTGCGCTTATCGAACATGGTAAGGGCGATCATCGATACGTGCAGAGCCGGGTTGTAAACCTTGGCAATACGATCGATAGAACGGGTAAGCAGGGCCAAGCCTTCAAGGGCGTAGTACTCGGCCTGCATGGGGATTAGCACTTCACCGGCGGCCACGAAAGCGTTAATGGTGATAATGCCAAGTGAGGGCGGGCAGTCGATAATCACGTAGTCCACGCGCTTGCCGCCACTACGGTTTACCTCAATGAGGTAGTTGCGAACTGCTTCGCGTAGTCGTGATTGGCGCCCGACCGCCTCTAGTAGATCAATCTCCACTGAAGAAAGATCGATATTGGACACCACTACCTGTAGGTTCTCCCCTAGCTCGGTAACCTTCGCTACCTGGCTAATGGGTTTACCTTCCACTATCACGTCATAGACGGAAGGTTCACCCTCGGGGTGTTCCAGCCCGAATGCGGTGGAGGCGTTACCCTGCGGGTCAGCGTCAATAAGCAGTACCCTTAGGCCCGCTTCGGCTAGTGCCGCAGCTACGTTTACCGCAGTTGAAGTTTTGCCGACGCCGCCTTTTTGGTTAGCGACGGCGATAACTCGGGTCTGGGTGGGTGCAGCAAAGCCTAGCTCACGCACCTTCTCCAGGGCGGTGGTATCAGCCTTGAGTTGGTCGAAAATGGATGAGCCGGACACTTTGCTCCTCACGAGTGCGATCAGATCAGGACTAAAGTTTACGCGATCGACGCCCTCACAAAGGTCAGGCGCACCAAAAAATAATACAGTTGTTTCACGTGAAACAACATGCAACAGGCTGACCTCTCCAGTCACACCAGTCACACAGTTAACAAGTAGAACTGCTGGAGCACAGCCATAAAAGCCACGCCTAGATGAGCGCAGCCACTTCACTATGCACATAAAACTAGTGGGGTCCGGCACTGCCGGGCCCCACTAGTTAGCAATCAGTTAAATCACTGGCTGATAGTGCAGGGTTCATCCCCGCGTGAGCGGGGAAAACACATCGGTAACCTGCGAAACAGTTCCGGAAACCGGATCATCCCTGCGTGAGCGGGGAAAACTCTTAACTTGACATTATACTTCGCAAAATGCCCAAATTTTGGAAACTGGGGTTCGCGGTTTTTAGCGCCCTAGATCAACCTCATCGCACTACGTCCTACAGCATTCAAAACAAAAGCGAGGCCCGGTTTCCCGAGCCTCGCTCACGTTATTTGGCCACCCTTGGTTGGGTCCAGTTTTAGCTTGAACTCAGCCTTAGCCTGAGCCAGCCTTAGCGGGGCCGACGCACCTCCACCACGCGGGTGACGTCGTCGTCGTTAGTAACCACTTCATGTAGCACTGCCGGCAGCAGCTTGGCCTTCTTAATAACGTACTTGGCGTCATCAATCTCGCGCTGAGCCTGCTCCCCCTTCAGGGCCAGCAACACGCCACCGGGGGCGATCAGCGGAGAAGCCATGCGGGTCAGCTTGCTCAGGTTGGCCACAGCCCGGGCGGTCACCACATCGAAACGCTCACGCATTTCTTCGGCCCGGCCCCGCCACACCCGCACATTGTCCAGGTCTAGCTCCTCAGCCACCAGCTCTAGCCAGGCACAGCGGCGCTCCATCGGCTCAATCAGGGTCACTTCCAGATCCGGACGAGACAAGGCCACCACCACTCCGGGCAGCCCCGCGCCTGAACCTAGATCCGCCACGCTACCGTGCCTGGGCAGGAAAGGCACCACCGCCGCACTGTTAACCAGGTGGCGCGAGTAGAGACGCGGTAGCTCGCGCGGGCCGATCAGCCCCCGCAATTGCCCCTCCTCAGCCAGCATCTGGGCGTAGTGCTCCAGGCCAGACCAGGCCATGCCGAACATGTCGCGCATTTCGGCGGTGGGCACTTCCAGATCCTGCAGGCCCGCTAGCTCACCCGGCTGACCCTGAGTGCCCTCGGCCTGCTCACCCTGGGAGCGCTCCCCCTGGGGGTTATGGCTCATTTCAGGCTTCCTCGACGGCGTCGGCCGGGCTGTCTACAGTCTCAGCGGACTCGGCAGCCTTGGCTTCGGCAGTCTCGGACTCGACGGCGCCAACTTCAGCGGCCCCGGCTTCGGCAGCCGCGTCGGCCGCGTCAGCCGCCACCTCAGTGCCCTCTTCAGCCTCGTCAACCTCGTCTTCGGCGTCGTCGACGGGCAGAACCACCACGTGACGGTGCGGCTCTACCCCCTCAGATTCAGAGACCAGGCCGGCGTTAGCAACCACGTCGTGGCAGACCTTGCGCTCGAAGGGGTTCATGGCCTCCAGCGCTACCGGCTTGCCGCTAGCCAACACAGACTTAACCGCCTCAGCGGCGATAGCAGTCAGCTGCTGGCGGCGCTCCTCGCGGTAACCAGCGATGTCTAGCATTAGGCGCGAACGCGAACCGGTGCGGGCCTGTACAGCCAGGCGGGTCAGCTCCTGGAGGGCTTCAAGCACCTCACCGTCGCGGCCCACCAGGGCGGCTAGCTCACGCTCGTCGCCATCCTCGCCGGGGATGATGGCCACGGAGGCGCGCCCGTGATCCACATCAATATCGATATCCCCGCCTAGATCGGCAATATCCAGTAGCTCTTCTAGGTAGTCAGCGCCGACTTCGCCTTCTTCCTCAAGCTGCTTGACGGTTTCCTGGCTCACCAGAAAACTCCTTCCACTAGTTATAACTAAGTCTTATTAGTTTTATAAGAACTACTTCTTAGCGGAGTTACCGCCCTTAGAACCCTTTTTCTTCTTGGAGCCGCCAGGCTTGTTGCCGCTCTTAGCGCTAGCAGCCCCGCCAGTATCCTTAGCGTCGCCATCCTTAGCGCCGCTGGCGTCAAAAGCCTGCTGGCGTTCGCGGGCGCGCTCAGCGTAGCGCTGCTCAGCGGTGGAGGCGGTGCGGTTCTTCTTTTTCTTGCGGTTGTTACGTACCGGCTGGACTCGCTGTCCAGGCCCCGACGACGCCGCTTCGTCCTCACTGCCGGCTGCGGATTTCTTTTCGTCGTCGGGCGGCAGGCCCTTACGACGACGGCGCTCCTGGCGCTTCTTGTAGGCTTCAGAGCCAACTGCGGGCATATTGCGGATAGTCCACCACTGCTGACCCATGGTCCATACGTTGGAAACCAGCCAGTAGATCAACACACCAACCTGGAACTGAGGGCCGGTAATGAAGAAGATCAGCGGCATACCGTACATCATCATGCGCTGGCTACGCATAGCCGGGTTGTCAGATTCGGTAACTGACTTAGGCATGTTCTTCATGGTCAGCTGGTGCATGGTGTAGAACTGCGTGGCAGTCATCAGCACGATCAGCACCATGGTCACGATCTTTACGGTGGCAGAGCTGCCATTCATAAAGGAAGAGCTCAGCGGCGCCCCAAACAGGCTGGAGGCCTGCACATCCGCTGCCAAGGCGGGAGTTAGCGGACCAATCTTTACCGGGTGGGCGCTACCGGCAGAGTTAGCGATTTCCTGCAGGCGAGCCAGCACACGGAATAGCGCGAAGAAGATCGGTATCTGGATCAGCATCGGCAAGCATGAAGACAGCGGGTTGGTACCGTGCTTGCGGTACAGCGCCATCATTTCTTCACGCATACGCTCCTGCGATGCGGGGTCTTTCTTACCCTTGTACTTGTTCTGCAGGGCGCGCAGCTCAGGCTGCATGGCTTGCATACCGCGTGAAGAGCGAATCTGCTTCACAAACAGCGGCATGATCAGCACTCGCACCGCTACGGTTAGGCCTACGATTGACAGCACCCAGGCAGGGCCGGGTCCATCACTCATACCGATGGCAACCAGCAGCTTGTGGATGGTAACCATCACCCAAGCTTCGGCCACCTTCAGTGGCATTAGCAGTCCGTCCATTAAACTCTCCTTTTATGGTCAGCCAAGCTGGCCTTGCCGCGTCTGCGGCGCATCTTGGCCCGCAGACGCACTAGGCACCTGGAAGCGGGCTACATCTTTGGGGTAGGCGTAACGCCAGTGCCCCACCTCGGGCACATGATCCACGCCGCCACGGCTATAGGGATTGCAACGCAAAATGCGCCACGCGCTCAACGCTAATCCCTTAAAAACTCCGTGTACTTCAATAGCCTCGACGGCGTAGGTGGAACAGCTGGGATAGTAGCGGCAACGCGGCGCTATAGCTGGGGAAATGTACTTGCGGTACCAGCCAATGGGGGCCAGCACCAAACGCTTAAACACTTTCACCGCCTGGCGCTAGCTGGCCCGACACAGACTGAGGCACCGCTACTCCTACCCGGGCCAAAGCCCGATCAAGCTGGCGGGCTAACTGCTGGCTAGAGGCGCCGTCGGCACCTGCTAAACCACGCACCACCAGGCGCGAACCGGCAGGCAATAGGTCCACTCGGGCAGCTAACAGGGCGCGCAGACGCCGCTTAATGCGATTGCGGTGGGTGGCGCGGGCAACCTGCTTTTTGGGCACAACAACGCCGACGAGTGCAGGAGAGTTATCTCCGTCATCGTCGGCGTTCAAATGAACCACCAGCGCGCGGTTACCGCTGCGCACGCCGCCTTTAACTGCAGCCGCGAAGTCTTCGCTGCGCAGCATCCGATGCGGCGCACTGAGCATGTCTCAGGCAGCGAGGCGAGCGCGACCCTTGCGACGACGCGCAGCCAGGACGGCGCGACCGGCGCGGGTGCTCATACGGTGGCGGAAGCCGTGCACCTTGGCGCGGCGACGGTTGTTCGGCTGAAAGGTCCGCTTGCTCACGGGGTACTCCTGCTAGGTCTATATCGCGCGCCCGGATGGCCGCACGAAAGTTTGTGGCACCTCACCATTTTGATGAGGTCACGTGCACTGGATCCTCTGAGCGGAACCCGCATGTACACGTACGACTAATTAACGTTATATGGTCTTACACCCACCGGTCAAAGCATCTTTGCCGTGAGGCTGCCTACATCCGGGGGTGATTTTACCCATTTTCTTCTCCACACCTGCGCAAAACACTACCCCACAGCATGTGGATAACCCCACGTTATCCACAGGAAAATACATGCTTGTAACTCCGCATTCACCAGCTAGATTGCGTATATCCTCAATAAGCGGCCTAAAATTGTTCGCGGACGTCTGCTCCATCCCCAGGTGTGGATATCTCTGTGGACAACTTGGACTCAGCCCGCCGGGCCCTAAACCCAATTAGCCGGGCCCTAAACCCAATTAGTTGTTTTATGAACTTAAGGAGACGCCGTGTCCGATCCGGTAACTGACCCGGGCGCTGAATTCGGCGCTCAGCTTTGGGAAAGTGTTGTAGAAGCCCTGACCGCTTCAAACTCACTAACTCCTAGCTACCTGGCCATGGCCCGCACCTGCCACGCCGTCGATGTTGAGGGCACACTGGTAGTGGTAGTCAACTCTAAATTCGTTAAGCAGCGTCTAACTGACCGCGCAGTGTCAGCCACAATCAAGACAGCAGTTGCTGACCAAATCGGCTATGACATGCCCATTATTTACACGGTTGCGCCGGGCGCTAAGGATCTTGAGGTCATTATTAGCGCCGCCCGCGCCGCCGTGCATGGGGACTCTGCCGCCTCTGGCGCCCCGGTTTCTGGCACCCCGGGAGTAAATGCCGACGCCGCCGCTAGTTCCCCTGCTGCCTCCGCCGCGCCCAACTCCCCCGCCGCTCCCACAGACTCAACCCAGGCGCCGTCGTCGCAGTTCAAAGGCACTATCCCCACCCCAGCCGAGCTAAAGCTAGGCCACGGCGCTAACGACTCCGCCGCGCCAAGTGCCCCCCAGCAGCTAGGCCTAGAGCTAGGCCAAGAAAACGGCCTGGTGGTGCCAGATACCCAGACCGTAGTGGAATTTAGCCGCCCTGAGCAGCCCAAAAAGGCCCCGCGCGGCAAGGGGTTGAATGTGCGCCCCAGCGACGTCCTAGATGACTCCAAGCTAAACCCGCGCTACACCTTCGATACTTACGTGGTTGGCTCCTCCAACCGCTTTGCCTACGCCGCTTCCTATGCCGTGGCAGAAACCCCAGCTAAAACCTACAATCCGCTATTTATTTACGGCGGCTCAGGTCTGGGCAAAACCCACCTGTTGCACGGCATTGGGCACTACACTCGCGCCTACCACAAGAGCAAAGTCAAGTACGTAAACTCTGAGGAATTCGTTTCAGACTTCATCACCTCCGTGTCTGAAGGCCGCATGGATGCCTTCAAACGCCGCTACCGTCAGGTGGACATCCTGCTGGTTGACGACATCCAGTTCCTGCAAGACAAAGAGCAGACCCTGGAGGAGTTCTTCCACACCTTCAATGCGCTCTATAACGCCAATAAGCAGGTAGTGCTGACCTCCGACCAGCCCACCAAGGCCCTGAAAATTGATGAGCGCCTGCGTTCACGCTTCGACATGGGCCTATCTACTGACGTTCAGCCCCCGGATCTAGAAACCCGTATCGCGATTTTGTCGCGCCGCGCCCAGGCCGACAAATTGGATGTGCCCCCACAGGTTTTGGATTACATTGCTAGCCGCATCTCGGCTAACATCCGCGAACTTGAAGGCGCGCTTATCCGCGTAACTGCCTACGCCTCAATTAACAAGCTGCCGGTGGATCTGCCCGTGGCCGAGATGGTGCTTAAGGATCTGGTTTCCAACCAGGACACCGGCAATATCACGGCTGCGCTGATCATTGGGCAGACCGCCGACTACTTTGGCATCACTATTGAAGACCTGTCTTCGGCCAACCGCTCGCGCACTATTGTCACTGCCCGCCACATCGCCATGTACCTGTGCCGCGAGCTGACTGACTTGTCGCTGCCCAAGATTGGCCGCGAGTTTGGCGGCCGCGACCACACCACCGTGATGAGCGCGGATAAGAAGGTGCGCACCCAGATGTCGGCCCAGGCAGATACCTATAAGCAGGTAACTGAGCTAACCAGCCGCATTAAGCAGGCTGCGGCCACGCCTCACTCCTAGCCGTTGCTCTGATTTTGCGGCGTGCGCTGACCGCGCCTGGTTGCGTTTTGCCGTGTGCTTTAGCTGCTTCTCCCCTAATTCTCGACGCCGCCGCTGGGCCCTGTTTTTGGGCTTAGCGGCGGCCTTTTTTGCCCGCAAATACGTGATTTTTTCACCCACAGGCCCTGTTGGTAAGGCTGTGGGCAACCCCGGTTTTGCTGTGTTTAACTAAGACTCGCCTGTGGATTGGTGCTATGAGCTTTAGCACTTTCCACAGCCGCCCCGAGTTATCCCAAGCTTTAACCACACACAGCCCACATTCGCCGTCGGCGCGCTACCGGCCCAAAAAGCGGTTTTCCACAGCTTCCACACCCGCTACTACTACTGCTGACTTTTAAACCCCACACGATTTGCAAGCTCGCCAACGTAGGCCAATTGGGGAAAACCCCCGCTACGGACGCACCAAGCCAAGGGTGCAAAAGTCACACAGTGACCCTTTTTGAGATGCCCTATAGGGCGATACCGGCTAAACTTTTAAGCCGCCCCTCTATATCCATCTAAGGAAGGCCTCCCAACGTGAAGCTCAGGGTAGCCCGTGACGTTTTAGCTGAAGCAGTAGCCTGGACTGCTCGCTCAGTGCCACCCAACCCGCCGGTTCCGGTGCTGGCTGGGGTGCGTATGGAGGCTAAGGGGGATGTTGTAATCCTGTCTTCCTTTGACTATGAGGTATCTGGGCGTTGTGAAATCCCGGCCTCGGTTGAGGTTGAGGGCGAGGTACTTATTCCTGGCCGTGCACTCACCAAGTTTGCTAAGGGCTTTCCTAGCAAGCCGGTAGATATTGAGCTGGTGGGCACCCGTGTACGTTTCACCTGTGGTTCAGCTCATTCTGAGCTGCCGGCTATGCAGGTTGATGACTACCCAGCTTTGCCTTCAATGCCCGCCCAGGTGGGCACCATCGACTCTGACGTGCTTTCTAAGGCGGTAGCTCAGGTTTCTATTGCTGCTGCCCGCGACGACACTCTGCCGCTGCTAACCAATGTGTGCATGGAATTTAGCGGCAATAAGCTGACCATGCTGGCTACTGACCGTTACCGGCTAGCTATGCGCGAAGTGGAGTGGAACCCAGCTAAGCCCCTGGACGCGGTGGTGCTGCTAAAGGCCCGCACTTTAGCTGATGTGGCTAAGTCTCTGGTTTCCGGCGCCCCCATTGAGATTGCGCTTAATGACGACGACGCCGTAGCTTCACGCCTGATTGGTTTTGAATCCGGTGAGCGCCGCACTACTTCAGTGCTTAGCGACGGCGAATACCCCCAGGTGCGTCGCCTGTTCCCCGAGCAGGTCAACACCTATGCCACGGTGGGACGTAAAGAGCTACTAGATGCGGTTAAGTTCGTGTCTTTGGTGGCCGAGCGCAACACTGCACTGCGCCTAACTTTCACCGAGGGTAACTTGCATCTTGAAGCTGGCCAGGGTGAGGATGCACAGGCCAGTGAAGAGCTGGTAGCCCACCTAGATGGCAACGAAATCTCTGCTGCTTTCAACCCGCTTTTCCTGCAAGAGGGCCTAAACGCGCTAGCTAGCAACTATGTGCGTTTTGACTTCACCCACCCCAATAAGCCGGCAGTTTTGGTTGGGGTAGATGAGCCTGGAGCCGAGCCTGACCCCAGCTTCCGCTACTTGCTGATGCCTATCCGCTTTGGCGTGTAAGGCATATGTACGTAGCTGATTTGGCGCTGACTGACTACCGCTCATATGAGCAGGCGGTAGTCAGTTTTCCGCCTGGAGCTACGGTACTGGTGGGCTCAAACGGGCAGGGTAAAACCAACCTGGTTGAATCCATTAACTATTTAGCTACACTTTCCTCCCACCGAGTTGGCGCCGACACCGCCCTGGTCAGGCGTGACGCCAGCGATAAAAATCAACCCAACGCCGCCGTCATCCGCGCCAAACTAATCACTGCCGCCCGCCCGCAGCTGCTAGAAGTAGAAATTATTTCCGGCAAAGCTAACCGGGCCCGGCTAAACCGCGCCCCCACCCGCCCCACCCAACTGCTGGGGATTTGCCGCACAGTGCTGTTTGCCCCGGAAGATCTGGCTTTGGTGCGTTCAGATCCACAGGTGCGCCGGCGTTTTTTAGATGACCTGGTGGTTATGATGAGCCCGCGTCTGGCCGGGGTGCGCGCAGACCACGACAAGGTGCTAGCCCAGCGCTCAGGCCTGCTGCGGGGACTAAAACGTAAAAGCGGCTCAGCACGTAGCAGCGCCCTAGCCACTTTAGATGTGTGGGATGAGCAGCTAGCCCAGTTAGCTGCCCAGCTGATTGCCGCGCGCGTCAAACTTGTGCGCCAGCTACGCCCTTGGGTGGCCCAGTCTTATCAGACGGTTTCGCTAGCGCAGTCGCAGGCAAATCTGGCCTACCGCGCGAGCCTGTTGGCTGCGCGCGGCGTAGCTGACCCGGATATTGCGGACACCGGGGAGTGGGAGGATTACGAAAATTCTCTTCTGGATGTGCAGGCCACCAGTAAAGCTTTGCTCGAAACTATGGGACAGCTGCGCCAGCGGGAACTAGAGCGAGCGGTGAACCTAGTAGGGGCACACCGCGATGACTTGATGCTGTTCCTGGGGCATCTGCCCGCTAAAGGTTTTGCTTCACACGGTGAGCAGTGGTCGCTAGCGCTTGCGTTGCGTCTGGCTAGTTTTGAGCTAATGCGCGCTGATAGCGCCTTGACCAGCATCGATGGTAAGAGTGAAGACCCGATTTTGATTCTTGATGATGTTTTCGCGGAATTAGATATGCGCAGGCGTCGGGCCTTGTCGCAGATGGTGGCCCAGGCTCAGCAAGTGCTTATTACCGCTGCAGTTGGCGACGACGTCCCTAGCGAACTTGATCATCACCGTTTGCAGGTGACCGGCTCTGTAGTAAGCGAAGTTTAGCCGTGAACAGTGAAGATTACGGTGACCAAATGGCTGTGGCCGCGCTGGCACGCCAACGCGAGCAAGCCTGGAATGCAGGCCATAGCCTAAAGCGCCTACCTCGTAAAAGCCCCGGTGGCCCAGTGCTAGCAGCAAGCCCAGCAGCAGGCGGGGCTCCGGCGTCGTCGTCACTGAAGGGCCAAACTACAGACGCAACTTTAAACGCGGGCACAAATGCCGCCCCAAACGCGGGCGCAGGTGCAGCCCAGAATGGCTCCGCAAATGCGGACCCAAACGCACCTGTAAACGCCGCCCACAACCCAGCTGCAAATGCGGACGCGCTAGCACCCTGGGACGCAGTCAGTATTGGGCGTATCCGCCGGCGCCAAGAACGCCACGCCGAGATCGTCAACGGCCAACCCGTCTCCCAAGCTCGCGTGTATTGGCGCGATCCGCGCTCAGGTAAACGTGAGCTGGACGGCTTTTTTCACCGCCAAGGCTGGGAAGAATCCCTGCGCATAGCCAGTGTCAAGGTGCGCTGGGAAGAGATTGTCGGCAAGGATATGGCTGAAAATTGCAGCATTTATTCCTTCAAAAATGGCCGCCTGGTAATGCGCGCCCACTCCACCAACTGGGCGCAGCAACTGCAACTGATGATGCCCCAGCTGGAGGCCCTATTTGAGCGCGAAGTAGGCCCGGGCATTGTCAAAAGCATTAAAGTGCGCGGCCCTAACGCGGATTACACCTGGCGTCACGGCAAACTGGCCGTGCCCGGGGCGCGTGGGGTACGCGACACCTACGGCTAAAGTGCGCGGCTTGCCCAAGCGGGCGCCGTTGGCTGTGGGTACTAAGCACCGCCACCAGGCACCGTCGGGCAGCCGGAGCCTAAGTGATAGCTAAGGCACAGTATTTGCTTAGGGCCACACCGCCGCCAGGCCGGAAAATCGCGCCTAACACGGTAGAATATAGGTAGTTTGAGCTGCCTTACCGGGTAGTTAAACGTGCCGTTAAACCCTCCCTAGGCGGCACATACAGACCTAATGCAAGGGCAAGGATCTTTTTTGACCCTGCCAAGCAAGAACGAGGAGCATATTAGACGTGGCTGAGCAGGATAGCACTGTGACTAACGACAGCTACGGAGCTTCAAATATCACGGTTTTGGAAGGCCTTGAAGCTGTCCGCAAGCGTCCCGGTATGTATATCGGTTCCACCGGTGAGCGCGGCCTGCACCACTGCGTATACGAGGTAGTGGATAACTCCGTAGATGAGGCTCTAGCTGGTTACTGTGACCACATTGAAGTCACCATCCTGCCCGACGGCGGTGTGCGCGTGGTAGATAACGGTCGCGGTATCCCGGTGGATGAGCACCCCACTGAACACAAGCCCGCAGTTGAGGTAGTACTTACCGTGCTGCACGCAGGCGGTAAGTTCGGCGGCGGCGGTTACTCCGTTTCCGGTGGTCTGCACGGTGTGGGTGTGTCGGTAGTTAACGCCCTGTCCTCCCGCTTGTCCGTTGAGGTGCGCCGCGACGGTTACGTTTGGAATATTGATTTTGCCGACGGCGTCCCCACTGCTCCCCTACGTCGCGGTGAGCCCACTGACCAGACGGGCACAACCGTCACTTTCTGGCCCAACCCCGAGATTTTCGAAACCACCGTTTTCGACTTTGAGACGCTGCGCCGTCGTTTCCAGCAGATGGCCTTCTTGAACAAGGGCCTGCGCATCTCGCTAACCGACGAGCGTGACCTATCCGTTGACGGCGACGAAATTGCCGGCAGCGAGCAAGACACCCAGGCGCACAAGCACCGCAGCGTGTCTTACATGTACTCCGACGGTCTACGCGACTACGTGCACTTCTTGAACAAAACCAAGAAGGCTGAGCTGATCCACCCCGAAATCATTGACTTCTCCGCTGAGCAAAGCGGTGAGCATGGGGGCATGAGCGTAGAAATCGCCATGCAGTGGACTGCTGCCTACTCCGAGTCGGTACACACCTACGCCAACACCATCAACACCACCGAGGGTGGTACTCACGAAGAAGGCTTCCGCACCGCCCTGACCACGCTGGTCAACAAGTATGCGCGTGAAAAGGGCCTGCTTAAAGACAAGGAAGATAACCTCTCCGGTGAGGACGTACGTGAGGGCCTAACGGCGGTTATCTCCATTAAGCTCTCTGAGCCCCAGTTTGAGGGCCAGACCAAAACCAAACTGGGTAACACTGAGGCCCGCTCCTTTGTGCAGCAGACGGTTTACGCCCAGCTAACCGACTGGTTTGACGCTCACCCGGCAGACGCCAAGGCGGTTATTAGCAAGGCTAAGCAGGCTTCTGCTGCGCGTATTGCGGCCCGTAAAGCCCGTGAAGCTACCCGTCGTAAGGGTGTGCTGGAAAGCGCTTCCATGCCCGGTAAGCTGCGTGACTGCTCCTCGCGCGACGCCTCTAACTCTGAAATTTTCATTGTTGAGGGTGACTCTGCAGGTGGCTCTGCGGTAGGTGGCCGAGACCCTGAGCACCAGGCAATTTTGCCGATTCGAGGCAAGATTTTGAACGTGGAAAAGGCGCGCCTAGACCGCGCCCTCTCTAGCGACACTATCCGCTCGCTGATCACCGCTTTTGGTACCGGCATTGGTGAAGATTTTGAGCTTGAAAAGCTGCGTTACCACAAGATCGTGATTATGGCCGACGCCGATGTGGACGGCTCCCACATTGCCACCTTGCTGCTGACGTTGCTGTTCCGCTACATGCGCCCGCTGATCGAAAACGGTCACGTCTACATCGCTATGCCGCCGCTGTACCGTCTCAAGTGGTCCAACGCCGAGCACGAATTTGCTTACAGCGACGAGCAACGCGACCGCCTGCGTGAGGCTGGCGCCGCTAAGGGCTGGCGTATGCCCAAGGAAAACGGCATTCAGCGCTACAAGGGTCTAGGTGAGATGAACGACCACGAGCTGTGGGACACCACCATGGACCCGGCCCACCGCATCCTCAAGCAGGTCACCCCGGATGAGGCTGCCGACGCTGACGAAACCTTCGCGGTTTTGATGGGTGACGACGTCGAATCACGCCGTAGCTTCATCCAACGCAACGCTAACGACGTGCGCTTCCTGGATATCTGAGCCCTCGACTACTTAAAGAACAGGAATAACTTTCGTGAGTGACGACCAGATCGAAGTAATCGAGGAGCCCGGATTCGACCGCATTGAGCGCGTCGATTTGCAGCTGGAAATGCAGCGCTCCTACCTCGACTACGCCATGAGTGTGATTGTTGGGCGCGCCCTGCCGGACGTGCGTGACGGCCTCAAGCCCGTACACCGCCGCATTCTTTACGCCATGTACGACGGCGGTTACCGCCCCAACGCGGCTTTCTCTAAGTCTTCGCGTGTGGTGGGTGACGTAATGGGTAGCTTCCACCCCCACGGTGACGCCGCCATTTACGACGCCCTAGCCCGTCTAGTACAGCCCTGGTCTATGCGCTACCCGCTGGTAGCCGGACAGGGTAACTTTGGTACCCCCGGTAACCTGGGCCCGGCTGCGCCGCGATACACTGAATGTAAGATGGCCCCCCTGGCCATGGAAATGGTGCGCGACATCGACGAAAACACCGTCGATTTCCAGGACAACTATGACGGTAAAGAGCAAGAACCCACTATCTTGCCTTCCCGTTTCCCCAACCTGCTAGTTAACGGCTCTGAGGGTATTGCGGTGGGTATGGCCACCCGCATTCCCCCGCACAACCTGCGGGAAGTGGCCGACGGCGTACAGTGGCTGCTAGAGCACCCCGACGCTTCACGTGAAGAGCTACTTGAGGCCCTACTACAGCGAGTACACGGCCCTGACTTCCCCACCGGCGCCACAATTTTGGGTCGTCGCGGTATTGAGCAGGCCTACCGTACCGGTCGTGGCGGCATCATCCAGCGCGCCGTCGTCAACGTGGAAGAAATCCACGGCCGCCAGTGCCTGGTAGTAACCGAGCTGCCCTACCAGGTAAACCCTGACAACCTGGCTGAAAAGATTGCCCAGCTGGTACGTGACGGCTCCCTGGGCGGTATTGCTGACATCCGTGACGAAACCTCCGGCCGTACCGGACAGCGTCTAGTAATTGTGCTTAAGCGCGACGCCGTAGCCAAGGTAGTACTAAACAACCTCTACAAGCGCACCCAGCTACAAGACTCCTTCCCCGCCAACATGCTGGCGCTAGTCGATGGCGTGCCGCGCACCCTAAGCCTGGATGGCTTTGTACGCCACTGGGTGGAGCACCAGCTGGACGTGATTGTGCGCCGCACCCAGTTCCGCCTGCAAAAGGCTCTGGACCGCCTGCACATTTTGGATGGCCTAATGCGCGCCATCGACGCTCTGGACGCCGTAATCGCGCTGATCCGCCGCTCCCCCACCACCGATGAGGCACGTGTGGGTCTAATGGAACTGCTCAGCGTAGATGAGATTCAGGCTGAAGCCATCTTGTCCCTGCAGCTGCGACGCCTGGCCGCCCTGGAACGCCTAAAGATTCAGCAGGAAACCGAGGAACTGCGCGAGCGTGTAGCCGACCTGCGTGACATCCTGGCCCGCCCTGAGCGTCAGCGCGGCATTATCTCCACTGAGCTGGCAGAAATCACTGAGAAATTCGGTGACGAGCGCCGTACTCGAATCGTGCCGCACGAGGGCGAAATGAGTATGGAAGACCTCATCCCCGAAGAGGAAGTGGTAGTTACTATCACCCGTGGTGGTTACGCCAAGCGCACCCGCACCGACAACTACCGCTCCCAGCACCGTGGCGGTAAGGGTATTAAGGGCGCCGCCCTGCGTGAAGACGACGTAGTAGAGCACTTCTTCGTCACCACCACCCACCACTGGCTGCTGTTCTTCACCAACCTGGGCCGCGTTTACCGCGCCAAGGCCTATGAGCTGCCCGAGGGTGGTCGCGACGCCAAGGGCCAGCACGTAGCTAACCTGCTGGCTTTCCAGCCGGGTGAAACCATTGCCCAGGTAATGGAGCTTAAAGACTACGAGCAAAGCCAATACCTGGTGTTGGCTACCCGCCGGGGCCTGGTTAAGAAGACTGCGCTGCGTGAATACGAATCCAACCGCTCTGGCGGCGTGATTGCTATCAACCTGCGTGAAGACGCCGACGGTAACCCCGATGAGCTGGTCAGTGCGGCTTTGCTAGATGAGGGCCAGGATCTAATTCTGGTTTCACGTCACGGCCAAAGCTGCCGCTTTACTGCCACCGACGCCACCTTGCGTGCTACCGGCCGCGCCACCAGCGGCGTCACCGGTATGCGTTTCCGCGACGGCGACAGCCTGCTAGCCATGGATGTGGTGCGTGAAGGCGCAGACCTGTTTGTGGTTACCGACGGCGGTTACGCCAAGCGCACCAGCGTGGATGAATACCCGGTTAAGGGCCGTGGTGGTCTGGGCGTGAAGGTAGCCAACCTGGTAGAAGCACGCGGTGAGCTAGTAGGGGCCTTGATCACGGACGAATCCGATGAGGTTTTGTGCATCATGGCTTCAGGTAAGGTAATGCGCTCGGCGGTGGCAGAAGTGTCGCGCACCGGCCGTAACACCCAGGGCGTCACCTTCGCCAAGCCCGACGAGAGCGACCGGATTATCGCCGTCGCCCGCTCCCAAGAACGTGACCTTTCTGACGATGACGCAACCGAACTAGGCGCTAGTGTTCAATCCGACGTAAATGAGGCAGTTAACCTGCCTTTAGAGGGTGACGAGCAGCCCCAAGAGTCGGTAGCCTTAGACGCGAATGAAAGCGAGGCCAAATAATGTCGGTACCCCCCTCGATCACGCCCCAGCCTAAGGGCAACCAGCCCAAGGGTGTTCCCCCTAAGGGCGTGCAGCCGGGACCGCCGCCGCGTATCCGCACCGCACCTCAAGCAGGCGGCTCACGCCCGGCACCACGACCGATGCCCGCATCTATGCCTCCGGCACAGCCCCCACGCCAGCACAACCCTAAGCCTGCCCCCGTTGCTGCTGAGCGCCGTTTTGTGCGCCTAGCGCTAGAGCGCGTGGATCCTTGGTCGGTTATGAAGACTGCCTTCCTGCTATCGGTGGCAGTAGGCATCATGACCATCGTTGCGGCTGTAGTGGTGTGGTTCTCCCTAGATGCGCTGCACGTGTTCGCCAAGATTAAGGATCAGGTACAGCAGCTTGGTGGTGAGAAGTCGCTGCAGGCCGTGGTGGAGTACCTCAAGCTTTCGCGTGCGGTTTCCCTGGCTACTGTGGTGGCGGTTGTGAACATTATTCTGTCCACCGCCCTGGCCACTATCGGTGCCATGATCTACAACGTAACCACCCACCTGATCGGTGGGATCTATCTCACACTGGCAGATGATTAATTCGATTTGATTATCTGCGTCTGGCTCGTGTAATCTCTATCGAGTCAAACGGGCCTATAGCTCAGTTGGTTAGAGCGCATCCCTGATAAGGATGAGGTCGCTGGTTCGAGTCCAGCTAGGCCCACCACCGGTTGAACGGAGCAAATTAATGAGCTTCGCAGCTAAATCCCTGATTGCACTTAGCCTAGGTGCTTGCGGTTATGCCCTCTGGTTAAAAACCGCCCCTAAACGTTGGCAAGCGCAACCTTGGATTAAAGTAGCTGATCCGGCCTAATGGGGCTATGGCGCAATTGGTAGCGCACCTGCTTTGCAAGCAGGGGGTTACGGGTTCGAGTCCCGTTAGCTCCACCCAGTATCCGCTCGCAGTTAGACTGCGGCGGATTTTTTTTATGCCCACGACGGCGCCGGGCGGCTAACGCTGGCAACGGCGGCTGCGTGGGCGGCGTCGTTGGCGGCACTGAGCCGCTATGGGCACCAGGCCAGCGTAGGCAGCGCTCTCAGGCAGCGCTGAGCCGCTGTGCCGGACTGCGGGACCCAGCAGCGGGGTCGGGAGACAGCACGGGCGTCGTCGCCAAGCCGACGTGGACACAAGCCACTACGGGCGCATACTTGAGGCGTAACTAGTGGCTGGAGAAAAAGATGCTGTTAGAAGAGTTCAAAATTGTGGAAGTAGCTGCCATTGTGCTGCGTGACGCCCAGGGGCGGGTGCTGAGTGTGCGTAAAGGCTCCTCCCCCAGGTTTCAGATGCCCGGAGGCAAGCTAGAAGCCCACGAAAGCCCCCTAGAAGCGGCTTTACGCGAGGTGCATGAGGAAGTGGGGCTAGACCTTAAAAACTCTGCTGTACGCCCCTTAGGCGATTTCAGTGCGCCAGCCTCAAATGAACCGGGCTTTACGGTGGTTTCCCACGTATTCATTGCGGATGGGGTTTTTAACCCCCAGCAGGTGCGCCCACACGCTGAAATCGCAGAAGTGGACTGGTTTGACCCCGCTGTCCCTACTACGCGGCCCCAGGCGCCCCTACAAGCCAAGATTTTCGCGGCAGTAGCCCAGCTATAAACCCAGACGTACATAAATCCCAGACGCATATAAACCCCAGATGCAGCCCTAGCGCAGTTATCCACAGTTACTGGGCAGATGCGTTAATCACAGCTGGGGAAGCGTTATCCACAGCTGGTGGGTTGTGTGTAAGTGAGGCTGTGGATCTCGTGGATAACCTGAAAACTGCGTCTTACCTGGAGTTTTCCCCAGCTGGGGATATCTATGTGGATAACTCACAAGCGTGTAAGTCCACAGAGTTATCCACAACTGTGGAGTAAATACACGGGTGTTATTAGCTGACTACCCACACGTTTCCACCTTTTTAGTGGGGTTATCCACACTATTTATACACAGCCTGTGGATAACTGTGGATTGCGGTGGGCTCGGCGTCGTCCAACGCCGGCACGGCCTGGCCCAAATAAAAGTGGGGGGTTGGGCGTTTAAAACACCCAACCCCCCACGAAGGAATTAACTTCGGTTATTACTCAACGATGTCGATGGAGTTGATAACCACGTCCTGCAGGGGACGGTCACGGCCATCGGTGGGAGCAGCCTCAATAGCGTCCACAACCTTGCGTGAATCCTCATCCACTACCTTGCCGAAAATGGTGTGCTTGCCCTGCAGCCAAGGGGTTGCCACAGTGGTGATGAAGAACTGTGAACCGTTGGTGCCGTGGCCCATGCGGGTACCGGCGTTGGCCATAGCCAGCAGGTAAGTGTCGGCGAAGGTCAGGGAGTTGTCGATCTCGTCGTCGAAGGTGTAGCCGGGGCCGCCGGTACCGTTACCTAGCGGGTCGCCACCCTGAATCATGAAATCTTTAATTACGCGGTGGAAGGTGACGCCGTCGTAAAGAGGACGCTGGGTCTCTTCGCCGGTGGCCGGGTCAATCCAGGCGCGCTTACCGGTAGCCAGCTCTACGAAGTTGGTAACGGTAATCGGGGCCTTGTCCTCGAACAGCTCCAGGCGGATATCGCCGAGGTTAGTGTGCATAATTGCTTCCATAACCTCATACTCCCACAATTTGCTTAGTTGGCGGCGTGGCCTACCCCATGGAAAAGCCCATGAAAGTTGTTGAGATAGTTACGCTGTGACCTAATTTTTCTTGTGGCGCAGCTTTTGAGGCGGGTTCGAATGGAATGAGAGCCAAAACAGTGACATTATTGGATGTAACGTTACTTACTTCTTTGAGGGAGTCATCATGTCTTGCCACAAAAACGAATCGACCAAGAGCTGCAGCTTCTTCAAGGGCCTAGGTGTAGCCTCCCTAGTGGCTGCCGCTGCCGGTGCTGCTTTCGTGCTGTACAAGCGCAGCCAGCCGGTTGAGGACCCCTGGGCGGAGGAGTACTGGTCTGAGGTTGAGGCTGAAGACGAGGACGAGGAAGCCCCGGCTGCTGAGTGAGTTTTCACTACACAAACAACGGTGTCGCCTAAAGCGGCGCCGTTTTTTGTTGCCATTTCACTATCCGTACAGGGTTAGAGCGCTGTAAAAGCGGCGTCTATGCTCAAGGGCATGGCTCAATCATTGAGTAGCGTTAGAGATGGTTTGCGTGACAGTACCCCAATTTTTCTGGGCTATATCCCGCTAGGCATCGCCTTTGGGATCGTATTGGTAACTGCCGGTATCCCCGGTTGGTGGGCACCTATCTTTGCCACAGTGGTTTATGCCGGTTCTATGGAATTTTTGCTGGTTTCGCTAATAACCGGCGGGGTGGGGCTAGTTACGGTGGCGCTTAGTGCCCTGTTTGTTAATGGCCGCCATCTGTTTTACGGCTTGAGCTTTCCCCGTAACGTGCCGCCGGGGAGGCTGGCGCGCACCTACTCTATCTACTCGCTTACCGACGAGGTGTATGCGGTTACTGCCGCTAAAGACCACTCGCGCATGACTTGGCGTTACCTGCTGACAGTGCAGCTGTGTTCGCACCTGTCTTGGGTGTTGGGGGCCTGCTTGGGGGCGCTTACTGGCAGTAGCTTTGGGGGCTTTATTTCGCAGCATACGGATGTGGCCGACTTTGTGCTCACCGCCTTGTTCACGGTGCTGGCAATTGAGGCCTATAAAGCCAACCCCGACTCGGGGGCGCTAGTGGCGGCGTCGGTCTCTGCCGTGGTGACGGTGGCCGTGGGCGGGCGCCTGGCCATGTTTTGTGGGTTGCTTACTTTAAGCCTGTGTTTAAGCGCCCTGTATTTACGACGACGGCGCTCGCTTAGCGTCACTGCGGCTGGTGGTCGCGGGGCTGGTTTAAACCAATCTGAGGCTAAAACAGGGCAGTTAAACCATGAAACGCGGGGTAGTGATGAGTGAAGCTGTGGTTAGGCAAGCGGTAAGTAACTGGCATGTTTTAGCGGTGGTGGCGGTAGCTGCGGCCGTCACCTTTGGCTTGCGCTACACCGGGGTTAAGGGCGCCGACCAGGTGGCGCACCGGCCACTGATGCAGTTTTTGTCGCGCACTATGCCCCTGGGGGTAATGGTGGTACTGGTGGCTTACACGCTAGGCGATTTAAGCGCAGATTTAGGCCGTAGCGCAGCCTTGGTGGGGGCAGTGGCTATAACCGCTGGTTTGCACCTGTGGCGAGGCAATGTGGCCCTATCTTTGATAGTTGGCACCGCCTCCTATGCGCTGCTAGCGGCGCTAGCGGCATGAAAAGCGCCTTAGCCCAACTGTTGGGCTAAGGCGCTAAGGCTGCTAGGTATGGGCCAAAAAACAAGTTCAGGTATCTATGCCTGACCCATTGGCTTTACTTCCAGCGCAAGATCCCAATGAATCCGGCCAGCATGAGTACGAAACCAACGTATACGTTGCCGTTGGCCAGCCAGTCGGCCCGGTGGGCCTTAATGAACCACGGCACCGGGTATTCGCCACCGGTCATGTAGGAAACCACCACCCAGGCTAGGCCCAGGCACATGATGGTGCACATGGTGGGGGCATACCAGGCGGGGCTGGAGATGTTCTTAACCTTGTGTGGGGTACGTGAAGCCTTGCGGCGCTCTAGTTCCTTCTTAGCGACCTTGGCCTTGAGCGAGTCAGAGGACTTTGAGTCCAACTCAAGGCTCTTACGGTCAGCCTTGCGGGCCCGCTTAGCTAGGGCCTGTTCGCGCTCAGCGTCCTTGGCTGACTTCTTTTTGCCTGCAGACTTCTTGGCGTCGTCGGCATCCTTAGCGGATTCTTTAGCGGACTCCTTGGACTTTTTAGAAGACTTTTTAGCAGAGCGCTTCTTGTCAGAGCCCTTATCTGAGTCTTTTTCTGAGTCCTTGGCAGACTTCTTAGCGGAGTCCTTGGCGGCACTGTTAGTGGCGGACTCGTCCTTATCCTCGTCCTTGCGGGCTAGATCTTTGGAGCCATTTTTCGACACAGGATTCTCCGGTTCGTTTCTCATTTAGTGGAAGTAGAGTACTTTAGTGCTAGCTTACCGCTTAATCTAGGTGAGCAAGACCAGCTCAACAACGCAATGGAGTGCATACATGACCGCGCACGTTACAAGTCAAGCTCGGTCCCGAAAGGTACTGGATGTATTCCTGACCATTATTGGTGAGCTGCTGTTAACGGCTGGTTTACTAATTGGTTTATTCCTGGTGTGGCAGCTGTGGTGGACGTCGATTGACGCCAACGCCAAAGCTGAACAGACCATGACTCAGATTCACAACACCCTGCCCACCTCGCCTAAGAAGGCAGGTAATAAGCACACTGAGGCCCCACCAGTAGAGCCCACAGTGGCTTACGGGCAGCCTATGGGGGTGCTGATTGTGCCCAAGTGGTATGGCATCACCAATAACAACATGCCTATCTATCAGGGCACTGGCCAGGAGCTACTGGATCAGGCGGCAGCTGGTCACTACCAAAACACTGCCTACCCGGGCGCTATTGGTAACTTCTCGGTGGCCGGACACCGACGCACTAACGGTAACTCCTTTAGGCGCATTGATTTACTTAAAGCTGGCGACGAAGTAATCGTTGAAACCGCTACCGCCTGGTATGTCTATAAAGTGACTGGGCATGAAATTGTGGATCCCTCACAGGTGGATGTGATTGCGCCCGTGCCCAATAACCCCAATGCGCAGCCCACCCAGCGTTTACTGACTATGACCACCTGCCACTCGGCCACATTAGGGGAGTGGGGTAATGATCAGCGCTGGATTGTGCACGCGCAGCTGTCTTACTGGATTCCTCGCGGTGAGGGTCGCCCCGAATCTGTCCTGTCCGATCCTGGCGTTAAGTGAGGCAACATGTACGGGTTTATTTTCCGCCACCTACCCGGCCCCAAATGGCTGAAGGTAATTGAATCGCTAGTACTGATTTTGGCCGTAGTGTTTGTGTTGTTTGAGTGGGTGTTCCCGCTGGTAAACACCTACATTGTGGGTAACACTGCAGAGGTTTCTAACGGCTAAAAGCTTCTAACGGCCAAAAGCCAGGCCTGGCGCCTAAATTGTTTGACGTCTAAACCGCCTTGTGGACGCCGGTAGGCGTCTGCTGCTATCAGTAAGCCAACAGCTCTAAATAGTGTCATTACTGGGGCTGTATGACTATCTCTAGCCTAAGTATCGCGCTAGTTAAACCGCGCCATTGTGGGTGCAAGACGTATATCTGATGCCCACTACAGGGTGCTTAAAATGCTTTGTGCCGGCTCTTTCGAGCCGGCACAAAACATGCCTTTTAGGTACTCGCAAAGGAAGTGATATACCTGCCTCTGAGTATATCACAACTTAGTGGTTGTTGTTGTTACCCGGGATACCAGGGTAAGGAATGAGCGTTTCATTGCCATTACCGTTACCGTTATTGTTCCCATTGCCATTTCCATTACCGGTGGTGGGGCTAGGCGAGGCGGTAGGCGACTGCGTAGGCGGAGCCGAGTACTGGCCTACCGTCAAAGTAATCTCAGCGCCGCTATCCACAGTAGCGCCAGCAGCAGGGTTCACGCTAAGTACCTTGCCGTTCTGATCTTGCTGAGTAGTGGTCTGCTGGTTAATGGTGATCACCGTGAAACCAGCGCTAGTTAGCGCCTTCTTCGCCTCATCAGTGCTCATACCCACCAGGTTCTGAGGCACCACCAGGCGGCCCGAGGCAACCTGCAGGTTCACAGTAGAGCCACGCTTAGCCTTGGTGCCCGCTGCCGGGTCAGTAGAAACCACGTTACCGGCCTTAACCCCACCGGCGTCGACGGTAGTAACGTCACCAACCGTGAAACCGGCCTTTTCCAGAGCATTTCGGGCATCACCCTGAGTTTGGCCAGACACGTTAGGTACCGCCACAGTGGCAGAACCAGAGGAGAAGTGCACCTCAACCTTGGTGCCAGGGGCAGCCATCGTGCCCGCACCAGGGTCATAGGAAACTACCTGACCCTCAGGGATCGTGTCAGAAGAAACGTCAGCGCCACGCTGGAAGGCCAGGCCCACACCCTCAAGGGCGCTACGAGCCCCAGCCTCATCCTTACCGGTAAGGTCAGGCACAGACACTGCAGACTGGGTGGGGGAGGCAGTGGTGTGCTTACTTGGGGTCCCCCCAAACACGCCGGCCGCAGCCAACGCCCCTACCAGCGCTAGTAGCGCCACCAGGGTAATTAGACCAATAATCAGCAGCTGCTTCTTCTTACGTTTAGCAGCCTCTTCCTCAGCCTGACGGGCAGCTTGCTCATCCTTAACCTTAGGGATAGAGCCAGTGTTAGTTGCCGCAGGGGCGGAGGGAACCCCCGGAGTGGGGGCGATAACCGTCGTCGCCTGCTGCTGCCAAGTCTCAGTAGCCGGGGCGTTAACCTGCAAACCACGGATAGCGGCCTGCAAATCTGCGCGCATCTGGTCAGCGTTCTGGTAGCGATCCTCACGGTGCTTAGCCAGCGCCTTCATCACCACGCGGTCCATGGATTCGGGCACGTCCGGGGCAATTTGCGACGGCGGCACCGGCAACTCACGCACATGCTGGTAGGCAATGGCCACAGCCGAGTCACCCTTAAAGGGCGGGCGGCCAGTTAGCAGCTCATAAAGCAGGCAACCACAGGAATAAATATCAGAGCGGGCATCAACCACCTCGCCGCGCGCTTGCTCTGGTGACAGGTACTGGGCGGTACCTACTACCGCGTGGGTTTGGGTTACCGTAACCGCACTATCCTCAATAGCGCGAGCAATACCGAAGTCCATGACCTTCACCTCGCCGGTGTTGGTCAACATAATGTTTCCAGGCTTAATGTCACGGTGCACAATGCCGTTACGGTGCGAGTAGCCCAGCGCCTGCAGCACGCCAGAAACAATCTCGCCAGCCTCATCAATCGGTACTGCCTCGCCCTCGCTTAGCAGCTCACGTACCGTGTGACCCTGCACGTACTCCATAACAATGTAGGGCACAGTCTGGGTGGAACCATCAGCGCGGGTAACCACCTCTTCACCAAAGTCATATACACCCACAATCGAGGGGTGGTTTAGGGCAGCAGCACTTTGCGCCTCACGACGGAAACGCGCCTGGAAAGTAGGGTCTTCAGCAATATCGCTACGTAGTAGCTTGATTGCCACAGTGCGAGATAGACGCTTATCGCGGCCGAGGTACACCTCAGCCATGCCGCCACGGCCGATCAGTTCAAGCACCTCATAGCGTCCTGCCAAGACTTTAGAGATACGTGCTGTCACAATGCCTCCTGGGCAATAGATATGGAGGGGGCGCCAGCCTCGCGAGAGGCAAACTCTGCAATATTCGAAACACTGTGCGCACTAGCAGGCGGCATATTGCCACCGTCTAACGCGCGTACCGGAACCGCAAAAGCGCTTGCAGCCAATCCAATTAGAAGTAACACCAAGAACAATACTGCCACGAGAACAATGGCATAGGTACCCGTGGACAAATTCGTGGGATTAGAGCTTTGCAGCAGGTCCCACAAGGAATTGGCGCCCGGGTTAGATTTAGGCATTCGCGAATGCGGCTTCTTGCTAATCGGAGTGCCCTTAGCGGCCGTCTTAGGCTCATGCTGAACCGGAGCCCAATTCTGCGGCGGGTTAGCGTTCCAGGTGACGGCGTCGTCGCTAGGCAGACCAATAATGATGCGGTCTAGACGGCGGGCCAAATCCTGGGCGGTAGTGGGCCGGTCAGAGGGCTTCTTAGATAGCAGCGCGTAAATCAATTCACGCACATTTGCCGGCACCTGCTCAGGCAGTGCAGGAACCGGGTCGTTAACGTGCGCGTAAGCAATATCAACTGCGGTGGCGCCGGTGAAAGGACGTGCCCCAGCTAGTGCCTCATAAGCGATAACACCCAGTGAGTACAGGTCTCCAGCGGCTGTGGCAGCAGCGCCGGTAGCCTGCTCGGGGGCAAGATACTGGGCGGTACCCATAACCATGCCGGTAGCGGTCATGGGCAGCTGGTTGGCTCCAGAAGAAATACCAAAATCCAGTAGCTTAGCCAGTCCCTCCTGGTTAACCAGGATGTTGGAGGGCTTAACGTCACGGTGTACCACGCCGGCCTCATGCACTACCTGCAGGGCGCGGGCGGTTTGGGCTAGCAACGGCAAAATCACGCTGGGGGGTAGGGTACCCTTCTCAGCGATCAGCTCTGACAGGGGCTTACCCTGCACTAGCTCCATAATGATCCAGCCGGAGCCATCAGCTTCACCGTAGTCAAGCACCATGGCTAGGTTGGGGTGGCGCAGGCCACGAGCATTTTTAGCTTCGGTGCGTAGACGCTGCAAAAACAGCTCGTCACCGGCTAGCTCGGGGCGCATTACTTTGGCGGCTACAACACGTCCAGATCGTAGATCTTGAGCACGCCAAACTTCGCCCATACCGCCCATAGCGATGCGTTCGATCAGGCGGTAGCGGTCCTGAAGTACTAGTCCAGCTTCTGGTTTAATCATTGCTGCGTTGCCTTAAAGACAGTGGCTGCGATAGGGGCAGCTTCACTACCGCCAGTACCCGTATCAGCGGTCTGATCGCCGCCATCGAGTACGACAGCGATGGCAATGGTCGGAGCCTGTCCGGAAGGACCAGCGTAGCCAATAAACCAGGTGACGGGGCCGCCGTCGCTACCGGTTTCAGCCGTACCAGTCTTACCCGCTACATCCATGCCATCAACCTGAGCCGAGGTACCGGTTCCCGAAGCAACCACCTGGATCATCATGGTTTTAAGCTGTCCCGCAACCGTCGAAGAAATGGGGGAGCGTGCCACCTTTGGGCTGGTGGTGGAAATGACCGAAAGCTTGTCGTCCAAAGTACGCTTAACCAGGTAGGGCTGCATCTGGTTACCGTCGTTTGCCACCGTGGCAGCAACTTGGGCCATTTGCAGAGGAGTTACACGTACGGACTGCTGCCCGATACCCGCCATTGCCAATTCAGCTTGTGACTTGACTGACGGGAAGCTGGAGGGGGTAACCGTCAAAGGGATCGACGACGACGTGTTAAAGCCCCAAGCTTCAGCCTCGCGGGTGAGCTCCTGCTCGCCTACGTTCATAGCTAGCTGAGCGAAGGTGGTGTTGCAGGACTCGGCGAAGGCGTAAGTCAGGGTGACTTTACCGTTACCGCAGGACTCACCCGCATAGTTTTGCAACTGGTGGGTGGTGCCCGGAAGAGTGACGGTGTCAGGGGCGTCAACTTGGGAATCAGGGGTGACCTTACCCAGGCGCAGTGCGGCTGCGGCGGTAATTACCTTGAAGGTAGAACCGGGTGGGTACAGGTCACCGCCAATGGCGCGGTTGATCAGCGGGGTACCGCTGTCAGAGTTGAGCTGCTTCCAGGCGGTGTCGGCAGTGGTGCCGTCATGGCTGGCTAGCAGGTTGGGGTCAAAAGAGGGAGTGGAAACCATTGCCAAAATGGCGCCGGTCTTGGGGTTAAGAGCCACCACAGCCCCCCGCTTAGTGCCCAGGGCCTGGTAGGCGACCTTTTGCAAAGTGGGGTTAATGGTTAGCTCAACTGAGCCACCTTGGGGTTGGTCCCCGGTGAACAGGTTCTGGATGCGACTACGCCACAGCGACGGCGAAGAGCCGTTTAGCACCGTGTTTTCGGCATTCTCAATGCCGGTCATGTTGGAGAAAATAGTGGAGTAGTAGCCGGTCACTGACGCATACAGCGGGCCGTTAGAGTAAACGCGCTGGTAGCCCAGGGAGTCGGAAGACTTAACCGAGGCGGCTACGGCCGTGCCGTCAACCATAATGGCGCCGCGCGCCTTACCGTACTCCTGGTAGATAGTGCGCGCGTTACGTGAGTCCTCAGTTAGCGAGCCATACTGCGAGCTAGATTCCCATAGGGCGGGACGTGCAAATCCCTGCAGGGAAGTCAAGGACACAAGCAGTGCCAAAAACATGCCTGTCACAAGCAAAGAAACGTGGCGAATCTGAGGGTTCATTCAAATACTCCTCTGATTACTTCCGTGTTCTGGTGGTCTTGTGCCGACGGCGGATTGGTCCTGCCTGGCTGTACCGGTTGCACCGGTTGTACCTGCTGTGCCGGCTGGGCGGCGCGGCGGCCGTGAGCGCGGTTAGGGGTGAGTGTCGGGGCTGGCTGAGTAGCTGGGGCACCTTGGGGGCCACCCATCGGTATTCCCTGAGGAGCGGTACCCTGCGGGCCAGCAGTCGGTCCCTGTGGGCCGTACGGTCCAGGGCCACCAGTCGGCCCTTGCGGGCCGTACGGGCCAGGGCCGCCCTGCGGGCCAGGGCCATAAGGCACCGGGCCTTGGGGGCCGCCTTGCGGGACGCTACCACCCTGGGGGCCGGCGGGGCCGTAGCCAGCAGCGGCGGCGTCGGGAGTGCCCGCGCTAGCAGCGGCAGCCTTATCAGCCTCCGCGTTTTCCTGCGCAATCTGGCGCCGCAGCGACTCAGGCAGCTCAGTAGTATCAATGATCTGTGGGGCGCGCACAGTGGGGCGACGGGCGGCGTCGGAAAGACGCAGCAGCAAAGCCAAAATCACCCAGTTAGCTACCAAAGACGAGCCACCATAAGCCAAGAACGGCATGGTCAAACCGGTTAGCGGAATCAGACGGGTGACGCCACCAACCACCACAAACACCTGCAAGGCCATGGTGAAAGACAGGGCCGTAGCCAGCAGCTTGCCAAAGCCATCACGCAGCGCCACCGCAGTACGCAGGCCGCGCTCAATGAAAACCAGGTACATCAGCAAGATTGCGGTTAGACCAGTCAGCCCCAGCTCCTCACCGAAAGAGGAGGTGATGAAGTCAGAGTTAGCGAAAGTAACCAGGTTGGGGTAGCCCTTACCCCAGCCGGTACCAAACAGGCCGCCAGAAGCCATCCCAAACAGGCCCATAACCAGCTGCCAAGAGCCACCAATGGAGCTGTAGACCTTGTCATCCATGGCAAAGCGCCAAGCGTTAACACGGCCGGTTACGTGGGCCAGGTGCGAGGACAAAACGGGCTCAAACAGCAGCCATAGCAAGGCCAGACCCACAATGGCTAGGGTGGCGCCAATAATCAGCCAGGAAGGACGGTTGGTGGCCACATACAGCACCACCACGAACATCCCGAAGATCATTACTGATGTGCCCAGGTCCTTCTGCATCACCAGCACCCCAATGCTGGCTGCCCACACCACCATCATTGGCATCAGGTGACGCCAACGTGGGAAGTGCACACCCAGGATGCGCCGGCCAGACAGCGCCAGGTTGTCGCGGTTAGCCACCAGGTAGGAGGCGAAGAAAATCGACAGCAGCACCTTGGTTAGCTCTGCCGGCTGGAAGCTCATGCCCAGACCGGGAACCACAATCCAAATCTGGGAACCGTTGATTTCACGCCCCAAGCCGGGCACAAAAGGCAAAACTAGGCAGACAATACCCAGCCACATGCACCAGGTGTCCCAACGGCGCAGTTGGCGGTAGTCGCGGATGAAGAACAGCGCCGCGCAGCACAAAATCACGCCAATGGAAGTCCAAGCCACCTGCTTGAAACCCACAATGTATTCAGTCTGCTCAAGCTTGCGGTAGGCAATGTCTAGGCGGCTGATCATGGCCAGACCCAGGCCGTTTAGCGCCACCGCAGTGGGCAGTAGCACCGGGTCGGCGTAGGGAGCACGCCACCGCACCCACAGGTGCACGGCAATAGAAATACCCAGCAGCGAGCCGGCTAACTGCCAGATTGAGGTGGGGGCTGAGCCGGTGCGGTTGAGGATGGTCAGCAAGAAGCCGCCCAGGCCAATGACCAGGGCGATTACAAGCAGCAGAACCTCAGACCAGCGTCCAGAACTAGGTTTAATTAAATTCACCGTTTTGACCCCGCTGTAGGCGTTGTGTCCGAGCTGGTGCCGGGTTTAGGGGGGCCGGGGAGGAGGCCGAACCTGCAGGCGGAAGGGTGGACGACGACGTCGGCGTGGGGTCGTTCAGGTGGGAAGTGACTGTCTTAGAGACATAGTTGCGCGCTGAACTTAGAGAGGGCAGCAGCACATTTTCGCTCAGGCGGGCCCGCATTTGCTGGTCCAACTGGCTGGGTTTGGGAGAGGCAACCGTTTCTACGGGTTTGGAAAGCTTAACTGGGCCCAGGGTTTGTGGAATGCCCTGGTAAATGACGATGGAATCGCCACTGATAGTCACGTAGTACTGGTTTTGGGTCCAGCGCCAGGCGATTGCGCCCAGGCCGCCTAGCAGTGCCAGGGTCAGCAGCACAGTCAGGATGCGACGCGGCCAACTCCAGCGCTTGGTTACGTGCGGGGTGGTGTCGACGAGTTCTTCGTCTTCTTCTTCCTCAGCTGGGAAATTGGGCAGCAAAGCGGCGGCCTTAGCGGCTGGAGAGTCCGGTTCAGGGGCCGGTGGGGAGGCGACAGTGCGCGGCTGCACCACGGTTTCGGAGGCAGCAGAGCCCACTACCTGCGGCTCAGTCTGCACGGTAGTGGAGTCAACGATGTCAAAGATGACTGCGGTGATGTTGTCGGGGCCGCCAGCCTTACGGGCTAGGGAAATTAGCTCTTCAGCAGCCTCACCGGGGTCTTCCACCTTGTTCAAGATGGATTCAATGGTTTCTTTGCTGACCAGCCCGGATAGACCATCTGAACACAGCAGCCAGCGGTCGCCCACCTTGGCTTCACGGATGGACTCATCTAGCATGACGTCGCCCTGGGCGTCGCCAAGCACGCGCAGTAGCACGGAACGCTGGGGGTGGTGGGAGGCTTCCTCGCGGGTTAGCCGACCGGTTTCAACCAGGTACTCCACGAAAGTGTGGTCGCGGGTGACCTGTTCTAGGTTGCCGTCACGCAGCTGGTAGGCGCGTGAGTCACCCACGTGCACCATGGCTAGCTTGTTGCCGCTACGCATAACCGCAATACAGGTGGTGCCCAGGCCAGATAGGGATGGGTCAGCAGCGGAAAGAGCAGCCAGTTCAGCGTGAGTGTCTGCCACGGCCCCACGTAGTAGGGCTAGCAGGTCTTCAGCGCCGTGCGTGTCATTGTCTAGGGGCGCCAAGTGGCTGACGGCGACTGCGGAGGCGATATCGCCACCAGCAGGGCCACCCATGCCGTCACATAGGACACACAGGTGCGGGCCGGCGTAGCCGGAGTCTTGGTTGGAAGAGCGCACTAAACCAACATCAGAGCGCGCTGCGTAGTGTAGAGAGATCACGGCCTCAGCTCCAGGGTGGTCTGGCCGATACGGACCGGGGTGTTCATGGGAAGTTGGACGGTGCCGGTGACAGGATTACCTCCTAGCAAAGTGCCGTTGGTGGATCCTAGATCCTCCAACCACCAAATACCGTCCTGCGGGAAAATACGGGCGTGACGGCCCGAAGCGTAGTCGTCGTCAAGCACTAAGGTGGCCGCAGGGGAGCGGCCAATAATGATTGAACTGGGGGTTAGCGGCACAGTTGAGCCCGCTAGCGGCCCTTCTGTGATGACTAGCCGGGTGGCTCCGCGTTGGCGGCCCTCCACCATGCCGTCTGTCTGGAGGTTACGGGCCATGCGGCGGCGTCGGTCAGTGGTTGACGACGACGCAGCGGTCACCAAGACGTCGCGGCGCAAAATACGCAGCGAAGCCCAAATAAAGACCCACAGTAAGACCAGGTAGGAAAGCCGTAGGAGAGTGAAAGCTAATTCGTTCACCCGGCAACCTCGTCACTACCGTCCCAGAACATAATGGTGGTGTGACCAATGGTGATGGTGTTGCCGTTGACGAGGGTAGCGGCATCCATACGCACACCCTCAACGAAGGTGCCGTTGGTGGAGCCTAGGTCAGTGGCGACCGTATGTCCTGCGGTTAGGCGAATTTCCAGGTGACGGCGAGAAACTCCAGAATCATCAACGATGATGTCTGATTCACTGCCGCGACCAATGATGGTGACGGGACCGGTGAGCATATAGCGCTGGCCGTTAATGTCCAGGATAGGAGAGGTAATAGTTGGGCGAGTCACGGGTGCCGAAGCGTCCTTACGTGTAAAAGCGTTTACGTGGATAGCGTGCGGATTAAGGGAGGGTTCCGCAGCAAAGCTGATGGCGATTTGGCCAATGAAGGAATAGCCCTGGGTGTGGGCGTGGCGGATGAGCTCCTGACTCATCTCGGAAGCCAGCACGCTTGAGCCCCAAGCGTTTATCTGGTCAAAGTTGATCGGCGCTAAAGAAACCTGGAACACGTTGGGGGCAACAGTGCGGTCACGTGAGAAGGCCGTGGCCTTCTTATCCATGGTTTCAATTAGCTTGGAGGTGATCTCGATCGTGTCTAAAGGCTGGGCATCTTTGTGAACTAGACGGTTAGCAACAGCTTCCCCGCTTCTTTCGATACGGTCGAACAGCCCCATTTGCCACACCTCCTACAGTATTCAGGCCGGGCTGGCCTATTAAACTTAACGCGCTCTCAACTATCCAGGTTAAACCGGTAGCTCATAAGTCTAGCTACTGGCGTGGCCTTTGTGGACTGTGAGAGCAGTGGTACGTCCAATACAAGGGTCATGATACCGGTTAATGCTGTGATGCATCTGGAAGGACATATCCCCATGTGGCAGAGATCATAGTCTAATTTGCTGCTTTCGATTGGATTTTTAGGGGTGGGTTCGTGCTAATCTTTCAGAGCGCCGCGCGGGTGGCGGAATTGGTAGACGCGCACGGTTCAGGTCCGTGTGATCTAACGATCATGGGGGTTCGAGTCCCCCCTCGCGCACTGGTAAGACCGGGTCAGGAAACTGGCCCGGTTTTTTGTTGCCTTGCCCGGGCTGCTGGGTTAAAGGACAAAAAGAGTTGGTCTGAGCCCGACCTTTCGGCTTTGTAGTGCGAGAAAGTCTGGTTCAAAGTTGTTGGGGGCCAACTTTGAGGGTGGACAAAATGTGTTGGTGAAACATCGACTTTTCGGCTTTATGGTGCGGGAGAGTGGGCGTCAAAGTTGGTACTGGCAGATTCGGTGAGTGAACATCTCGAAATGCGATTCCTGTGGCAGGAAGCTGATCCGGTACGGACTGTCGAAATCGGGCAAGCAGAGGTGGCATTGCACCTCGTGCCACTCAACTGGCGTGCAGCGGATTGATACCTCGGCCAAGCATCTGGGTGAGTTTCTTGCCTGGCTGCTCAGCGGTAATCGGCAGGCGGATATGCCAGGTGGGGGCAGGTCGTTTCGCAGGCGATGCCAGGGTTTGTGGCAGGTGTGGCCTCTTGCTCCGGTGGTGGATGAGGTGC
>NZ_JH470338.1:1556772-1582046 GCF_000239695.1 Actinomyces graevenitzii C83 | reverse complement strand
TGGCGGGTGGCAATACACGCACGAACGACTCGTGCGGGCCCGCAACAGTGTGAACCGGCTCATCGGAGCCGAGGTGTTGTTCACCTACACCGACCCCCAGTTTGAGGGGGCGTTGCCGGCGATGAACAACCAGATTGAAGGCGCGACCAACGCGCCCTTGCGTCAACTGTTGCGCGACCACCGGGGAATGCGGCTGACCCGCCGGATCAAAGCGATCTTCTGGTGGTGCTACATGCACACCGAAAACCCGCTCCCACCAGCCCAGATCCTCAAAATCATGCCCACAGACACCCAGATTGAAGCCCAATGGGAACATGCCTCGCGCACACAGCCCGCAGCTGGTGTCATCCCTAGATGGGGCGACGCTATCGCCTGGCACGACCTGCACCATACAAGCCCCCACCGAAACAACTGGGACTAACCCTCCACCAACTCTTTTTGTCCTTTAACCCGGGCTGCTTGGGCTGGTTTTGCCTGTGTTTGCTTTGTTTTCGACGACGCCGCACCCCACTTGGGAGGTAAGAAAAGCAGGGTGCGTGGGCGACGTCGTCGTTGAAATTAGCGGGATTTACGCTGCAATGCCCACATAATTAGCAGCGCTAAACCCACGCCCAGGCAGGCCCCAATGCCGTTTTGAAAGACATTGTCTATCAGCGCGCGCCGGTGTAGGGCGGGGAAAAGCCACTGGATAGTTTCGGCTAGGGCGCCTAAGCCGAAGCCGCTTAAACACCATTTCCAGGGGCTGACTTTGGGCCAGCCGCCCATTACCAGGCAGCCCAGGGGCAGCAGCATAATCAGGTTCAAAACCACGTCTTTGCCGATCGCGTTTAGGAACCAGGGACCCACATTTTCCTTTAAATCAGCCACTTGTGCGCCACTGGGCCAGGTCACGGCCACAATCACCGCTAGCAGCATGGGTGGGGTTAAAAATCGGGCTAGGCGCGACATGGTGCCCTGGTCGTCCCAGGTTAGGCGGCTGGGCAGAGTGGTTTCTGAGCTGGGCTGGTTGGGGCGGCCGGGTTGGCCGGGTTGGCCGGGTTGGTTGGGTGGGCTGAGGTGTGAGCTGGCTCGGGTGGTTTCTGAGCTGGTCTGAGCGGTTTTGGGGGTGTTTTGGGGGACTTTCGCCCGGGTAGCAGCGGAGTTTTTGTTATCAATTTGCAACGCTTGTAGGGCGTTTTGGGTGCTCGCAGGGGCATTTTGGACGCTCACAGGGGGATTTGGGGAAGCATTTGGGACGCTCAGAGATGGGGCTGGAGTGTTTAGCAAGGCGTCTGGGCTGCCTGGGGGGACTTCGGGGGTGTGCTCAGAGAGGTTTGGGGCGCTTTTCGGAGCTTCTGGGCTGCCTGGGGAGGCATCTGGGGCGCCCGGGGAGGCAAATTTGGGGGATGAAAGGGGGGATTGGGACATATAGGCAGTCTAGAGGTTGAGTATTAATACTCGCGGGTGGCGGGTGCGTGATTTGTAATTTCACGCTGCCCGGCTCGTGGGGCTGCCCGGGCCGTGCATGGTCTGTCCAGGCTTGTGGGCTGCCGGGCCGCGCGCGGTCTGCCCCGGCCCTTGGGGTTGCCGGGCTCGCGCATTGGCTCGGGTCGCCCGGACTGTACAGCTGCGCCAGCGCCCCGGCCCGGCGCCTTAGCGCTAGGGGCGGCGTCGGTTAGCCTGTAAGGGTGATGCACGCGATCTCGCAGATTCTTAGCCAGGCCCCGATTTTGACGGTGTTTCTGGTAATCGGTTTGGGAACGGCGGTTGGGCAAATTCCTTTCGGACCCATTCGTTTCGGGGCGGCTGGTGCCCTATTTGCGGGCCTGGCCCTATCGGCAATATTTCCCGGCCTGGGCCATGACCTGACCCTGCTGCGTGCCCTGGGCTTAGGGCTGTTTTGCTACACGGTTGGTATTGCCGCCGGTAACACCTTTTTCAGGGATCTGCGCCGCCAACTGCCGCTCATGGTGCTGTGCGTAGTGGGCCTGGTTTTGGCTGGGTTTGCGGGGGCCGGTTACTGCCATCTGGTGGGGGTTTCGGGCGCCTACAACGCCGGCGCTTTCGCAGGTGCGTTAACCTCACCGGTGCTGGACTCGGCAATTGAGGCGGCAGGTAACCAAGACCCGGCGGTGGGTTATGCGTTGAGCTACCCGGTGGGTGTGGCCGTAGCGATCATCATGGTGGCCCTAGTGGTGCGCCGTAACTGGCCCTCCAGCAAAGACCCCCGCCCAGCCAGCGCGGACGGGATTGTGGCCACCAGTGTGGAGGTTAAACAGCGCATTGATTTAGCTACCCTGCCGGAGTTTCAAAGCGCCCAGTTCCGCCTGTCCTATTTAGAGCGCAAGGGCCAAACCCGCGTAATTAACCCAACTGAAGAGCTACTGCCCGGTGACCGCGTGGTGGTAGTGGGCACGCCGTCGTCGTTAAGCGCCGCAGTTGAGATGCTGGGAAGCAGCCTGGACTACTGCCTGGCCCACGACCGTTCCCATGTGGATTACCGGCGCCTGACAGTGTCTTCTACCGCCGTGGCCGGGCGCACCATTGGGGAGCTGGACTTTCCCGGGCGTTTTAATGGAGTGATCACCCGGGTACGGCGCGGCGACCTGGACCTGCTGGCCAACCCCGAAATGGTGCTGGAACTAGGTGACCGAGTGCTGGCGGTGGTGCCCAGCGAAAAACTGGAGGAGGCCGCCAACTGGTTCGGCGACTCTGAGCGGCGCGTAGCCCAAATCGACGCCTTCACCGTGGGGTTAGGTATGGCCCTAGGCGTGCTGGTGGGGCTGATCGAGGTGCCGCTGCCAGGCGGGATCACCCTGAAACTGGGTGTGGCCGCAGGGCCGCTGGTGGTGGGCATGGTGCTGGGCTGGGTGGGGCGCACCGGTCCCTTCATTTGGGGACTGCCGCACGCCGCCAACTCAACTATTCGCCAGCTGGGTTTGCTGCTGTTCTTGGCGGCAATTGGACTGGATTCAGGACAGGCCTTTGCAGCCGCAGCTTTCTCAGCCACCGGCCTTAAAGTGGGCGTGCTGGCGGCCTTGATTGTGGCTATCAGCGGCGGCGTGGTGTTGGCTGGTGGGCGAGTGTTTGGCTATAGCGCCCAGCGCAGCGCCGGCGGTTTGGCCGGTTTGGTGGGGCAGCCGGCTATTTTGGCTTTCGCTCTGTCTAAGGCCGACGACGAACGCATCGAAGCTGGTTACGCCACCTTGTTCGCTTTGGCCATTATCGTCAAAATCGTGATGGTGCAGGTGCTGGTAGCGCTCTAGGCGCGGCGCCCACTGGGTAGGAGTTTTACTGGGTGGCCGACAATAGATCTTGCTCTACCCGGTCGGGCTCGCTAAAGGGCTCATCGCCTGCCGTCAAAAACACGCTTAGCCAGCGTGAACGCGGGTCAGAGTCAATCAGAACGCACTTGGCAAACAGGGTTAGCGGCACTGCCAGGATCGAGCCCAGGCCACCAATAACCATGGTCCAAAAAGCCAGTGACAGGAACGAAGTGGTGGTGTTCAGCCCCACCGCGTCGCCGGTGAACTTAGGCTGCACCAGGGACTGAATTACAAAATTCAGCAGCGAATAAGACACAACCACCCACAATGCGGTCCACGGCCCATCAGCCACCAGTGCCAACAGGGCCGGGGGGATAACCCCCAAAACAAAACCAATGTTGGGCACATAGTTAGTGATAAAAGACAGCACACCCCAGGTGATAGCCAGGGGCACACCCAAAATCCACAGCATAATCACGTCAAAGACGGCCACGATCAAACCGAAAATAGTCGAAACCATCCAGTAAGAGCGCACGGCCCCGCAAAAGCTAGCGACGGCGTCGTAAATACCGGGCTTAAGCACCCGCAAAGAGCGAGCCCGCACCGCCACCGAGGAGGTGTCGAAAGCCAAGAAAAACACGGTCAGCAGCATCAACAGCATCAGCGAACCGGTGGAGGTCACCGAATCAACCACCGACTGAGCCAGGTTAAGCAGCTTAGAAGTGTCAAAAGCGCGCGCCTGCTGCAGCAGCCAATCCTCATCCACCCCGAAACGTTTCACGCTGCGCATCACCTGATCGAAAAGCCCCGTGAATCTGGAGGCGTAATCAGGCAAAATCATGGCGAACTGGCTGATAGCCACCACCATAGCCACCACCATGGCGGCGATAAACGCATAAATCACCAAAATGCCGGTGGTAGCCGCAAGCCAACGCGGCAGGCCTTTTCTTGTCAGCCACTGCACGCCCGGGCGCACCGTGATCACCAGGGTTAACGCCAAAAACACCGGGCCCACAATTGAGCGAATAAAGTACAGTCCCAAGGTGGCCGCAGTGGCCATGGTCAACACAGTTAAAACCACTTCGCCCTGCGTACGCGTGTCACCGGTGCGGGTCACTTTCGGGCGTAGTTTCGCTATTACAGCCTGCGAGCGGTTAGCGGCAGCTAGTTGCGATTTGCGGGTTTGCATTGCTAATGATCGCTTGGACATGTGTTTATCCAATCATGGCCAAGCCCGCACACGCATTATGGCGTTGCGCGTGTGGGTGCTACTACGTTGCGATCGTGGGTACTACTGCGTTGCCTGTGCTGGCACTATGACGTTGCGCTTGTGGGTACTACTGCGTTGCACGCGCGGGCACTTGCGTCTGCAAAAAAGCGTCGACGACGTCGTAGTAAGCCTGCGGGTTAGCGCGCCTAACCTGGTGGCCAGCCCCGGGCATAACCTGGCCGCAAATATGGGGGTTTTGCTCCATAAGCTGCGCCAATAGCTGCGCCCCCACCCGCGCCTCGCCGCGCCGATCGCCGGTAAGCAGCAAGGTGGGCAGGCTAATGGACTCCATGAGCTGGGTAAATTCAACCTCGGGCGCCACCACGCCAGTGCCTAGCAGGGACTGATCCAGCTGCTGCGAGGCCCACAGGGATGGCAAAGCCTCCTGGGCGCTGGGCTGACCGGGCGTGCCCGCGTTTTCCAGCAAGGCCGCCAGTGAAGCGGGCAGATCCGCCAGAGTGCGATTTACATGGTTAGCCCGGGCCTGGCCGCGTCGCAGCAGCTCAGAGGGGCTACGTGTGCCATAGCGGGCCGGGTCCTCAAGTACCAGAGCGCTAACCAGGTCTGGGCGCTGGGCGGCCACCACGGCGGCTGTGGCCGCGCCCATCGAGTGCCCAATCAGGATCGGTTTAAAACCCGCTGCGGGGGTGGGTAGGTACTCAAGCACCTCGACGACGTCGTCGACCAACTGCTGCCCGGCACGTAACAGATGCTGGGGCTGCCACCTGGGGGAGAGGCCGTGACCGCGCGCGTCCAGGGCAATAACTCGCCAGCCGCGCTGCGACCAGTGCGCGATAGACGGCCAGTTAGCCGCCGCCGAGGAAGTAATTCCGTGCAGTAAAACCAGTTGTGGGGCGCCCACAGGCCCAGCTTGGATAGAGGTAAGCACCCACTAATTATTTCTGAAATAGACTTAAGACATGAGTGAATTGGAACCCGGCGTCGCTAAACCGCGCATGAACGTGGAGTCATTTAACCTCGACCACCGCCTAGTCAGCGCCCCCTACGTGCGCGTAGCCGACCGCAAACGTCTGCCCGGCGGCGATGAGCTAGTCAAATACGATGTTCGCTTTACCCAGCCCAACCAGACACACCTAGAAATGCCGGCTGTGCACTCCATTGAGCACCTCACCGCCGAGCTGATGCGTAACCACACCGACAAGCTGATCGACTTCTCACCCATGGGCTGCCAAACCGGTTTCTATGCGCTCACCCTAGGTCTAGAGCCGCCACAGTTCATGCAGATCCTGGAGGCCACCTTCCGTGACATCCTGACCGCTGAGCAAGTGCCCGCAGCTAATGAAGTGCAGTGCGGTTGGGGTGCCAACCACTCACTAGAAGCCGCCCAACAGGCGGTAAGTCAATTCTTGGCGCAGCGCGCAGTGTGGGGGCAGGTCATGGCCCAGACTGCGGGTGAACCTGAGGCGCCGGCAGTCGAAGCCCAGACGGCAGCAGGCGAGACCAAAGCGCCGGCAGTTGAAGCCCAGGTGCCGGTGAGTGAAACCCAAGCAGCGGCAACCAAAACCGCCAACTGAAACCGGGGAAGGTCAGAGCCGTGAAAACTTGTAATTTCAACACTGCGCCGATCATTCAGGTGGCCATGGATGAGGAACTGGCCCCCTTCCTGGCGGCAACCGAGCCCGCCAAAATCGACCAGGTGGGCATGGAGCAGCTACAGCTAGGCCACGCGGCAGTCTACGCGCGCGTGCTAAGCCCGGCGGTCAGCGCGGCTGAAGGCTCTGCTGAGGCGGCAGGCGCTGAAAGCGCGCCAAGCCAGACCCCGGACGCTGAAGGCTACCCGGTGCTGCTGGTGCGCTCCAAGATCGGCGGCACTAACGCCGCAGCCGCCCTCACCAGCGTAATCAGCCTGGTTTCCAAGCAGCCCCGGCTAGTTGTCAGCGCCGGCACCGCAGGCGGCCTCAAATCCGGCATCGCCGTGGGTGACGTCTGCGTCTCCACCACCCTGGCCTACACCGACGCCGACGCCACCGCTTTTGGTTACGTACGCGGCCAGCTGCCGGGTATGCCCGCCACTTACTCCAGCGACGACGTCGCCCGCGACATGGCCCTAGCAGCCAGCCCGGCCCTCAACGCGGCCACCCCCACCAGTGCGAACGCCAAAATCTACAGCGGCCAAATGCTGGCCGGCAACAGTTTTGTCACCGCTGCGAATGTGGGCGACACCCGCACAGCCTTCCCTGAGGCCATCAGCACCGACATGGAATCCACCCCGCTAGCGCAGGTGTGTGAAGCCTACTCGCTACCATTTATTGCCGTGCGAGGCGTCTCTGACCTGTGTGGACCCGAGGCTGGTGAAGACTTCCACATTGGGGTTGACGAAGCCGCCGCGCGCAGCGCCGCAGTAGTAACCCAGCTGGTGCGTAGCTACCTAAAGTAGAGGGCGCAAGCCAGCAGGCTACGAGTGTTTTAGCTGCTCTAACAGGGCGGCTGCTTCCTCGCCGCCTCCAAAGTGCAGATGCCTTTGTACATCCTGTCAAAAATAGGATCATCGGGTTCTAGAGTTTGCTTCATGTCCGCAATTAACTGCTTCAAAAGAGCAATAGACTTGTCGATCTGTTCTATTTGAGCGTAAGTGATTGCATGGTTATAACGCGCAATAAAGGTGGTTTTGTGCTCTGCACCAAAAATCCGGGTACTTTCCGAAATAGCCGTTTCATATGCAGCAATAGCGTAGTCAAATTCCTTGTTTGCCGCGAATTTTTCAGCCAACTGGTTGAGGAGACTAACCCTAACAGGATCGTCATCAGCTATATCTGAATCGTTTTCAATAATCCCCTGTTTGCGCAGAGCTTCAGCTTCTTCATATCGCTCAACTGCTTCGTAAGCGGTAACAAGGTTAGTGCGGAAGAAAACGGTATCTTTGTGGTCTGCCCCTTGAATCTTAGTGCTGGTAGCAACCACCTGTTCTAACAAACTGACAGCCTCTTGGGCCCTATCAAAAGACATGTAGCCAGTTGCAAGGTTGCTGCAGTAGGTAATAGTGTTAAGGTTATCTGCCCCTAAAACTCGTAAACTGTCAGCAACTAGCCGCTCTTCTATGTCAACGAATGTCGAAAGATCCCTGTTATCTAGGTAAAAATGCGCCAATTCGTTACGTGCCTTAAGGGTTTCAATGTGATCAGGCCCGAAATCCTCCAGCGATTTGGCTAGATCATAGAAAACCTTAGCTTTTTTCGGTACACCATAATCGCGCAGAATATCAGCTAGGCAGTAAATGCAGCTAATCTGTTCTTTTTGTGAATCTTCGATATCCCAGTAAAGCTTTAATGCTTGATTAAACAAGTTAAAAGCTTCATCAAAATTGCCTTGTTCGCGGGCCTGCTCGCCTTGGCGTACTAGCTGTGCGGCGGAGTCGTTATCGGCAGACATAAAAACGCTCTTTCCCTTGGATAATCACGGTCAACAAGTAGAGTAATAACGGCTGCGTTATACAAATATTCTTGTTGGTTTTTCAATTCTGTATAGCAGATAAATCTTTGTCAACTGCGGGTGTGGGGCGAGTCGAAAAGACTCGCCCCACACCCGCAGAATTAGGCGGTTTTACACCAGTTTTTTGGCTTCTGGCGAATTGCCTAAAGGTTTAGGTATTAACCTATTTAGATATTGATTAAGGTGCTGGCCTTTAACCTAGGGCGTTAAAGACCAGCTTTAACCAAGTAAACCTAGTTGGTGATTTCGCAGGCCCGGTAAATGTTGGTTAGCATCGCCAAGCGCTGCTCCAAGCTAGCCTGCTTGGGCACGCACACCTTAGCTCCCAGATAGTGGCAGCCCTGGTTTAGGGCCAAGTGAGCGCAACGCTTGATTTCCGCGTCACTCATTAGCGACGTCGGCTCATCCACCTGGGCTGGCAGGTGACCATCAATCCAGCCATAGCCATACTGGGTTTCTTCCGGGCCAGCTCCAGAGAACAGCAAGCCATCCAAAACCCCGCTCTCACCGGCTGCAAGCACATGCTGGTAGGCGGTTTCGGCCTGACGTCCCTCCACCACAGAGCGGCCCCAGTTAATGTGCAAACCAATACCGAACTGGCTTACCACCTCGATCTCAGTTTCCAGCGAGAGGAAACCCTTCTCAGGTTTGCGCTGCTCAATGAACTTATCGCAGTGCTCAATCACCAGTTTGGCGCCAAACCAGTCCCAAGTCAGCAGCTGCTCAAGCGAACGCTTAAAAGCATCGCCATCAGCCAAACCAGTAGGAGCCGAGTGCAGCTGCACCCGCGCCACCAGGGCGCGGCCAGAAAGCTCACATAGCTGACCCAAGTCGCGCTGCAGTAAGCGGGTGAATTCCAAAGCAGCCTGACGGCCGGCGTCGTCGGGAGAAGCTAAACCAAAGTTAGCGTCCTTCCAAACGTGCTGCATTGTGCCCGGAATGGCGGTAATAGTGTTGAAATTCCAGTGCTCAGCCAGGCGGCTAGCTAACAGCGGGGCCTGCGTGGCCAACTGTCCCGGATAGGGGATCTCCACGCCGCTAACCCAAGGCTGGGCAGCTAACAGCTGATAGTAGTCAGCCTCCAGCTCCGGGGCGGGAAGTGAAGCATAAGCTCCAAGAACAAAAGGGGTAGCCATCTTTAGCCTTCCTTAATGAGCTCGTCGTTGCCGTCTTCAGGACGCACATAGTCGACATCGACCAGTTTGTGTGGCAGAACATTGGTGTCAACAGACATCATACAACTATGATGAAAATTTGGGATTAATTTTAGGTGTCTACCAGTGCATGACTATCCTGCCTGATGGCACGCTGGGTCTACTGTGGGAGCGCGAGATACAGGGTCTGTATTTTCACGCGCATTCCGCTGGAATAGATTGAGGCCGCCAAGTAGTAGCAGCGGCAGTCAACTAGCAGTGGGCCGGCATCTACTAGGCGACGGCGGCTGCTAGAGCAGAGCAGCAAAATAGCAGCCGGACTTTAGTGGCACAGCTGCAAGCGCAGAGCTACAAGTCAGAGCTGCATGAGCGGGTGGCTACCGTAATTGGTGGCCACCCGCTTGTTGGGGGTTAGCGATAGTCCCCTAACAAAAACGTCAGGAAGGTGAACCTGTAGAGGTCGGCGTGTAGGGATATCATGATGTCATCATGTAGTGAAAGGTGTGGTTTTCGTGGCTGATTTGGGTCGTTGGGCTGATACTGAGTTGAGTGTTTTGTATGACATTTTCTATGAAACTGGTACGCGGCTTATGGGGGCGTTTGTTGCGTTGAGGTATGCGGCGCAGGATGCGGGTGATGAAGAGCAAGATAGGTTTTGGCTTGGTGAGTCTCATCGGGTAAGGGATGCGCGTCGGTCGGTTGATTCTAATGATCGTGCAGCGATAGTTGCCATGATGGAGGCTTTCAAGCATGAGTTGCGGTACATCAACTATGCGCGGGGAGTGAAGTAACCATGGTCGATGCAGTTACTGCTCGAAGAGCTTGGAATACTGCCAAGACTGAGCTTTTTGGTGGTGTGGTGCCTTCTGTGTCGCCGGTTCTAGTTTCGATTGGTGCCCAGCCTGGGGCGGGTAAAACTAGGGCCTTAGAGGCTTCTTTAAAGACGTTTTATTCGGGGCAAACTTTTGTGTCGATTATTGGTGATGATTTTCGTAAATTTCACCCGGATTATGAAAAGTTATGTGCGTTGCCTGATCCGGAAGTTATGCCGCGCGAGACGGCTGAGTTGTCTGGCTGGTTGGTGAGGCAATCGTTAGATTATGCCTCTGAGAATGGATATTCTTGTGTGGTTGAAGGTACGCTGCGTAATCCGGAAACAACTTTAGGTACGACTAGGCAGTTTGCTGAGGCGGGTGCTTCTACTCATTTAATTGTGTTGGGGGTTAGTCCGGCAGAGTCGTGGAGTGGATGTTTAGAGCGTTATATTAATGCTTTAGAAGAGGGGCAAGCTGCACGTTGGACTCCGTTAGAGGCTCATAATGCTGGGTTGGAAGGAACGCCGAAAACTTTACGTGCTGCTGAGGCTGATTTATCGGTTAAGCGTATTAGTATTGTTGATAGGGCTGGAGTGGTTCATTATGACAATGAACGTGGTGTTGATGGTCAGTGGTTAAAGCCTGCTGGGGCTGTGGGTGTTCTTGAGAATTTGCGTGGGAATGTGGCTAATAGGGCTGAGGTTATTGAGCGAATTGGTTTACTTCAAGAGCGTGCTGTCAGGTTGGGTGTGCCCGGTACTGTACAAGATGGTATTAAACATGCGGATGTTTTAGCTAGGGGCGGCGGTAAGCAGTTGCATACTAAAGCGGACGTGATTGCTGGGATAAAGAATAAAGCGCATAAGATGGGTGACAAAAAAGCGCGACAACCACGGTCACATTCTATTGAAAGGAAAACTGACCCTAAATTATAGGGTTAAGGCTTATACTTCGCTTTCGTCTATGATTAGTTTAAGCTCCTCGTAAGCCCAAGACTATAAACAGCGGTTAACTGTTACTCCTGTTAAAACAGCTTGTCTGTTAGTTTGTGGGGATGTCACGTTGCTGGTGTTCCCACATGTTCTATGTGCTACCCTGACATTTCTAATCCCAGAGTGGCAAGTAAGCGGGTGGCTACCATAATTGGTGGCCACCCGCTTAACTTGGGTGTGGTAGGCAGATTGGATCTGCCAACATCAGGGTTATTGTGCAAAATAACCCTGATGAGTGAGCTTGCTAGGAAGTCCCTAGTATTGGGGTGTTGTCGACGTGCATCTACCCCATCAGTGGGAAGAGTACCGCCGATTAACCCTCTCTTCGGATTCCGCTGCGAGCTCTTCCACGCGCTTCTTAATAGCCTTCTTCATTTCTTTTCTAGAAAATTTAGGCGGCTTGTCGCCGGGCTTCCACTGTCCCTGTTCTGGCTGCCAATCTTCTATGTGTGAATTTTCTGGGTCCCAGTATTCAGAATCCTTGGCCATGAGTTGGTCCTCCTTGTGATCGGATTGATCTCTATTAGTATAGTATTTTTTAGCTTTGTAGACTGAAAGTAAAAAATAATTTTACATCCTGGACATAGCTATAAGGCCCTTTACAAGAGTTAATCAGTTAATCAATAGCGGAGCTGCAAACGACAGAGTAGTAAGTAAGTGGGTGACTACCAATCTTTATGGTAGTCACCCACTTACTTGTGTGGTAGGCAGATTAGCCTTGCCAATATTGAGGTTATTGTGTAAAAACCCCAACGAGTGTGATCGTTAGAAAGCTCCTAGTGCAGGGCGCTATCGACGTGCATTTACCTCATCGGCGAGGAGGGTAACGACTGTCAAGTTCCCTTAGAACTTCATCCACAAGATCTTGCGTGCGCTTCTCGACGTACTCATTCACTTTCTTTTTAGAGAATTTTGGCATCTTGTCGCCGGGCTTCCAGTGTCGCTGTCCTGGCTGCCAATCTTCTATGTGTGAATTTTCTGGGTCCCAGTATTCAGAATCCTTGGCCATAAGTTGGTCCTCCTTATGATCAGGTTGATCTCTACTAGTATAGTATTTTTTAGTGTTCGTAGACTGAAAGTAAAAACTAATTTTACATCCTGGACATAGCTGGAATTAAAACCCTGTCCAAGAGTCAGTACAACGTGTCACCTGGTTAGCTATCTAGCCTATCCAATTTTATTCCCATGGATAGTGAAGTAAGCCGCTCACTGTTTTACGAAGTGATTCACACCAATCAAGCCAAGCGTTCAGTGCACTAATTCCTTGGTGGTCAGTTATTGCCCAGTCGATAAAAATAAATAAAAGAACCCCAAAGATAAGTATGTGAACTAGGTTCCAGAGCCAGCGAAAAACTCTATAAGTGTCAGGAATGTCTGCATCACTATAAATGCGGTCAGTGGGGTCGTCATCGTTCATTGTATGTTCACTTTCTCTTGTTATGAGTTGACGACTTTGGGGATCTGATTCTAAGAATTAGAGTCCGAACCCTTGCTGGTGGCTTCAGGTTTTAGTGAAGGCAATAGCTTAATTGGTACTTCTTGAGAACTCAGTACCCAGTCGATAACTCGCAGGGGGTTTAGCGGATCATGCAAGTCGCGCAAAACTAAAGAGTCGATCGCAAAGAAACGTACATCCCCAAAATCGCTCTCAATACGGCGAACAAAACCATCTTGTTCAATCTCAATTAGCCAATCACGCACAGTGTCGGAAGTTTGTGGATCTAGAGATTTCCCGATAGGAAGCTTGCGAAGCACATCAGTCTTTGTGAGAACTACGGCAAGGTGGCGGTTTCTAAGGTCCACAGCCTCTGAGTTAAGCCTGTCAACCACTGAAGCATAGGCTTCCTCTTGGTCACCGGTAGCAACCAAGATCTTAGATAGATCACGGGCAGTACTCATTTGTGCCTGTACGCGTGGTAAAGCAAGCGGATCAAGTACAAAGACCATTGTCGGTGCCGAGTTAACGTAGGTGAGCTCTTCAGTAGCTTGCAAGTTAGTGAAACTCTCGCCAGCTGCATCCATAACCTGCAACTCAACAGTCTTGCCAGAGCCAGTTGTCAGCTTGAGCGGTCGTCCTTCTGGGCGCATAGTATGGATTGTTTTTTCGGTGGCAGTGCCAGAATCCAAAACTTGAGCGGAGGCTCGCAAGAAACCATCTGCCTCAAGATTAAGTCCCGTTAGTGAGCCATTAGTGGCTGCAAGTTGATTCCCTGTTGCTGTAAGTGCTGCTGCAAAGAAACGAGTCTTGCCGGCGCCAACAGATCCGAAAGCAGGAAGCTGAATAGTCATACGGGATCCACTACCTGCCACGAGCTGTGCCCCACAGCTGGGGCATAGTGCAACAAGCATTCCTGCAGCTCCCCTAACCGTAGTTGGGAAACTAACACCGCAGGCACAGTGACGCGCAAAAATACCAAGCGGCCCCGGAGAAATATCGTGATGCACAATTGTGCAATCCGGGTTAAGGCAGTGATAGACCGGCTGAGGGTTGGTCTCGTAGCAGTAGGGGCATTTAACGCTGGCCCGCAGTCGAGACATCCGAGCGTGGTCCCATAACCGATACAGCGATATAAATAGCAGCTGTAACAGGCAAACGACGCTGCCAATAACAGCCATAACGAGTAGCCAAACTATGTAAGAAATGTATAGAACTACCACAAATGCGACATATGGGACGGGAATAAAAATAGCCCAAAGACACCATAAAGGAATTTTGGATAGGGGTCCAAATATATCTCCAAAATCATGAAGCCACTCAGGTATGCTGGGAGTAAGTGAATCATCTTGTTCCCAAATAAACATGTTGCAGGAATCTACTAATACTGTGCGCAGATCAGCATGCACGGCCATCGCATCAAGCTTTGCCTGATAGGGATTATATAAAGGCCATGCCTCGTCCCAGCCAAAGTGCTTAGCAAACCCGTGCGGCGCGTGCTTAATAATACGCTTTGTTTTCACCAGGTCTGGGCTGGCTAGCTGAGGCTCTTCCTCTGGAAAATCAGTAACAAGTACACGTATTGGAACAATGAAGCCAGTAATTAAAGCAATTATGGCCGCGATAACTGATGCGCAGCACCAATAGATAACTACCCAAGAAAAGATTTTCAGTAGCGAAACTATGGCTAGCCAGAGAATAAAGCCGCCAGCAACTACGAGTCCAATAAATAGAGCTACTGCAATTAAGCCAAAATTCTCATCCATTAGTTATCCTGCCCCTTTATGTTTAACAGACCACTAGCTGCTTTAGTCAGTTTCCGCTTAAGGCGCCCCTTCTTTGCCTCTTTAACAAAGTTTTCAAAAGCGCCAAAAGTTTGCTGATTTATTAGGTTCTCCTTGGCTGCCTGGCTCACCAGGCCTCTACGCGCACGATCATCAGATACTTCAACTAGGAAGTCCTCGGCCCCCTTAGAGGGGGATTCTAGAGGCCCATGCATGGCTTTCAAGGCCCAGGTAACAGCATTAGCTGTTTCCCTAACGGTGCTCGGTCTGGTGCTTAAAAAGTAATGGACAGATTTACGTGCCCAAGTCTCACTTGCACCAACCAAATGTGACACACCCACAGTGTCAGGGCTGGTGAGAATAATCTGCCCCAGAAAATCTGGCATAAGTGGAGACATAGCCGGAATATAAGTTAGCACCGTAGACAGGTAAGGATTTGGCCTACGCGAGTAGGCAGCAGCATCGCGACAATACTTGGTTGCAGTAACTACCTGCGCAGCATATGCGCGCAGCCGCTTGTCGCATACCCCAATCCCTGACTGATTCAGGCAAATAAGCAGTTGGCGCAGCTCCACCAGAGGCTCCCCGGTAGCCAGGGCAGCAAAAATCTGCTTAAGGAGCCACCTGCCTGCTTCAACGGAAAGCTCGCGTTGAGTTTGGGCCCAAGCAATGAAGAATTTATAGTTTTCAGGCAGTTTCGCCTGGCCAAACAGCAGTCTCCAGCTATCAGGTGGTAGCTGCCCTGCAGTTTGTAGCTGAGCGGTGCATTCAACAGTAGGCAGCTTGGCAAGCTCAGCAGCAACGTTCCATTGCCCCACAATTGCGCGCGACGTCGTCGTTAAAGCGGGACTTGTTGCCAGCCATGCCCAGGTGCCCTGCATAAGTAGTTGCAGATCATCCTGACCACCTGCACACCAACACTTCACAAGTGCGTGGGCGAGCTGCTCAACGATCTCCTCGACATGTTCCCACTGCTCACACTGCTCAGTTAACTCGGGGTTAGATGCCCACAAACGCGCAGTCCGGGCTAGCACCTGTGGCCGTAATGAATCCACAAGTGGGGTGCCAATAACGCTAGCTGTGGTCAAAACTGCTGGCAAAAGGCTGTCAGCAGACTCAGTTGCCACCTGTGATAGCAACAGTGAAGCCTGGGCTTTAGCGCTTTCATCCTCCCAGTCCAAACGCAGCTGGGCGGGCGCCGTCGTAAGTGTCTCCAGCAGGGCTTCACGTAAATGAGGGCTAGCGCAGGCAGATTCCAAAGCTGACATTAAAAGTCCAGCAGCAAGGTCATGGCTGCCCGACTGTATTAAGGCAACTACTGTATTACCCGCTAGCTGCGCATCCTCAGGCGTGCTTAAAGCGCAGGTGACGGCAATATCAAGCAGGGTGTCGCCGTAGAAGAATAGTTCGTCTTCTTGTTCGGCCTCAGCCAGGTCGTGTAGCGCCTGCGTAGCGGTGAGCCAATCGGTGTGATCTCCATGAGTTTTGGGGAATGAAGCGAGGCTAGCAGCACGTGTAGCAAGGTCGCGGCCAAGGTACTCCTCCCAGCGCCTGGCAACGTCAATTGCTGCAAGTGCAGTGGCAGAGTCTTCTTTAAGGAACCAGTTCGCCTGAATCAATGCTGATTCGCTGGGGGTAACCTCAGCGATAGCGCGGCGGTCTAGATCAATAATGTTTACCCCAGCCCGTGGCGTGGAAGGATCGGGTTGGGGGCCAAAATCTGGGCTGGCTGCCACAATATCCGCTCTTGTGGTCATGGGGTCTGCCACGAGACCACGGATACTTAGAGAGAGCGAACGTGATGTTTCAATGAAAAGCGTAGCCAGAGCGACCCATTTCATAGCGAGGGTTGCGTCAGCGGTGATAATAATCAGGCGCTTGTGGGCTGGGTCGGTAACCTCTTCCACCATGGTGAGGAACTTGGGGAAGATGCTTGCAGCCCAGGCATTAGCCTTAATCATTGCCTGTAGCGCTTCTGCCTCAAATCCAGGATCTACCTCAAGCGGGGAGGACCACTGGTTTAATGTCTGGCTAGGAGCCTTTTTAAGGCGCCAGCTGGTAGCTCCCAGCAGCTGGGCCGGGCGCATCATGCCAAAATCATCAGGATCAGAGGTGACAATAGCCTCGGTTAGTAGGTTGCCAGGGCGGCCATTGTTGGTGACACCCGTTGAGATACCACGCGAGAGGTAATAGCGCCCGCTGTGCCCGTAGTAGGCGAAGGAAGCTGGGTGATCTAGAGGATCATGCTCAACGTTCCAGCCCACAACCACACGGTGAAGCATGTTGCTGCGGATAACCTGACGGTCTTGGGCGGTTATACCTTCCGAGATGGCTTGAAAGTTGAATCCATCAATGCCATCAATGGCCTCATTGGCCCGAGTGTCTGTATAAATTGCGACGTCAAACATTTCCTCAGCCTTGCTTCGGGATAAAGCCGCGTTCAGTCATAAGCCACAGCAGCGGTTCTGCCACGCGGTGGGGGATGAGGCCGCGTTCGTCGACGCGTTGCGTGGAGTAATCTGGTTCCGCTCCCAGGGCTGATAGGCCGAAGAAACGGTAGTTTGCGTAGTTAGTGTCGAGCATTGTTAATAGCCCGTCCCCGCCCCAGTGAGAAACCAGAGAGGCAATGTGGTCGTGCACGGATGTGGCTTCAGCCTCGTCAAAATAGGGCAGCTTCGAGGAAGGCTGACGGATTGGGTTGTTTGCGGGAATGTCATCCCAGAAGGCGTCAATTTTAGAGATGACGACGGCGACCGGCTGCTTAATCTTCCGGTTTAGTTTCGTCCGCTCGTTTTGACGCAAAACTTCTGTGATGGCGTGCAGGACGTTTTCTGGTGAGGTTTCGACCTGTTGATCAGCTAGAGCTTTGCTTCGCCCAGTGTTGTTGGGGAAGCTGAAGGGGTCAAGCAAAAGGATGATCCCATCGGTTGCCAGCAGGTATGTCATGCTCAGGGCGCGCTCATCGGCGGCCAGGTCTTCACCTGCGGTGTCGTAGAAGGAGAATACGGTTGATTTGTAATCGCCTAGCGTGCTCTTGGCGATTCCGTCACGGGGCATCTTCCATTCGAACACCACCGGGGTGCTTTTTTCTCCAGCGGTTTGCTGGGTCTGTGGTGGCAGCTGTCCAGCTGTAGATTCCATCTGGTCAAGGAGGTTTTGTAGTTTCTCAGCCTGGCCGTTTTTTTCGTTCGCCCCATACAGGGTGATTACGTGCCGGAAGCGTCGAGCAACGGGCCCGTTTGTTGCCAACTCGCGCATGAGCACCGCCAGCATTACGGTCTTACCTGCTGAGCGGGCACCAACTAGACCAAAAAGCGGGGAATCGCTTGAGAAACCATCAGGTAGACGCGAGTGGCATTGTGGGCATAGGCGCACACCGGTTGTCCCCAGGCAATCAGGGCACGTAGACCTTCTGATTTCATGGAACATTGAACGGTTTGAAGGCGTGAAAGTCGGGTAGTACTCGTTTAGATCACCAAAGTACGTTGAGCGTGCGTCGTCGACTTTTTTGCTGCACGCTTTCTTTCCCGCGACTGGGCGACCAAGGCAGCGGAAAGTAACCTTACGCAAATCAATATTCGTGTAGCAGTAAGGGCATGGAGCCATAAAATTAGTTAGACGCATTTGTCACCCTTTCATGGATGAGGTGGGTGGATCGTTAAGAATGATCTTTGAAGCTGGGTCAGCAAATAGACGTACCCAGTAGGGGCCTTTAAGTTTGGGCACGCGGAATGTGCAGGATTGGGTTAATCCTGAGGAAAAGTCCAAATGGAGATGGGCGATTTCTTGTCCATCTGTAGCTTTAGCGGGCATAAAAGCCCCAGGGGTTAGCACTGCTATAAGATCCACGGTCCCGGTGAATTCTTCACTGGTGACACTTGCCCGTGCCTCATGTCCACCAAACACTCCTTTGGGGAGTTTAAGCTGATAGGACATACTGGGTGGGACTGCTTCCAGGCTGATGGTTACTGGCGTTAAAGCAGCTGTTTCGCTGAGGCCAATCACTACTGTGGCCACGCCTACCTCGGTAATTAGCTGCGCATTGGGGATATTCACCCCGCCGTCATGTTTATAGGTGAGCCTATCTACGCGTTTTTGTCCCTTTTTCCCATCAAGACTGGACCAAGTCACGTCCATCATGTAATCACCGTGAGGCCAGATCCAGGAGACCTTCAATTCGGAGCCAAAACGCATTGCCTCTACTTCACGAGGGTGCGGCATTTTGCCGGTAACCAGAGAGTTTCCGGCAATTGCTTCACTGCCATCCCAAGTAAGTGGCACAAGCATGCGTATATCTCGCAGCTCATAGAAATCCATTGACTGGGTAGCGCCGTCATTGCGGATAGATCCAACCACCCGTTTAGCAGTTAGCTTGTCGAGCTTATCTACGCTTAGGAGGTCACCTACCTTCACAGTGCTGTCAATAGGGAAGGCCCATAAATCTGTGGTGTAGCCAGGAACTTCGCTCCACTTGGCTCGCACTCCCGCTTTACCGTTAGGCATTGTTACGTTGGCTAGGCACAGGTCGCGCACAGCCTGGACAGTGCCACGTGGAGTTACATCAATTGTGGCTGTTTCAGAAAGGTTAGATTGGCCGTTAACAATGTAATGGGCTTTGAGGACAAGCGTGTATTTTTCCCCGAGCTTGAGGTTGTCAATAACCATTCGCCCTTGTGAGGTGGCCGGGAATTTACGGCGTGAGCCATCAGCTTCCACTACCTCCGCTGACACCCCAGCTGCCTGCTTGGCTACCTGCCAAAACACAGTTGCATCAGTGTTGGTGACAGCCGCATTGATATCAGTTGGCGGGGGCAACACAGTGAGGGTAGAGACTGCCGGGGTGGAATAGGCTCCCTCCTGTCGCAGCGCAAAAACTGCATAAACGGACTGTTGCGCAATAAGTGGATCGGAGTCGAAAGCCTCCTGCTCAGTTGTTGAGGGTACAACCTGGAACCCAGCTTTAGGGTTAGCTGGGGCGCCGGAATCACTACGTACTACTACATAGCTGACATCTTGATCCTGGCTGCCCCGCCAAGAGAGAAGCACGCCATTACGGTTTGAAGAATAAGTCAGGCGCAAATTAGTTGGGGCATCTGGAGGAATCTGAGACAACAGACGGACAATTTCTGTGTCTTCATGGTCTACTGCCTGTGCATCAGCTAATGCCTGGCGTGCCCGGGCATAGTCTTTTGCCTCTACCGCTTTATGGTAAGCATCTAATGCGGATTGTTTGCGTTTCTCAGCAGCTGCTAGAGCCTCAGCTACCTGCAAAGCTACAGGATCTTTTTCCTCCCCAGCTGTGCCAATAAACGAAGTGTAAAGGCGACGTGCCCCCGCTAAGTCACCAGCAGCAATCATTTCTTTAGCGCTGGCTAAATCTGGACCTTTGCTGCCGCCGCCCCCCGTAGATACACTAACCACCAGCCTGCGAGCATCTTGGTCGTCGAGGCCAAGTGCTGTGAGGCGGTTAAGTGCCAATGTTGGGGTAAGTCCCTGGCGAGCTACCAGGTTATCTGCCAAGTCAGCAAACCAGGCTAGAATGAAGCTTTGTAAAGCAGCGTCAGTAGGAGACTTCTGTGCAATAACAGTCAGGGTTTTCTTGGCACTTTCCGTGGCATCGTCAGAACGGGTATTAGCAGCCGTCTTAGATTTTTTTATGTCAGCGGTGGTTACACGGCGGCGGCTGCGTCCATCGACGACGGCGCTTAACTCATCAATTACGCGGATATCGCTGGGGTGTGAGCCCCGCTCATGTATAAGCAGCACGTCAACAAGGCTGCGAAACGATGGGTGCAGACGTAACTTTGAGGATGAAACCCCCAAGTCCGCCATCGACACCTTTAACTTAGGGTATACCTCTACCCCTCTTGCTTTAACTGCACCTGCCAGTTCCTTATCGCTAACAGATGCGCTAATCCCATAGGATGAAGCCGCTTTACGTAATTCCTCAGCTGTAACAACACCAAGAGGATTATCTTGTTTAACGGCTAAAGCAAAAGCTTTAAGCTCCTCCTTGCGGATTTGTGAGGTCTTTTTAATTACCTCATCCCAAAAAGCCGGGTTGGAAATGTAATCACCCTGTGAGGCTTTGGAAGTTTTGACCAATTGCTTGATCGAGACCACCACAGGGATCCTGGTTTTGTTCAGGAACATTTCCAGGTCCCTGAAGTGCTTTGTTAACTCGGCATTAGACATGCCAGGAGTGAGGGCGAAGAGTGCGGCGGCATCAGCCTTGGCTAATGCCGTAGTTACACTAGCGCGATCGGTTGCATCATTGAGCGCCCGAAGAGCGTCTGCAATAGCTGCCTGTTTGGATGCGTTCGCTTTCAGTGGTTGCAGAACGGAATCCCGATACGCTTTCTTGTCGAACACCGTAGTCTTCGCCTCACTCCTGTGCTTCTATTTAGGATCGGGTAGTGATTAGGGCGATCTGCTGCTTGGCCTTGTTGACTTCTTCTTGAGTCAGGACCGAGACCGCAGCCTCTGCCTTGAATGACTTACCGCTCTGCGGTTCGACAACGACCAAGGTGGCGACGCCTTCCGTTGAGACCTCCAGGGTGATGTCAATGGGGTCGTGCGCGTGCAGATACGGCAGGCCAGTAATGGTCGTGCTCGGACCTGAAACCATAGCCTTGTTCGCCTCTGGCTCTTCGGTTTCGGTTTCGCCGCCCTGCTCGTAAAGATCTACTGAGACCTTCGACTGACCATCGTAGAGAATGCCAGCGTCCAATGTTGTTGAGAGGGGTAGCGTCTCGTTAGCGTGTGCGAGGAAGTAAATGTACTTATCGTATTCGTCCTTGCCGACTTTTCGAGCTAAACAGACTCCCAATCCGCGCGAGAGGACGTTGGTGACAACTGTGCGGCGCAGGCCGACTCCTGACAGTGACTTTGAACCTGAGTCGCCGGATGCGGCGTCGGCATCTGCATTTGAGAATTCTGGCGTAGGCAGCTCACCTTGGCCAAAGATTGCTGCACCCTTGGCAACAGACAGGTCAAAGTCTGTGTTTTCTACGTTGAAGCCAGCTTCAGTCAGGGCCTCCCTGATCATGGGCATACGTGAAGAACCACCCACCAGCAGGTAACGGTCAACATGCAGGTTGGGGAACTTCTCCTGAGCCGTTTCGATGACACGTCGAGTGATTTCAATGGTTTGTGCCACCAAGTGTGAGGTAGCTGCTTCAAACTCTTCTCGGGTGACCTCAACGCGCTGCTTCTTGTCTTGGAAACGCAGCAGCAGGTTAGTGGAGGCGCGTACGGTGAGCATCTTCTTGGCGTCTTCTACCGCCACTCGCAGCTCAGTCATGAAATCGTCATCCAGCGAGGGGTCATTGTCCTCGTCAAGACCAGCCTGTTCAATGAAACGCTGCAAGAACAGATCTTCTAGGCACTGGTCCCAGTCAGCACCACCCAGCAGGCGGTTTCCGTCAATCGCGATGACTTCCACGTTGCCGGCGCGCGTCTTGAGGATGGTGGTGTCGAAGGTACCGCCACCAAGGTCGAAAATGAGCAGGGTTTGCTCTTCTTCCTGACGGGCGCATAGTGAGATAGCGGCTGCGACGGGCTCGGGGATGATACCGACGACGTCGAGACCGGCAATTTCCCCAGCCTGCTTTGTAGCTTGACGCTCCTGGGTGCCAAAGTAGGCGGGCACGGTGATAACAGCTTTGTTGATATCAAGCCCGTTCTGGCTGTTGGCGTTGTTTACCAGCTCTTTAAGGATCAGCGCAGAGATAGATTCAGGAGTGTATTCCTGCCCCTGGAATTCGAGCGGGTATTCCTCACCCATGTGACGCTTAATCAGGGAGCACGCATTGTCAGGGTCGCTGACCTGAGTCTGCTTGGCCTGGCTGCCGACGTCAACAGTTCCGTCGTCGTTGAAGTACACAACCGAGGGGGTAGTGTCGTCGCCTACGAAGTTTTTGATGATTTCTGGAATGCCAAGTTCGTTTACTAGGGCAACGGCAGAGTAGGTCGTCCCTAAGTCAATTCCATATACCTTGTCGCTCATGCGAGGGTTCCTTCCTAATTTATTGATTTATGCCTGAGTGGGCGCGGTGTCTAAGGCCGCGTCATAGCGGTAAACGCTTACCTGTGCGGGTAGGAAAGCTCGCTCCGCACCAGGACGGATAAGTCCTTGTCGTAGCACCTTTGCCACGGTCCAATCCAAGGCGCGTTCACCTGTTCGCACAGACTTGCGTGAGGCGTGGACGGCCCTGTCAAAGGTATCGCCAGGTTTTGCTCCAACTGAGTCGATACCGATCAGATCGAGCGCTTCAATGAGTGAATCGTGGAAGAACTCGAACTCAACGTCTGCCTGGTAGCCTTCGCCGTGTGCGCGGGCCAGCTCCACTGACTGCGCTGACTGGGTTACCAAGATTGCCAGTTTGACCATGACCGGCCCGAGCAGCTGCTGAATTTGGTCGTTCTGGAGTAGCTCGATGCGGCTTTGCAGTTTGCCTACTAAATCCTCGTAGAACTTTGCGCGCTCGTTGAAGGCACTCAAATTTGTGTCTACGCCTGCGATAAGTTCAGCGATTTCAGAGTTAGTTACTTTAGCGTCCACATTGTCGCTAGTTTGGGTTCCTCCCGGGGTTGCATTAGCTGTTTCCGCAGAGGGGTAGCCAGGCGTCATGGCTGGCGCAGGGGGGTAATAGCCGGAATTTGCCTCGCTATTTTGCCCATAGTCTGGAACGGTGCCACACGTATCGTCCATCGTAGGTCTCCTTCAGTTGTTACAGATGTCGACTGCAAGAGTCGCCAAACAGAAGGGCACGCCAAATGACCGCATTATGCGGTTGGTTGGGTGTCCTAACCGTCAAGTGTGGTATGTGTCAGCCACCAAGTGACTGGCAGAGAAATTTGCCACCCTTAGCCCATATGGGAATCGCTGTGGGTGCCGCAGCACCGTGCCCTGCGGGACACATTTTTTGGTGCATTGCTCTATTCTCCAGATGTATACGAAACGCTTAACGACCATTTCACAAACTTTATCTGGTCGCAACCGCGTTAGTGCAGATCAGAACTGTTTTGTACCAGCCGATCGGGAAGTATCCTACATCACCACCATGTGGCTGTCCACATTGGATTGTCACGAAGCGCTGTCATTGTCTGCAATAGAGTCGTTGTTTTGTTAAAAGAGTGAAAACTGTTGCAAGTGCCTCTTGGGTGGAGGCTTACCGGACACGTCTTCACAGAGTGGGGGAAGTGTGGGCAGAACAGCCCAAACTCCTGTTCTTCGCTAGTGCGTTTAAGCGGTAGGGGTGGATTGGTAGTTAATTAAGCCGAAGGTGTCTGCGAGTGATGAAGATCAGGTTAAGTTCTAGACCATTTAGGGTGTGGTGGGTGCGAGGTTGGTGTTGATCGGCTAACTCTAGTGATCGTGCGGAAAATACCCCGATTTTGGAAGCTTTCAGGTGTGTGCCTGCTGTGTATGCGAGGCAAGGTGGGTAGTGATCGCAGAGACATAGCAGTATTGTGGGCAGCACTGGAGTGGTTCATCATGACAATGAACATCATGTGACCACCACTACACAGGGGAGAGTGTCGTGAGGCTTGACGGGAAATTGACTGCTCGGCAGCTTTGGAAGATTGCATCTGACAAGGAACGTCGAACACCTGAATTGTTGGATGCGATTATGGTGCATCCTTCCACGTATCTGACTTTGTTTCGTTGGGCTATGTATGCTCAGAAGGAACCTGATGCTACTAATTATTTAAAATTTGTTTTGCGAATTTTATGTAAAGTAAAATGTAGTTATCCGATGATGGATTATAGGGTTTTTCGGTAAGGGCTATTACCGAAAAAGAGTGATGGGACTTGGCGGCACGAGCTTGGGTATATGCGGCTCGTACTGAAGATTTTAAAAATGAGGCTACCTATAAAAAGTCTCAAGGCAAACGGGAAGGGATTTAAAAATGCTTACAGATGACGTAGTAGCTCAGGCGGGGCAGGTTGCAGGGAAAGTCGTAGAGATTATTGTTGGAATAATGGCGCGTCAAGGACCGGATCTGCTGTTATGGGCATTGAAAAAGGGTGCCAACATGTCGGCTTCAATGATCATGACTTATATGCGTAGCAACATGCTTGATCTTTCCACTTTGCATCAACAAGCAGGTGGGGACTTACGTATGTTTTCAATCGCGCCTGAACTTGAGCGCTCTGTTAAGGCTGACTTGCGTCGTCGAGGGGTAGGTTACTCGATTGAGCATGGAGCAGACGGTAAAACCTATCTTCATTTTTCTGGCAAGGATATAAGAACAATCCAGCATGGGCTTAGGCAGGCAGCTGCAAGGTATGAGCGAAAGTTAGAAAAACGCAATAACAGGACTATTAGAAGATCTCTTAGGCGTGAAGCCTGGGCCAAATTCCGGCTTGGAATGGCTATTAGCCGGCCTAATAGGCGTGCTCTCAATCTTAAATCTAAGGTTGCGAGGGCTAAGTATGATGTTAGCGAAGCTCGATACAAGGCTGGTGAGGCCTTGGGTAATGCTGAGCAAGCTAGGGATGCGGTGAAACAGGCTACCTTAGATAAGAGGGCATTGCCGTATAAGGCCTGGCTAAGGGGTAAAGCCAGGTTCTTAAAGTTTAAAGCGGAACGTGCCCAAAAGAAGCTTGATAAGCGTATTCTACGGTCTCACAAGTTGGCTTTAGACGCTGAATACGCTCAATCTAGGGCTGACCGAGCTGAGAAACGTGCTCAGAGTCGTTTTGAAGCCAGGTTTGAGAAGATTCAAAGGTGGAGGGATAAAAGGCTTAAAGATAAGGATAACTTTTACTCTCAACCTGTACCTTATGAGCCTGTGCCCTATGAGGACCAACCTGACCGTAAGGATGATCAGCAGCCTGACCGCGACAAGAAGCGCGATGAGGACAAATCCGACCGCGATAAGGATCCGAAGCCTGATCTAGACAATGACCAGCAGCAGCCTGATCGTGATCAGGATCAGCAGCCCGATCGCGATCAGAAGCGTGATGAAGGTCAGCCTGACCGTAAGGATGACCAGCAGCCTGACCGTGATCAGAAGCGTGATGAGGGCCAGCCTGACCGTAAGGATGACCAGCAGCCTGACCGTGATCAGGATCAGCAGCCCGATCGCGATCAAAAGCGTGATGAAGGTCAGCCCGACCG
>NZ_JH470338.1:1527652-1555941 GCF_000239695.1 Actinomyces graevenitzii C83 | reverse complement strand
CGCGATCAAAAGCGTGATGAAGGTCAGCCCGACCGCAAGGACGACCAGCAGCCCGACCGCGATCAAAAGCGTGATGAAGGTCAGCCCGACCGCAAGGACGACCAGCAGCCCGACCGCGATCAAAAGCGTGATGAAGGTCAGCCTGACCGTAAGGATGACCAGCAGCCCGACCGCAACCAGGACCAGCAACCTGACCGTGATCAAAAGCGCGACGAAGGCCAGCCCAACAAAGGTAAGCCTGATAATGCTCAGCCTGATAAGTGGCAGCCGGGGCAGAAGCCGCCTAAAAAATGACTAGAAAAGAGATGAAAGAAATCATCAGGCAACGTACGCAAAAGCTCGTCGAGGAATCTAAAAAGAAAGTTAACAGTCGTTATACTCCCAGCCATAACAGGGGCTCTCGCTGATGGCGTCCTATGCAAAAGTGTTCATGGCGGGCACGATCACTGGGCAAATCACTGTGCGTACCAGCCCTGATATTGCCTTGTTCAAAATTGAAACAGTTTTAGGGCAAGACAGGGTAACTGAGTGGGTTCAGGCTCAAGGTGATCTAGCCAGGTTCGTGGTAGAGAAGAAATTTAAGCCAGGCGATCAGGTGCTAGTGCACGGTGAGCTTGTGCAGGGGAACAGGCAGGGCGAGTTTTTCACTCTAGCCCACCGTCTTAGCCATGATGAGTCAGCCATTTGGAGACTAGCTCATGGCGCGTAGGGTACTGGCTATTGCCCGCACTAGCAGCGACGAAACAGCAATGACACGGCCTTTTAAAGGTTTAGCTGATGTTGAATTAATCGATGCTAGTAGCGGGCAGGCTCGTGCAGTTATCGCCAGGTACGGTATTAAAGCTCAACCAGCTTGGCTGTATCCGCTTGGTGAGAGTGTGATTGTGGCCGTGGGTAGTCCAGAGCCGATTGTGCAGCGTTTACGTGAGCAGTTAGCTCGTGAGATGAAACCAGGCTCGGAGCAAAAACATCAAGTCCACCAACCCTTGCAAAGTCAAGACAAGCAAGTCAGGGATAAGGAACCTAAACGCCGGTTAACTCGGCAAAGGGTTTTGGAAATGATGGAAGGCCGGGCTGACCAGCTACACCCGGTTACTCAAGTAAGTAGGGTTAACCGCCGTCTGAGTATGGAGCGCGCAAGAACAAGGGGCAGTGAAAGTGAGTAAAGGCAAGATTTTTTTCGCTTCTATCCTGGCTGTTTTAGCTTGGTGGTGCGCTAATAAGGTCACCTGGCAGGTGCGTACTGACCAGGAGGCGGGCCGTGACTTTTCCCAGATAATCGACCGGTTCACGCTGGATTTAACCGCTCACCCGTTACACATCTCGTTTGCGGGGGCTGACGTGTTAGGCGGTTTTGGTGGGATAGCACTGGTGTTATTGATAGCCCTGTACATGTATGGGGCTAGGAAACCCACCCGGCCAGGTGAAGAACAAGGTTCGGCTCGCTGGGCGAAACCTAGTGAAGCTAGGAAGTTTGTTGGTGACAGGAAAACCGACATGCTGTTCACCCGCACCGAATCACTAAACCTTGACTCACGTAAAACCCAACGTAACCTAAATGCCCTGATTATCGGCTCTTCTGGCTCTGGTAAATCACGCTACTACGTGATGCCTAACCTGGCACAAGCTAACACCTCGTTTTTGGTGACAGACCCTAAAGGCGAGGTACAGCGAGCTATGGGACAAGGCCTAAAAGATAAAGGCTATGAGATACGTAGCCTTAACCTGATTGATTTTGACCGTAGCGACACGTTCAACCCGCTACGCTATTTCAACCCTGAGCAGGCTGAAGTTGACTGCGCTATCTTGGTGGAAAACCTGATCACAAACACCTCGGGCCAAAAACCTAGCGGTGGGTCAGACTTCTGGGAGAAAGCAGAACGCGCGCTACTGACAGCGTTTGTCTCATACATCTACTTCACTAAAGGCGCTCAAGGTACCTTGATTGATGTAGTGGATATGCTGGCTAAAATGCAGGCCTCTGAGGAAAACGAGGAGGCTACCAGCGAGATCGACGCAATTTTTAGTGTTGCTAAAGAATGCGTGGAAGTTTTCGATCAAAACCCTGACGAGTACGACGAAGAAGCTACCATAATGCTTAATGGGTTACGGTTTGCTTGTAGCCAGTACAATATTTACACCCAGGGCGCAGGGGAAACCAAGAAAAGTATCATTATTTCCCTTGGTGTACGTATGGCGCCCTTGCACATGGCGCAGCTACGCCGTATTTTGGGTTCTGACACTATAGATGCTGACCAGGTAGGTAAACGCCGTAGCGCAATTTTCCTGGTGATCCCTGATAGTCACCAGGCCTTTAGTTTCATAGCCTCAATTTTTTACGAGCTGTTCTTTGAACGAAACATGTACCTGGCCGACCACAATCCTTCAGGCCGCCTAGAGGTGCCGGTTCAGTGTTTCATGGATGAGTTTGCGAATATCGGTAAGCTACCCTCGTTTGAACGTAAAATCGCGGTTATCCGTTCACGCGGTATTAGCACGTCAATCATTATGCAGACCTACGCCCAAGGCAAGTCACTGTACAAGGACGACTGGGAAACCATCGTTGGTAACTGTGATTCGCTGCTGTTCCTTGGTGGTAACGAGCCCAGCACCACAGAGTTTATTTCTAAGCGTTTAGGTAAAGAAACCATTATCAGCCAAGACACTTCCGAGCAGAAAGGCACTAATGGTTCATGGTCACGCTCGCTTAGGTCGCAGGGGCGTGAGCTGATGACACCTGACGAGATCGGGCGTCTTGATGGCGGTACTTGCCTGTATTTACTTCGTGGTATACCACCATTTAAATCACGTAAACTACAGGCCCCTGAAACTGGCTTTTTCGAATATATCCCAGTTGCTTCAACCGCTGAAGTGCAGGAAGCCCCTAGCGAAGAGGTTGGTAGTGGTTGGCTAAACGTCCAGCCAAGTATGGACTAGAAGTTACTAAACGCCGCTTTCTAGACAATGTCTTGGTGTGTTGTTAGCGGCGTGGCACTAACGAGAACACTAACGAGGTTTGCGTCAGTACTTGCTCAAAGAGACTGATCTATCGGTTTGGTCTGAGGCGAATCTTGATGATATTGCTGATGAGCTTAATGGTCGCCCTTGTAAAACGTTAGACAAGGATATGGCCCCAACAATCCCCTATTTTTGGGGTTGTTGGGGCCAAGCACTCTTTATAGGCCGCGTGCTACGGCGGCGGCGGCGTGTAGCCAGGCCGCCCGGGTAGCAGGGGCTAGCTTGTCTGAACGTAGCCACTGTTCACGCATAGCCCGGTCATAGGGGATAGTGACTACCTCACGAGCGATACCAGCGAAACCGTCTACTAGTGAAGTAGCCGGGGGTTCTTCACGGTCTGCTTGCGAGATAACCACTACCGCGTTAGCCGCCAGGGCCGCGCTACGCTCATCGCGGCTGGATAGGCCTTGTAAAAGTAGGCGCCCGGCTTCTGCGTGATCGGTGCGGGTGGTTGTGGCAATAACGATCTGGTCAGCGTGGCTGACGATGCGTAGCCAGAGACTGTCGCCTTCATCGTTACCGGTATCCCAAATAATCATGCGGTAGTAGCGGGTTAAAACCTGCTGAATACCGTCTAGTTCTTCGGGGGTTAGTTTCTGCTCGGTTGATAGTAGTAGTGGGTTTGAGCGTAGGACATCGAATTGGTCGATGGTTTGGTGGTGGGTGTAGGCGGCCACGTCACCGTTACGGGCTGAGGGGTCCATTAAAACCTCAGTTTGCGGGACCATATCCAAGATGGTGGCGTTGTGTGGTCCTTGTTCGGTGCGCCAGCCTAGCGTGCCGCGTGTGACGTTACCGTCTGCTGCTACAACCGACCCTGAGCCTAAACGCGCGAAATTACTGGCCAAAAGAATGCTGGTGGGGGTTTTACCCGCCCCGCCTTTACCGTTGAGTACCGCGATTGTGCGGGGGCCGGGCCAGTGCTGAGAGACAGTGCGTTCATCCTCCCATTGCTGACATTGGGCTTGGCTGGCTTGGACTTTGAGGCCTAAGCGGCCAGCAACAGCGCGCCAACCAGTTGGTTTAGGGCCACCAGCAGAGCTTTGGGCTAAGAAAGAATCAGGGCGAGGCCGTGAAACGGGTGCTGGCGCAGTTCCCATTTGAAACGACGGCGCGTTTTGTGGGGCGAGGGACTGCTGTGGCGCATAGTTAGCAGGGGCACCCTGAAAAGTAGGCTGATTCACTTGACCAGGCATAACCTGAGGTGCCTGCTGGGCAGGTGCCGGCTGATACACCGGCATTCCTTGGGGCATTGGTTGCTGGGACGCAGGCGTTGCCATGGCTTGCGTTGGCTGGTTTACCTGGGTAGGCGTAGGCATTGGCTGAGGGGCCGAAGCTGGTACCGCTACCGGCTGGGCAGGTGTAGCCGGTGCATGCACAGTTGGCATTTGGTTTACAGGGGTGCTCTGAGACGTGGGTTCGGGGGTTGGTTCTTCTGCCTTAGCTAGGCTGATAGCTCCTGAAGGAGTTATCAGCAAATGTGTGAGCCCAGAGGTATCCTTAGCTACCACGCGCAAAGGTTGCCCTTCCTGGCGAGCGCGAGAGGCAGCCCTCCCCAGCAACAAAGAACGTAGCTGTTCCTGGCTGCTAGCAGTTAAAGACTCAACCCCGTTTTCATCCTCATAGCTACCTGAGCCATCAGGGCCGATCGTTAATGTAATCATTCTTTTGCCTACTTATCACTGATTTCCGGATACGTTTTTTTGATTGCCTCAACGACTAGGGCGGTAACCGAAGTGTCGCGTTTAGCTGCCAAAATCCGTAACTGTCGAAACATATGAGGCGTCATAGCAATCTGCGCACGATGTGAAGGTGTGCGCCGGGGAAGGGGGGCTGGGTCCTGCGTTGACACGTCACTAATCATAACAGTAAGACGTAAATGCGTCTTTACGTTTTTACTGGTTAGGGGTAGCCTTGGAGGTGAAAGGGGAGAGAATCCATGAAAAAAACATCGGCGTTTATGGCAGTAATGGCGTGCACTGCGTTAGCCCTGTCTGGCTGTGGTAATAGCGTTTCGGACGATAGGGCGCAGGCTTACGCCTCGCTTTCGTCTATGACTAGTTTAAGTTCCTCACAAGCCCAAGAATATAAGCAGAGGTTGACGGTGGCCCCTGATTCTGCTGCGATTAAGAGTGTTCTTGCTGAGGCTAAGGCGGCTAATGAGGAAAGGCGAGCAGATGACGCTGCCACTGCCGCTAAAAAGGCAGCCAATGAGAAGATTATTAAGAAAACTGAAGCTGCCCTGTCTGGAACAAAATTAGTTGGTCTTAGTGATGAGTGTAAGGGGATTACTGTAGCCCTTAATGCTGATAAGACTGTGGAAACTGAGATTAATGTAAGTCCTAATAATTGCATTGATCCTCGAGGTAAAAATTGGAAAATTGCTGTGGAGGACTGGTCGGAGGGTAAGCCAGTATTACGCTTCGCCAATGACCCGATACCGTATATCGTAACGATAAACGGTGATGGTACGGTTTCCCTTGAAAATTCAGGAGTATACAAGTTTACTATTTTAAAAAAGTAGTTTGCTTGTGCTAGGAGGGGGCATTGAGAAACTTGATGCCCCCTCTTTCTTTTTGTCGCCCTACCTTTTACTGACCTACAATCGCTTTAGCGAGTTTCCCTGAACTCAAAATTAAAATCATGAGTAACACTGGACAAATAACGAATTGTGCATAGTTGGTAAACATCCAATCATTAAGTGATTGATTCTTTCCGATGCTGGCAAATTGCCCTGAGAAGTTTATAAATTCACTGTACAGGGCTACAGCCATCATAAGTGTAGCTCCCTGTAGGGATACTGCCGCGTATTTTTGCAGATAGGAAATCCCCATGCTTTTAGTGTCTGGATGTCCTAAAAATGCAATTGGTAGTGAGGCAAACGCAGTCATAATATAAAGTTCTGCGAAGCGTATAATTACCATTACCTGTATTACTACCTGTGCTGCAATACTAATTATAAACGGTAGTAGCAGCATCATCACTAGACCAGCTTGGTCCACGGTTCCAGCATCTTCTATCAGTTTATTTACCCTGTCTGGTAGTTCGTCAGGCTTATAAATTTTATTATTAGTTTTAGAGATGCCTGCGATAATTTTTGTAGATATCTCATTAATCGCATTTAAAAACATCATTGAGTTTTGAGCTGCAACCACTAGCAGTGCTGACTTAAACATGGTTGCAGCTATAATTTTGACTCCCATCTGGTGGTCACCTTCCATATGGGTTGCATTACGTGCAAGCTCAAGCACCAATATAATGGATATGACTACTGTAGAAACTGGTAATACGGCCGTAGAGTGAAGATTTGTAACAACTTTATATGCTTGTGCTGTGTGTCCCTGCAAAGAATCTGTCAATCCATTAATACTGCGTGTATCTAGCGATACTATCGCTTTTAGCATGTATTTAATCATGCCTTTCATCATGGCTTTTTCACGCTTCCTTTAGTAGCCGCAACGTTAGGGGTGACAGTTGCACTAGGACTAGCTTTAACGCTAGGGCTAGCGGTCGGTGTAACTGTTACTGTAGAAGTAACTGTGACGGTGGGGGTCACCACAGGGGTAGGAGTAGAGACTGGGCGCATGGCAACCGTAGCCAGCGCTAACACGACTAGGATTTGAATAACCCCCAACACGATTACAGCTCCCATGGGGGCAGGACGATGTAACCAGACAGGTGTTTTAGCAACTACTCCAGATGTGCCTTGAACCCGGGGCTGGAGCTTGGGTTGGGGTGTGGCTTGAGCTTGAGGCTCAAATGCAGCCTGAGGCTTAGCCTGTTGTACTACAGACTGAGGAGTGGTCTGAGGTGCAGGCTGCTGCAGTGTCATAGGATTTTGGTCAATGGCCGGATTAACAGTTAACCAAGGATTGACCGCTGGTACCTGTTCACTTGGAGGCGGATCAGGAGAAAAAATTTCGCCAATCTCAGGTTCACTATCGCGGCGTCCTAACCCAGGCAAGCGAAACCCACGTTTAGGGGCTGCGGCCTCAACCTCAGGCGCGGGAGGATCAGCCAGGCTAGAAATATCACTCGCGCCAAGTGCGTCAACAGCCCAATCAGATAAAGCCCGATACGTCGCAGGATGATCAACAATCTCGTCTAACAAATCGTAGCTAAGATGTTGCCTATCAGACGCGATCGCCCAAAGCTGCTGAGCAGTTAAATCCCTATCAAGCCTCATAACAAACACCCTTCCCTTTTTAGAGCTTTGGCCATATAACAGCCGTAGCCTTATCAACTTTTCCTTTAGCGGGCATCTCAACCACCCACAATGCCGTGTCCGTAGCTATAACCTCGGTCCCGTCATTGTGGGGAATATGTAGCCGGTAAGTGACCATCACGCCCACACCAATAACGTGGCCGTCATTAGTGGAAGTAGCTGGCTCGTCAACCTCTAGTACCTCAATCCAAGCCCCCGGAATCTGGCCAGACATGCTTTGCCAGATCGGTTCTTGACTAGCTACAGCCTTGCTGCAAACCTTGCTAAGACGCTTTTCACGCTGTGAAGCGCTCTCAGTTTGCTTCCAGGGCACTACTGCTTTAACCGTGGTGATAGCCAAGGTTTTTTGTGCTTGGGTGGGGTTAAAATCCTTCGAATACCCATCTATCTGGGTAGGTGAAGCCCCCTCACCACTCTCGCCAGGCTCGTTAGTCTCGCTACTGGTGGAAGCTGAAGCTGCCAGGGCAGGTTTTAAAGCAGCCTTTTCTTCTTTTCCGTGGTTGAAAGCTGCCCAAGCCAGGAATCCACCTAACCCAACAACCACAACCAATATGGCTACAATCAAAGCCACTAAACCACGCTGACGACCAGTCACCGCATTCACCACCTATCAGTACCAGTTATGTGCTTGCCACCAAGCCCAAGCTTGGCATGGGCTACCGTAGCGTTCTTTGATGTAACCCAGCCCCCACTTAATTTGCGTAACCGCATTATCGTGCCAGTCTGAGGCAACTGAGGCCATCTTGTTGGCTGGTAAAGACTGAGGGATTCCATACGCACCCGAGCCAGGATTTTCAGCCGCGTAATTCCAGTTGGATTCTCTAGTCCACATGATTTCAAGGCACTGGTATTGGCCCTCATCCCACCCATAGGCGGGCAGCATTGATTTAGCAGCCGCTTTAGCTGCATCTGGAGTTAAAGGTCCACCCACACCCGCATCACCCCCACCGGGGTTAACAATCGAGGAGTCACCAATCTTTTTAATCTTTAGCTTTGAGTTTGGGTTGTGCTTGATAATGGCCTGGCCAGTAGACACTAGTTGGCTTAGTGCGTCGGCAGTGTATTTCGTTATGAAATACTCGTTAGTGCCATAGTTTTCAACGGTTATAGAGCCGTTAACTGACACCTGGCCTATATAGGCCACATGCCCGAACTGCGCATGCCAACGCCCGCCCTGTGAGCCGGGCTGGAACGAAATAATGTCACCAGGGCTTGGTTTGGTTACTTTAACCCAACCTGGTAAAGCTGTATCTGCCCCCCACTCATAACCATTACCACCGTCAGGGGTTGTGTTGTGGTTAATGTGTTTCCACGGCTCGTGTAAAACCCCGTCATCACGGTTAACCCGCCAAATCACGAAGTCCGTGCAGTTACCAAAATAGTAGCCAGTAGCATTGTTAGCCGTGTTATATTGGCGGTCTTTATAAGGGTAATCATTACCCATACCATTGGCCACCACACCCGCAACGGCCACAGTAGCTTCAGCTTCTTTTTTAGTTTCCTCTATACCGGTAATCCAGGATGGTAAAAAACTAGAAATTAGTGACAATACTAACATAACTAGTGTGAGGATAATACAGATCGCCAAAACAGCGCCAGAAATTTTAGCTACAACTAAACCTATAATTCTAGAGATTATCCCGGCTACGTTCCTAGCCGCCCAGTTGACCACTCTCCTGGCTGCGCGCGCAGGTGCGGTTTTACCGGTAGCTAGCTCCTTGTAAACCTTACGGCGAGCCTGACGTTTAGAGCGGGCCCCAACCACGCGGTTAGTTAGACTATTGACCTGGGCTTTAGTGGGTTGTTTTAAAGCTCGGCGGGCAACATTGTTAACTTTGGTGTCAACCTTGCTCCCAAACTTTTTGCCGATGGAAGTCCCAGTGCTGCGGCCTAGACTAGATGCATTTTGTAGGCTAGTTTTAACCGCCCCACCCTGACTATCAGCCAAGGTAACATCATTATTCCTATTGTCGACGGGGGCTTTGATTTGTTGTTTAAGCACGTCAGCAGCGGTTTTACCCACCAAGCCAACGACCCCAGAGCCGACTTTAGCACCCAACCCATAGGCTTTACCCAGTGCGCTAGAACGGCGAGTATCAACTCGGATGTCACTGAACATGTCCGAGTTAATAATCTCTTTATCAGATTTTCTGAAATCCATCTAGAACACCTCACCAAACTTTGTGGTGTAAAGCTGGTAAAGCTTGGTTGAAGTAGGAATACGCGAGTCAAACGGCACCATGGCCACACCCATCTTCAACAACCCGCAACCAGGCCCAACATTTTGGAAATAGCTACGGTGTTTATCCGACCAGTGGAACAAAGACTGCAACGTAGAAGCATCAGTCGCAGTCTGGTTAAGCAAAACCAGACTGTCAGAGTTAGCCAACATAAGCCGGGCACGCTCACTAATCAGCAACTCTTCAATATTTTGAGTTAAACCAGTTGGCATCAGCCCGTACTTACGTGCACGCTTCCAAATCATCTGGCAATACGCGCCCGCGTACTCGTTAGAAAATAGCAGGTGGAACTCGTCAATATAAAGCCAGGTACGCTTACCCAAGCTACGGTTAGCCTGTACCTGAGCCCAAATCTGCTCCAAAACCACCAACATACCAAACGTTTTCATGTCCGACCCGAGCCGGGCGATGTCGTAAACGATCACGCGGTTAGACGTATCAACGTTGGTTTGCTGGGAGAAACCAGAAAATGAACCAGAAGCGTAAAGCTCTAGGGCGGTAGCGATCGCTTTAGCTTCGTCTTCAGGCTGAGCGTTTAACTCTTCAAACAAGGTGTTAAGTGTGGGAGGAAGCGCCCGCTTATCTTGCAAGAAATGCCCGTAAATGCGTGTAACGCACCGGTCAATGATCGAGCGTTGAACCGGGGTCAGGCCACTAGCCCCACCAATAAGTACCTCGCACAGAGACAAAATGAACTCGGCTTTAAGCTTGATTGGGCTACCATCATCAGCGTTGGCGTCACGGTCCATGTGCAGCGGGTTGATACAGGCGGTAGAACCCGCGCTAATCTCGATACGCGTGGCCCCCATAGCATCACCCAAAGCCACATACTCTTTTTCTGGGTCAACAATGATGATGTCATCGTCTGTACCCAGGAAAGTTTGGAAAGCTTCACCTTTACCGAACTGGCTCTTACCGGCACCAGTAGTACCCAGGATAAAAGCGTTACCGTTCATGGTGGCAGTTCTAGAACCCACCACCAGGTTTTTAGAGATCGCGTTAACCCCATAGAACCGCCCGCCAGGCTGCAATAGCTCTTGGGTAGTGAAGGGCACCATCACGGCCACGGTAGCCGTGGTTAGGGTCCTGAAAATTGGTAGCCTACACACCCCTAGGGGAAGGACAGCGTTAAGCCCGTCCTCTTACATGTATTTCAAGGTTTCAAAGCCGCAAGACTGTTTACGGCCCGCAGCGCGTACCTGTTCAACAGCTTCAGCTAGCTCTTCACGGGTTTTGCCTGAAACACCAATAACAATCGTGGTAGTGAACAGTTTTTCGTTACTAGACTCAAGCTGTTCACGTAGCTCCAGGGCCTCTTGACGGGAAGCGACCAGTTCGTGAGGAATAGATTCCTCACCATTACCCTGCTTACGGGCTTTACGTAGCTCGTTACTACGCTGCATTTCCATCTCAGCGATCTGGCGTTTAACCAGGTCCAGGCCCTCGGCATGGTCAAGCGGGCGGAAATGTACTGCCAGGGCCAGCTCACAAGTCAGTTCGCTAAGATCTTTCATTAACCGGTCTGACAGCCAAGCAGGCAGGTCACGTAAAACCAGGGTCTGGTAGTAAGAATCGTGTTCGTTAGAAAACGTGATCGTGGCAGGGTTTTCCCGAAAATCAATAGCCCAGGGACTGACCACGTCTTTAGTGGTCAAAGTAGAACCAACCAAGTCGTTATAAGTGAAACGGAAAGGCTGGTCAGGGCGCAAAATATCATGCAACAACCTGACGCGTTCTTCACCGCTAACCCGCTCAGCCCTGCAACCACCAACTGAACGCAGCTGGGCTATGCTTTCCGTGGCCACGCGCGCCAAAACTGAAGTCGCATGCTCAAAATCATCGGCCTCAACCGTGATAGTCACATACTTATCAGTGACCGTGTTGTTACGCCCCGCAGCCAGACGCGCGTTAATCAGGTCGTTATACTCCCACCTGTACTCGTCCCGGCCATCACCACGAGGTGAAAGCGAGACAGCTTTACTAAGCGTTTCACGGTCAAGGTGGCGGTTAACTACCGTTAACTGTACTGACTGGCCAGCATCAAAAGAGTTAATGAACTGGGCATACTGCTCAATAATGCCCTGCTGGTCATCCTCAGGGGCTAGCTGGTAGTCAATGTCTTCCAGTTTTAACGTAACCGAGTAATGACCGTCCCCTAGCACGCAAATACCAGTGTCAGTCATAGCCTCATACTGGAGGGCTTTTTGAGCCGTGTTGCGTTTAACGCGCGAAACGTCCTTCTCGCTACGCTTGCGTTTACCGGTCAAGTTCGAGGCTTCTGATGACGTCTCGTTTTGGCGGTTTTTGTTTGCGAAGAACATCCGCTGACCTTTCTGACGCGATCTCAGCAGAAAGCTGAGGGTCTTGCGCGTACACGCGCAGTTGTGGATTCCAGTTAAAACGCCACACATAACCCGCGTAACGCTCAAACGGTAAACCTTTAGGCCTGATCCACCCAACAGCTACAAAAGGCATAGTTAAAAGCGCAGTTAGCCACGAACCAAGTGACTCCTGGCCAATCAGGTAACAAGCAGCGTAAACACTGCTAACGACCACAAGGCCGCTAGCGGCGCAAGCTAGCTGACGCCAGCTCATGCCAAGCATTACTTTTGATTGGTATGCGGTGATTTCCCGGTAGACCTTGATTTCAAGGGCCATAATTTTTATGACAACGTGATAGCGCTAAACAGCTGGGCTGCTGCCACGATCAAGCCGCCACCAACAGCCTGCCAAACACCAGACTGGATCTGGGGTCCCTGGTGGTCACGCAGACCGCCAGCCAGGGTGATAACACCCCACACAGTCCACAGGCCACCACCGATAGTTGCGAACTTAACGAAGAGAGCCAATGCCTTGCTGAGAATGTCGGTACCATCAGCGCCAGCAGCAAGAATCATTTCGGTAATCATTTCAATCTCCTTGATAAATCAACAGCACTAACCATCCGGCTGGGTGATCGCGCTAACCCTGGATCATACACGCATATGCGCATATGCGTGTATGCGTATTAAAGTTGTTAACTTCCACAAACCTGCTGTGAGCAGGGGAAACTGAGGTTGCGGCCTAAGTGAGACAGGTTCAAACACTTATACCCGCTTTTGCGGGGAACCGTAATAAACACAATCGCCACCTTCCTGCCTTATCCCTGCTTCCGTAGGGAAAACAACAACGTTTTAAGGAAAATGGGGAGAGTTTGACCTGGTAGCTCCAGTGGTGGGGCTGCCAGTGCTTTAGTGTAGTACTCGAAGGCTAAAATTTATCCATTATTAACCCTTAGTGATGCTCACCATATCCCCCGCTTGAAGGGTGCCTGAATTTTAAGTGGGACCTTGGCTTTCAGCAGCGCCGGATCTAGCGGCGACTGCTAGACATCTTCGGGATAGGCGAATAGGTTTTTTGTATGGCAGATATTGCGGTGGAAGCTCGCGGGCTTAAACGCAGATTCAACAAGGGCAAGTTTGTGGCTGTTAACGGATTAAGCCTGGACATTAAATACGGCCAGATTCACGCCCTGCTAGGCCCTAACGGGGCAGGTAATGCCCGGCGTAAGTTAGCCCAGGTACTGCAATACGTACAGTTAGGCCAATGCGCTAGAGTTAGCCGATCAGATCACCCTGATTGGCGCGGGTAAGCGAGTTACTGCCTAGCGCCGTCGTACACGAACGCAGGCCAGTATCTGCCCAGTGGCTGCACACTACATATTGGCCCCAATAATGTTGGTGGCTACCTTAACTACCACGCTGATCCAGTATTTAGCGCAGCGTGCTTGGGGCGGTCGTAGAGCCGGTTCTATGAAATTTTTAGGGCTTCTATGAAGTCAAAATAGGGTTCTATGAAGTAAAAATGCCTTAAAAATGGCTTCTATGATATAGAAACAGGGGTCTATGACATAGAATTAGCTCTATGATCAACGATCTTGAGGACCTCAAGGTTGATACTTGCCAAGTCGATGCTGACGGCAAAACACTTGGAACATTCAACGTTCCAGATGCAGATGGCCAGGTGGTGGCTGGTAGTTGCCGGGAAGATCTAGATGAAGAACTAGTCTCCCGTTATATTGCTGCTGTACGTGAAACCACCCCGCGACTGGTTAACGAAAACGACACGGATGTCCTTTACTACACTGGCGTCGTCGCAGACCGTGCGGGCACAGAGCTTACGGTGGCTGGCCTATATGCGTTAGGTGAGTACCCACAGCGGCTTCTACCTCACCTGACACTTACAGCGGCAGTTGAAGGTAGAGGTGATGAACGGGCAGTTAACCGCCGTGATTTCACTGGAGCCCTACCGGTAATTCTCGATGACGCCCTGGAATGGGTTAGGCAAAACGTAGAATCAAAACAAACCGTCACTAGTAAAGGTGACGGCAACACAGAATATGCACTGCCCATGGTGGCAGTGCGCGAGGTGATCGCTAACGCACTGGTTCACCGTGATCTGTCTGAAGCCTCGCGTGGCAAAGGCATTGATCTGAGAATCACCCATGACGGATTCCGCCTGACAAATCCAGGCGGCCTGTGGGGGATCACGGTTGACCGGCTTGGTTCTGGTGAACACCCCGCAGTAAATGAGAAGCTCTATCAGATCTGCCACAACGTCCAAGGCCATAATGGGCGCGTTATTGAGGCCATGGGCACAGGGATTCGTGAGGCACGTCGGGAACTGCGCGACGCCGGAATGGCTGAGCCACGCTTTTATGACAACGGGGTGTCCTTCACGGTGCGTTTCCCGAACTCGGCCCTAATTCCCGACGGCGATCTGACCTGGCTTGGTGGGCTCGGCTCAATTTTGGGCTTGAACCAGAACCAGAAAAAGGCGCTGGTAGACATGCGCCACGGTCGTATCTGGAGCAACAGCGACTACCGCGACCAGTTCGGCGTGAGCGCTGAGCAGGCGCGAAGTGAGCTGCGTGAACTTGTGGAGCGAGGCCTGGCCATTGCCACCGGCCAGCGCCGCTGGGTGCGCTACCAGCTCGCACAAAATCACCAGCGCTAGCAACGCCAGCGCTACTAGCAGCGCCAAAGTCGGCAACAAACTAGCGCTAGCAACGCCAGCGCTAGCAACACCACTACTAAAAACTCACGCCTGCTGATCGGGACAGTACCCGGGGCAGGCGTGAGACTATGCGCCTTAACGGCTGAAGCAACTAACTACATGTAACTACTTGGCAGACTTAGCGGATTGAGCCAAAACCGTGGCGCGAACCGTAGCCGCATCCACATAACCCGGCATGACGGCGTCGCCAATAAAAGCAAAAGGCGTGCCGTTAATACCAACGTTATAGGCGTCCTGACGCGACTTCTTAACCGCATCAACATTAGCCTGAGAGTTCATGTCAGTCTTGAACTTAGTCAGGTCGGGTACGCCCGCCTGCTTAGCCAAAGCCACCAGCGACTCCTCAGTGTAGGTGGGGTGATCGCCATCCTTCGCACTGGCATAGGCCGCCCGCTCAAACTCCCAGAACTTACCCTGGGCTGCCGCCGCCAAACCAGCCTGGGCCGCCAGCGGGGAAGTGGGGCTAATCTGCGCCAAATCATGCCACTCGATACGCAAAGTACCGTTATCGATCAAATCCTGCAGCTGCGGCTGTACCTGCTTAGCGAACTGCGTGCAGTACGGGCAGGCAAAATCGGAGAACAGCACCATGGTCACCTTCGCGTCCGGGCGCCCCAAAGCACGCGGGTCGTCGCTCTGGCGGCGGGCGGCATTAGCGATCACCTGCTTGGCGGCCTCCTGGGTGGGTTCACTTAGCGCCTGGGGAGTCTGGTTAGTGCCGACGTCGCTCTTAGCGGCGCCAGCCTGAGTGCCCGTGGTGGCGGTGGATTGAGCCTGACCGGTGGTGGCCTCCTTATCGCCCCCCACTGCCCACAGCGTCACCAAAGCGCCCAGCAGCAGCGCGATCACCATGCACAGCACCACGATCAGCTGCTTCGCCCGCATCAGCTGCTTTTCCAGCTCAGCTGCGGTTTTGCTGCCGGTGGTTTTAATTTCCGACGTCGTAGCGGTAGGTTCACTCACTTAGCGGTCTCCTTCTCCTGGGCCTCAACTTCGTCACGTGCCGCAATGAATGCGGCCACGCAAGCATGCACATCCGCCTCACAGTGGGCGGCCGATAGCTGCACCCTAATACGGGCCTGGCCGCGCGGCACAACCGGGAAGGAGAAAGCCGTGACATACACGCCGTGCTCCAGCATTGCGCTAGCGATCCGGGCGGCCTTAACGGCGCCGTCGTCACCAGGGAACATAACCGGTGTGATCGGGTGAGAACCAGGCAGCAGCTCAAAACCAGCTTCAGCCATAAGCTGACGGAACAGCTGGGAGTTAGCACGCAGCTGGGCGCGCTCGGCGTCAGCGTGGCGGGCAATCTCCACCGCCTTAGCGCTACCACCCACCACAGCCGGGGCCACAGTGTTAGAGAACAGGTAGGGGCGGGCGCGCTGACGCAGCAAATCCACCACTTCCTTAGGGCCACTAATGTAACCACCACTAGCCCCACCCAGGGCCTTACCCAAGGTGCCGGTCAAAATGTCTACGCGCCCGCGCACCCCTAGAAGCTCGGGTGTGCCCGCGCCGGTGTCGCCCACAAAACCGGTGGCGTGGGAGTCATCAACCATCACCAGGGCCCCAAACTCATCGGCCAAATCGCAAATCTCAGGCAGGGGAGCGTAGTAGCCGTCCATGGAGAACACACCGTCGGTGACAATCATTAGCCGCTTGCAGCCATTAGCCTTCGCAGCCTCAAGCTGTTTGCGCAGGTCAGCCATGTCTGCGTTGGCGTAGCGGAAACGCTGAGCCTTGCACAGGCGCACGCCATCAATAATGGAGGCGTGGTTGAGGGCGTCAGAAATAATGGCGTCCTCCTTGCCTAGCAGTACATCAAAAATGGCACCGTTGGCGTCAAAACAGCTGGAGAACAAGATGGTGTCATCCATTCCCAGCCACTGGGAGAGCTGCTCCTCCAGCTGAGTGTGGGGGGTCTGGGTGCCGCAAATGAAACGCACAGAGCTAAGGCCAAAACCCCAGCGGTCTAGCGCCTCATGGGCGGCCTGGGCGATACGCGGGTCGCCCGCTAAACCCAGGTAGTTGTTAGCGCAGAAATTTAGTGAATCCCCGGCGGTGGTGGCGATGTGGGCACCCTGGGGGGTGGTGATTACCCGCTCGTGCTTGGTCAGCCCGGCGGCGTCGATCTCGGCCAAGGTGGCGGCCAGCTCGTCTTTAAAAGTGAACATGAAACTTTCCCTTTGAATAATTATGTGGTTATGCAGCAGCGTTGCTGGCGGTGGCGGTGGCGGTGGCGGTGGCAGTGGTGGTGGGGGCGTGGCGTGGGGCCACGCCCTGGTGCGCCGGCGCCGCGCTTAGCAAGTGCAAAAGCTGCAAGCCCGCAAGGGCGGCGCCTGGACGCACCGGTGGGGTCAGGCAGTCCAGTCAATAATGACCTTGCCGCACTTACCTGAACGGGCGGCGTCGAAACCTTCAGCCCAATTCTCCGGGGTGACCCGGTGGGTGATCACCGAACGGATCTGGTCACGCAGCTGGGGAGAAGAGCCCAGCATGAAGTCAGCCTTGTACCAGGTGTCAAACATTTCACGACCATAAACCCCCTTAATAGTGAGCATATGGGTGATGACCTGGTTCCAGTTAATGTCATAGCTGGCGCTAGGCAGCCCCAGCATGGCGATGCGGGCCCCATAGTTACACACGTCCAGCATCTGGCGGGTGGCGCTGGGGGCACCAGACAGCTCCAGGCCAATGTCGAAGCCCTCAGTGATCCCCAGATCCGCCATAACCTCACGTAGATCCTGCTCACGGGTGTTTACGGTGACGGCGCCGGTCACCTTAGCCAGTGACAGGCGGAAATCAGATAGATCAGTGATAACCACATTGCGGGCCCCGGCGTGCTTGGCAATAGCCGCGCACATAACCCCAATCGGGCCAGCGCCGGTGACCAGCACATCCTCAGCGGTCAGGGGGAACTGCAGGGCAGTGTGTACAGCGTTACCGAAGGGGTCAAACAAAGCCCCCAGGTCAGGGTCAATGTGGTCAGCCTGTAGCCACACGTTACCGGCGGGCACAACCACATAGTCGGCAAAGGCGCCGTCGCGGTTAACCCCAATGGAGTTAGTGTGCAGGCACATGTGGCGTCGCCCAGCACGACAGTTACGGCAGCGACCGCAAGTAATATGCCCCTCCACACTCACGTGCTGGCCGGGGGTTAGACGCAGGCCGTTAACCTCACCCACACCATCCATGCCGGATACGCCCGGACCCACCTCTACGATTTCACCGTAGAACTCGTGGCCTAAAGTCTGGGGTGGGTTAAGCATTTCAGCTGCAAAATCATCCCAGCCGGCTAGGTGCAGATCCGTACCGCACAAGCCAGTGCGCATCACGCGGATCTTCACTTCCCCAAAGCCAGGTGAAGGTTCAGGAACCTCGGTTAGCTCAAGGCCAGGGCCGGGGGCGGGTTTAATCAAGGCGCGCATGGCTGCTCCCAACTAAAAAGAGTTAACCCCTTAAGTTTAGTTCCCGACCTTGTTATTTAGCTGTAATTTTCGCTTGGTACTTGGAGCCGACGCCGCCCGCTCGCCACCGCGCTGCGCCTAGGGCCGCTGCACCTAGGGCTGCTGTACCTAGACGCGACACAAGGGTGCAGATGGTACGCAGCGGGGCGGGCCTAGCAGGCCGAGGCGAGCGGGCGGCGTCGCACTGCTATTCAGACTGCCAGGCGTTCCAGAGATTGGCATAATGTCCTTTTCTCGCCAATAACTGAGCGTGGCTGCCAAGCTCAGCGATACGCCCGTCAATAACCACCGCGATCCGATCGGCGTCGGCAGCAGTGTAAAGCCGGTGCGCAATAGCCACCACAGTGCGCCCCGCCATGAGACTGGCCAAGGCATTCTCAGTGGCGTGAGCAGTGGTGGGGTCAATCAGGCTGGTGGCCTCATCCAAAATCAGCGTATGCGGGTTAATCAAAGCAATACGCGCCAAAGCCAACTGCTGGGCCTGGGCTGGGCTAAGCGCATGGCCGCCAGAACCCACCGGCGTGTCTAAACCCGCCTCCAACTCATGAGCCCAGGTAGCGCCAATAGCATCCAGGGCCTGCCACAGCTGACTATCGCTAGCCTCAGCGGCAGCCAAGCGCAGGTTTTCACCCAAAGTAGCGGCAAAAACATGGTGCTCCTGGGTGACCAGGGAAATTTCCTGATGCAGCACGTGTTCAGGCAGCTGAGAAACCTCCACACCACCCAAAGTCACTGAACCCGAAGTGGGCGGGTGAATACCAGCCAGCATTCGCCCCAACGTGGATTTACCAGAACCCGAGGGGCCCACAATAGCCAGCCGCTCACCAGGAACCAGATCCAAATCAATATGGTGCAGTACCGGGTGGCCCTCGCGGTAAGCGTAGGAGACGTCACGCACCTTAATACGATTATCTTCAGGCAGCTTATCGGTGGTTTCAGTTTCGGTAGGCACCAACTCCACGCCCACAATACGCCCAAAGGCAACCGTGGCGCTTTGCACCTCATCAAGCCACACAATCAGATCAAACACCGGCACGCGCAGGTTAAGGCCATACAGCGCCATAGTAGTGATTGCCCCCAGGTCAACCAGCTGATGCTGGTGCAGGTACAGACCCAAAACCAACACCGCCAAGGGCGAGAGCAAAGTGAAAATATTTAGCCAGAAAAACGCCTTACCACGCAGCGCACCGGCATAAACATCCACCGCAAACAGCTCTTTAGTGCGAGTAAACAGGTAATGGCTACGGCGCGCACCCAGATTAAAGGCGCTAACCGTGTCAATCTGGTCAATACTTTCAGCAATTACCCCATCAATAGTGGCGTACTGGGAGCCAACCGTACGGTAGGCGGGCACGGCATAGTGCAAATACCAGCGCACAGCCGGAATACAGGCCAGCAGCGGCAGCCAAATAGCCAGGCTCAACAGCGGCGCGGTGATTGTGGCCGCAGCTAAAGTCACCACCAAGGTCACCGCCAGCGTCATCAGCCGGGCAATACCGCGTTGAATCACAAACTGTAGTGAACGCAGATCATGCTGGGTGCGCCCCAGCAGGTCACCCGTGCCCGCAGCCTCAATCACCCCCAGGGGTAGGCCAGTGATTTTAGCCAGCAGATCTTCACGCAGCTGGGCGAAAATTATTTGCCCCAGCACGCGCGCACTCCACTCACCCAGGCCCGTACACACCATGCCCACGCCGGTAAGCACCAAAGCCCACACCACCAGGGTAGTTACCTGGCTGCTCAAAGCGCTGGTGGGGATAGTGGCGCTCGCGGAGGTAACTAGGTTGACGATTTTGCCCACAATACGTGGAATCATCACGCCGGTGGCTGCCCCGGCCAGCTGCACGGCGGTTACACCAGTCAGTGCCAACCAGTGGTGGCGCATCAGACCGGCGGCAGCGCGTCCCGACTGGCGCGAGTTAGCTACAGGAAGTCGTTTCATCAGCGCTCCTGTCCGTGGTTGGGCTCGCTTGCCGGCTTGCCGGGGGCGCTCTCGACGGCGACGGCGGCCTGGCTGGGGGCTGCCGGCTCGCTGCTGGGGGCTGCGACGGCGGCCTGGGCGCCTGGCTGAGTGGCTGGCTGGGCGCTTTGGATGCCCTGGGCGCGCTCCACTACTGCCCGGTAGGCGGGCACCTGCTGACGCAGCTGGTGGTGGGTGCCACGAGCCACCTCGGCGCCGTCGTCATCAATAAAAATGACCTCATCGCAACGCCCCAAAATCAGCGGCGAAGCGGTAGTAATAACCGTGGTGCGTCCGGCGCGCTCAGCAGCCAAATCGGCGGCAATATTGTTTTCAGTGTGCGAATCAAGTGCGCTAGTGGGCTCCAGCAGCACCAACACGGGGGCGTCAGTTGCCAGGGCGCGGGCCAAAGCCAGACGCTGGCGCTGACCACCAGAAATATTGCGGGCCTTCTCATTCAAAAGCCCATACAGGCCACCCACCGAATCCACCAGGTCATCGCTGTGGGCCAGGTCCAAAGCCTGCTGAGAGCGTGCCTCAAGCTCGCTGGGCAGATCAGCAACAGGGCTTGTGGCTATCACCCCCGAATTGGCGTACCCCTGCTGGGCCACCAACTCCAAGGTGTCTTGCGCCTGGGGCTTGGGGGCGTCATTACCCAGCACCGCCTGGTAGAGCGGGCCGGCAAAAGCCTGGGCGGTGGTAGGTGAAACCACCACAGTGCGACGCACCTGATCCAGCGGCAGGCTACGCAAATCTACCCCATCAAGGGTGACAGTATCGGCGTCGTCGAAACGGCCCAGGCGCATGGCCAGGGCGGCGCTAACCTCGGGGGAGGGGGCCACCAGCGCAGTTAACTTACCGCCGGCGATAGTGATCCCGCTAGCGCTGTCATGCAGCGCCCCTAGCGAGTTAAGCTCAAGCGGCTGGCTGGCCTGGTCGTTTACATGCGGCTGGATGTTCAGTAGGCGCAGCACCTTACGCATAGACACGCGCGTGAAGGCGTTAACCACCACCAGCTCGGTGATAGCCCGCATGGGCAGCAGCAAGAAACTGGTGTAACCAAAGAACGTCAGCAGCTGGCCCGGCTGTAACTGTCCAGAGAGCACCTGCTGAGCGCCCAAAGCCACCACGGCGGCGGTCAGTAGGGTGGGGGCGGCCTCAGAGAAAACCGCCAGGGCCGCCTGGGAAGGAGCGGCTTCAATGCCCGCCTGCTTAACGCGCTGGGATTGGGCCCGGTAGCGCTCGTTGAAGGCGTTCTCGCCGCCAATGCCGCGTAGAATCCGCAGGCCGACGACGGCGTCCGTGGCTACGTTGGTGAGCTCACCGTTTTCTTCACGGATAGTGCGGATACGTTTTTCGATTAGCTTGGAAATCCAGCTGATAAGCACCGTGATAATGGGCAGGGCAACCAGGATGGTTAAACCCAGCGACAGAGACTGGGTCAGCATCAGGTAAATCACCAAGATCATTGCGGGCACATAAGCCAGCAGGTTGCACAGCGACACCATCCACAATCCCAGGTTTTCTGGGTCGTCACCGGTTGTGGCCACGGCGTCACCCAGGGAAATGTCGCGTTTCATGGCGCTACCAAGCTGGCTGGTTTTGCTTAGCAGCATACGCATAACCAAAGCCTCATGCATCACCATTAAGGCGGTGTAGTTTAAGGTGCGCCAAGAACCCACCAGGGAGGTTATTAGGCATAGTAGAACCAGCCCGGTTACTGTGCCGCGTAAGCTCACCCCGGGGGTGAGGGCGTCGTCGAGCAGGGTACCTAGCAGCTTGGGGATTAAGGCAAACCCAATGCCTTGAAGCAGGGTTAAAACTAGGCAGAGGGCCAGAATTTGCCAGGATTCTTTGTATAAATAGCGCCAAATACCGCCAGCTGTGGTGGGTAGAGGATCCGGCAGCTGTTGGGAGCGACTAAAAAAATTTACGTACCTGCTGGTAACCGATATTTTTTTCATGATCTCTACAGAAAGTAGGGCTACGACAAAGTAGGGGAGAATTAACCCTAAAATTGAAAACAGCCCGCGGCCAAAGTTTAAACAGTGGCGGCGAGCTGCTGGCGCGCCCGAAGGGACTCGAACCCCCAACCTTCTGATCCGTAGTCAGACGCTCTATCCATTGAGCTACGGGCGCATGTCGTTTCCGACAAGAAAGAACTTTACACACCTATATGCGCGGGCGCAAATCCAAATGGTGTGACGCTGGACATACTAGGTTTTGAGAATAAAAAGGTGGGGGGCGACTCTTTCGAGCCGCCCCCCACAGGGGTTAAGTCAACGCGTTAGCCGCGTTGACTTAACCGAGATCAGGCCTCGCTACCGGCCTCAGCGTCGCGACGCTTGCGCAGGGCCAGTGCACCTGCACCAGCTGCGGCCAGAACCAGCGCACCAATGCCGATGGCGATGGTGGTACCGGTGCGGGCCAGCGGCTCGCGGTTGTCGTCGCCCTTGCCGGGCTTACCTGGCAGAGCAGAGGGCTTGCCGCTGGGCTTGCCAGGCAGGGCCGAAGCCGAGCTGGAAGCGGACACACTCGGAGCAGCGGTGGGCTGAGCCGGGTTGCTCGGAGCAGCGGAGCCGGTGGGCTGCGCGGTCGGAGCGGCAGAGCCGGTCGGAGCAGCGGTGGGGGCGGCAGAGCCGGTCGGAGCAGCGGTGGGCTGCTCGGTGGGAGCAGCGGTAGCGTCACCAGCAGGGGTACCGGCGATGCGCAGCTCGGCTACGCCAACCTTGCCCTTGTCGCTGGTCAGGGTGATGCGCACGAAGCGGCCCTTAGCACCAGACTTGAGGGTCAGGTCCTGGGGAACCATTGCTTCGCCGCTGAGGCTGCCAGAGCCGGCGTCGGTCCAGGTCTTACCGTCAACGGAGACCTCGGCCTTCCAGCCGGTGGCGGGCATGGAGTCCACGCCGTCGTTGCCCTGGTTGGGTACGTACTGCACCTTGGAGATGTTGTAGACCTTGCCGGCGTCCAGAGTGATCGGGGCGCCAGAGGAAACCACAGCGTAGGTGAAGACGTTGTCGTCAACCATTGCCTCAGGCTTGCCGTTACGCGGGTCAGCGTCAGAGGTAGAAGCGTCCGCAGTGGCAGTGGTAGCGGCGGCGGTAACGTCGCCACTGGCCTTAAGGGCGATGGTGGGCAGGTAGTCGCTACGACGCCAGTCAATGGTGAAGTCGTTGCTCATCCAGATGTTGTACTGCTCAAGCACGGTGGTGTCGGCACCGGCGGGGGCGTTGAGCTCCCACAGCTGGTAGGTACCTTCAGGGGCCTGCTGGAGCTGGTTGTTAGCGTCCAGGTAGGAGCCGTCCCAACGCACCAGGCGGGTGCTAGTGCGGTTCCAACCCTTGTCACTCATGGAGATGAAGACCTTGTCAGACAGGACCTCGTACTTGCCGTCGTCGGTCTTGCGCATGGCCACCAAACCGGAGCGGATCAGCGGTACGTCAGCCTTGAAGTAGACGTGCGGACGGTCGTTGAACATGGTGAACTGGTGGCCAGCCTTGTTAACAACCTTCAGCTTCTCGGTAGCCAGAACCGGACCGGTCTTGTACAGGGTCTTGGACTCGGCCAGGTTACCGCCCACACCCACGAACGGGATGCGCAGGGTCTGAGCGGCGTTGTCCGGGGTCAGGGTGACGTAACCACCGTAGAAGTCACCGTTGCCAATGCCAGCGGGAGCGCTGACCTTGACGGCAATCTTTGCGGAAGAACCAGCCGGAACGGTTACCGAGGTGCCATCGGTGGAAACGGTGGCGCCGTTGGTGGTGCCACGGGTGGGCTTGGAGGACTCACCAGTGGTGGTGACGGTGTCCACGTGACCAAGCTTGTAGGTCACAGCCTCAGAACCAGAGTTGGTCAGGGTGATCTCGTGGGTCTTTTCACCGGCAATCTGCTGGCCCAGGTTCAGGCGAGAAACGCTCGGCAGAACCTTGGTGGAAGCAGCGCGGTAGACGTCGATCAGACCGGCACCCTGGCGGGCGGTGGGCTCAAGCAGAGTCTTGTCGCCGTTGCCCTCGCTCCACAGACGCGGAGAACCGGTGGACTGCAGACGTGCGCGCACGCCCTCACTGGTGCTGGCGTTCTTGGCGTCCTTGAGCTCAGGGTGTGCCTGCAAGATCAGGGCAGCTGCACCAGCAGTGTAGGGGGTAGCCATGGAGGTACCGGAAATGGTGTTGAACGGACCGCCGTGGTCAAGCGGCCAGGTGGACCAGATCAGACCACCGGGGGCGGCTACATCCGGCTTCATTTCCAGCTTGCCGTTCAGACCCCAAGAGGAGAAGTCCGAAACCAGACCACCGGTGCTGACCGGGCGGTCGCCGAAGGTATCGCCGAAGGTGACAGTGGTGTCAGCCTTGAGGGCTGCACGCAGAGCGTCACCGTCAGCCTGGGTGATGGAAACAGCGGGGATCTTTACCGGGTCGGTCGCGTTGGTCAGGTCCATGCCGATGGTGCCGGCCTGGTTGTTGTCGATGATTACACCGACGGCGCCAGCCTTCTGAGCGTTAGCGGCCTTGGTACCGAAGGTGCAGCCACCACGGCGGATAAGCACGTACTTGCCCTTGAAAGCATTAGTGTCGCTGGGGGCGGTGCACAGCTTGCCGTCTTCAGAGTCAGCCTCACCGGAGGCAACTACCGGGTAAGCAACGTTGGAGCGAGCGAAGTCGCCACCGTTGCTACCGACGTTGTAGAAGAACTTGTTGTCTACGCCGCTAGCGGTGAAGTAGTAGTTGGTTTCGACGGTGTTGTCCACACTGGCGACAGTGATGGCCTCGGTGGCAGCACCAGGAGCACCCAGGGTCCACAGACCGTCGGCGCCGTCGTTACCCTGAGCGATAGCCACAACCACACCAGCGTCAACCATGGTCTTTACGGCCTTGGTGGTGGGGTAGTCGGGCAGAACCATGTAGGCAGCACCCAGAGACATGTTGACTACGTCCATGCCGTCCTTGGTGGCCTGCTCCATGGCAGTGATGATGATGTCGGTGCTGGTCTTGCCGTCGCAGCCAAACACACGGTAGGCACCCAGGGAAGCCTCAGGGGCTACACCGCGAACCTCGGTGCTGGAACCAGCGGCGCCGCCACCGGCAGCAATACCGGCAACGTGGGTACCGTGACCGCCACAGTCATCCGGAATCGGGTCCGGCTTGGGGTCGTAGGTGCCGTTCGCGCCGTAGTCGTCACCAACGTAGTCGTAACCAGCGATGACGCGAGAGTTCGGGAAGCCTACAGCGCCGTCAGCCTTGGCGCCGTCGCCCTTTTCACGGGAGGTGCCGGAACCAGAAACGCCGGTACCACCGAATTCACGGTGGTCAATGTCAATACCGGAGTCGATGATACCGATCTTGACGCCCTTACCGGTCAGGCCAAGTTCGCTCTGAGCGCGGTCAGCGTTGGTCATACCCAGGGGAGCACCCCAGGAGTACTTGGTTTCACCTTCGCTGGTGGTCAGGTCCTTGGAGGTCTTGACCTCGGGACGCGGAACCTCGATAACGGGCTGAACGCTTACAACGCCAGGCAGCTTGGCCAGCTGAGCGGCCTGAGAGTCGCTGACGGAAACGGAAACACCGTTCCAGACCTGGTCGTAGTTGTTGGTGATCTTAGCGTTGATGCCGGCGTCCTTGATGGCCTCGGCGAGCTTGTCCTGCTGGGTTTCAATCGAGGACGCGCTACCACCGTTGGATACCGAAGGCGCAGACAGGGTTACTAGCCAGTGGCCGGGCACATTAGTGGCCTGGGTGCCATTGGCAAGCTGCAGGGCTGAAGTGAAAGTCCCTGACGGAATATTTGCGGTAGGAGATGCCACAACGGGAGCCGCAAGCGCGCAGGCAGTTGCCACGCTCAGCGTAAACGCCGTGATCCTCCTCCGGTTCAAACTGGGTTTGAGCACTGGTTTCTCCTTGCTATGCGGGAGTTTATGTAGATTAGCTACACAACCACCCTTAACCTTGCCACATCTCCAAGCGAAATTGTGGCTAGTTTTCATAATCTGAGACGTAAACCGGCGAATTTAATTATCAAAATTCGCCGGTTTATCGCATCAGAATCTCACTTAACAGTGACTTCAGTACTAGTGAGAATGTCTTTACCACCCTGCTTGAGGATTACGCTTAGCTTTGCGCCAGAAGGTACGTCCTTAAGCGAAACAGTGGTGCGGGTTTGTAGGTTAGCACTGACATTGTAGGGACCACGCCAGTAGCTGTACCAGTATGTGGAATTACCCTGCTTCTTAGTGGTCACCCACTTGATGGTGATCTGGTAGTCGCCCTTGAGGCCGTTTACCTGCACGACGGCGTTCTGGTTGGACACGGCATTGCCGACAATGAACACGCTCGCCTTGCTTTCCTGCTGGCTGAGCACGGTCACGGAGCGCTTGAACTCGGTGGAGTTACCAGCCTTGTCCTTGACGCGGTAGACCAGGGTCTGCGTGCCCGGACGGGAGGTGTTCAGGTTGTTAACCACGGTGATGGACTTGGTGACGTCGCCGTCGCGGTCATCGAAAGCGGTAACGCCCTCAAGCGGGTTGAACTTGCTGCCGTAAGCCACCTTGGAGGTAGCGGGCATAGAGAAGACCGGGGCGGTCTTGTCAGCGCTAGAGGACAGCGCGTCGCCACTCAGCGAGCTGAACAGACGCACCGGGTAGGTCCAGGACTTGCCCTTAGCAGTGACCTTAACGGTGTAGGTGGCTACCGTGTTGGCGGCCGGCTTGGCCACAAGCGCGGGGGCTGCGAAAGCCACGCTCTGGTAGCCGGAGGACTCGCTGATGCCGGTGGTGCGGGCCGTGGGGCGAGTCACGGTGCCGTTGGGGGCGGTGATTTCCACCTGGGCGCCCTCAAGCAGCTTAGCCTCGCTGCTGAGAACCGAAAGCGACCACTCGCCATCCTTGCTGACCAGCGAGTAGGGGAAGTAGCCGGCAGCCGGCCATTCAATGGTGGCCGGGCGCTTCACCTTGGAGTCAGGCTGGGTGATAGAGCCGGTCTCGTAGGACATGTCAGCGTAGCGTGAGCCGTGCGCGTAGGAGAGCACTACCTGGTTGACGCTGGAGCTGCGTGCGGAGCTAGAGCGGCTAGCGCCTACAGCCGTGTAAACCAGGTTGGGGCTGAACATGTACATGCGGTGGCCCAAGCTGGGCACGCCCGAGTCGGCAGCCAGGTTGTCGGCGTGGTAGGCCATGGTGGCGGACTGCCAGGTGGTCCAAGACAGCAGGCCAGAGAGGGTGGAGCGGACGCCACCGGCGGTGCTGCAAGGCCAGGTGCCGTTAGGGCCAGGACGGAAACGGCTGTTTCCCTTCTGGGTTTCAGGCTTTAGGCCGTGGCTGATGCCGCTGGCGGTGGTCATCGCGATTGAGCCCTCCTGGGCTTCGCGGTGAATGGTCTCGTTGGGGCTGAGCTTGGTGGCGCCAATGTTGTTGAAGGCGCGCAAGGTGTTCAGGTAGTCAACGTAGCCCTGACGTGCGTCCTGGGGCAGGGGTACGTAGCTGCAAGAATCAGTGATCTGCGGGGCGACCTGCTTACCTAGGCTCTGCACCTGCTGGTTTAGCTTCTGGGCCTGGGGACCAGGAGGTGGTCATGTCCACCATCTGCGGGGTTGCCGACGACGCAGCTGCCGGCAGGATGGCGTTTGCCTTGGGGGAGGCGGCGGCAGTCGGAATTAACGCACTGGCACTCATTGCCAGAGCGAGGGTGAAAACCCCGTATTTACGTAATTTCTGCATTATACCTACTAAAAATTAGTGAGCAGTACCGGAAAAATAGTTGCATTGGAAGCTTGAGGTAGACGCCAGTGAACCTGGGAAAGGTCTGAAAATGTCTGTGCAAACAGCTATGCTTTGTCGCAAATCTGGGCTGCTTGGGTGACTAAAAGCCCAGCTGACGGGGCGGTGGCGACGACGACGGCGCCAGCTTAGATGGCCTGGGCAACTCAGGGAAACGGCTGCCCGAGGTAACAAAAAACGGGTTAAAGGACAAAAAGAGTTGGTGGAGGGTTAGTCCCAGTTGTTTCGGTGGGGGCTTGTATGGTGCAGGTCGTGCCAGGCGATAGCGTCGCCCCATCTAGGGATGACACCAGCTGCGGGCTGTGTGCGCGAGGCATGTTCCCATTGGGCTTCAATCTGGGTGTCTGTGGGCATGATTTTGAGGATCTGGGCTGGTGGGAGCGGGTTTTCGGTGTGCATGTAGCACCACCAGAAGATCGCTTTGATCCGGCGGGTCAGCCGCATTCCCCGGTGGTCGCGCAACAGTTGACGCAAGGGCGCGTTGGTCGCGCCTTCAATCTGGTTGTTCATCGCCGGCAACGCCCCCTCAAACTGGGGGTCGGTGTAGGTGAACAAC
>NZ_JH470338.1:1280537-1527400 GCF_000239695.1 Actinomyces graevenitzii C83 | reverse complement strand
TCCGATGAGCCGGTTCACACTGTTGCGGGCCCGCACGAGTCGTTCGTGCGTGTATTGCCACCCGCCATCGTCCCTCTTGGTCTTCTGCGCGAGGAAGCCCTCCCAGCGCTTGCACCAGTCCAAGTAGGTGTCTATCCATGAGGCCGCTTGCTCTCGGTCTTTCACGTGCAAGAGCTGCTTGCCCAAGCCGTACAGTTCCTTGGAGGCTGCAAGCTTGGGGCGAATGGTGGTGGCTTGTTTGATGGTCCCGAACGCGTGGAAGGTGCACCGCTGGACCCGCGTGTTCGGCCAGGCTTTCTTGCGGGCTTTTTCGAAGCCACTGCCCCCATCCGTCACCACCACGTCTGGTGGGGCGATCCGGTTCATGAGCGCTTCCCAGGCGCGCGAGTTCTCACTGCGTGCCACATACCAGCCCAAGATGAAATCCCGGGACTGAGCAATCAAGACGACCGCTTTGCGGCCCAGGTGGATCGCGTCAACGAACACGACCTCATGCACCTCATCCACCACCGGAGCAAGAGGCCACACCTGCCACAAACCCTGGCATCGCCTGCGAAACGACCTGCCCCCACCTGGCATATCCGCCTGCCGATTACCGCTGAGCAGCCAGGCAAGAAACTCACCCAGATGCTTGGCCGAGGTATCAATCCGCTGCACGCCAGTTGAGTGGCACGAGGTGCAATGCCACCTCTGCTTGCCCGATTTCGACAGTCCGTACCGGATCAGCTTCCTGCCACAGGAATCGCATTTCGAGATGTTCACTCACCGAATCTGCCAGTACCAACTTTGACGCCCACTCTCCCGCACCACAAAGCCGAAAAGTCGACGTTTCACCAACACATTTTGTCCACCCTCAAAGTTGGCCCCCAACAACTTTGAACCAGACTTTCCCGCACTACAAAGCCGAAAGGTCGGGCTCAGACCAACTCTTTTTGTCCTTTAACCCCAAAACCCCGCCGTGGCGGGGTTTGGTGGCGGAGACGGCGGGATTTGAACCCGCGAGAGGCTATCAACCTCAACCTTCTTAGCAGGAAGGCGCACTAGGCCACTATGCGACGTCTCCAAACGATCAACGACCGCGACTAAGCCTAGCTTAAAAATCTCTCTCTAGCAAAGCGATTTTTAAACCGGCCGGCGGAGAGGAGGGGATTCGAACCCCTGGTGCCCTTGCGGACACAACGGTTTTCAAGACCGTCACATTCGGCCGCTCTGTCACCTCTCCAGCTGGACCTCCACAAACGCCACAGATCCTTATGCGTTTCCGGCGGTCAGCACGCGTAACTTTATCACGCACTACTAACGGTCTAACAGGCCATCTCGCAGTGCGCCGGGTAGTACCGGCCACACCGGCACGCGCGGAATCAAAGTTGCTTGCAAAGCGTGGTAAATGTCCGGGTAGCCAGCCCAGGTGCGGGTGGAGGGTTGGTTGGCCTGATCCAGCTCATGCACCCAGGCCCCGGCCTGGTCTAATGGCGCATTTTGCGGGTCAATCTCGGCGCGGGTAAAGGGGTCCCCACCACCAATAATGTATTGCTCACAGTAATCCCAGGCGCTGCGGTAGGCGTGCTCCAAATAGGCCATGCTGGTGGCCTTAGCGGCCAACGGTACTGGTTCGTTAACTAGCGCACAGTGCAAGGCGGCGGCGGCACTAATAGCCTCACAAGTCACCCAGTGCATACGCTCGTGCACCACCGGTGTGCCCACAAAATCAACGGTGTAAACAAAGCCGGGGGCGCCGTCGCGATTCCAACCATCAGCGCGCGAACGGGTAAACAGCTCCAAAGCAGCCGGCAGCATCCAAGCCGGCGCCTCCAAACCAACCTCTTGCAAAGCCGCCCGCAACTGCACTGTCAGGCGAGCCCACTCCAGGCCGTGACCGGGGGTGATGCCAAAGGGGCGGAAGGGATGGGCTACCTCATCAATGTTGTAGTCAGGATCCGGCACCCAAGTGGTGCTGTAGTGCTCAGGGATACGCCAGCCGTGGGCGCGGGCCTGCTGGTTAATAGCAAAGTCCACAATCCCCAGGGCGCGCTCCAGCCAACGGTCATCACCGGTGGCGTCCGCAATAGCCAGGTAGGCCTCCACCGTGTGCATGGCGGCGTTAATACCCCGGTAATCCTCCGGGTCAGTGAAATCTAGGGCATAAGACTCGGTGGGCATGGACTGGGAGTGGTCAAAGAAGTAACGCTCATGTACCTCCAGGGCTCGCTTAAGCAGGGGCGCCGCTCCTGGACGCCCCGCCGCTAGGGCCGTAGCCGCCCCCAGCAGCACAAAAGCGTGCTGGTAGCACTCTTTGCGGGTAAAACCGGGGGCCACCCGGCCATGGCCATCCTCATCTAGTTCACTTTCAATGGCGCTAAACCAGCCACCATTGGTTTCATCCCAAAATGCGTTGGTTAACGCCTGCACCCCATGGTCGGCGTAGCGCCGGCACCCGGGCACACCCAACAGCACGCCCACGCTAAATACATAGGTCATGCGCCCAGTAATCCACAGCTCTACCGGTCGGGAAGAATCAACGACGCCGTCGGGACCGATCCAGCCAAAACCACCGGGAACCCGGCTACGGCGCGCAAAATCCAGCAAAGCCTGAGTGTGCTGACCCAACCAGCGGGTGTGTTCGGGGGAACCAATCCATTGCAGCGCCATCGCGGCCTCCTGGTACAGATAAATATTTGCCTAGCAGCTCTTGCCTTAGCGGGCGTGCGTGGGCTGAAAAGCGCCACCAGGCAACAAAGCAGCAAGGCAGCAAGCTTGAGCAGCACCCACTATGGCGCCTGCTAGCCACAGCCTACCGTCAAAACCAGTCCGGAAAGTAGCTTTATGCACATTTGGCGAGCTTTCGTGCTTAAAGCCTTGAATCAGCCTAAATTTAACCAGTAACCTACCGTGGATTTTGGCTACCTTTTGGAAGGAAACCCATGAGCTCGTCTCATCCCGGCCACAACCCGGCCGCAGCCTCATCATCTCCCGGTGCATCCAGTTCCGGTGCGTCTGCTAGCTCTGGCGCATCTGCCGGTTCCGGTGCACCCGGTTCCGGCGCACCCGGTTCCGGCGCATCCAGCACTGCAGCTGCTGACGCGGCAAATTCTGCACAAGATCTAGACGCACTCATTTCCCAGCACTCTAGTGCCATTGACGAAGACTATTCCTTCGAAGCTGTTCCCACACAAAGCCGACGGTCATTTTGGGCCGTCGGTTTTGTTATGTTGGGCTTTACCTTCTTCTCCGCCTCCATGAGCGTGGGCGCCAAACTCGGCCAGGGCCTAAATTTAAACGGCTACATCCTGGCTGTGCTTATTGGCGGCGCAATTTTGGCGGTTTACACCGGTGCGCTGGGCTATATCGGCGCGAAAACCGGTTTGAGTTTCGACCTGATGTCCCAGCGCACCTTTGGAACTAAAGGTTCATTCCTGCCTTCAGCCCTGATCAGCTTGACCCAGATGGGTTGGTTTGGCGTGGGCGTGGCCATGTTCGCTAAACCCACCGCCGAGCTGCTGCACGTAAACGTGTGGGTGATTGTGATTATTGCTGGTGGGTTGATGACCGCCAGCGCCTACTACGGCATTAAAGCAATTGAGATTGTTTCGTTCATTTCCGTGCCCCTGATCGCTATTTTGGGCACCTACTCCATGGTTAGTGCCACTGCCGACGGCGGTGGGCTGTCTGCCATCTTCGCTAAAAGCACCGGCATGGGCGTGGTTAGCGCCGTGGGCCTAGTGGTGGGCTCCTTCGTTTCTGGCGGTAGCGCCACCCCTAACTTCACCCGTTTCGCTAAATCCACCTCCTCCGCCGTGATCACCACCGTGGTGGCTTTCTTCCTGGGTAACACCCTGATGTTCTCTTTCGGTGCGGTAGGCGGCGCGTTTACCGGCAAAGACGACATTTTCTACGTGATGATCGCCCAGGGCCTGGCCATTCCCGCCATTGTGGTGCTGGGCGCCAACATTTGGACCACCAACAACAACGCCCTGTACACCACCGGTTTGGGTTACGCCAACATCACCAAGATCCCCAAGAAGCCGCTGGTGCTGGTGGCCGGCATCCTGGGCACGCTGGCTGCCCTGTGGCTGTATGACAATTTTGTGGGTTGGCTCAACATTTTGAACGCTACTTTGCCGCCCGTGGGCACGGTCCTGATTGTGGATTACTTTGCCCGACGCCGCTCCTACAGTGCCGGGATCGTGGCCTTTAAGTGGGTGCCGGTGCTGTCTATCCTGGCCGGGGCCCTGGTGGGTTGGTTTGTTAAAGACCTGGGTATTCCCGCCATTAACGCCATGGTGACCACGGTGGTGGTGTACCTGGGTGGTACGGCCTTGGAACGCGCCCTGGGCCTGGACTTCACTGTGGGTGAGCCGCAGGACCTGTAATTGTGCTGGCGTCGGCGCAGCCGGCGGCTGGGGCTGCAAGTTAGCCGGAGCTACAGACGGCGCTCCGGCTTGGGGTGCCGGCCAGGCTTGGGGCGCCGGCCCGGCCCGCTATAGCCGGGGCTGAGCCCAACTAAACGGCGACGTCGTCCCCACAGGCCGGGCGGCGTCGTCGGCCTTAAAAACCAGCGAAAGGGAAGAAAATGAACTTACTGATTAAAAACGTACGCATCGAAAACGCCCCCCAGCTAACCGACATCCGCATCAAAGACGGCAAGTTTGCGCAGCTTGAGGGGGGCCTAGAGGCGCAGGCGGGGGAGCAGATCGTCGACGGCGGCGGGCGGCTAGTACTACCGCCCTACATCGAATCCCACGTGCACCTAGACTCGGCGCTAACCAGCGGGCAGCCGCGCTACAACGAGTCCGGCACGCTATTTGAAGGCATCGAAGTGTGGAGCGAACGCAAAAAATCGCTCACCTACGCCGACGCCCACGAGCGCGCCCTGGCCGCAATCCGCCAACAAGCCAGCTTCGGCGTGCAATACGTGCGCACCCACGTGGACGTCACCGACCCCGAACTAACCGCCCTGCGCGCCCTAATCGACCTGCGTGAAGAAATCGCCGACACCATCACCTTGCAGATCGTGGCATTCCCGCAAGAAGGCATCGAATCCTTCCCCAACGGGCGCCAACTAATGCGCCGCGCCGCCCAAATGGGGGTCAACTGCATTGGCGCCATCCCGCACTTTGAATTCACCCGCGAATACTCGGTGTCATCACTGAACTATGCGGTGGAGCTAGCCCAAGAGTTTGACCTGCTCATGGACGTGCACTGCGACGAAATCGACGACGAAGCCTCACGCGGCCTGGAAACCCTAGCCACCCGCGCCCTAGAGGCCGGCATCGGTGAGCGCGTCACCGCCTCCCACACCACCGCCATGCACTCCTATAACAATGCTTACTTCATCCGCCTGCTGCGGCTGCTAAAACTTAGCGGTCTTAACTTTGTGTCAAACCCGCTGGTCAACACCCACCTGCAAGGCCGCATGGACACCTACCCCAAGCGTCGAGGCGTCACCCGCGTCAAGGAACTAACCGACGCCGGTATCAACGTTTCCTTCGGTCAAGACGACATTGAGGACCCCTGGAACCCTATGGGTACGGGCAACCTGCGTGACGTGGTGTTTAACGGGCTCTACACCACGCAGATGATGTCGCGGAGCGAAATTCTCAACTCCTACAAGTTCATCACCCACAACGCCGCGCGCACCCTACACCTAAGCGACTACGGCATCCAGGTGGGTAACAGCGCCAACTTCATCATGCTTGACGCCCCCGACTGGTTCCACGCGCTCAGCTTTGGTGCGCCGGTGCTGGGCTCGTGGCGCGCCGGCAAGCAGATCTACTCGGCCACGCCCAGCCAGCGTGAGGTGAAGTTCTAGCCCTGGCGCTAGAGGGTTTTGAAGGCCTGCTGACGCCAGGACACGTACAGGATGCAGGTCAGCATCAGGGCCGCCATAGTGGTCAGGGAAGCGCTCTGTCCGCTAAAGAAAGCCACCCCCGCTACCAGCCCTGCCGCCGCCGGAATGGCTGCTACCAGGTCAAATAGGTAAGGCATCCAGCGTGGGAAACCGCGCTCGCGGCGTTTAAACCAACTGCCGCTCAAGGCCGCTTCGGGTTTATCCGGGGCGGCCTTGTCTTTGCCCGGGGCGCTGGTTTTGTGCGGGACGGGTTTGGCGGCGTCGCCCTGGCGTTGCTTGGCTTTGCCTGGGGCGCTGGTTTTGGCCTGGTCCGCTTTGGCGACGACGTCGTCCCCCACCTTCACTAAGCCACCCACTTCCTGCAAGGCTCGCGCCAAGCCCGCCATAGTCAGCCCCCACACGATCAGCGCGGCAATGCCGCTATAGAGGCCCAGGTGTGGGTTGGCGCGGAAAATAGCCAGAAAAATGCCGATGCCAATCAGGGCAGTGGGGAGGCAAGTAGCGACGTACTTGATATAGGTGCCGGCACGCATAAAGCTCCTTCGCTAAGTCCTGGTTGTAGTCTACAACCAGCTCAAAGCGGGTTTAGCGGGACAGAGCCGCCAAGACGATAGCCGCCCCCTCATGCCACACCGGCTCGGTGACTACGCTGGTGGCGTTTTTGACGCGCGCAGGGGCGCTACCCATAGCCACCGACAGATCAGCCCAACGCAACATCTCTAAGTCATTGGCGCCGTCGCCCATAGCTACCGTGTGCTTAACCCCCAAGCCAGAAACCAAAGCATCCAGCGCACTGGCCTTAGACACCCCGGCGGCGTTGACATCCAGCCAAGCCGTCCAACCAATGGCATACTCCACCGCGTGCAGCCCGGCACTACGCACCGCCACCTCAAAATCAGCCAGCGCCATCCCCGGGGCGCGCACAATCACGCGGCTAACCGGCTGGCTCGACAGCTGCTCCAGCGACACCGTGGTGGTGTTCTCAATCAACTCCCCAGGCGGGAAGTCGGCGCTGGTCAAAAAGCCCCGACCCGGCATTTCCACCGCGAAAATAGCCTCAGGCAGCACCTGATGTAGACGCCCAATGGCGGTGGTGGGGTCAAAAGTAACCGAATTAGTGATCTCGTAGCCGCCGGGCAAAGACGCCGTGCCCTTCAGCTTGGGGTCCAGACGCACCGTCAACGCCCCATTGGCGCACACCATCCAGCCCCGGGTTAGTCCCAGGAAATCCGCCACCGGCAAGGCCGCCTCAATACCGCGCCCGGTGGCTAGGACTACCTGCACGCCCGCCTGGGCAGCAGCGACGACGGCGGCGCGAGTACGCGGGGGCACCTGACCGTTAATGTCCAAAATGGTGCCGTCAATATCCAAAGCTAGCAGGGTAGAGCGGTCAAGCGGCGGCAGGTCAGAGCCCGCAGCTGGGGCATGACTGCCAGCCGCAGAGCCCGCATTGGCAGGCGACGCCGAGCTGCTAGCCGCAGCAGGGCCGGCAGCCGCAGCAGGGCCGGCAGGCGCCGTCGTCGCAGGTGCGGCAGAAGTCGAGCCTCCGGCACGCCCAGCCCAAGCCTCCAACTGGGCGCGCATGGCCGCTACAGCAGCGCCAAAAGCGGCGTCGTCAAGCGGATTAGCACGCGCAGCAGCAGCCGCAGCACTCAACTCACCCTCAGGGGTGATAGGCATGCCGGAAGCAGCGATTTTGCTCATGCGCCGGCGGGAGCCTCAATAACTTCCAGGCCGCCCAGGTAAGGACGCAGGCCTTCAGGCACACGCACGGAGCCGTCCGGCAGCTGGTGGTTCTCCAAAATCGCAACCATCCAACGAGTGGTGGCCAAGGTGCCGTTCAAGGTGGCCACGGGGCTGGTGCCGTTCTCGCGGCGCTCGCGGATGCCTAGGCGGCGTGCCTGGAAGGTGGTGCAGTTAGAGGTGGAGGTGACTTCCATGTAGCGCTGCTGGGTGGGTAGCCAAGCCTCGCAGTCGAACTTGCGGGCGGCGGAGGAGCCCAGGTCGCCGGCGGCGGTGTCAATCACGCGGTAAGGCAGCTCAACCTTGGCCAGCATCTCTTCTTCCATGGCCAGCAGGCGCTGGTGCTCATCTGCGGCGTCCTCAGGGCGGCAGTAGGAGAACATCTCGGCCTTGTTGAACTGGTGGACGCGGATAATGCCGCGCGTGTCCTTACCGGCAGCGCCAGCTTCGCGGCGGTAGCAGGTGGACCAACCCATGTAGCGCTTGGGGCCGGCGCTTAGATCCAGGATCTCGTCAGTGTGGTAACCGGCCAGGGCCACCTCAGAAGTGCCGGTTAGGTACAGGTCATCGGCGGGCAGGTAGTAAATCTCGTCGCTGTGTGCCCCCAGGAAACCGGTGCCGCCCATGATCTGGGGGGTAACCAGGGTGGGGGTGGTTAGCGGGGTGAAGCCGTGCTTGACGGCGGTGTCTAGGGCGGCGGTCATCAGCGCCAGCTCCAGGCGCATACCCCAACCCTTTAGGAAGTAGAAGCGCGAGCCGGAAACCTTAACGCCGCGACGCACGTCGATAATGTCCAGGCCTTCACCTAGAGCCAGGTGGTCGGCGGGTTCGAAGCCCTCAGCGGCAAAGTCACGCACGGCGGGGCCCTCGTGGCGCAGCACCACGTAGTCCTCTTCACCGCCGGCGGGGGCGCCCTCGATCAGGTTCTGGAACTGGTGGGCTAGGGTGTCTAGCTCGACGGCGGCCTCGTTGGAGCGTGCCTCCAGCTCCTTAACCTGGGCGGCTAGCTCCTTGGCGTGGGCCAAGATGGCGGGGCGCTCTTCAGCAGCGGCCTTACCCACAGAGCGGGAGACCTCTTTTTGCTGGGCTCGGGCAGTCTCGAAGGCGCTTAGCGATGAACGACGGCGCTCGTCGGCTTCAAGGATGCGGTCAACTAGGGACACGTCCGCGCCACGGGCAATCTGGCTGGCACGGAAAGGCTCGGGGTTCTCACGTAAGGCGCGCAGATCGATCATGTTGGAAATTCTACCTACCCTAGAACCGCTGCTCACATACTGGTCACCGTGTCGCAGGGCACATAGATAGCTGGACCACATTAAAGTGGGGTCTTTTGGTGGTTTTTGGTGCAGTTCGGGTGAATGTGTTGCTTGCGTGTGTGGTCACGCCTGAGCGGGCGGTGGTGCGGATGCAAAAAGGGGCAGGCGACGGCGTCAGGACGCGGAAAAGATACCAAAATTAGCCGCAAGCTAAGTGCAAAATTTGCCCAAAAACAGCAGATGAAGGGCGGTTTATCTAGGTAAAATGGTGCTTTCGTGCCGGTGCGGCGCCGTCGAGCCCGGCAAGTTTTAGCCCAGAGCGGCACTTACCTCCTAAACAGCCGCTCACCTGCGCATATATAATTGAAGTGTAAGCACGGGCGGAGCGCGAGGAAACCCTTATAAATCCTCACTTTCCGCTTATATTTCAAGAAAATTTAGGGGGGATGCAGCGTAAACTTAAATACATCCACGGCCAGGCAAAGTTCGCCTAGCCGAAATTACCAAAGGGGGTTAGTGATGCCATCACTTTCAATGCCCTCATTTTCACAGCTGAGGGCCTTTGTAACGCTCTGCGATCACAAACACTACGGTGACGCAGCAGCGGCACTTGGTGTGAGCCAGCCCAGCTTGTCCCAGTCCATCTCTGCGTTGGAAAAGCGCGTTGATGGCCCCCTTATAGAGCGCACCACGCGACAGGTTCTAATCACCCCTCTGGGCCAGGACCTGCTTCCCTTCGCGCGTGATGCAGTGCTGGCCGCCGAAGGGTTTATTGAGGCCGCCAGTCGCATTAGCCAGGAGCGTTACGGTCAAGTGCGCCTGGGGATCATCCCCACCGCCGCACCCTACCTGGCTGAATCTGTGGCCAGCGGCGTACCTAATGCTGCCAATACTGCTGATTTTGGCAGAATTTCCGAGTTCCGGGAGATGACCACCCCGGACATCCTAGACGCACTCGCCTGCGGAGATATTGACCTAGGCCTGGTGGCCTTGGATGAGAGCATGGAGCGCTTTATCAGTGAGCCCCTATGGGATGAAGACCTGGTAATCGCTGTTCCCGATACCCACCCTTGGGTTGGGCGCACCAACGTCAAACCCGCCGAGCTTAGCCGCCAGCCGCTGATCCTCATGGAGGCCGGCAACTGCCTGCGTGACCAAACCCTGGCGCTATGCAATATCCCCATTAATGAGGTGGCCGCAACCACCATCGACATGGCAACCGCCCTGCGGCTAGTCAAAGTTGGTGGCGGGATAGCGGTTGTGCCCGAGGGGGCTTTGCGCACAGGCGAAGGGCAGACCGTTAGCGTGGCCCGCTTCGCCGAGCCTGTTCCCACCCGTCGCCTGGCCCTGATTCACCGGCCCTCCACCGTGCATCAGGAATCTTTCGAGGAGATTGCCGAGCGTTTGCGCGACTATGTGGATAAAACCCGCATGGTGGTCACCCCGATCGAGTAGCTAACCCAAACGAGCAGCTGTCCCAACCGAGTAGCTGCCCCAACCGGCTAGCTTGGGTGGCCGGGGCGGTACCGTCAGCGTGAAGTGGCGGGCCGGCTGGAGCGGCCGGCGCAAACCGAGACGGCGCCGTGACGAGCGCAAACCGAGACGGCGCTGCAGTAGGCGCAAACCGAGCCGATTGGGCCGGGGACTTTTAAAGGTTCCCGGCCCAATTTGTTTTAGTGAATCGTCAAGTCGCTCACTAAATGGGCGTTATGCTGGATTTTATGTTCGGCAGGGATCATCGAAGTTCGCGCAGTTTGCAGGTTACGTTCGGTAACTTGCTTAGGGGCGTGGGGCTGAGTTGGTTTAGGGGCGACGACGGCGGGGTGCTCGGCTTAGGACAGGGGCGAGGCTTGAGGCAGGCGTGCGGCTTAGGGGAGGCGAGCGTCGTCGTGAGGGCCCAAAAGCCAAAAACGCTGGCGGCACTCTTTGCGGGACTACTTGCCTGCCTACTGCTAGCCAGTGGGGCTAACGCTGCGACTGTTGAAACTGCCGCAGTGAGTGCCAAAAGCAATATGAGTGCTGTAGCTGGTGTGCAAGGCAGCGTGCCTGGCGCCCAAAGCAGCCTAAAAGCCAGCAATGCAGTTGGCGAACAAGGCGGAGCTATGGCAGCTTTGCAAAATATGGCGACTGGAGTTACAGACACTCATAACTGCGGCGCCACGGCAACTACTAGGATTAGGCCATTAATTTTAGTGGTTACCGATGGCTTGACCTGGCCTGTCGTAAGAGATACCCCATCGCCGAGAGGGGATGCGGTTAGCTATTTACTGACCTATCCGGGTATTCCGATGAATCTGGTGGCCACAGGTAGAAATTCAAAAACCTTAGACTCTAACTTAACGAGCACATTATTTTCAGGTAAAAACATTTATGGTCAAAATGGGCACTATGGTTATAGTGAACTTATGGCCTCACCTCTAGTTAAAAGCTTGAAGGCGGCTGGATGTAGTGTGTCTGTGGATCCGTCTTTTAGTAAAAGGTATTATTACTCTGAGGGTTTTATTTCAGAGCCACTGGGTAGCTATACGTCAGATGTCACTATTGCTTATTTTGATGGTGATCAATCCGGTTCATCAAGTTCTTATGCAAAGACGCTATTTACGGATATAGCTAAAATTCGAAACTACTATAACAACAGTGTTGATGTTATGGTGGTGTCTCTTAGTTGTGCAGTCGACCTGAGATCTGTGTATGGTGGAGAATTTAAGGATAAGCAACCCTGCTTGGCTTTAATGCCCGAGTCGAAAGATGTCGATTCTACAAATGGCTATGTGCGAGTGCCCTCTACCCGCACCAATAATCTAATTAAATTAACTGATATAGCCCCCACTATTGCGGCTCGCTATGGTGCAAAATCCCTGCCGGGAGCTACTGGCGTGGCTCTGCCGCTGACTCCTGAACGGGTTGATAAGGCGCTGCTTGCTAAAAATTATGTAGAGTTGAAAGACGATTCAGGTACAGAGAATAACGTAGAAACTATCCCTAGTTATCGGGTAGATCACGGAAACTTAATCAGCTTCTTGATTGCCCAAAATCAACACATGATAGCTTCGGGTAAGGTGGGTGTCTATAACACTTTACTTATGTTCATATTCTCACTACTTATTGTGCGAATATGGTATCGGGGATTTGAGTGTGACTTAAAATTTTTCCACCGGGTAAATCCGCATGACTACAGTCAATATTTTACTCGGTTTCGGCAGCTTTGTTTGTTTGCTGGCTGTTTGCCGATTGGTTATTTGGCTGCCAATAGTCTCCCGTGGTATTTATCCTATGCGTATGGAGATGAAAATTTCTATGGCCGAAATGATTATCTGGATTATGATGATCTAACTAAATTGCAGATATTAACTAGTGCTGCACTTGCAATAATCGTAGGCTTGTTGCTGGTTTGTTTAATCGAACAGGTTTGCCGTAAATTCTTAAACTATGCTAGTAGTTTTATTTTTGTGGCTGGATTGAATGCCTTGCTTTGGCTCGGCGATGCGTTTAGTGGAGGTTATTTAACTCGCAATACTCCTTTGGGTGTAGATATAGTAGCTTCTGGGCGCTTTTACGGAGTCAATTATGTGTCTTTTAGCTTTGGTGTGCTAGGAACTATTATTGTAGTAGTTATCTGCGCTGACTGGTTGAAAGAGCAGTATGATTTACGGGTTTCCTTGCTTGTATTAGGAGCTGTAGGTGCTATTTTAGTTGCGTGTATGGCCAGTCCGGCAATGGGTGATAATTTGACTGATTCGATAATACTGGCAGTTACACTGTTAGTGCCTTTGTTGGAACTATGTAAACATAATCTAAAGCTAAATGCTCTAGTCGCTTCAGGGTTTGCGCTAGCAAATTTAGTGTTACTGGCCCTTTCGGGGGCTTTGACGGATGAGAAACTTAACTCTCTTAAAAGCCCATTTGTACTAAACGCTAAGCATGGGATCTGGTTGTCTCTGGCAGTGTTACTAGCGATAGTAGTTGTGGTTCGGCTTTGGTTTAAGTTCAGCCCTAACACTCAGGGTGCAGATGTTCCTGCTCGCTATGGCTTACTGATGGATACATTGACAGTGCTGGTATTAATGGAACTGGCTCTGGATGATCAGGGTCTTTTAACTGTATTTACCAGTCTGAGTCTACTGATAGCTTTTGCTTGTATGTTATATTTCGAATCCGTCATGCCTGTGGGGGTGAAAGCTAAATCTGCAGATTCTGCAGATTTAGAAGGGTCTCAAAACAAGGCTCTACAGGCAACTTTTGCGAAGTGAGTTGGTCTTCAGGCTGCGTTTCTAGTGCAGTTTGGTGGTTGTAAGGCGTAAAGGTGTGGCAGTTTAGGATTATGAAAATGGGCGCGTGGCTGGCGCATATGCTGGCGAAACTCTTTGCAGGACTACTTGCCTGCCTACTGCTAGCCAGTGGGGCTAACGCTGCGACTCTTGAGGGCGCCGCAGTGAGCGCCCAAAGTAAAGCAGCAGGGAGTGCGGTCACTCGCAACTGTGGGGCCACGGCAACCAGTCGCGTTAAACCCCTGGTCATGGTGGTTACTTATGGCCTAACCTGGCGCGATCTAAATGGCGTGCTGGATGGGAAAAACATCGGCAAGAACGGTGATGGCGCAGAAATACGAAAATATGCGCAATATATAGCTGGCTATCCGGCTACGCCAATGAATTTGTTAATTCCTAAAAGCGCTAACTCCTTAAGTAAAAATGGTCAATTGGCCATGCTGTATTCCGGTCGGGGAGGCAATTTCACTACTGCCGACTATGATTTGACCACCTCGCCGCTAGGGAAAACGCTAAGGGATTCTGAATGCAGCTTCGCTGAATATCGAGTGGGCGGCAGCTATGAAACAGAGCGCCCGTTTGGGCAAAATCTAAGCGATGTGACGGTTGTAGATGCAGCATCGGCACCACTTACCGAGATTGCCAGTTATTTAAGTCGAATTCGCGTATATTACGGCGACAACGTTGACATAATGCTGCTCTCGCTAGCAAACGGAACCTACTACTCAGATGGCCAAGCCGCCAAATTATATTTAGCTTTAGTGCCTAGCTTAAAAGATGTTAACGCTAAAACTGGGCTAGTGCAGGCGCCCTCTGTGCGGCGAGACAATTTAATTCAGTTAACAGATATCGCTCCTACAATCGCGGCCCGTTATGGGGCAAAGCCACCACTTGGGGCTACCGGTAAAGCATTACCCCAGGTCCCGGGGCGAGTAGATAACTCTTCAGCCATAGAGAAATGCGTAGACTTCTGGGAGGCACAGCAACGCTCATTTACCGAGGGGACTGTATCTAGCGCCCGCACAAACCTAATCCATTTCTTGATGGAGCAAAGCACTCACAGTCAGGCCTCGCAAAAAGTGATGGGCTTCAATATGCTGTGTGTAGTGCTGGCAATGCTGGTTATTGTCCTGGTGTGGCGCAATAAGTTCCCGAAACTAGATTTCTATACAAATACCCCTGATGCAAGCCGTAGTTATTTACTGCTTATGCGCTGGTTGGCAGTGTTCACTGCCTGTCTACCGCTAGGTTACCTACTGCTTAACGCCACCTCATGGTATGTGTTTGGGGTTGAGCCAAATGATTACAGGCTTATTGTCGCCGGCACTATCCCTGAAGATAATCAGGCTATTGTTGGTTTAACAAAGCTGCATTTAGTGACCTTTATGGGGGCAGTCGCTATCGCTGTAGTGTTTACCTGCTTGCTAGAACTAATCACTATAAAATTTGCAAATTATTCCGTCAGTTTCATTATTGCTTGCGCGTTAAACGGTTTATTTTGGCTAGGTGACGGTATCATTGGCGGTAACCTGGCTTTTAACAGTCCTCTAGCCGTAAGCGCCTTAACCACGCAGCGTCTATATGGCCTGTCTGATGCTGGTTTTGCGCTTGGCGCGGTGGGTTTTGTGTTGGCTTTGGTGACCTTGACCAGCTGGCTAAAACCCCGCCGAGGTTTGCGCACGTCCCTGATAGTGGCGGGAACTATCGGTGCCTTGGCGGTGCTAACTATCGGCTTGCCGAGCCTGGGTGATAACTCTGCAGGTGCGCTAGCCCTGACAGGTGCGCTGGTGGTAGCCATGTTGAAACTTTCCGAGCGCAACCTACGTCTACGTGGCTTGGTTATTTCCGGTTTAATTGGTGCTAGTTTGCTGTCAGTTATAGCGGTTATTGAATGGTGCTGTTTTGGGCAAAACTCCAGTTACTTAGGGAGTTTAGGCCAGAAATTCTTGGACGGCACTTTCATTGATGTTATGGCTGCGCGCATTGCTGCTTTACTAAGCCCAATTTTTTCGGCAGATGATGAGGCGGGTACCAAGTTAATCTTTGCGTTGGTAACCATAACAGTAGTGATTTTGGCTTGGATTAAGGTCTATCGCGCTACTCGACGCGCGGATGTGCCGGCACGTTATGTGGTTACCTTTAACGCTCTAACTACCTTGGTTTTGCTTGAGTTAGTACTTAATGATGCAGGTTTTGCGATGATGCGTTACAGCCTATGCTTGCTGGTGCCACTGGCGTTGGTGATGAGCGTAGAGCTGAAGCTATTTAGGGCGACCGCCGTCGAAACTAAGCCAGAAACGCTTGCTGCTTCAAAGTAAAGCCCAGCTAGCTCATTGCGGGCATTATGCTTTGGTTATGTTCCGCAAAGACGATCGAGGTATCCCCGGTTCAACCGCGCTGGAAGCTACCGGCCTGCGCTGGCTAGCTGACGCCATGGACGACGGCGGCGTGGCTGTGGTGCCCGTGCGTAGCGGTCGTGGGTGGCTAGAAGAACCCCAGCTTAATGACAGGCGCTGCACCCCTAAAGCCGCTTTCAGTTTCGGTCGCGCCCTAGCCCACACCCACGCCGCTGGAGCCTCACACTGGGGAGCGCCGCCGCAGGGCTGGGAAGGTGACGGCTGGATGGGCCGTGCACGTCTACCTTTGCGCTCTGAGGCCTGGACCGATAGCTGGGGCGAGTTTTTCGCGACAGACCGGATCATGCCCATGCTGGCCCCGGCCCGCGACAACGGCTCGATTGACCGCTCGGGCGCCGTCATAATCGAAAAACTCTGCGAACGCCTACGTGACGGGGACTTTAACCACTCCCAACCCCAGCTGCTAACCCAAGCCGGAACAGCCGTAGCCCGCCTGCACGGAGACCTGTGGAGCGGCAACGTGCTGTGGTGCCCGGTAGCGGATGTGGCGCGCAGCTGCAAAGAGTTTTTGAGCGAGAAAACCACTGATGAGCCGCAAGATGGCGCTGCCATAATGAAAGATGGCGCAGCCATAATGACCAACGCCCAGCAGCTAGAAGCCTTCGCTGGTGGGCCGGTAGTTGGGGTGATGATTGATCCGGCTGCGCACGGTGGTCACGCGGAGACTGATTTGGCTGATTTGGGCCTGTTTGGGCAGCAGTATCTAGACAGCGTCTATGAGGGCTATCAGAGCGTGTCGCCACTAGAGTCCTACTGGAGTGAGCGGGTGGGGCTACACCGCGTACACATGCTGATTGTGCACGCGATGCTGTTTGGAGGCGGCTATGGTTACGAAACCGTGCAGGTGGCCAGGCATTATGTCTAAAGTTAGGAGGTTTGCGGACGTGTTTCGCCGCTTTAAGACCGACATCTTTAGGGCTGACGTCGGCATTGCTTTTGCTGGTGGGGCCGGTGCGGATAAGTCCGACGTCGGCGCGGCAGCTTTGGTGCGAGCGGTTACGAGAATCTTTACTGGGCTGATTGCCTGTTTGCTGTTGCTCTCTAGTGGCGCTAGTGCGGCAACTTTCACCGTGGCGACTGCGCCAGGTGTAGCTGGCGACAAAACTTCAGCTAGAGCACAAAACTGGGCCGGGGCGGGCGCTGTCGCCAGTGCAAACACGACTAGCAAGTGCGGGACGGGCACAAAAACGCGAATTAAGCCCTTAATTTTAGTGGTTACCAGCGGAATAACCTGGCAAAATCTGCAAAGCCAAGACTCGGACACAAAAAATTATCTAATGGGCTATCCAGCCACGCCCATGAACCTGGTGGTACGCGGTCATAAAGACGGCGCTAACTTCGATGAACAGCTAGCCATGCTATTTTCGGGTCGGCGCGATAAATTCACTCGCAAATACCGTGACGACGACATTATTAACTCTCCGCTAGCTAAAACTTTAAAAGCGGCCGGTTGCACATTTGCCGTAGATCCCGCGCTACCTGATAGAGAATATTATACTGATGCCAGGCCTGGACAACTACCTGATGCCAGGCCTGGACAACTATCAAGAAGTGATTTGGCGGATGTTACTGTCGTAAAAGCAACTCATGATAAAGCAGATAAAGTTGTCTCTAAGCTGCGCCAGTTAAAGGAGTGTTATGGCTCTAGTGTTGATATTATGACGATTTCGATTACCACCGAAAACGGTATTTCTGATGATGATAGGCTCTATTTAGCACTAATTCCGTCTCTGCGTGATGCTAATGCTGCGGGGGAGAAGGTGCGAGTACCCTCTACACACCAAAACAACCTGGTGCAATTAATCGACATTCCCACAACCATTGCAGCTCGCTACGGTGCTAAAGCGCCCGAAGGTGCCTCTGGACAAGCCTTGATACAAAATCCACAAACCATTAATAAGCCTGTGTTCGTTGGTGAGCGTGTAGAGCAGGCGCAAAATTCCTCCGATAATCCCGCTACAACTAAAGTTACTTCCGCGCGTCAGGATTTAATTAACTCATTAATTAACCAAAATAACCACGCTCATGCTTCCCGCGCGGTGATGGTTTACAATACTATAATCATAGTTGTTTTTACTCTGGCTGTAGTGTGGCTATGGTGGCGTAAATGTTAGAACGTAGATTCTGTAGCACGAAAGGCGCAGAATTTAGTAGCAAGCGATTCCTTTCCTTGCAACGTCTGAGTGTATTTGCTGCCACGCTGCCTGTAGGGTATTTGCTAATTAATTTAGTCCCCTGGTATTCGGTGATAATTACCAGGTCTTCCACCATGGGTAATGGTGCCGATCAGGATATAGATACCTTCAAAACTGTTGCGCTACAAGTGGTGACAGCTACTGTTGGCGCGATGCTAATAGCTTTAGTGCTAACCGCGCTAATTAATTGGTTAACTCGAAAATCTGCGAGCTGTTCTACCGGCTTTATCGTTGCTGCCGCATTAAACGGTTTAATTTGGTTTGGTGACGGCATTAGCGGCAATCACCTCACCTTCAACAGTCCCTTAACCATGAACGCGCTGGTGGCAGGGCGTTTCTATGGGGTGTCCAATACGGCTTTCGCTTTCGGTGCAGTAGGGGCCATGATCGCCCTGCTGGCCTGGGCCGATTGGCTCAAATCCCGCTATAGCCTACGCGCCAGTTTGCTGGCAGTGTCCGGGGTTGGTTTATTGCTAGTAATTGTCGACGCCGCCCCCTTCCTGGGCGCTGATTTTGGTGGAGCGCTGGCACTAATTCCCACACTAGGCGTGGCTCTAGTGAAACTATCCGGCCGCAGCCTGCGCCCACGTATTTTGGCATTTCTTGGCTTTATTTCCGCTGGTTTACTTTCGGGCGTAGCAATTTTGGAATGGCTGCTGCGTGGGGAAAACTCCACCCACCTGGGCCGTTTTGGTGGGCAGCTATTAGACGGCACTTTCCTGGCTACCATTGGCAAAAAATTTAAGGCCCTAGTGGGCCCGTTCATTGATGCTAATGGCCAGGTGGGCTTGATGGTTTTGAAAATTGTTGTGGCTCTAGTGGTGGTGAGCCTTGTGGTGGTGGTGTGGTTGTGGCTTTACCACGCCACGCGCCGGCAGGGCGTGCCCGGGGTGTATCGGTTGCAGCTGGATACCCTAACTGTGCTGCTATTGCTGGAAGTGGGCCTAAATGATTCAGGCGCCTCGATGGCGGTCTATAGCCTGTTCCTGCTGGTGCCTCTGGCCTGCCTGATGTCCCTGGAACTGCCGGCAAAACCTGATACAGAGACTGCTGTAGCTGACTGACTGTAGGTGATCTGGGCAGGTGGCTTTGTTGTCTGGCATGTGCAGCTCTAAGTGTTGGTGCTTGAGTAAAAACTTGTAATTTGCTTCGGGAATCGTCAACTGCCGCGTCAAATGGGCGCTATGCTGGATTTCATGTTTGGCAGCGATCGCTTAGGTTTACGCAGTTCACGTTTTATGCAGGTGAGCGGCTTGTCTGGAGGCGCTGGGTTACGTCGGTTTAAAACCGACGGCGAGACACGTGTCTTTGGTGTAGTTGATGGCAGCGTCATAGCTAGCCGAATAGCAATAACGCTGGCGAAACTCTTTACGGTAATTCTTGTATGTCTACTGGTGCTAGCCAGTGGAGCCAATGCTGTGACTATTAAAGGGAGTGGGCTGCAATATAAGTCTTCGCAAGTAACAAATACTTGTGGAGCTACAGCCACTACCAGAATCAAACCTCTTATTATGCTGATTACAAGGAAGCTAACTTGGCAAAATATTAGCGCGATCGCAAATCATAAACCTATGGAAAATAGGAAATATTCAAAATATGACAGCTTGATGGCTAAATATATTGAAAGTTATTCGGCTGAGCCGATGAATGTATTTGTTCCGAGCTCTAAACTTGGTGAAGAAGATCTGCTTGCCTCACTAATGTCTGGGAAGCAAAACGATTTCGTTAACGGTGATTATAATATTCGTACTTCAATATTAGTGCGCAGTTTAAAATCTGCTGGTTGTAGGGTCAGGCAAATCGTTGCAGAAGATGATTATTACAGCGGATATTGGCCTTATGGCAATAAGCGTAGATTGTTTGAAGACTATCCGGCGGATGTGACGATTATTGATGCTAGAAATAAAGGCTGGTATCAATATGTGGAGTATCTTAGCCTGTTTCGAACATATTATGGCGACAATGTTGACGTAATGCTTATCTCGCTTAGCAACAATTATGATGCCTTAAGTAGCGAGCATAGAAAACCTAATCTTGCGCTAATTCCTAGCCTAGATAGATCCGTGTTCGATAAAATGTTTTCAGGGTCTTCGCTTGGTTATAGCGGTAATTTAACTAGGTTAACTGATATAGCCCCTACTGTTGCGGCTCGCTATGGCGCCAGCCTTCCTGGAGGGAGTGTGGGTAAGGTGTTGCCGCAATCTCCTGGTAGAGTCGATAAATCGGCTTTTAAAGATCGGCAAGTAAATCTATGGGATGAAGGCTATCGGGAGATTTACAAGGCTTCTGTGCCTAAAGCGCGTTTATCTTTAATTAACTCTCTGATAGAGCAGGGAAAGAAAATTGAAGTCTCACAAGATGCTGCTAACTTTAATGTGCTGGCCATGATATTTCTCCTACTAGTTCCGGTTGTGGTGTGGTTAACTGGGGTCGCTAAATTTGAGTTTTCTCCAAAGAAGTTCAAAACGATTGGTATAAGGTCGCTGGTTGGGCGCAACCTACTTGTCTTTGCAGCTTGTGTGCCATTGGGATGTATATTACTTAGCATAACTCGGTGGTATGCATGGAGGATGAATTCAACCCCTGCAAGCGCCAACTATGCCAATGTTGTCAGTAATTACGAAGATCCTGCTAAGAGTGCAGATTTGGGGTATATTCCATTTGTGGCGGCTATTATCGGCATAAGTTTAGCGGTTACTTGCTTGGTGCAGCTAGTAACCATAAAATTCGCTAATTACGCAAGTGGCTTCGTAATGGTTTGTGTGTTAAATGCTTTCTTTTGGTTGGGTGATGGCCTCAGTGGTAGTCATCTAATCTTGAATAGTCCCTTTGCTATGGCTGCCCTCGATTCGACTAATTTACATGGGCTATCTGGTGCCGGTTTTGCTTTTGGGGGTATGGGGGCTCTGGTAGCCTTGGCGTACCTTGCTAACCGACTTGATCGCAGTTTAAGCCTGCGCATTTCTCAGATAGTAATAGGAGGAATCGGGGTATTACTTATAATGGCTATTGCCTTGCCAAGCTTAGGGGATAATTTTGCTGGAGCCGTAGTTTTTGGGGTTGCGTTGACTGCACTAGTCTTGAAACTGTCTAAACCCAGCTTACGCTTGTCTAACATCTATGTTTTAAGCTTAATTCTATTTATTTCGCTATCGATCCTGACGTTTACTAAATGGTGTGGTTCTGGTGAGAGCCCTGATTACCTTTCTGCTTTTGCTGCGGATATAGACCATAGGTTCATGGCTTTGATGGAGCCATTTTTAGCTGAATCCGACTATCTGGCTGCGAAAATGTTAGTTGCCTTAATAGTGATGGCATTAATTGTCTGGGTTTGGGTAAAGTTCTATGTCGCTATTCATGCGTCGGAAACATCTAGCATTGTAGTTTTGATGTTCGCCCCAGTGACTGCTTTGATGCTGCTGGAAGTGGCCCTAAATGATTCGGGCGCCTCGATGGCGGTCTACAGCCTGTTCCTGCTAGTGCCCCTGGCCTGCTTTATGTCACTGGAGCTGCCACAAAAACTTGATGCAACAGGGAGTGATGTGTCAACAGAAGCTGTGGTGGAGATGGGGCTGCGGGGTCTCGTCGGGAGGCGACGTTATAAGACACGCAGCCTCATTGCGGCCTCAGCGAAAACAACTAGCTACCACTAAAACTAATGGCGCAGCCACGTATGCTCAAGTGGCTGCGCCATTCGGCTGGCACATTACTTCAGGACGCCCTGTTCAGGCTGCTTTTAAGCCGTGGGGCGTAGCATGTTTGTGGGGCGCAACATGTTTTAGGCTGTGGGTCGCAACATGCGGTAAGGCTCAAAGGGAGCTTGTGAAGCCGCAGCCTGGTTGACGTTTGCTTGGCTCGACTTTGCACCTGCTTGGCCCCTGCGCTTACTCAAAAGGCGGCTGACAAGGCTCGGACGCAGCTTACGCGTAGTTTTACGAACCTGACGGAACTGCTCCAGGCGGTGCAAGCGTCCAGCCAAATTATTGACACTAACGCGGTGAGTGATCGAGCAAGGCACTTCTAACACAGTGAAACCAGCTTCAAGTGCCTTCACACTCAACCAGGTTTCCACACCCCAGCCCCTAGAGAGCTGATTCTTGCAAGCCTCAAACACAAAACTGTTCATGCAACGCTGCCCCGAAAGCGGAGCCTGCGGCTCCCAGCCGGTAGCCTCACTGATGGCCTTGCGGGCCGTGCCCAGCACAAAACCATGCCCACCAGCACCCTTAAAAGCTGGCGGCACCGCAATGCTCATAGAGCAACGCCCGCTGGCCACAGGCTCAATCAGCACCTCGCAAGCCGAGGCACTAGCGCCCAGGTCGCCGTCGACAAACAACAGCAAATAATCCGCGCCCGGCTGGGCAGACTTACGTAAATAAGCCACGCCCGAGCCCATGGCTGCGCCCTTGCCGCGCTTGTGAGGCTTAGAAATAACCTCCGCACCAGCGCGTTTAGCGATCTTGGCGGTGTCGTCGGTAGAACCGTCATCAACCACCACGACCCGCTCCACCCCGGCAATCCCCAAGGCCGCCTGCACGGTTGCGGTGATGCGCTCAGCCTCGTTATAGGCCGGGATAATCACCGCCACCGGCAGCCTGCCGAAATAATCCGCATACTGAACGCGCTGGTCAACCACGTAGGCAACAGCGCGGTCAGGCAGATACTCGCTGGCGGCGCAGCAGTTAGCGCCGGGCTGCCGGGCTTGCGCGGCGGGCTGGCTACTGGCGTCGTCGTGCGCAGGGGTGCCAGCGACGGCGCCGGTAGGGGCAGCCTCAGCAGGGGCGGCGTCGTGCGCAGGGGCGACGGCGTCAGCGGGGGCTGCGTCGTCGGCTGATGCCTGCGAGTGAGCCTCCAGCTGGGCAAGCTTTTGAGCGACCTCTTGTGCCGGGGTGAGGGTCACGGTGTTTCCTTAAAATCGCTGATTTACAGGTTCACCTGGCGGGAAATGATGCCGGCCTTGGCGCGGCGCTCGTCGGCGTTCAGGGTGGCGTCGTCGGCCAGAGCAGCCTGAAGGCGTGCACCCAGCGCCTGCATGGGGGCGGTTAGCTGCTCGGCGGTAGTGCCCGGCTCAAGCTGCCACACCGGGATGGCAATGCCGTAAGCGCGGAAGGCGCCCAGGAAGGAACCCAGGGAGGCGCCGTCGTCGTTGCTAAGCTCAGATTCGCGGGCGGCGTGCACCTTGGCCAGGGCGTTGAAGAAGGCGTCCTCGTCCTCCTCACGTACCCAGCGCACGTACTCCTTACCGCCCATGCGGCACCAGAAGGCGTGCTCCACGCCCGGGACCTGGCGGGTGGCCACAATCTCGTCGCGAGACTGGTTGACCAGGTTGTTTAGCTCCTCGTCGCTGAGCTCGCCGGGGGCAGCCCAGAAACCGAAAGAATCATGCAGCTGGAAAACCGGCTCAAAGTCGGCGTCTAGCAGGTCCTGTAGGCGCGGGCCGGGCTCAGGTAGGGTGCTTAGCTGCAGGCCAGTGTTGTTTTCTAGCTCCAGGGCGTTGAGCAGGGCGTAGGCGACGTCGCGCGAGGCGTCGCCGGAGTGCTTGGTGGTCTGCATGGCAATCAGGTAGCAGTCGTCGGCGCGGCGCATACCCTGGGTTAGGTCCGGCAGCAGGGTGGCCAGCTCAACCGTGGCGCCACGGTGAGCAGCAGGAATGTGCTCGCTGTCGTTGAGCTTAACGGTCATGGTGGCGGCGGGGATGATCTGCGCCATGGCGACCAGCTCAGCTTCATTCTTGAGGCCGGCGAAGGGGCGGGCTACGAATTCAACCTTCTTGGGCTTGGCGGGGGACTGTACAGCCTGGGCGGCCTTTTTGGCCTGGGCGCGGGCGCGGCGCTGACTCTTTTTCGACATAAGTCAACCCTACAGGGTTAGGGCGGGGTTATGCCGTTAAGGCAGGGTTATGCCGGGCCATGCGGGAGGTGCGCCGTTAGAGCGAAGTGTGCTGGGCTCAGGTAGCTAGCGCAGCTTTCGGGCGGATGCTGGGCTCAGATTGATGCTGGGCTCAGGCGGCTAGCTTGGCGCTGACCTCAATCAGGCGGGAGAGCAGGGCTTCCAGCTCGTCGGTGCGGCGCTCGTTGGGGGCGAAGGTGTCGGTGCCCTCAAAGTCCATGGGGAAGGTCAGGGCTAGCTGGGCGCGAATGTCATACATGTCGAACTGTGCGGACAGGGTGCGCCACTGCTCAACAGCGCGGATGGCGCCGTCCCAGGAGTAACCCACGAAAGCCACAGCCTTGCCGATTAGCTCGGGGCTGATGGAGTCGACGGCGTTCTTGAAGGCGCCGGGGATGGTGTGGTTGTACTCGCTGGTTACGAAGATGAAGCCGTCCTGCTCGTCTAGAGCCTTGGCCCAGGCTGTGACGGCGTCGTTGTCATACTTGCCACCCAGAACCATGGGGGCAACCGGGCCGTCAAACATGGGCAGGTCGTAGTCCTTCAGGTCAATTACGGTGAACTCGGCCTCGGGGTGGTTGGCGCGGGCCTGCTCCAGGATCCAGTTGCCGATCTGGTCGCCTACGCGACCCTCGCGGACGGAACCGACGACGATACCGATCTTGGTCATGATGTGCTCCTTTAAGTATTTGGACAGTGTCTAGAAGGCTTTGGGGGTGGGCGGCTTGCTGGGAACTTAGGTGCAAGACCGTGCCGTGATGGCTTGAGTCTAGGTTGTTTAACTTTCAACTGTCTAGCGGATTTTGGGACTTTGGGCATAAAAGTGGTCCGGTAGACATTAGTCGACCGGACCGTTGAGTTTTTGCGGGCAGCTGCGACGGCGTCAAGAAGTCCCGGCAGCTCCCAAAAGTGCACTGATCAGGGAGGAGCTTGCCAATCAGGGGCGAACCGCGACGGCCTCAATCTCCACACGGGCGCCCTTGGGTAGTGCGGCCACGCCGAAAGCAGCGCGCGCCGGCAGTACCGGACCGGTGAAGAACTGGGCATACACCTCGTTAACCGCCACAAAGTCGTTGATGTCCGCCAGCAGCACGGTGGTCTTAACTACGTCAGCAAAGCTGAGGCCGGCAGCCTTTAGGATCTCGCCGATGTTGGTCAGGCTCTGGCGTGCCTGAGCCTGGATGTCGCCCTCGACCAGCTGTCCCGTGGCCGGAACCAGGGGAATCTGGCCGGAAATGAAAACCTGGGCGCCGGCGTCGTCGCCAGTGGAAACGGCCTGAGAGTAGGGGCCGACGGCGGCGGGGGCGTTAGGGGTGGAAATTGCGGTGGGCATGGGACCTCCTAGATTGGCTTGGTGCCTATAGGTCCATCCTAGTTTGGGGTGGCCCTAGTTTGGGCGACGACGACGGTGACGTGGGTGTGCGGCGGTGTGGGGTGTGCTGGCGCCGGTGGGATGCGCCAGTGTGGGGTGCGCCAGCGTGGGCCGCGCCAGTGTTGGGCAGTGTGGGTGCGCCAGTGTGGGGCGTGGTGTCAGTATGGGCTGCACAAAAACTGACATTTCGTCCGTTCCCTATAAAACCCCATGGAAAAATCATAGGGAAGGGACGATTTTGCCTGTATTTGTGAGTATTTGCATGTGATGGGGTGATTTTTGCGGGTAAGCTGTGCCACACTACAGACATGCATGAACGAGCTGGCCAACCCGCCTTACCTGAAGATCTCATCAATGTCGAAGAAGTTCGCCAGGCCTACTACGACCTGGTACCGGACCCTGCCGTACCCGCTCAGCGAGTAGTTTTCGGCACCTCCGGTCACCGTGGCTCCTCCCTAGACACTGCTTTCAACGAAGCCCACATTGTGGCAACCACCGCCGCAATTGTTGAGTACCGCGCCTCCCAGGGCACCGACGGTGTGCTCTACCTGGGCCGCGACACTCACGCCCTATCACTACCGGCCTGGCGCTCCGCCGTCGAGGTGCTGGTAGGCGCTGGCGTGAAGGTTGCTATCGACTCTCGCGACTCTTACACCCCCACCCCCGCCGTCTCTCACTCCATCCTGGTGGCTAACGGCGCTGGCACCCCCGAGGGTGTGCGCACCTCCGGCCCTGGCCTGGCTGACGGTATTGTCGTCACCCCCAGCCACAACCCCCCGCGTGACGGTGGCTTCAAGTACAACCCGCCCACCGGTGGCCCCGCCGGCTCTGACGCCACTGGCTGGATTGCCAACCGCGCCAACGAACTACTAGTGGACGGCGCCTGGCGCAACGTGCCGCGCGTGCCCATCGACGAGGCCCTCAAGAGCGAGCTGGTCATTCGCCACGACTACCGTGAGCTGTATGTAGCTGACCTAGCCAACGTGGTTGACATGGAGGCTATCCGCAAGGCCGGCGTGCGCATCGGTGCAGACCCGCTAGGTGGCGCCTCGGTTGAGTACTGGGCTGAGATCGGCAAGCGCTACGGCCTCAACCTCACCGTGGTCAACCCCAAGGTAGACCCCGCCTGGTCCTTCATGACCCTGGACTGGGACGGCAAGATCCGCATGGACTGCTCCTCGCCCTACGCCATGGCCTCCCTACGTAACGCCATGACCCCCGACGCTTCTGGCGCCACCCCCTACGACGTCGCCACTGGTAACGACGCCGACTCTGACCGTCACGGCATCGTCACCCCCGACGGCCTGATGAACCCCAACCACTTCCTGGCTGTGGCCATCGAGTACCTGTTCACCCACCGTCCCGGTTGGGGTGAAAACTGCGCCGTAGGTAAGACCCTGGTTTCCTCCAGCCTGATCGACCGCGTGGTGGCATCCATCGGCCGCAAGCTAGTGGAGGTGCCCGTAGGCTTCAAGCACTTCGTGCCCGGCCTGCTAGACGGCTCTGTGGGCTTCGGCGGTGAGGAAAGCGCGGGAGCTTCCTTCCTGCGTTTCGACGGCGGCGTGTGGACCACCGATAAGGACGGCCTCATCCTGGCCCTGCTGGCAAGCGAGATCATCGCCGTCACCGGCAAGAGCCCCTCGCAGCTACACCTTGAGCAGGTAGAGCGTTTCGGCGCTTCGGCCTACGCCCGTATCGACGCTGCCGCCACCAAGGAAGAAAAGGCCAAGCTGGCCGCACTTTCTCCCGAGGACGTCACCGCCACCGAGCTGGCTGGCGAGCCCATCGAGCAGCGCCTGGTGCGCGCCCCCGGTAACGACGCGCCGATCGGCGGCCTGAAGGTCACCACCAAGGACGCTTGGTTCGCGGCCCGTCCCTCTGGCACTGAGGACGTGTACAAGATTTACGCCGAGTCCTTCCTGGGCGAAGACCACCTGAAGGAAGTCCAGAAGGAAGCCAAGAAGGTGGTTAGCGCAGCGCTAGCCAACTAATCTCGCTTAACTAGCTGGGGTCGGGTGCGTTAGTGCCCGGCCCCAGTTTGTTTATGCTCTAGGGTTACTTTGCTTGCGGCGTGACCGTGTCAACCCGGCCCCAGTTTTGTGATCCCACTTTGTTTGTGCCAGAGCCTGTTTAGCTCGGCCGCCGCTTTTATAGCCCAGTTATGGCAAACGCGAACAGGCAATACTGCTACACCGTGTCAGCTAAATATCTAAGGCTTTTCCCTAGAATAAAGCCATGAGCTCTACGTCTTCAGTTCCCTCCGCTGCCAGCCCTGCCGAGGCTACCAAGCTGCCAGCTGCGTCAGCTGGAGTTAGACAAGCACGGCCCAGCTCCAGCGTGCCAAGGGTGGAGTATCAAGACCCAGATAGCAACGAGACCACGCAGAAGGCAGCCAGCTCGGTACCCTTCCAGCAGTCAGCACCGGGCTTGGAAGACGACGTATTGCTAGCCACCGGACAGCCACTTTCTGGTGCCTCAGCCGCTGCACAACAGCGCGCACAACGCCCTGGCCGCCACCCTAGCGCCGAGCAAATTAGGCGCCGTCCCAGCACCCGAGCTTGGGTGCCTAACCAGCATGGCGCCTGGGGAATGCTGATCATTCCACCCCTAGTGGGCGCATTTATTGGGGGTTGGTCGTGGCATTACCTCCTGATCTGGCCGGCTTTCTGGATGGGCTATTTTGCGTTCTGGGCTTGGACCCAGTGGCTACGCACCCGCTCAGAAGCTAAGCGACTACTGCTACTGGTGCCCATGGTCTGGTATTCGGGTATCTGCGCCCTAGCTGGACTGGCGAGCCTGATCAGTGCCCCCTATCTGCTCCGCTGGGCTGCGGTTTTTGCCCCGCTACTGGCACTGGCCTTGTGGCAGGTGCGCATAGGTAAAGAGCGCTCACTGCTTAGCGGCGTCACCACTACGCTTGCGGCCACGCTAATGACCGCCGTCAGCTACGACGTCGCCACTGGCGGCGCCGGCGGATTCCTAGGCGTAGAGAAGGGTGCGAGCACCCTAGAAAGCTTTGGGGGTCCTCAAAACCTAACCGGCTGGCACTGGGCCTGGCTGGTTACCTCCCTGGTCAGCGGCTATTTCGTGGGCACAGTCCCTTACGTAAAAGCTATGATTCGTGGCCGCGGCAAGCCCACCATGATCTGCCTTAGCTTTGGCTTCCACCTGGTGGGGCTAGCCCTGGTGGCATATGCGGCCAGCGCCGGCCTGATTGGCTGGACCAACCTGGCCCTGTGGGTGGTGCTAACTGCGCGTGCCCTAGTGCTACCGCTTATGCAGCGCCAAAGGGTGCGCAATCGCGCCAAGGTGATTCGCCCCCGCGTGGTTGGGGTCAGCGAAATCATTATCAGTATCGTGATGGTTGTGGCCATTTTCCTGCCTTAAATCTGCTTCGATAACTGAATATGCTTTATTGCCCGACGCCGCCCCTAGTGCGGCGTCGGCTTGTTTGGGCTAGGCCTCGTGCTAGGGCTGGGACTTGGCGAAGGCTTGAGCTGTGGGCCTGGGCCAGGGCCAGGTTGGCTTGGTGAAGGTTTGGGCTGTGAGCCGGGGCTTGGGCTGGGGCCGGGGCTGGGGCTTGGCGAAGGCTTTGGTTGTGGCTCTGTAGGTTGGCTTGGCGTCGCCTGTGGTGGAGTTGCTTGTGGTTGGCTGGGCGCCTGGCGTGGGGTGGGCGCTGGCTGTGGTGAAGGACTGGGGGTTGGGTGTGGTGAAGGCCTGGGGGCAGGCTCCGCTACTGGGGTGCGTTTAATTTGGAAAGTAGCCTGCTCACGCGAAACCACAGTTTTACCCGCATCCTGGTTCCAAGCCCTATTAAAGGTTTGCGCACCCGGCTCATTAGGTAACTGCTTAGCTGAATGCGCATAGACGCGCTGATCATGCTGGTCATTGCCTTGGTGAACAGTGACTACGTTGGTGCGGTTAGGGGCGCTAACCGGCGCCTTACCATCCAGGCTGGGCACAACGTCGTCGGCGTTTTCCATACTCAAATACTGCGTACCTGACGGAATTACGCTGTTGCCGGTAGGGCTACCGGCGGTAGCTGTAGCCACAATATTGAAACGTGCCCGCACCTGCGCATTAGCGGTTAGGTTCGTGGCCACAATCCCACCCTGGGAGTGGCCGTAAATGCATACCGGATCAGTGCTTTTAATGCCGGCCTTAGTCATGGCGGCAACCACCAGCTGCGAGTAGTCGTCACTGGCGCCGGCATTAGCCTGCAAGTTAGTTAGTAGATCCTGAGGGTTTGACTTGCCTGCAGTCCACTGTTGTGTGCCCGGCAAAATCACCTGGTAGGAGCAGGTTCCATCAGAATAGGTGGTTTTAATAATGGAAAATGTTCCAGTTTGCGGGTCAGGAGAATTTATGTGATCGCAGTAATTAATAGTGTCGGCCACCGAGCCGTCATATTTACTGGTTAACGGCTTGAATTTGACCTGACTGGCCTGGCCTACCCCGGCAGTAGTTTTTGCTATACCTGCAAACACGGCAGCAGCTAGTTCAGCGCCCAAGCTAGAGCTAAAAGAGAAACTGAGCGGCCCCATAGCGGGGGAGGGCATGTCCATGCGCAGGCCGTCGCTGATCAGGGTGAGTCGGTAATTCTTTTTCCCGCCAGCTAGATAAGCCAGGTAGTAGTTGGTGGCCTCAACATCGCTAAGTTTTCTTGGCTCAACCCATTTACCGCGCCAATAAATCTTATTACCGCCCGCAAGGCCATAGGTGAGCTGTGCTTTTACTCCGGATAGGCAGAGTTTAGCTTCAGGCCCCAAAAAAGCTCCAGCATAAACCATAGCTGCCTGCAGAAATACGCCAAGGCTGGGGCTAGCTTTATAAATAGTAATTAGAGCAGGTACTTCACTAATTAACCAGCCCCCATAGCCACTACGAACTAGCAATACCACTATCTGATAAATAGCTTTAGCGTCCTCTAAATCAATATCTATTCCCAACTCTTTAAGCGTTTTCTGTAGATTTTCAGGGGTATCTAGGCCGTACTTACGTAGTTCGATGCGTACCGCAGTTTCAGTTAGAAAATTGTTCCTCTTATGCTTAGCTATGGAGACAGGGTTGGCGCGTTTGAGCCCCTCTAATTTCCACGATGCCTGGGCTTTAATTTCGGCATCGGTGTAGAGGTTATAGCCCACCTGTAGGGCGTCAGCGTTAGTTTCACACTGACTGATGCAGGTTTTTAAAGCCTTGGTTGTGGCCGCATCCAGCTCAGGGGGCAGCCGCTTGGGTGGGGGCTGAGGAAATATTGGCGGGGGTTGTAGCGGCATACGCGGTAGTTCCAGTGCCCCAGGATTGGGCTCTGCGCGAGCTACCTTATAGGCGCCGTTGGCTTGTTCCAACAGTGAGTGGACTTTCATAACCTGCCGTTTAAGCCTCGCCAGCACCTGCGGATCCACATGCAGATTCTTATCGGGCCCAGAAACGTAGACAATGTCGCCCATGTTTAGGCCTAGCTTGGGGTGCTTAGCGCTTTAATGTCATTGTCGACGGCGCCGATCAGCAGGTTTATGGCGGCGCTCAGTTGCGCTAAAGACTGACCAGCGGCTTGCGCCGCGCTACCACGCCACTGGTTGGGGATGGTGGGCACCTGGTTTTTAGCGCTTAGGGCCAGCTGCCTGACGTAATGCAAGTTACTCATGGCTAAACGCTAAGACGCCGGGTCAAGGCTTCGCTTTTAGGCTGTGGATAAGGCTGTTGGGGTAAAAAAGTTCCCCACCGGTGCATTAATTCGTGAGTAGAACTCGTAAAGGTAACTCGCACAAAGCGAGCGCAGTGGCGCCAGTATGGCTGTAGATGCAGTTTTAGGGAATCTGGCAGATTACTACTGGCCGGAGTGAATTAGCCTCAGCAGATCGTCGTCGTAGGCGGGGGAGAAATCAAAACGCACCCCTTCAGCCATGCGCTGCTTAACCAGCTGCCGGCACACAACTCGCATAGAACGCGGCAAAAGCTGATAGCTCTCATGGCGGTGAATCAAAATCAGATCCGCCTCCTGGCTCAGCGCCCACACCAATAACACCAGTTCGCGCTCGCTAAAGGTACATTCGTCAATAAATTTATTGGGTGGGGGTAAAAGAGTTTTACACGCTTGCAGCATCTGCTCACGGTGGGGCGGCGGCTCAGTGAAACCGCGCAGGCCATCAAGGGTTTCAAAGGTTTGCGCCACAGTCAGCTGCGGCCATAGCTGCGCCTCCTGGGTTAGGGCCACAGCCCCCGGCCCGGCCCAGCGCGGCCCGGTGATCTCCATGGCTTGGCGCAGGGCCGCCGAAGGGTTATTCCAGGCGGCACTTTTACGCAGCATATATAGGGCCACATAGGAGATGCCTTCAGCCATAAAGCCGTAAATGACTACCGGCCAGGTGGGATCATCAGAAAAGAAACTGTACTGGTTAAGCCAGCCCAGCAGCATGTCAGGTTTGTGGTGCATGAGTGCAGCCAGCGGCCCAGACCACCACATCACGCAAATCCAAGTGCCGATAAGTGCGTTAACTATCCGCATCCAGCGGCGCGGCGCATGCGGCCAAATCACTGCCCACAGTAACGCGAGTGAGGAGGTCAGTGAACCCATCACCACCACGCCCACAGCCAGCCAACTGGCTTTTTGAAATTGCATGTGAGGTAGCGTGCCCAGCATTACGCCCGCAAACAACACCCCGGAAATTAGCATTTGCGAAATTTCCATGGCGGTTTGGGCGGCTGCAGCTGAGGCGGTGGGGGTTAGGGCGTCGGTGCGCACCAGTGCGTCAGTGCCGTTGTCGTAGGCCACGCGCGTGTGCTGAGTAATGATTTTGCCGCCCCAATAGGCGCTGATCAGGCATAACGCTAGGGAGCAAAATGGCCCAACCCGGAAGGGTAAAAGTGAGTGGTTGTTAATACCCAGGGTTATGGCCAGTAAAAAAGTCAGCGTTAGTAGGACGGTGGCCCGCGCCGCCTCCAAACGCGCAATTAAGCGAATTAGGTTGGCGATAGCCACAGTCTCACTGATGCGTGCGGCCACCTTAGGCGGCAGGTGCTCAAGCAGCGCCCGCGCAGAAGAAGGTATAGCTACAGCCACGCCTATATTTTGCCAAGCTGCTTTTAGGCCTAACAAGCATATGCGCTGTGGGCGCGGCGCACACGCTCAGCTAAGGGTAGGTTTTGCATGCTTTGGTGTGCTTTGGTCTCGACGGCGCTGGCTCGGTTTTCGACGACGACGGCGCCGGCTTGGCCCTAACGCGCGGCCCAGAGCGTGCGGCACCGACCCCGCAGCCGCGAGCGCCGTTGGTCCTGGGGCGTGCGCCGTCGGCCCCGCGCGAGAAGCCGCCGTCGCCCCAAGAAAAAAGCCACCGTCACCACCACCCAAGAGCGAAACTGACGCAAAAGCTAACGAAAAAGTCACATTATGTAACAATTTCGCGCAGTTAAGCTTACAATCACAACAGCGATGTGCGCAGACCCGCACTAGCTCCCCTGAGCGCCAATGAAGGAGTTCCCGTGTCCCCAAAGGGTGTCCACGCTAAAACCGCAGCCGCACTGGCTGCGCTGACCTTATCGTTTACCGGTGTAGTTTTAACCCCTGGCGTAACTGCCACCGAATCTGGCCAGGATTTCACCTCGCAAGCAGTTGCCAATGGCGGTGACGGTAAATTCCCGGTTTACCGCATCCCCTCAATCGTGCAGCTAAACAACGGTGATCTAGTAGTTTCCTATGACGGGCGTCCCAGCCTGAGGGACGCCCCCAACCCCAACTCCATTTTGCAGCGCCGCTCCACCGATGGCGGGCGTACTTGGGGTGAACAAACCGTCATCCACGCGGGCATTCCCGGCGCCCAAAAGCAGGGCTATTCAGACCCCTCGTATGTGTATGACGCGGAAAAGAACATTTTGTTCAACTTCCATGTCTACTCTAAGGATGCGGGTTTCTTCCAGTCCGTTGACTCTGACGACGACGCCGCCCGCAACGTTATGAGCGCCGAGGTTTCCACCTCCACCGACAACGGCAAAACCTGGACCCACCGCCTAATCACCAATGTGGTTAAACCCAAGGGCATCACCGGCACCTTCGCCACCTCCGGTAACGGCATTCAAATCAGGCACGGCAAATACGCCGGGCGCCTGGTGCAGCAATATATCGGCACTGACTCAGCCCACAACGGTTACGCCTACTCGGTTTACTCTGACGACCACGGCGCCACCTGGCACGCCGGTAACCGCATTGGCAACAGCTTCAACGAAAACAAGGTGATTGAGCTAAGCGACAGCCGCCTCATGCTCAACTCACGTAACTGGGGTGACGGGGTGGGGCGCCTGGTCGCTATTTCTGACGACGGCGGCGTCAACTGGAAGAACCAGTACCTAGACACTGCCCTGGTAGACCCGGAAGTAAACGCCGGCATTACCCGTATGAACCCCCAGGCCACCAGCGGCAAGGCCGCCAAGGAGCTGCTGTTCACCAACGCCAACAACAGCCCCTACAACTGGCAGATAGATGTTGACCGTAAAGGCCAGTGGATCAACCGCATCACCGGTAACGTGCGCTACTCCTGCGACAACGGCGCCACCTGGCCTGTTAGCCGCGTCTACCACTACGGCCCGCACGCCTACTCCTCGGTGACCGCCCTCAAGGACGGCACTTTCGCCGTCGCCTATGAAACTAAAACCGACAAGGAAATCCGCGTAGGCACCTTCGGGCGCGAGTGGCTAAAGCCGTTCTGCGCCAACTTTGCTCCCGCTAGCGTCAGCTTGGGGGCCGGGGAAAGTACCAGCGTAAGCGTCACTATCCGCAATGACGACGACGTCGCCCTGCCGGCTGGCTCCATGCGCCTAACCGGCCTGCCCGAAAACGTCAGCAGCGAGCTGGTAGCCACCCCGGCGCTAAAGCCGGGCGAGTCGGCCACCGTAAACGTCAAGGTCACCGCTACCAAGGACATTGTGGCTGACACCTACAACGTGGATGCCACCTTGGAGGCAGGCCAGTACACCCTGCGTGGCTCGGTGGAGCTTAAACTCACCACCCCTGAGCTGATTGCACTGACCGTGGCCGGCGAGCGTAGCGACTACACCCGCGACATTATGGCCAAGCCCTACCAGGCTGGCGAAAAGCTGCCCTTCCACTGGAGCATCGTCAACAACACCAGTAATACCCTGCACATCGACGGCGCCAAGGGCCCCAAGGGCACCGAAATTGAATCTTGCAGCGGCGACATTGCGCCCGGCACAACCATGTGGTGCTCAACCAGCGGTTATGTGGTAAGCGAGCAGGAAGCCAAGCAGGGCTACCTGGATGCCACGCTGACGCTGACCTACACCCAGGGCGACAGTCAGGTCACCTACCCGGTAACCCGCTTCGACCAGAACCTAGGTAAGCGCCGGATGCTGCCGGCCGCTCCCACCCCGCAGCCCACCGAGCAGCCCACGCAAAGCCCCACCCCGGCCCCGACGGCGTCGCCCACTGCCACGCCGACCGCTGCGCCTACTGCTGTGCCCACCACTGCACCCAGCCCCACCGCCGCGCCCACGGCTAGCGCTGTGCCCAGCGCCAGCCCCATGCCTAGTGCCAGCCCCATGCCTACCGGCAGGGCGGCGCTAAAGCCCTCACCGCTACCCTCCTCAAAGGGTTCAGGGAAGGTAGCTTTCGCCGGTAACAGCGGCGCCTCGCACCACGGCTCGCTGGCGGTTACCGGTGTGGCCGGAGGATTAGTGCTGGTAGCCGGGGGTCTAGTGGCCGCTGGTGGGGCGCTGCGCTCTGGCAAACTACGCGACTACCTGCACCGTCGCTAAAACCGACGGCGCGCCCGCGCCTAAGCCGCCAGCCCGGCGAAAAAGTGGCCTAAAACCACGTTAAACCGGGCCTCTGGTGCTAGGGGCAGGTCAGCTGAGACAATTAGCGCATGAGTTGTGCTGAGACTGCTGACCTGCCCCTATCTCGTGTAAATCTAGCTGAAGTAAACCCGCCACTAGCTCTGGGAGTGTTGGACGGACGCTACCGCGCCGCCGCCTCGCCGCTGGTAGACCACCTGTCTGAAGCTGCTTTGAACCGCGCTCGCGTGCATGTGGAAGTTGAATGGCTGATTTACCTCACCGATAACGAGGTTTTGCCGGGCGCCCCCAAGTTCTCTGCCGCTGAGAAGGAGTACCTGCGCGGTATTGTTTCCAGCTTTGGCCGCGCCGAAATTGATGAACTGGCTGAAATTGAGGCAGTCACCCGCCACGACGTGAAAGCTGTGGAGTACCTGCTCAAGCGTCGCCTAGATGCTGCCCCCCAGGTGCTGGGCCAAGACACGGTGCTGCCCCAGGTGCACGAGATTGTGCACATTTTCTGCACCAGTGAAGACATCAACAACCTGGCCTACGCCCTAACCATCCGCTCAGCTATCAAACAGGTGTGGCTGCCGGCCGCCCAGGGCCTGGTGGATGACCTCAGCGAAATGGCGCGCCAGTACAAGGCTGTGCCCATGCTGTGCCGCACCCACGGTCAGCCGGCCACCCCCTCCACTTTTGGTAAGGAACTGGCCGTATTGGCTTGGCGCCTGGGCCGCCAGCTGCGCCGCATTGAGGGCACCGAATACCTGGGTAAGATCAACGGCGCCACCGGCACCTACGGCGCTCACGTGGTTTCCGTGCCGGGAGCTGACTGGGAGGCTGTTTCGCGCGGTTTCGTGGAGCACCTGGGCCTGATCTGGAACCCGCTAACCACCCAGATTGAATCCCACGACTGGCAGGCTGAGCTGTACAGCGACGTGGCCCGCTACAACCGTATTGCCCACAACCTGGCCACCGACGTGTGGACCTACATTTCTTTGGGCTACTTCCACCAGCGTCTAAGCGCCCAGGGCTCTACCGGCTCCTCCACCATGCCGCACAAGGTCAACCCGATTCGTTTTGAAAACGGTGAAGCCAACTTTGAGATTTCCTGTGCGCTACTAGATTCCCTAGCGGCCACCCTGGTAACCAGCCGCCTACAGCGCGACCTGACCGACTCCACCACCCAGCGTAATGTGGGCGTGGCCCTGGGCCACTCGCTGCTGGCTATCTCTAATGTGCGCGGGGGGCTGGGCGGCCTGGATGTGGATGAGCGCCGCCTGGCTGAAGACCTAGACGCCACCTGGGAGGTACTAGGTGAACCGGTGCAGCAGGCTATGCGCGCGGCCGCCGTCGCTGGCGCCACCGGCATGGCTGACCCCTACGAGCGTCTGAAGGAACTGACCCGTGGCAAGCGGGTTACCGGCCAGGCTATGCGCGACTTTATCGCTGAGCTGGGTATGCCTGCCGACGTCGAAGCTCGCCTGCTGGCGCTAACCCCGGGCACCTACGTGGGCTTGGCTGAAAGTTTGGTACGCCACCTAGAGGATTAACTAGGAATAATTCGGGGCATATCCCGGTTGGGCTAGTCGTGCTTGGGGGACAGTTTTAAAGCTGTCTACAGGCCGGCTAGCCCATATTCATAGCTGCCAGCTGCGTTGTGGCTGGGTAGGCAACACATTTAGGAGAAGAAAATGGCTGAAAACATCGACCGCACCACCGTCCTCAAGGTTTCAGGCCTGACCTGCTCTAACTGCGTGCGTCACGTGAGTGAAGAGCTAGAAGAGGTTGAGGGCGTCAAGAACGTTTCAGTAATCCTGAACAAGGGTGGCGTCTCTGACGTAATGGTGGTTTCTGACGTGCACCTAGACGACCAGGCCCTGGCCGACGCCGTCGATGAAGCCGGCAACTACACCCTGGAAGCCATCGAACGCGACGAGTGAGGCGGAGCCTTAAATAATGACTGATATCCAAGAAACCACCTCAACTAGCGCCAATCATGGCAGCGTAGATTTGAGCGTGGGTGGGATGACGTGTGCCTCCTGCGTGGCGCGCGTGGAGAAAAAACTGAATAAAGTGGCTGGCGTTAACGCTTCAGTTAACCTGGCTACCGAATCAGCCCACGTTGAGCTAAGCGCCCCGGTAGACCCGCAGCAGCTGGTGGCCGTGGTGGAAAAAGCTGGTTACAGCGCCACCGTGACTAAGGTGGAGGACGGGGCCGTCGAGGCTATGCGCAAGCAGGAAGCCCGCCACCTGGCCCACGCCGCTGACCTGCGTCGTCGCCTGATCGTGGCGGCCACACTATCAGTGCCGCTGATGGTGATCTCCATGGTCAGCGCCGCCCAGTTCTATGGCTGGCAGTGGGTTGTGGCCGCACTGGCCCTGCCGGTGGTGACTTGGTGTGCTTGGCCTTTCCACAAGGCCGCTTTCACTAACCTGCGCCACGGCTCCACCACCATGGACACCCTGGTTTCCCTGGGGGTTATTACCGCCACCTTGTGGAGCCTGTGGGCGCTGATTTTTGGGGGCGCTGGCACGCTGGGTATGCGCATGAGCATGGAGTTCATTCCGCGCGCCCAAAGCGAGCACGCCCACATGTATTTTGAGTCTGCCGCCTGGATCGTGACTTTCCTGCTCACAGGGCGTTTGGCGGAGGCGCGGGTGCGTCACCGCTCGGGCGACTCGCTGCGTAAGCTTTTGCAGCTGGGCGCCAAAACTGCTGCGCGGGTTAACGCTGACGGCTCGGTTACGGAAATTCCGATTGACCGCCTGCAGGTGGGCGATCGTTTCCGGGTGCGTCCGGGCGAAAAAATTGCCACCGACGGCGTGGTGGTTGAGGGCCACAGCGCCATTGATGCTTCCTTGCTGACCGGTGAATCTTTGCCGGTGGATGTAAGTGCAGGTGACGAGGTTACCGGCGCCACCGTGAATACTTCGGGCACGTTGGTTGTGCGCGCCACCCGGGTGGGTGCGGGCACCACATTGTCGCGTATCGCCCAGGTGGTTACTGCCGCCCAGGCTGCAAAGGCGCCGGTGCAGCGCCTAGCCGACCGGGTCAGCTCGGTGTTTGTGCCTACGGTTTTGGCTCTGGCTACCTTAACTTTCCTAGGCTGGCTGGCTACCGGCCACAACGCCCAGGCCGCGATTACGGCGGCAGTGGCGGTGCTGGTAATTGCCTGCCCCTGCGCCTTGGGTTTGGCTACGCCTACCGCCCTGCTGGTGGGTACTGGCCGCGCCGCCCAGTTGGGTGTGGTGATTCGTGGCCCGGAGGTGCTTGAATCTACCCGCCGCATTGACACGGTGGTGCTGGATAAGACCGGTACGGTCACCACGGGGGTAATGCACCTGGCTCAGGCGGTATTTTTCGACGACGCCGCCGGGGTAAGTGATGCTGGCGGCGCTGGTGCCGGTGCTGCTAGCGACGGCGCCACGGTTGTGGACTTGGGACAGGGCGCCAGCCTAAGCCCAGCCCAGCTGCAAACCTTGGCCCTGGCCCAGGCGCTAGAGATTCCCTCTGAACACCCGGTAGCCCGCGCTATTGTGGCGGGCACACAACTAGACGGCGTCCAGGCGCCCCAGATCAGCGAGTTCACTAACCATGCTGGTCGTGGGGTCAGCGCCACGGTAGCCCACGCAGCAGGCCAGGCCACTTACGCCGTCGTCGGTAAAGCCACTTGGCTGAGCCAGCAGGGCGTAAGCCTAAGCGAGCAGGCTGAAGCCCAGGTACGCGCCCTAGAAGACACCGGCGCCACCGTGGTGCTAGTGGCCGCAGGCTCACGCGATTCGCTTACCCTGCGTGCCGCCCTAGCTGTGCGCGACGAGCCCAAACCCACCACCGCCAAAGCCATTAGTGAGCTCAAAGCCATGGGGCTGCGTCCCATCCTGCTCACCGGTGATAATGAGCGCGCCGCTAAGTTCATCGCCGCCCAGGTGGGTATTGATGACGTAATCGCTCAGGTGCTGCCCGAAGATAAGCGCGACGTGGTGGCTCGCCTGCAAGGTGAGGGGGCTAATGTGGCCATGGTTGGTGACGGTGTTAACGACGCCGCCGCTCTAGCCCAGGCGGGCGCTGCCGGTTTGGGCATGGCCATGGGCACCGGCTCAGATGTGGCCATTGAGGCCGCTGACATCACGCTGGTGCGCGCCGACCTGGAGGCAGTTGTGGCTGCTATCAAGGTTTCGCGCGCTACGCTGCGCATCATTAAGCAGAACCTGTTCTGGGCTTTCGCCTATAACGTGGCCGCAATTCCGCTGGCCATGGCGGGTCTGCTCAACCCCATGATCGCCGGGGCCACTATGGCTATGAGCAGCGTGATCGTAGTGTCTAACTCGCTGCGTCTGCGCCGCGTGAAGTGATCTAGAATAATCTGGCTACTCCAAATCAAAGCGCGCACTTTGGGCTGCTAGCCCGGGTGCGCGCTTTGTTATCTAGATAGTGTCTTGGAAGGTGCAACGGACAAAAATAAAACATCATTAATGAGCTAATTCCTATTTAGCGGGGATAGGTGGGGATATAAGGCCTAGTTTCATAGACTAGCCCCATGACCCAAGCGCCAGATCAATCTGCGGCCGGTAGCCCCGCCGCCACCCCGGATAGCCGGGTAGCTACCGCCGTCGAAAAACCCAGCGCCCCCACTGAGGCCGCCAGCTCGGCCCGCTCAGTAGGTTTTCCCCGCGTAGGCACCACCTCCCAAGTGAAGCCGCAGCCAGCTTTGGTGGAAACCAGCACCCTAACCTTGGTTGACACTCTAGAGCGGCGCGAGCACCGCACCCGCGACCTGCTATTTGCTGCTTTCTGCGCGCTAGGTCTAGTAACGGTTTTTCTGCTGGCTGTGTTCGCCCAGGAAACCACCACCGCTGTCATTTATGATGTGCAGACCGTCTTTTCCCAGCTGCTGCGCCGGGTGTTGGTGTTCCCGCTGCAAGCCTTTGAAGGCATCGTCACTTTGGCGCTGCCCTTAGCTTTGATGGGCCGCGCCCTGCTGCACAAAGATTGGTGGCGTTCAGGCCAAGCCTTGATCGCCCTAATCAGTGCTTATCTGCTATCTGCACTGTTCATATACCTGTTGCAGCTGCCGCTGTTTAACCAGGTGCACAACGGCATGATCTCCTACCGCAACCTAAACACCTACGAGATTCTCTCACCCACCTATGCTGCCTTGGCTGCAGTTATTTTGGCTTCCGGTAAACGCCAATCCAAGCTGGTGAAAACTTCCTGGTGGCTGCTGGGAATTGTGGTGGGTATTTCGGTGTTGCGTTCAGCTATCACCCTGCTGGCAGCGGTAGCCTCAGTGTTGCTAGGTCTGATTGCCAGTTACCTGGTGCTTTACATTATGGGTGTAGCCAGCGAAAACGCCACCGGGATAGCTCTAGCACGTGGCCTGCGCCGCTGCGGTGTGGACGCTGTCAAGGTGGTGCGTCTAAACCCGCGCCAAGCCCCCCTGCAAGCCTGGCAGGTACGTACCGACTCCCAGCTTGGTTATACCGAGAAAGTACGCGAAAACCCGATCGTTTCCCCCCAAGACGACGGCGCCGTCGTCGAAGCTGAAACTCCCCAAGTCCTAGCTCCCGCAGGAGACAACGAAAAACTTACCCCCTTACCTGACTACAACTGCGCCCACGAGCTGGAGTTAGCCGAAGAGCTGTGGCAGTCCCAAAGCGAAGATATTCACCGTATCTACGCTGTGTGGGACCGAGACGGCAAACGCTATGACCTGAGCGTAATGGACACTGACACGCACGTGGTGGGCTTCCTGTCCACCGCCTGGGACACCCTGCGTACGCGCGGCCTGGCCCCGGCTAAAAACTATTCGGTACGCGCCGGCGCAGAAAACACGGTGATGATGAACCAGATGGCGCGCAGTCGGGCTGTGCGCTCTCCGCAAATTCTGGGCGTAGCTGAGGCAGAAGAATCAATGCTGCTGGTCACTGAGCATATTGTCTCTCCGCGCTCATTTGGGCAGTTAGGCGACCAAATCTCTGACGACACTTTGCTGGATTTGTGGACTCAGCTGCGTCGCGCTCACACGGTTGGCCTGGCCCACCGCGCCATCAGCGATCAAAGTGTGCTGGTGGATGCTGGCGACCATATTTGGCTAACCGACTGGGATGACGGCGAGTTGGCTTCCTCTGAGCTCTCGCGCCGCATGGACCTAGCCCAAACCTTGGCTTTGGTGGCCCTAAATGTGGGGGTGGAGCGAGCTATTGCCTCCGCCTCGCGGGTGCTAGACCAGGATCAGGTGGCTTCTATCGCGCCGATGCTGCAAAAGGTGGTGCTACCGCGTTCTACCCGCGCCGCTATGGGGCGGCGTGGCAAGATTTTGCAGGAGTTGCGTGATGCGCTGGTGGCGCTGGTGCCCACGGCCCAGGCTGAACCGGCTAAGATTAACCGCTTTTCTGCACGCACTATTTTCATGGCGATTGTGGGTGTGGTGGCGCTGTGGACAGTGCTGGGGCAGATGAACTTCACCCAGATTTCTGCGGCGGTGGCGCAAGCTAATTTCTGGTGGTTCTTGGCGGCGCTGGTGTTCTCTCTGGCCACCTATGTGGGCGCCGGTATGACGCTGGTGGCTTTCACCCCCAACAAGCTGGGCTTGATTCGGGCTACTGAGGTACATTTTGCTTCCTCTGTGGTGGCGCTGGTGGCCCCGGCTGGTGTGGGTGGGGCGGCTATGAACCTGCGTTTCCTTAACCGCAAGGGGGTGCCGACGGCGGTGGGTGTGGCCACCGTGGCGTTGGTGCAGGTTTCCCAGTTTGCGGTAACTGTGGTGCTGCTGGGTATTTTGGCGGCTACCACCGGTACCTCTTCGGGCCTGTCGCTGCCTTCTGGCTGGGTGCTGGTTGCGGTAGTGGTGGCGATTTTAGTGGCTGCAGCGGCTTTGGCGGTACCGCAGCTGCGCAACTGGATTTGGGTGCATATTGAGCCCACTGTTAAGCAGGTGTGGCCGCGTCTGGTGTGGTTGGCTTCCAACCCCACCCGTATGGGTGTGGGCGTGTTGGGTACCGTGATTTTGTCGCTGGCCTACATTTTGTCTTTCGGGGCTTCACTGTGGGCCTTCGGCTATTCGCTGCCTTTCGCGGTGCTGGCGATTACTTACCTGGCTTCTAACACGGTTGGTTCTGTGGTGCCTTCGCCTGGCGGTTTGGGTCCGGTGGAATTGGCTCTCACCGGTGGTTTGGTTACTGCCGGGGTACCTAGCGGTGTGGCTGTGTCTGCGGTGCTGGTTTACCGTCTGGTTACCTTCTGGATCCCGATTCCGCTGGGTTACTTGTCCTTGCAGCGCCTGCAAAAGCGTGGTGACCTGTAAAGGCCTGCTGGCTGCGTTTTTCGACAGTGCCCTCGGGGTTCCTCGACGGCGCCCTGGGTATCGGGGCCGACGGCGTACTGGAGCTTAGGCTCGATGGTGCCGTGGGGCTTAGGCTTAGCAGCGCCGTTTAAGCGTTTGCCAGGAGGTAAAGGGCAAAAACCAGGCAGGAAATAATAGTGGCGATCCAGGAGATTACCCAGCCGCGATAACCGGCCCGCTTAGATTCTACGATCGCAAAAATCCCCAAAACCATGGTTACGAGAACTACCCCGGGAATCGGGGATAGTAGTAGCGAGACTAGGGCGATGAAGCAGATTGCTGGAGTTTTTTGTCGCGGAGCGTTATAGCCAGCAAAAGCAAATACCTCACGTGGATTTACTTCTTGCGTACCTGGAAACACAAAATCGTCAGGAACAATCTGGCCCGGGAAGCCGATTTGATTAGCGCCGGCATTGTTATTGGGGGGCTGGTGTGTAAATACGCCGGATACGCTCATGTCTTAAGTGTGCCCAGCTGGGCCGCAGGGCGCAACATCAACCCAGCTGCCAACTATCAAAGTTGGATCTGTCGGCACACAAACTGGGCGTGCTGACCCTCGAAGCTGGGCGTGCCGGCGCACAAACTGTGCATGCTGACAGCTCGAAGCAGGCGTGCCGGCACACAAGGTGGGTATGCCGGCACGCAAGGTAGGCCTAGCCGGCCACAGCCGTTTTGACTATCCCAGATAAACGTAGGGTCACTTATGTTTCACGTGAAACATAAGTGACCCTAGTGTTATTGGGTAACGGTCAGTTACTCCTGCTCGTCAGCCTTAGGAGCCTGCTTGTGGCGCTTGGAATAGGCTGGACCCTCCAGTTCCACACCGGCAGGTGCTGAGGCGGGGGAGGGGCTTTCCAGGTTGGTGCCACGCAGCTTCGAGATAGCGCGCATCAGGTGGTAGATGATGATGGCGCCGAAGGAGCCCAGGGCGATACCGGAGAAGGACATGTCGCCCACTACCCAGGTGTAGTCAGCGATAGCTACAACCATGGCTACAGCCGCAGTGTTGAGGTTTACCGGGTCAGAGAAGTCAACCTTGTTCTGCACCCAAATACGCACACCCAGCATACCGATCATGCCGTACAGGACCGTGGCGGCGCCGCCTAGCACGCCAGCGGGAATGGTGGCAATAACCGCGCCGAACTTAGGTAGCAGGCTCAGCGCCAGGGCAGAAATGCCGGCCACCACATAGGCGGCAGTGGAGTAAACGCGGGTAGCGGCCATAACACCAATGTTCTCGGCGTAGGTGGTGGTACCAGAACCACCGCCGCTACCGGCCAGCATGGTGGAAACGCCGTCGGCAAACAGGGCGCGACCGGTGATGTTGTCCAAGTTTTCGCCAGTCATAGCAGACACGGACTTAACGTGACCCACGTTCTCAGCCACCAGCACCAGCACTACGGGCACAAACACCCCCAGGTACTTAAAGTCAAAGCTGGGAGCGTGGAAGGCGGGTAGACCCACGATGGCGGCCTTGTCGATAGTGGAGAAGTCAACTTCACCCAGGGCCACGGCGGTGGCGTAACCAATCAGCACACCAATCAAAATGGACAGACGCCCAATGATGCCCTTAAACAGCACCGTGATCAGCAGGATAGAGACAATAGTGACGGTGGCGGTGATAGGAGCCTGCTTAACGTTGTTCCAGGCTGAGGGGGCCAGGTTGAAACCAATCAGGGACACAATCGCGCCGGTAACCACCGGAGGCATCAGCTTGTCGATCCAGCCGGCACCCACAAAGTGCACCAGCAGACCAATAACCGCCAGGGTTAGACCCACCGCAATAATGCCTCCCTGAGCCAGGGAGGCCTTGTGTGGGTCAATCAAACCGCCATTAGAAGCGTTGTAGCCAGTGACTGCGCCAATAGGGGCAATCAGGGCAAAAGAACTACCTAGATAGGAAGGCAAACGTCCGGCAGTAATTCCTAGGAACAGCAAGGTACCCAGGCCGGAGAAGAACAAAGTAGTAGTAGGGGAGAAGCCGGTGAGCAGCGGCACCAGGAAGGTAGCGCCGAACATAGCTACCACGTGCTGCACACCAATCCCGATGGTGCGCGGCCAGGTTAGACGTTCGTGGGGGGCGACGACGTCTCCCGGCTTTACTGAGCGGCCGTCACCGTGCAGGGTCCAAAAACCTGCCTTAGACATTTACTGTCTCCTGTCGCAATGGAAAAAGGGGTCCATGCGGCAGAGCCCGTGCGTCTGGCGCGTTCGAGCGTCGTCGTCCGAGCGCTGCCAGACCACCAGTCTAGACCTAATTTCGCCGCAAGCTAATGCTGTGGCAGTAGTAGTTAGGACACACTCAGCGCCAGGGCCGCTGCGGCCCCCGCCATCAACCAAGGCCCAAAAGCGATACGTCCCTTAAGTTTCAACCTGCCGCTAAGTAGCAAAGCCAGCGCCACCAGACCACCAAAGAAAAAACCCAAATACAAGCCCATTAGCAGGGTACTCCAGCCGTGCAAAGCCAACAGCGGCCCCAGCACCACATACAAATTCGCGTCGCCCATACCAATCCCCGGGGCCCGCCCCCACAGCTGCGGCAGCAAACTCAATGCAGCCAGGGCAATATACACCAGGGCGCCCCCGCCCAAAGCCCGCAGTAAGTCGCCAGCGCGTAGGGGAGCGGCGACGTCGTCGATACCAGCAGGCGCTACTTGCGGGCCTAGCCAGGCTAAACCCATCCCGAAAAGCAGCACTGCGCCGGCAACTAAAAGCAGACGAGTGGGTAAATGCTGCACGCGCCAGTCCACTAGGGCGGCAGGGATCAGGGCGGCTAGTACCGGTACGGGCAGGGATAGCGACGTCGCCGCAACCGGGGCGCCTAAGGCCTGGGGTAGTGACAGAGCCCCCACTAAAAGCGCCCCACCTAGTAGCACGCTAACCGCCATGCCTCGATTGGTTAAAGCGGCTACTAACAGCAGGTCTTTGGCGGACCAAGCTTCACGGGGAACATCGCCCACAGCCTTTATATAAGCGCGGGCCCATGCTGCCAGCTTGAAGTAGGTTAATGCGCTAACAACCCCTAGCTGTAAGAAGGTGAATATAAGCGCAAGCAAAAAAGGTCACTTCTTGCCCTCGGAGGCGGCCGCAGTGGGCTGAGAGCAACCGGCGGGGGCAGTAATGGGCGAGCCGGACTTAATAGCAGCCATTTCCGCAGCAGACTTGATGCCGTGGTTGTACTGGGCACCCAAAATTACGTTAACAGTGGTGTCTGAGGAAGAGGCGCGCGGGTCCTGCTGGACCACTACGGTGCCGCTAAACACCTGGGCCACGGTGTAAGCATTGGTGATACCAGCTGGGCCGGCGGTGAGCAGCACATTGCCATCGTAGGCGCCCTCAGCCCAGTCACCAGTGCTAAGTACGGTTAAACCGGTGTCTTTCAAGTTGGTCTCGGCGCTACCGGCCAAACCGGCCTTCTTGGTGCCGTTGTAGATATTGACGCTAATGTCGGTGATCTCGCCGGTAACCGCCTGAGCAGTGGGGCACACCGGGATGCGCTTAATTAGCGTAGGGGTGGGCACGGCCTGGAAACCGGGGTCTGGCACTTTGACTAGTCCAGTGCCTACGACCAAACCGAAGGCCGTAGCAATAACCATTAGAACTAGACAGGTACCGATAATGACGCTTTGGCGCTGAGCCATGCGGGCGCGGTAGTTCGCTTTTGTTTCAACCTGAGGCACCCCTCCAGGTTAACCGATAAGGGCAGTTTGAGGGGGCCTGGTCATTACAATTTCACCAGTGAAATGCTTGGTGTCTTAAACCGAGGAAGCCTGAAAATTCTCTGCTGGCGCAGGGAAATAGATCTAAAAAGGTGTCTGTTAAGTGCGCTTTAGGGTAGCTGACGCAAAATAGGGCGGGCGGTTATAGGTCTGACAACTTTGTGGCAAGCTGTCACAAAAATTCACCTAAAGCTAGTAAAAATGGCACTGATCTGCACAGACGTTACCACCTCAGCCCTGAGTAACTCTGAGTATAAATGCCCAAAATCGCTAGTGGACCACGTCACAGGTGTGGTAAATTAGTCAATAATCAGCCCTTTGACGGCTACCTGATCCCCAAACGAGGAGACGCAATATGGAAGACAGCATCATTGCGCGCATCCCACTCTTCGAGCGTATGTCGCCTGAGGAGCGAGAAGAGCTACGTGGCATGATGTCGCAGACAACTCTGCGCCGTGGTGAAGTTCTATTCAATGAAGGTGACTCCGGCGACCGCCTATACATCCTGCTCACCGGTAAGGTGAAGCTAGGTCACACCTCTGTTGACGGCCGTGAGAACCTACTAGCGGTCCTAGGCCCCGGCGAAATAGTCGGCGAGCTAACCCTATTTGATCCGGGCCCGCGCTCTGCTACTGCTACTGCTGTGGCCACCACTGAGCTACTGGCTTTAGAACACAACCAGCTAATGGGTTTCATTGACTCCCACCCCACGCTAGCCAAGGACATGCTGCGCGCCCTGGCGGTACGTCTGCGCCTCACCAACACTGCCCTGGCTGACCTGGTCTTCTCCGATGTTCCCGGACGTGTAGCCAAAGCCCTGTTGGACCTGGCTGAGCGCTTTGGTGCACCCACTGAAGACGGCATCCATGTCCCCCACGACCTAACCCAGGAAGAGCTAGCTCAGCTAGTTGGAGCTTCGCGTGAGACCATCAACAAGTCTCTAGCTGAGTTCAGTTCTCGTGGTTGGATCCGCCTGGAGGGGCGCGCTGTAACCCTTATCGACGTCGAGCGTCTCAAGCGCCGCGCCCGCTGATAAGCGCCCATAAGCTGATAAACGCGCATAAATAGCGCCCATAAGCTTTAGTGCCCGGTCGTATTAATTACGACCGGGCACTGATTTATCTGTACTAGTTTTCTGCGCTAGCGATAACTAGTTGGTGGGACGCTTGAGGTAGGCGATTAGGTTTTCGGTGCCTGCCGGGCCGGGAACGATTTGAACTAGTTCCCAACCGTCGGCGCCCCACTGGTCCAAGATTTGCTTAGTTGCGTGCGTGATTAGCGGCACGGTTGCGTATTCCCAAGTAGTCATGGCTACACCCTACCTGTTAGTGGGATGAAAGAGTGGGTGTGGGGGGCTTTGAAGTGGTCTGATCTTAGGCTGCGGCGCGAGTGGGGGTGGTGTGCGAGACGCTCTCGCTCAGGTTGGGCTTGCGGCGCAGTAGGGAGGTGCGGGCGGGCTTACGTAACTGGCGGATTTCCTCCGCCAGGGCATCGTCGCTGGAGAGCCAGGCAGTCCAGTCAGTGATGTGAGGCATGTTGCGGGCCAGGGCGCGGCGTTCGCGTTCAGTTAAACCGCCCCAAACTCCAAAATCGGTGTCGGCGTTAAGAGCTTCAGCCAGGCACTGCAAACGCACCGGGCAGGAGTAGCACAACTCGCGTGCTTGCCTTTGCTCGGCGCCCTTTCCAAACAGCAGGGTGGTGTCTATGCCGGCACACGCTGCCAATTGGGTCCAGGAATGAATTTCGTTATTCATTTTGGAACTACTTTCATTTGTCCAGGCGAGCACTTCTTTGTTACTCAGCTCACCCCAGACTCTACGCCTGTTTGTCCGCGGATTCAAATTCTCGCTGCACGTTATTTCAAAATTTCCCAAAACGGCACAAAAATGGGTCTAGAGAAGGTATTAGTCCTAACAAAAATTTTGGCCTACGTGCAGAAGTGTTACCAAGCCGCTCTGTCTCATTGCTTGCCCCATGACGTAGGCTAGGGACTATGTCGAAGTCTGCTAGCTCGAGAGTCTCCCTATCCTCTCCCCGGGAGCTACTTGCCGCACTGCTCTCATTTTTTATGTTGGCCGTTGGTGGCGGTGTGTTCGCCGCCGGTTTTGCGCTGCCCTTTGTAGGGGCGGCTTCAGTTCTCACAGATGCCTCAGTGCAGCTGTTTGATGAGCTACCTAGCGACTTCAACGTGCTTCAGCCCTCCCAGATCTCCTATCTGAAGGGTTCTGATGGGCAGACCATCGCCCAGTTCTATGCGGAAAACCGTATTGTGGTGCCGCTAGCCAAGATTTCCAAGAATGCCCGAAACGCTATCGTGGCCGTTGAGGACAAGCGTTTTTACAAGCACAAGGGTGTGGACCTGTCGGGTATGTTGCGTGCAGTAGTCACCAACGCCGCTGGTGGCTCCACCCAGGGTGCCTCTACCTTGACTCAGCAGTACGTCAAGAACGTGCTTATTGAGGCAGGTTTGCAGGCTAGCGACCCGGAGGCTGTGGAGGCTGCTCGCGCCGCCACCCCGGCTCGTAAGCTGCGTGAAGCCAAGTATGCGCTAACGCTGGAAAAGCGTTACACCAAAGCGCAGATCCTAGAGGGTTACCTCAATATTGCCGCCTTCGGTCCTTCCACCTACGGTATTGAGGCTGCCAGCCGTCACTACTTCTCTCACAGCGCCGACAGCCTAACCATTGGTGAGTCTGCACTGCTGGCCGGTATGACTAACTGGCCTACCCGTTACGACCCCATCACCAACCCTGAGGCGGCTAAGACCCGCCGTGACTGGGTGCTCCAGAAGATGCTTGAGGAAAAGTTCATCACTCAGGAGCAGTACAAGGAAGCCACCAGTCAGAGCATCGACTCCATGCTGAAGGTAACCAACGCCGTCGGTGGTTGTGGCTCAGGCTCTGACGGCGTAACCAAGAGTGCTGCCTACTTCTGTGAATACGTGGTGCGTGAGATCCTCACCAACGACGCCTACGGTAAGGATGAGGCTACTCGCCGTCAGCTGCTGCTGCGTGGTGGTCTGCAGATCACCACCACCTTGGATATGGCCAAGCAGCAGGCCGCTTACGACACCATGGCTAACTGGCTGCCCACTGGGGATGAGTCCAACGTTAAGGGTGCACTAGTGTCTATCGAGCCGGGCACCGGCAAGATCATCACCATGGTGCAAAATACCAACTATGGTGAGCCCAGCAATGATGACCCCACCGCCACTAAGCTGTCCTACGCGGCCGACTCTAAGCATGGTGGCTCTAACACTGGTGGTTTCCAGCCTGGTTCATCCTTCAAGCCGATTGTTTTGGCCCAGTGGTACCAACGGGGTATGTCTGGCTACACGGTGCTAGGCGGTGCCCCCCACACCTTCACTACCGGTGACTTCCACGCCAGCTGTGACCCGGGTTTCGCCATTGAAAACTGGAACGTGTCTAACGCTAATGCTTCAGAAAACGTTAACCACACGGTTATTAACGCTACTGCCCTGTCGGTAAACGTTAGCTACGTATACATGCTTAGCCGTATGGACCTGTGTGCGGTCACTAGCCTGGCTAAGGATCTGGGTATAACCACGGTTGATGGTGGGGAAATCGACCACAACCCCTCCATGGTGCTGGGCACCATGAACGTAGCTCCGATCACCATGGCCAATGTTTACGCCACCTTCGCGGCTCACGGCACCTACTGCCCGCCCACCGCCATCACCAAGGTAACCAAGGATGACGGCACTGAGATCAAGGTCCCCTCAACTGCCTGCCGTCAGGTTATGGACCCCACTCACGCAGATCAGGTGGCATTGACCCTGACTTATGTAATGAAGGGGAACGGTACTGGCGCAGCGGCTGCCCTTAACCGGCCTAGCGCAGGTAAGACCGGTACTACCGAAAAGATGGATAACGCCTGGTTCGTGGGCTTTGTGCCGCAGCTGTCCACCGCCGTGTGGGTAGGCCACTCTGAGGGTAACTTCCACATGGACGGCCAGGTTATTGGTGGTCGCTACTACTCCACCATGTACGGTTCTGACCTGCCCACCCCGCTGTGGCGCGACTACATGAACTCGGCTCTTTCGGGCACTGAAGTTCAGCAGTTCAACCAGGTCAGCCTGGGTGGCAACAGCGCCGTCGGCAACACCGGGGCCACCCCCCATGGCAACAACAACAATAACAACAACAACAATAACAACAACGGCAATAACAATGGCAGTACTAACAACAACGGTACCGGCAATAACGGCAACTACAACAACGGCACCAACGGTAACTACAACAACTCCCAGGGTGGCAACACCACCAACAACGGTTTGAGTGCTGACAACTCCACCGGTACCCCCCAGGACCGTCGCAACAGCGGGAACGGCCAGTGAGTGCGCTTAAACAGCTAGCCTGCGCCGTCGGCACTGTCGGCGGCGTGGGGGTGGCAACCCTAGGGTGGAGCCTAATCGAGGCTCGCTGGCCGGTGCTGCGTCGCATTGAGGTGCCCGTACTGGCCCCCGGCTCGGCGCCCATCAAGCTGCTGCATATTGCTGACCTGCACCTAACAGGAGCTACCAAAGCCCGGGTGGCGTGGGTGCGGGCACTAGCAGATATTGAGCCAGATCTGGTTATTAACACTGGTGACAATCTATCTACCCTAGGTGGCGTAAGCGCCCTAGGTGAGGCCCTGGAGCCGCTACTGGCCTTCCCCGGCGCCTTTGTGCTCGGTGATCACGACCGTCACGGCACGGTTTTCCGTTCACCCACTCGCTACCTGCGCCGCGATCCGCGTAGCAATGATGATCCGGTTGCTGACTTGCCTGTACTGCCCTGGGAGGAAGTACGTGACATGCAGCTAGCTGGCGGTTGGAAAGACCTGGATAACTGTCGCGATATGGTGGAAGCGGCCGGTCAGCTCATCGAGCTAGTGGGTGTGGCTGATGCTCATGCCGACGACGACGCCTTCCCGGAGCCTGTAGCTGCGGGGGAGGGCGCTGCAGGGGAAGCTAGCGACGCCGTCGTGAAAATTGGCGTAACCCATGCCCCTTACCAGCGCGTACTAGACCAGATGGTGACCGATGGCGCCCAGCTAATTTTGGCTGGACACACCCATGGAGGGCAGCTGTGCCTACCCGGCTATGGGGCCCTAGTGTCCAACTGTGATCTACCCCCAGCCCAGGCCAGCGGCCTAAGTACCTGGCCTGCCAGCTTCAAAGCCATCCACAAGGGCACTGCCCCAGCTAGCGAGGAGGGCCAGGCCTACCTGCACGTCTCGGCAGGTTTGGGGACCAGCCCCTTCACGCCGGTACGCACCGCCTGCCGCCCTGAAGCCACCCTGCTGACCCTCACGGCCCGCTAAATAGCTGTTTGTAACGCGCTACACATCCCAAGTTTGGGTTGCAATTGGCTTTAAGGTTGCTAAACACGCTATGATAGGCAGGCACCACGGGGTGTGGCGCAGCTTGGTAGCGCGCTTCGTTCGGGACGAAGAGGCCGCAGGTTCAAATCCTGTCACCCCGACTCATAAACTGCGTCTCAGGAGTAAAGCTCCTGGGACGTTTTGTTTTTAACCATTGTCATAGTGTGCGTTGCTGATGGTTACTGGTAGCGTGCAATGTATGCACACCGAATCGGCACCCGCAACCTCGCGTTTACCATTCCTTGTGGCTGTTTGCCGTCCCACCGGAGACATTGCCACTGATGAGTTAAACACGCTGCGAATGTACGGGCGCCTAGGTGATGAGGATCTAGAGATCATGGATCTACTAGATACCGATGCATGTGAGCCGGAAACCCTAAACCTGCAACGCGACTACAGCGGGGTAATCATTACGGGTTCTCCCTTCGGCTTCCACGGCGAGGACAAATCCCCCGAGCATCAGCGCGTAGAGCGGCGTGTACGTGCGCTAGCTAAGCGTCTGATCGACCAAGACTTCCCCACCCTGGGTATTTGCTTTGGCTTGCAGGCGCTGAGTCTAGCTAGCGGCGGCAAACTGGTAGACGGCTTCGGGGAGGACCTACAGGCCCCCCGTATCAGCCTTACCGACGACGGTCACCGCGACCCGCTTACCGCCCACGCAGGCCCAGTTTTCTACTCCTATACCGGCCACTCACAGGCCGTAGGGATACTGCCCAAGGGGGCCTCCATCCTCGCCACCGGGGACTTTTGCCACGTGCAAATGCTGCGCTGGGGTAAAAACGTTTACGGCACCCAGTTCCACCCCGAAATCACCCGTAAAGGTATGCATATCCGCATCAACACCTACGGAGACACCTACTACCCTGCAGACCAGAAGGCCGCCGTCATAGCGCGTTGCGACAGTGCTGATGTACTCAGCGCTAACCAGCTCATTACCCGCTTCGTTGAGCGCTACCAGCGCACCGCCTAAGCACACACTGCGCCTAAGCTGGCCCAAAACAAACGGCGCCATATAAGCCCTAAAGCAGGGACGGCGTCGTAGAGGAGAAAAAATGGCCATCGACTTTGCCAAGTCGGACCGTAGCAGCATTGGCGTGGAGTGGGAGCTTCAGCTAATTGACTGCGACGACGAAAACCTACGCCAATGCGGTGACTGGGTAATTGACCAGCTCCACCGCGCCCACCCCGACACCCCGCTGGTGCATGGGGAGATGCTACGTAACACGGTGGAGCTAGTTTCACGCAAACAGTTCTCCGTGGCCGCCTGCGCCGCCGACCTACAAGAAGGCATAGAGCTGCTACGCCCGGTGCTAGAGCCGCTACGCATCGACCTGGCCAGCGCCGGCTCACACCCCTTTGCTGACCCAATTTTCCAGCGCGTGTCAGACTCAGGTCGCTACGCCGAGCTAGTTAACCGTACCCAGTTCTGGGGCCGGCAAATGCTGCTATTTGGCACCCACGTGCATGTGGGTATTGAGGACCGTGACAAGGTCATGCCGATCTTGAACTACCTGGCCACCAAACTGCCGCATATGCAGATCCTCAGCGCTTCTTCCCCGTTCTGGGCGGGCGTGGACACTGCCTACTGTGACAACCGCGCCATGGTGTTCCAGCAGCTGCCCACGGCGGGCGTACCGCGCCTATTTGAGCGTTGGCAGGACCTGGAGCACTACACCGACGACATGCTCAAAACCGGCGTGATTGACCACTTCGACGAGATCCGCTGGGATATTCGCCCCTCGCCGCGCCTGGGCACCATTGAGGTGCGCGTGGCCGACGCCGCCACTAACTTAACCGAGGTGCGCGCCATTGCTGCCCTGGTACATGCCCTGGTAGAAACCGCTTCACGACGCCTAGATAAGGGTGAAACCCTAGAAACCATTTCGCCCTGGTTCCTGGACGAAAACAAGTGGCGTGCTGCTCGCTACGGCATGGAAGCGATTTTGATCGAAAACATCCACGGCGATGAGGCGCTCATTACCGACACCCTGCCGCTACTGCTTAAAGAGCTAGAGCCTGCCGCTGCAGACCTGGGCTGCCTAGATGACCTTGCCATCTTGGACGACATCAGTCGCAACGGGGTGGGCTACCAGCGTCAGCGTTTAGTGGCCGCTAAATTCGGCACTCTGGATGCGGTAGTGGCCCATATGCGCGCCGAAATGGCTGCCGGTAAACCCATCAGCCCAAACAACTTCGAGTACGACAACGAGGCTATTTTTGGTGCTACACAGCACCACCACACCATCACCCGCTAGCGTGCTAGCGCTTGCTACGCGGTGGCGCTAATGCCCTGCTGCGCGGGCGGTGCCCTGGCCGGACTCTAACCGGCCCGCTGGCCGTTAACCAGGTGGTCCTCAGACGGCGCTAACGCGCTAGCGCCCACAAAACGTAACTGGCCCCCGGACTTTAAGTCCGGGGGCCAACGCTGCCCGCTAACAGGTTATTTTTTGGGGTTAGCTAACCAGGCTGCTCTTAGCTAAAGGCTACTTTTTGGTGTTGGCACGATCCATCACTAGGCGCTCGCGGCGTCCAGCGCGACGGGTAGAGTGCGAAACCACGCCCAGCATGATCAGGAACAGGCCAATGATCACCAGGCGGCCGCTGACGCCGTCGAGAAGAATAGCCTCAGACAAGATCCGGCCAAAGCGCGACTGCAAAGCCATATTGGCCAGGAAATCACCCAGGTACTGCTTGGTAATCGAAGGCACCACCACAAAGGGCAAGCCAATCAGTAAGGTAGTAATACCGGTGACGAAGGTGCCCAGGGAAGAGCGGGTCGCCGTCGCCATAACCACGATCAGCAGCACTATCGCCATGCCTAGCTCAATGATGCCGGCGGTGGAGAAGACCTTAGGCCAGCCATCAGCCAAAGCGCCGGTGAGGGCGTTAGCGGCGGTGTGCATCAAGAACCAGGCGATCGGGAACAGCACTAGCGCCAGTAGAGTGCCACCCCAGTGGGCGGCAGCGCGTGAGGCGGGCTTACCGACCACGGTGGAGCCAGCTAGCAGTACGTCGTCGTCAACCTCATTGTCTGCATCGGACTGGTTAGCCGAATCGCTGAAAGCAGCAGTGCGGGTGGAGGCGAAGATCGCGCTAGAGGGGCTGGGGGCCACCGGGGCCAGATCCGCAGAGTCTGCCGTGGCCAGGTGGTCTAGGCGCTCAACCCCTACCGGGGAGGTGCTGGTAACTACTGGCTTAACAACCTCCTCCAGCTCCATGTCGGCGGCGTCCATAATGGTGGTTTCAGTGTGGTCACTGGCCACCAACTCATCGTCAGCAAAGTCAGCCTTAGTCGCTTCAGGCTGCTCAGGGGCCGGGGGAGCCGGCGGCTCGGGTGCATCTGCAGCTGGGGTGGTCTTGCTGAGCTCGTTGCTGGCTGTGTCCGTGGCACCGGCAGCCGGGGTGACCGGGACAGCTGGCGCCAGGGTGACTGGCACGGCTGGGGCTGGAGTAGCCGCAGACGGTAGGGTAATGCCCACGCTAGAGGCGGCAGAGGCGGCAGAAACCGCAGAATCAATAGAGAAAGTGGACTCTGCCGACAAAGCCGAGCTCACCGTGTGCGGCGGGGTAGGAATGCTGATAGCAGAGGGAGCATCAAAGTCGGTAGGCAGCGGGATAGCGGTGGCCTCAACTTCATGCGCGTCATTTAGCTCCTGGACGCTGTCTACAGCCTCCTGGTCTGCCTGGGCGGCGCTTTCCGGGGCGACGTCGCCGCTAGCTGAGGCCGGGGAGGTCGCAGCGGAGCTGTGCTCTAGGCTAGAGGGGGCACTAGCGGCGCTCACGCTAGAGCTGGTTTCCGCAGCCGAAGTGGTTTCCGCAGCAGAGACAGTTTCAGCGGCAGAAGCGCTCTCAGCAGCCGAGGTTGCGCTAGCAGAGGCGGCGCTAGCTGATACGGCACTAGCGGCAGAGAAGGAATCTGGGATCAGATCCTCACGCACTACCGGCACCTGGATGGTTTCATCGTCGCTATCCTCATCAACAGGCACAGGCTGAGGCACGGCAGTAAACAGGCTACGACGACGCACCGCGCCAGAGCCAGGGTTAGCGGCGCCGGCGTCAGCAACAGCTGGCTTAGCGGCGTCGGCCAGTTCCGGGGCATTAGCTGAGGCAGCACTAACGGGAGACTGGGCAGTAACTGAAGCGGCAGCAGCACTGGCCGCAGTCAGCGCACTAGCGCCAGTAGCCGCAGTGGCGCCGGTAGCAGCCGTGGTGGCATTAGCGCGGCGGGCAGCAGAGTCAAAAGTGCCAGAAGTGTGGGCATTTTCAGCGTTAGTGTAGTGACGGCCAGTAGCCTGCGGGGTGTTAGCCAGCATGGCTGGCACACCATTGTTAGCCAAAGAGCTCGCGGGCACGTGCACCGAAGGGGTGGTGCCCAAAACCGGGCCGTTAACCGGTGCGCTAGGCGCTGACTTGGGGGCCTGGCTGGGTGGCATAGCCGGGGCAGAAGCAGCGTTAGGGGCGCCAGACTGGGCAGAAGCAGCGTTAGGGGCGGCGTCGGGAGTAGCACCAGAGCGGGCACTGAGCGGGGCTGAACCAGCTGAATCTGGGGTGGGTGCAGAAACCGCAGCTCCAGCGGCCTCAGGCGCAGCCGCAGAGGCAGCTGAAGGCACAGCGGCGCTAGAGGCGCTGACCGCAGAGTGGGCGCTACCGGCAGAGCGGGCACTCAAAGCAGAGGAGGCGCTGCCAACCGAGTAGGCGCTAGGAGCGCTCAAAGCCGAGGCGGCGTTGGCCTCAGCGGCAGAACTGGCGGTGTAACCAGCTACTGCAGCGGCGGCACTGGCAGCGCTAGCGGCTGAAAGTGAAGAAACTGGAGGTTCGTCGTCGAAAAGATGCGCATTATTTTTACGCATCATGGGGCGCAGCTGGGCCTCGCCTTCGTCGTCGTCCCAGATGCTTGCGTTGGGCCGATTAGTACTCACAGCGTCTCCTTGGGCAAAAGCTATAGCGCAAGCAAAGGTATCCCTTATTTTTTGCGTTAACTACCAGGCACGCCGTAAAACCGCGCAAATTGCCTGAATATGTGTCTAAAATAATGTTTTTCCTAAAAATATTTAGGTCTGGATTAATGGATTAAGCAGCTGCTTTATTGGTTTCCATAGCTAACTGCGTAGCCATTTGGGTACGCCCGGCCTGGCGGGCCCAGTGTGAGCCACGTGCCAGTGGTGACATCACTGCCGCCAAGAAAATCCACACCACCGGATCAATGACGATATAGCTGGCCGGGTCAGTGAACAGCGGGTGCTTGATACCCAGCAAAATTCCCACCCATAGCGCCAGGTAGAAAGCGAAAATTGTGCCCGCAGTGGCGGCTGTACCGGCGGTGGAGTTGCCGCTTAAGGCCCCCACACTTAGTAGCAGCAGCGCTCCGGCTACTAGTGCAAACAGCACCTTGCCGTGGCTGAAAGTGTGGGCGTTGGCAGCGAAAACATCCGCGCCAGCAACCACCCCGGAACTAAAACCAGTAGCTACCAGCGCAAAAACCGTCAGTAAAGGGGTGATTACCAAAGAAAGCACGTGGTCAGATTTACGCGAAGGCGGCGGCAGCGGCACCTGGCCGGGCTGCTGGTCCAGCTTGGCCATTTGCTGGGCGTAAACCGCCTCACGTCGCCCAGCACGGCGAGCACGGCGCATACCCATGGCCCCACCAAATAGCAGCATGGCACAAACAAATGAGATCAGTCCCAGGGTGAAGTACTTTTGCAGCCACAGCAGCACCAGGGAGCCGCCTAGCAAAAACACCCCGGCTACCACCGCCCCCAGCGAGGAGTTGCGGGCATAGTAGCGCTCAACCCAGCGGCAAACCGCGAAAGCCGCCACCGCCAACGGCAAGGCCAGCAGGTACTGCTCAGCTTGGTAGCTGAAGACAAAGTTAGGGCCCTGGTATTTGACTACGAAGGCGGCCAGGGCCATCACCCACGCCCCTTGCGCCAAGCCAAAAATGCTCGCGATTATGTGACTCCTGCGCCGCCCGTGGGGGGCTGAGTCGGCAACTTGCTGCGTAGTGGGGTGGGTGGCCTCGGTACTCACACTTAGAGCCTAGCGCGTAGGCTTTGATTTGTGAGCACTAATGCCCTTATTGACGCCTGTTTGGCACTGGCCCGTGAAGAACGTGTAGCGGCTGCAAGTGAGGCTTTATATGAGGCTTCAGCGCAGCTGCGGTGGCAGGAGGCACTGCGTAAACGTTGGCGTGAGGCCCGCGCGGAGGCTAGTGTGCGCGCGGCGGTTAGTGGCGCGGCCATTGAGGGGGCGGTGGTTAGCGCCCAGGCTTTGCGTGAACAAATTGCCGCCGGGCCTAAGGGGGCAGGGGTACATGCTTCCAGTAAGGACCCGGCTTGGGATGCGGCCACCGGATTGTGGCGGGCGCACAGCCGCCTGGTTGGTTATATGCCTGATTTGGTGGGGCGTACTTGTCCGGTGGTGCCGGCGACGGCGCAGCTTATGGCAACTTTGCACCGTGACGTTGCGGGGCCGCTGGCAGTTGGGGGCTTAATCAGTGAGGCGGTGGTGGGCTGCCCACGCGAAAGCGGGCAGGCGCTTGAAAACCAGTCGCTTGAAGGCGGCGGGATGCTTGAGGGCGGAAAGGCGGCACTTGAAGGTGGCGGGCTGCGTGAAAACGGAAATCCGCTGCTTGAGGGTGGGCAGCTGCTTGAAGGTGGGCCGGGGCCAAACCTGGGCGGCCAAGAGCTACGTGAGCGCCTAGCGCAGATTGTGGCTTTAATTGACACCCCAAACCTGCCGGCACTGGTGCGCGTGGCGTTGGTGCACGCCGAAATGCTTACGGTGCGCCCCTTCGCTTTAGCTAATGGGGCGCTAGGAAGACTGCTGGTGCGGCATTTGAGTGTGCGCGACGGGTTAGACCCCACCGGGGTCAGTGTCAGCGACTATTACGCAGGACGCGTGCCCGCAGCTTACGCTGAAGCTGCCCAGGCCTATGCCAGTGCCAGTTTGGAGGGCGTGGTGGCCTGGATTATTTGGCAGGCTGAGGCGCTGCTAGAGGGGATGCGTCAAGGCAGTGAGCTCTCACGCGCCGTCCAGGCCGGCACCACGCAGCGCTAAACAACGCCGAGGCTAACTGACTTAAAACTTTCTGGCGGACACGCAAAAGCCCGCCAGCGGCGTCGTCGTAACTGAACGAGCGCCAACTGGCGGGCCAAAGGGGTCGGCTTAGTGAGCCAGGCCTGGGACTAACGCGCCGGGCCCGGAGATTAGCGGGCCGAGCAAGAGTTGGGGCTGAGCCCATCCAAAACCAGCATGGTGAACACCAGCGACTGCTTGAGGTGCTCGCTGGCGCCGGCAGTGTGCGACTTGGCGTCATTGGGGGTGAAAGTCACCCGTGCACCGCGAGCGCACCAGTCGCTAGCCAGGGTGGATCCCACCTGGTAGTCGATGACGTCGTCGCCGCGCCCGTGGGTGAGCAGTACAGGCATGGTGGGCTTTAGGTTACCGATGCGCTGCTCGGCCAGCATGGTGCGGTAGGGCTCCTGGGCTATGAGCTGGTTCACGTCGGTGCCGTCGCTGGTCAGCTGGGATAGGCGGGTGCCGCTGTAGAAGCTGCCGCCCATGACGCAGGTGTTGGTAGCGCGCTGCATTACCTGCTGGCCGTGGGGTGACAGCGGCAGGGTGACGCCGTAGCTGGTGGTTAGGCCTTTGAGGGCGTAGAGCTCAAATAGGGCGGATTTGCCGCCGTCGAGCTTGGCGGGTAGGGCGCTGAGGTTGGCCGGGACTGCACCTGCGGCTGCCCCCTTGATGTTCAGTTCGGGGGCGTAGGTGCCGGCTAGTTCGGCGGCGCTGGCTGCGGCCCCGCCACCTTGGGAGTAGCCGTTAATTACGATGGGGTTGTTTTTGCCCAGGTCCCAGCCTTTTAGCTGGGTGGCGGCGCGGGCTGAGTCCAGCACGGCGTGGCCTTGGGAGACGCGGTCCATGTAGGTGTGGGCGCCGGGGGTGCCTAGGCCTTCATAGTCGGTGACTACTACGGCGTAGCCTTTTGCCAGGAAGGATTTGAAGAACAGCTGTTCATAGTCGCCGATGGAGTTGGCGATGTTCCAGGAGGGGGCGCAGTCGTCGCTGATGCCCTGGGTTCCCGGGGCGTAGGCGATGATGGGGCGCTGGCCTTTACCGCTCCAGGCGCGTTTGGGTTCAATCACGATGCCGCTGACGGCGATGTCTTTGCCGGTGCGGTTTTTGGATGAGTAGAGGATGCGTTGGGCTTTGTAGGGCCCGATTTTGCTGATCCCTAGGGTGTTGATGCCACTGACGGCGGCTTCTTGGCGCAGTAGCTTGCCCGGGGTGCCGTCTAGGGTGACGGAGTTGTAGTAGAAGGGGCGGGCGACGTCGCCGTTAGGGTCTTTGCTGAAAACTCCAGCCTGTGCGGGGCTGGTGGGGGCTAGGGCGGCAGCGCCTAGCATCAGGGTGGTTAGTGTGGCCAGGGCTGGGCGTAGCCAGCGGGTGGCGGTTTTGGGGGTAGCGCTGGGGCTGGCGGTGCGGCGCGGGCTTAGGCGGCGCAGTTGGGTTTTAAACACGCGGTTACCTCGCATTAGGAAGTTTTAGGGGGTGTGTTGTGAAGTGTAAAAGCGCAAGCTGAAAATTTCCCGAGTTAATCCACAAGTGGGTAACTTTTTGACCCCCATGGTTCTTATCCACAGCCTGGCAGCGCCTAAGGGGTGGGTGGGGGCAGGGTGTTGAGCATGGTTGAGTTAAACGAGGTTGACTTAAGCGCGCCGGCCCCTAGCCCGCCTGGCGGCGGCGCTGGCGGTAGTGGCGCTGGGGGCGGCGCTGGGGGCGGCGTTGGCGTAGCAACTGCATGTGCTTGTCAGCCCAGCCCGCCTGGAGTTGGCCGCGCTGGGGGCCCTTTGGTGTTGGGATTTTGGCTCCCTTGAATATTTAGAGCAGCTGCACTGCCACCTGCAAATAGCTGACGTGGAGGCTTTCATCCAGGTGCCTATGCAAGCTGCAGACGGGGGTGGGGTTAATGGGGTTGATGCGCTACATATGGCCGGCCAGTTCGCCTACCTTAGCCAAAACTGTTTAGAAAGCTGCCTGGGAGTGTGTCAGCCGGGTTTAAAGGCCCATGCCCGGGGCTTGCTGGACCAGTTGGAGGGGCGCGCCGACGCCGTCGAGCTAATAGAGCTGAATCTACCCACTCAGGTGGAGCGGCTATACCGGCTGCTGCTAAGCAAACAGGCTAGTCGGCTTGGCCAAGTGGTGTTTGTGTGTGGGGCGGTGGGCGGAATTGGGGCCACCTATAGCGCTGCGCTACTGGCGTGGGCTGGGCGTGAGCTAATCCGTGGCGGTGGGGCGTCGCAGCTAGCCGGGTTTCAGGGCCAAGGGATGCAGCTGGATGGGGCAGATTTTGGGGTGCCGGCCGCGCCAGCTAGGGTGACTGCGGCCCTGGTGGATGCCAACCCCTACGGTGGCCTGGACCTATACCTGGGGAGTGGCTACTGTCAGGGCGCTAGCTGGGGGCAGCTACCTAAAAATCAGTCGCCACTATGGCCCCAAAGACTAGTGCGGGGGCTGGGTAAATATCGCGGCGTGAAGGTACTAGCCGGCAGTGGCGGCCAAGGCGGGCCTAAAAACTGGCTGCAAATGAGCCAAGCCATCTACGCCCTACGCACCACCTGCCAGTTAACAGTAGTGGATCTGCCGGCGCTGCAACTGCCACACCTGCCCTGGGATGAGCTGGAAGGTGCGCGGGTACTGCTGGTAACTGACCAAACCCACCGCGCCGCCCTAGCTGCACGCGGCTGGCTGCAAGAAGTACGCCCAGGCTTAGGCGCCCTAGCCCTACGAGAGCAGGGAGCAGACCTAACCAGCCAAGAAATAGCCCGACTGGTAGGTGCCCCGGTGGTGTGTGCCCTGCCTAATCGACGTGAGCTAACTCAGCGCCTACAGCTGGGTTTAGACCCACTGCGGCTAAAACGAGCAGAGAGAAAAGTAGGTGCGCGCCTAGCTAACTGGGCGCTCAACCCTAACTTTTGGGCGCAAAAGGGCCAAAAATGAGTGAACCAAGTTTCGCTGCAAACCCTCGCCGTGACTGGGGCGGTCGGCTACGGCGCGCCATTGCCAGCGGCCAAGGCTGGGCCCAAGCCATGGCCGCTAGCCCCGTGGCAGACACCCAAACCATGGCGGATATGGCCATTGGGGTTTATGAAGACATCGCTGGGGCTGGCCCCTTACAGCGCTACCTAGACGACGACGTCGTCACTGACGTGCTGCTTAACGGCTGCCAACTGTGGGTAGATAGAGGAAAAGGGCTACTGCGCGCCCCACTACCGCCAGGCTGGAGCGAGGCAGACACCCGCGCTTTAGCGGTGCGCCTGGCCGCCGGCTGCGCCAAACGCCTAGACCAAGCCAGCCCAGTAGTGGACGGCACCCTAGGCGACGGCAGCCGACTACACGCCGTGCTAGAGCCAGTCAGCGCCTGCGGCACCCTGATTTCCCTGCGCGCCTTTCGCTCCAAAGCCTTCACCATTGAGCAGCTACGCCAAGCGGGCATGTTTGACATACGGATGCAAAAAGTGCTGGAACTACTGGTCAAAAAACGGGCAAACTGCCTAATCAGCGGGGCTACCGGCACCGGCAAAACCACCCTGCTAGCCACCCTAGTGGCCCTAGTTGAAGTCCAACAGCGACTGCTGTGCATTGAAGAAAGCCGCGAGCTACGCATCAACCACCCACACGTGGTTTACCTGCAAGAACGCCGCCCCAACGTGGAAGGTGCCGGCGGGGTGAATATGAGCGAACTAGTACGAATCGCCTTAAGAATGCGGCCAGACAGGCTCATTTTGGGCGAATGTCGCGGCGGCGAAGTAGCCGACGTACTCACCGCCCTCAACACCGGGCATGAGGGAGGCTGGGCCACACTCCACGCCAACAGCGCAGTGGATGTGCCCGCAAGACTAGCCGCTCTGGGAGCCCTGGCCGGTTTAAGTCCCCAAGCCCTAAACCTGCAGGCAGCCAGCGCCCTAGACGCAGTAATACACCTAGAACGTCAGCAAGGCCTACGCCGGCTACGCAGCCTGGCAGTGCTATGGCGCCAAGATGGAGAACTAATCTGCCAAGACGCCCTGACCTGGAATGACGACGGCCAGCTAGTGCCAGGCGCCGCCCTAGAACTGCTGCGGCGGCGTCTTGGGCCAGCCCTAGACCAAGCCTTAGGCAGCTAACCATGACCTGGCAGCTGGTAGAAACACTAACCAAACTATGCGCCGCCACCTGCAAAGCCAGCGGCGCGCTGTCAGCACTATCCGCTCTGTTCGCACTGGCCGCGCTGGCCACACTGACCGTGCTGGCCACGCTGTTCGCACTGGCCGCGAGCGCCCTAGAAAGTGCCCTAGAAACCGCCCTGACAGTAGCGTTTAGCGCCGTCGCCGCAGTAATCCAAACCCACCCGCTTTTACTAGCCAGCTTGCTGACCCTAGTGGCCTGGTGCTGGTGGGCACCCCTAAGCCGGAGCCGCCCCATACACCTACCAGCCCTACCCAAACGCAAACCACCACTGGCACTAAATATGCTGCTAGTGCAGGTATCGGTGCGACTTACCGGCGGACAGATGCCCACCCAAGCCTGGAGCCAAGCCCTAGCCGAAGCCGGGGCACCCAGCCAACTCAACCAGGCGGGCGAAAGCCTCTACCTGCATAGCTTGATTGCGGCCAAAACCCCCTGGTGGCTGGGGCAAAGTCGGCGCCAACAGGCGGGGGTTAATGCGCTCGCGGCTAGATCGGCTTTGGCAGGGCAGCGTTTGGCGCAGCGCCTGGGCTCGCCCTTGGCACAGGTGTTAGGGCAGGTGGCCGGCATGATCACGCAGGCTACTCGCGGCGCGCAGCAGCGCTATGCGGCTTTGGCGGCGCCGGTGGCCACGGCCCGCATGTTGGCTGCTTTGCCGCTGGTGGGGGTGGCTTTAGGGGCGCTTTTAGGGGTGCGGGTGTGGCAGTTTTGGCTCGACGGCGCCCTGGGCACCATCACGGCTCTGGGTGGGCTGGGGTTTTTGTGTGTGGGGCGCCTGGTTACGTCCCGCATGGTGGAGCGTGCCCAGGAGGAAGTTAACCAGTTCGACGACGCCTTACTGCTGGATCTGTGTGGTGCGGCGCTGCATAGTGGCGCCAGTATCCCCAGATGCCTGGAGGCGTTGGGGTTTGCCTGTGAAATCAAGGATTTTGGGTTCGTGGCGCGGGCGCTGGAAATTGGGGCGAGTTGGGATGAGGCTTGGAGCCTGGCTGCGCCAAATCGGGCTGGTTATAAGGCGCTTAGTCAATGTTTAGCGCCGGCCTGGCTAGTTGGAGCCAACCCCCTGCCGATGCTTGAAGCTTGGGCGCAAACCCTACGTGATCAGCGTGAAAGCCAGGCTAGCGCGGACGCTAACCGGTTGGCGGTGCGACTGGTGTTGCCGTTGGGGCTGTGTCATTTGCCGGCCTTTATTTTGTTGGCGATTGTGCCGGCCGTGGTTTATTTGGGCCGCAGCGTGCTTGCCGGCGCTTAAGGCTGCGTTTTGCCTAAATCTTGGGGCGACGGCGCCTAGCTGGCTGCCTAACGCTCAGCTTGCTGCGACATCTCATCGGCCAAGAGTGCCGTGCTCAGCTGGCTGCCTAACTGGCTGAAACTCCCAACCGAGTGGTGTGCTGGCCAAGATTGGCGCGCTGGCTAAGACTGCCGTGCCTCCGATCGCTGGCACGCTAGCCCGCAAGCCCCCGTATCTGCATGAATCTCGCCGGTGTGGCTTCTGATCCGCATCTCGCCGGCTCTTCCAGTAGCTCTCTGGAACTAATTTCGCCCCTAATCTCTAAGCTCGCTGTCGACCAGCTTATGTCTTGTACCTGCCCAGCAACTCTTCGGCCAGGTACAAAGTTAAAAGCTGCTCTTTGCTGCTCTTTTGCGCTCTTGGCTGCGGCGACGTCGCTAATGCTTTTGAGCACAGGTGGGGAACAAATTTACTCCTACAGCCCCTATCCACAGGCTGCAAGCAGGCGCTAGCCAAGGCGCCACAAACTGTTTACGGGTTGGTCAACTAGGCCGCCCATCTAGCCAAAACTGCCCAGATTAGGGCAAAAGGAGGAAACCATGGAGCAGGCACATGAGCAGCCGCCTGCGTCTTTGGCGCCTGGCAGTGACTCACTCAAGGGCACCAAGGAGGCAAATGAGGTAAAGGAAGTAAAGGAGGCTGTGGAGGCCAAGTGCGCTAAGAGTGAAGGTAAGCCTGAAGGCGGCGCCCAGGGCGATAAGCGCCTAGATCTTGAAGCTGGTATGGCCACAGCCGAGTACGCCATTGGCACGGTGGCAGCCGCAGCGTTTGCGGGGCTGCTACTGGCGATTATTCGCTCTGGTGGGCTACGCCCAATGATCGAGTCGCTGCTCTCTAGCGCACTGAGCGTGTCCTGATGAGCCGGGGCGGACTAACTGGCCGCCCTAAGCCAAGGTGGCGGCGCAAGCCCGTAAATACTTGCGCCGCCACCACTCCCCAGGGTTTAGGTGTGCGCTGTGGGCGCAGGCGAAGCTGCGCCCTCGCCTGCACTGGCAGGGCTAGTTGCAACTGCCGGGGCATGGTTACCGCTGAGCTAGCCTTAACTTTGCCAGCAGTTATCGCCGTGCTAGCACTAGTGCTGGGTTTGGCTGCTGTAGGTGTCAGGCAGGTGCGGGCAGTGGGCGCGGCCAATGCGGCGGCTAGAGCCCAATTGGCGGGTGAGGACCCCTATGCGGCAGCAGCTAGGGCTTATAGTGCGGCCCAAATCAGTGTTAGTGGAGAATGTGCGCAGGCCAGCGTGTCACTGCCACCCATCCTAAACATGCTGGGGTGGACTATTCGGGCTAGCGCCTGCGCCCCACGGGAGCAGCCATGAGACAGCCTGGTCAAAGCAAAGCCCACAGTTGGGAGCAGGGCTCTGGCACGGTACTATCGCTGGCTTTAATCGCTTTAGCGTTGCTGCTTTCTGGGGTAATCGCCCTGGTGGCTGCGGCCTATAGTGGCGCCGCTAAAGCTCAAAGTGCAGCTGACCTGGCCGCCCTAGCTGGCGCTCAAGCGCTTAATGATCCGCTAGCTGCCGGTGGGGCGCAGCCTTGCCAGCAAGCCGGCAGGGTGGCTAGCGATAATCAAGCTAGCCTCAATCAATGCTTAATCGAGGGGCAAGACCTGATAGTGCGGGTATCTAGGCCGCTAAATCTGGGTCCTTGGCAACTAGTTGCTAACGCTGCAGCTAAGGCTGGTCCAGACCCAAATCAGCAGCCCTAGCGTTAGGTTGCGCTGCAATCGCTGCTAGCTATTCTGAGCAACTAATATTTGTAACCTGTTGATCGCGTTACCAACATGCTGTTATGCTGACAATTGCGGGTGTTGCACAACATATTTTATTTTGACTGCCAATCCTCCACGAATAGATGCTGTATCGAAATCATCTGAGACCGTGTCTGTCGCAGTGTTGGCTGAAAGTAAACACTTTCCGCATAAATAGTGCGAATGGAGCGTAATTTTGGTCTGGTCAATTATTGTTGGCGGCTTTATAGGTTTTGTCGCAGGTGTGATTACTAGAAAAGGCGGCTCGATGGGGATACTCTCCAACGTTGTCGCAGGTTTAATAGGCTCATTTGTGGGTCAAAGACTGTTTGGTACCTGGGGTCCGGCCCTGGCTGGTAAGGCTCTAATTCCCTCTATCTTGGGTGCAGTAATTGTTATCGCTATAGTCGTATTATTCTTTGGGAAAAAATCCTAGCAATTTTCTCCAAAAAATATTATCCTAAAAGCTAACTACCATCTAAAAAGGAGTACGATTATGTCGATCAAGGACAGCATCAACCACGCCAAGGCTGAAGCCAAGGAAGTTGTGGGTAAGGTTACCGGCGACAAGAAGACGGAAACTGAAGGCGCTGCGGAAAAGTTCGCTGACAAGGTTAAGGACGCCGTTGAGGACGTCAAGGACTCTGTAGAGGGCGCAATCGAAGGCGTTAAGAATGCCGTACACAAGGACGAGAAGTAATTTTCTAACTCCTTATGCCGCTATAACCATTATTTTTCGGCACAAATGCCTGCCCGGTAAAATACTGGTATAACATAGCAATCAGAAAGCAGTAAGTTGTATAGCTTACTGCTTTCTATTTTTTAGGCATCTGCCAGGTATAAGGTGCGCGCCAAGCTAACCCGTTTAGTTAGCGCGGCAGTATCAATATTGGTAGTTGAAAGCGGGGGCAGGTCACGCACAAAATCACGCAGATTTTGCGCCGCCTGGGCGGCCGCCAACTGTGCCTGTTGTGCCTGACCAAAGCTAGATTTGCGCCACACGGAAGCCAACACGTCAAAACCAAACCGGGAAATTTCCCGCGATAACTCATGCCAACCCACCAGGCTAGCGGCGTCGTCGGCCCGTGCCCCAGCCAAAACCGTACCGGACTGAGACAGCTCAAAAGCCAGGTTGCGCCGGTGCGTGGAGGCCGCCAAAGTATCTAGCTCAGCGTGAGCGGCGTCGTCGAGAACAGCTGTAATAGCCCGCAAAACCGCGCGATATTGGCGCCGCACCAACAAGATCGGGGCATGGCGTCCCACCAGCCAAATCGCCAGTAGGGCCGTGGTTGCGCCCACCAAAGTCTCTAGTAGGCGATCGGCAAACAGTAGTGAAGTGGAGTAATGGGCGGTGGGCGGAAGCATCTGCATCGAGTAGGTGGTGATGAAGAAAACCGCCACCGCATAGTTACGCTTCGCCGTCAGGTTCATCCCCAGCAGGCAGGCGAAAATAATTACCAGCTTGGTCCACGGCTCCAGCCCCAGCGTCATTATCGCCAAAGCACTAATTAAACCCAGGCTAGTACCAACTACACGGTGCAGTGCCCGCACCGACATATCCATGCGACTAGTGCCGTTTTGCAGCACAATCAGGGCGCTAAGCACCGCCCAAGAAGTATGTGCGGTAGGCGAAAAAAACATAGAGGTGGTGGCTAGCAGCACCGCAATCAGCGCCCGCACCGCCGTTAACCAGGGACGAGAGCCCTTATGGAAAGCCCGGCGCAGCAAGTAGCTTGGGCGAGGCCGACCCAGGGGAGTGCGCAAAAAGTGCGAGCCAGTGGCCTGATTTTGGGCGGGAAAAGACTCACTTTGCAGGCCCAACACCAGGCGCCGATGCAGGCGACGCAGGCGTGAATGTAGCTGACGTGAGGCGGCAGTGTGGGGGCGCTCGTTGGCTGTGCGTGCACTACGCAGGGTGTACCAAGCCTCATTCACCGCGCTATAGGCGGCTGAGCGTTGCGGCCCGCGCTCATATTGGGGCTTGTCAAAGCTGGCTTCATAGTCGGCGACGGCGGCCTCTGCAGTGGCGATAGCCTCGCGGGCAGGGGAGTTGGGGTGCCAGGCAATCAAGGCAATCGAAGTTAAGGCAGCAAATAGGAAAGCCAGGGAGTTAACCGAAACAATTGTTTCTAGTGCGCTTGAATGGGTGGAGGCCATATAGGTTCCGTAGGCCCCGGCAAACACCGTGTTTGTAGGCCCCGGAGGGCCCACCATCAGGGCGTGCCACACCCATACGGTCGAAAAAGTCATGGCCGTGATTAATGGGGGCAGAAGCCAAGGATATGGGGCTGCGTACCAACCCAAGAAGAAAAAACCTAGGGATACCAGGGCGTTAATGACCATGGAGACAGTGCGCCGTCGTAGTGGCTCTTCGCGCCCAACGTTGGCGCACTGGGCCCCGAGCAAGCCCAAAGTGGCGTGGGAAGGACCCAAAACTAGGGCGCAGCCAAGTAGGCCGCCGCATACAGTGGCGGTCCAACGTGCAGCGCGGTGCCAGCTAGGGCCAGAGTTAATGGCGGTTAGTGAAGACCAAAACCAGTGGTGTCCACGCCCTAACTTTCGGCGTGAGTCTAGCCAAGCAGCTGACAGTGAGTTTGGTGGTGAGGGGGAGTCTTTGGCTGGGCCCACGAGCTCAGGATAGGACATAAAGTTTAAAGTGTGCCAGCTCACATCAAATAGTGGGAATGATTCACCCCCTAGCAAAGTTGAGCTAGGTGGACTCAAGAAGAGAGTTGACAGTCACTGGCTCAACTTGAATACTTGAGTAAAGACATTACAGACAGAACAAACAAGGAGCACAAACTTATGGCACGCGCTGTGGGTATTGACCTAGGAACCACCAACTCTGCTATCTCCGTCCTCGAAGGCGGGGAGCCCACCATCATCCCTAACGCTGAAGGCGGCCGTACTACCCCTTCAGTAGTAGCTTTCTCCAAGGCCACCGGCCCTGACGCCAAGCCCGAGATTCTGGTTGGCAACATTGCCAAGCGTCAGGCAGTCACCAACGTTGACCGCACCATCTCCTCCGTCAAGCGCCACATGGGCACTGACTGGAAGGTGAACATTGACGGCAAGGACTACAACGCCCAGCAGATTTCGGCCTTCATCCTGGCCAAGCTAAAGGCCGACGCCGAGGCTTACCTGGGCGAGCCCGTCACCAATGCGGTTATCACCGTCCCCGCCTACTTCAACGACGCTCAGCGTCAGGCCACCAAGGACGCCGGTACCATTGCCGGCCTCAAGGTTGACCGTATCGTCAACGAGCCCACCGCAGCCGCCCTGGCTTACGGCCTCGAAAAGGGTAAGGAAGACGAGCTCATCTTGGTATTCGACCTCGGTGGCGGTACCTTCGACGTCTCCCTGCTTGAGGTTGGTAAGGATGACGACGGCTTCTCCACCATTCAGGTGCGCGCCACCGCCGGTGACAACCGACTCGGTGGTGACGACTGGGATGACCGTATCGTCAAGTGGCTGATCGACCGCGTAAAGTCCAACACCGGTGTAGACCTGTCCAAGGACAAGATCGCCATGCAGCGTCTGCGCGACGCCGCTGAACAGGCCAAGAAGGAACTGTCCAGCGCCATGAGCACCACCATCAACCAGCAGTACCTATCCATGGGCCCCGACGGCACCCCGATCCACCTGGACGAGAAGCTAACCCGCGCCCAGTTCGAGGAAATGACTGCTGACCTGCTAGAGCGCACCAAGCTGCCGTTCCACAAGGTAATCGAGGACGCCGGCGTCAAGGTCAGCGACATCGACCACGTAGTGCTGGTAGGTGGATCCACCCGTATGCCTGCCGTCAGCGACGTTGTCCGCGAGCTGACCGGTGGCAAGGAGCCCAACAAGGGCGTTAACCCCGACGAGGTTGTGGCCATCGGTGCCGCCCTGCAGGCTGGTGTTATCCAGGGTGACCGCAAGGACGTGCTACTGATCGACGTGACCCCGCTGTCCCTGGGTATCGAAACCAAGGGTGGCATCATGACCAAGCTGATCGAGCGCAACACTGCCATCCCGGCTCAGCGCAGCGAGATTTTCTCCACCGCTGAAGACAACCAGCCTTCCGTGCTGATCCAGGTCTACCAGGGTGAGCGCGAGTTCGCCCGCGACAACAAGCCGCTAGGCACCTTCGAGCTGACCGGTATCGCTCCGGCCCCGCACGGTGTGCCCCAGATCGAGGTTTCCTTCGACATCGACGCCAACGGCATCGTGCACGTGTCCGCTAAGGACAAGGGCACCGGCAAGGAGCAGTCCATGACCATCTCCGGCGGCAGTGCTCTGCCCAAGGAGGACATCGACCGCATGATCAAGGAAGCTGAAGCTCACGCCGCTGAGGACAAGAAGCGTCGCGAAGAGGCTGAGACCCGCAACACCGCTGAGCAGCAGGCCTACGCCATCGAGAAGCTACTGCGCGAGAACAAGGACAAGCTGCCCGAGGACGTCCACTCTGAGGTTTCCGCAGCTGTTGACGAGCTGAAGAAGTCCCTTGAGGGCGACGACATCAACGCCGTACGCACCGCTCAGGACAAGCTCAACGAGGTAGGCCAGAAGATCGGTCAGGCCCTGTACGCCTCTGAGCAGGCCGGCCCCGCCGGTGGCAGTGGTTTCCCCGGCGCTTCCGCTGGCTCGCAGCCCAAGGCTGACGACGACATCGTCGACGCTGAAATCGTTGATGACGAGGAAAACAAGTGAGCACTGAGCCCTCAAACGAGGACCTACAGGCCCTAGCTGACCAGGTTAACGAGGCCTTCGCTGAGGCTGACGTAACCGACGCCGTCGACGCCGCCAACCAGGCCGCCCAGGACGCGGCCGACGCGGCCCAAGACGCAGCTGACGCCGCTCAGGAGGCGGCCGACGCCGGTCAGGTCACTGCCCAGGAACTACAGGTCAAGCTAGACGAGACCACTGACCAGCTGGCCCGCGCCCGTGCTGACCTGTACAACCTGCAGCAGGAGTACAACGCCTATGTGCGTCGCTCTCGCGAACAGGCTGCCTCTCACCGCGAAGCCGGCGCCCAGCAGGTCACTGAAGCACTAATCCCGGTCTTGGATGAGATCGAACTAGCCCGCCAACACGGGGACCTGGTTGGTTCCTTTGAAGCGGTGGGCAGCAAAATTGAGAATATCTTGAAAGACAAGTTCTCACTTACCCGCTTTGGCCAGGCCGGGGACGTATTCGACCCCAACCTGCATGAAGCCCTGATGGCAGTGGAATCCACTGAAGTCACCGAACCTACGGTGAACCTGGTGATCCAGCCCGGTTACATGCTCGGTGAGCGCGTGGTCCGCCACGCTCGCGTGCAGGTCGCCAACCCGGCCTAAGCACCATGCAAATAACGACGGCGCAGGTGAGCTTTTACCTGCGCCGTCGCTATAAAAAATAAAGCCGCTAAAGAAAAAAGCGGCAACCAAAAAAGAAACTATTAATGACTTTCCCCTTATTTAGGAGGTGGGGACCACATTATGGCCAGTCAAGACTGGATGACTAAGGATTTTTACGCGGTACTAGGTGTTGCTAAAGACGCTGACGCCACCGCCATCAAGAAGGCTTACCGCAAGCTAGCCAGGCAGTACCACCCGGATCGTAACGCTGACAATCCCGAGGCTGCGAAGAAGTTCAAAGAGGTCAGCGAGGCCTATGCGGTGCTCTCTAATGAGCAAGACCGCAAGCAGTATGACGCTATCCGTTCCATGGCTGGTGGCGGTGCGCGCTTCACCTCCGGTTCAGGTGGGGCCAACGCGGGCTTTAATGACCTGTTTGGTTCCATGTTTGGCGGCGGCGCGAGCTCAGGCGGTTTCGCTGGCGGCACGGCTGGCGCAGACATCAACATTGATGACCTGATGAACATGTTCGGCGGCTACTCCTCGCCTACACGCGGTCGCGACGGACGCCCCGGGCCTTTCAACTTCAGCTTCTCACGCCCCAAGCGCGGCCAGGACGTGGTAACCGACGCCACGCTAGAATTCCGCGACGCCGTCAACGGCACCATGGTGGAAATTACCGCTGATGGGCGGGCTGTTAAGGTGCGTATCCCGGCGGGCGTTAAGGACGGGCAAAAGATCCGTCTGCGCGGTAAAGGCCGCCCCGGCACCGACGGCGGCGACGCCGGCGACATGGTGGTTAACATCAAGGTTCGCCCCCACCCGGTGTTCAAGCAGGACGGTAAAGACCTGCGCCTGAGCGTACCGATCTCCCTGAAGGAAGCTGCCCTGGGCGGCATCGTTGAGGTACCTAACTTTGACGGCACTTTCAGCAAGATTAAGGTAAAGCCGGGCACGTCGTCGGGAAGCGTGGTGCGACTGCGCGGAAAGGGTGCCCACACCCCCAAGGGCAACACTGACCTGCTAGTAACCTTGGAAGTTGCGGTACCTAAGCAGCTATCTGCCGAGGCCCGTAAGGCTCTGGAAGAATTCGACGCCGCCATGGGTGACGCCGACCCGCGCGCTAAGCTCAAAGAAGCGGTATCCAAGTGAAACGCCGTGGCCAGGGGATCGGTTCACTAGAGCCTGACGCCCACCACCGGGCCGTATATGTGGTGTCTGTGGCCGCGCAAATGGCCGGGATGCACCCACAAACGCTGCGCCAATATGACCGCCTGGGCTTAGTTAGTCCCAAGCGGTCACGCGGGCGTGGACGGCGTTACTCCTATAGCGACGTCGAAAAACTGCGCTATATCCAAACCCTCAGCCAAGCTGGAATTAACTTAGAGGGGATCCGCCGGATTTTGCTGCTCGAAGAGCAAAACGCTGCCCTGCAGGCAGAAAATCGCATTTTGCGTTGGCGTATTAACGCAGGTGCGCGTGTTTTTGCGGCGGGTAGTGATGGTGAAGTACAAGTCACTGTGCAACGCGGATCCAGACGAAACTAAGGTTTTCGAGTTAGGCTAAGGGGGAGTCCATCAGGGCTAACCCATAACTGGGTATTAAAAGCCCTAAGAAAATCTAACTGGAGGCAGACTTTTATGACTGACTACAACCAGGTTCCCCAGCCCCAGCAGCCCTACGGCGCTCCGGCCCCCGCTAATGATATCCCTGCCCCCGCAGGTGCTTACTACGGCGCCCCCTCTGCTCAGACCGCTGCCGGTGGCGTACAGCTAGACGCCTACGGTAACCCGATTGTGGCTGCCAGCGCTCCGGCTGTTGGCTACGACCCCAACGCTTACGCCGCTCAGCAGGGCTACGGCGCTTACCCCCAGGCCGGCCCGGCCCAGCCCAGCCCGATTGGCGCGCTGTTCGACTTTGGTTTCAAGCAGTCCTTTGCCCTAACCGGCGCCAAGCTGGCTAACCTGACCATCACCGTCACCGCTGTCTTCGCCTGGCTGATCTGCGCGGGAGCTGCTGCTAACTCCAAGATCGTGTCGGTGTTTTTCAACAGCTACATTTACGGTGGTTACGCCAGCGGCGGCGACTCGAACGGCTTTGTGGCCTTCCTGATCTCTTTGCTGCTGGGCTTCCTGCCCACCGTAACCGCGATTGTGCTCGGCCGCCTGTTCGTGGAGAACGTGGTTGCTAACGTCAAGCAGGAGCAGGTTGCTAGCGAGACCCTAGAGCTGCTGCGTCAGGCCAAGTGAGCGACTACCAAACTGAGGACGGCCAGCCCAAATACGGGGTTCGTTTGAACCCTGAGGAGCTGGCCGTTCTGCGTGAAAAGCAGGCTCGCGAGGCTGAGCGTGAGCGTGAAGCTAAAGCGCGGCGCCTAGCTGAGCGTCGGGCTAAACGCCGCGCCGCTAAACGCGATTTTGCTACCGCTGAGGCGGAGTATGTTAGGCGGGCCCGTGAACGCGAGCGTGAGCGCGAAGCTGAAAATGAGGGCCACTTTGAACATGAAAGCCTGGCCGGACCTGAGGGACTGAGCGATCATGAGGCCGGGCATGGCCATGAAGGTCAGGCCGGGCGTGAAGGCCAGGCCGGGCATGAGGGCCAGGCCGGGCGTGAGGGGCGCTCTGACCGCGTTTATGGCCGCTATGACAACATAACCGGAAGCTATAGTTACTGGTCTGACGATAAGGATCGCGCTGACCATGAGGGGCGCAAGTCTTCTCGTGGTGAGGGGACGCGCGCTCCAGGCCGCTCGGCTGTCCGTGAGGGCTATAACGTTACTAACGACGACGACGAACCGGCTGGGCACTATCGCCTGGCTCCCGGGGGACGTTTTGTCTACCGGGCTGTACCCCGTAAGAAGAAGCAACGCGGCCGCTGGCGTCTGTTTATTATCGGCGTGTTCATGATGCTGGTGGTGCCCATGGTGACCCTGGCTGGCTCTTGGTTGTACCTGACGGGAGGCCCTAGCTCCTTTAAGGCTGGGCAGCTGCTGCCCGAGTCTGGGCAGGTGGCCTTGGAGGCCAAGACTAACTACATGCTCTACTCTCTGACCACAAGGGACGTTGATAGCTGTAGCGTGAGCGATCCAGCTGGCAAAGTGGTGGCCTATAAGGAAGGTAGTTCGAAGTTCCCGCCGGGAAGTTTTACCTCAACCACTGCTGGCACCTATGTGATTAAGTGTCAAAACACTAAGGACGTCAAAGTGGTGGGGCCGCCTATGCACATAGAGCGCTTAGATAGTTTGTCTATTGTGACCAACCTGGGCTTTGGCGTGGCCATAGCTGGCGTTTGGGTGACTATCGTGGGCTGGCGTAGGGCCCGCGCCCGAGGGCGCAAATAGACGCCAATAGATACGCCTGCGCCCGCCAAATTTTGGCGGGCGCAGTTTTGTTGGTATTGGCTGCTGCATTAGTGCAGGGGCTCTGTGCTAATGCAGGGCCAGTTTGGTTAGGCGGCGGCTAGCTTGGCCTTGATCAGCGGCCGGGGTCGAAATCGTCGTGGAAGCCGACCTTGGCCAGCTCTACGCTTTGGTCTGGCAGCAGCCAGTAGTACAAGCGCGGCGCCGCCGGGCTCTTCTGCTTGACGTAAACCTTGCGCGAGGTAGCGTCATCCTGCTGGCGGGTTACTGTCGGGCAGTTGTTGTTGGGGCCGTTGTGGTTGACGCGGTCAACTCCCGCAATGCCGGACCAGTTAGCGGATCGGGGAGCACGCGAAATGCCGCAGATAATCTCGGTACAGATACGTACCAGGCGAGTGTATTCGTTTGGCAACGTCTCTTTAGCACTCTCAAGGAACCCATCCTTAATGGTGTAATCCTTAAGTGGGTAATCTTCACGTAGTTTGCTGTCGAGGGTATTCCAGCAAATCTCAACATCGAGCTTAAACCTAGCGTAATCGCTAAGCTTTAGGTCAGGGTGGGTAAACCAATCTTTAGTGAGTTTAGAGTTTGGCTCAGCTGTAGAATTGGCAGATTTCTTAAGGCGGTCAACTTGCTGCCTTAATTTACGCATCTCGCTTTGTGCGTTATCGCGTTCTTCTTCCGCATCAAGACGTTCCTGATCAGCAACACTGACTTGACTCTGGAAGCGGTCCCTCTGGTATACAGTTTTTTCTAGTTCTTTCTGCATTTCGATTACATCGTTTTTGAGGCTATCGATCTGCCCTTGCCTCTGATCTAACTGCTGGGTTAGCTGTTTGTTTTCTTCAACCAAGGATTCGTTAGCTGCCTGGTTGGTAGTCAGTTCTTTAGTCTCTGCTAGCTTCTGTTTAGTTGAAGCTAGTTCCTGTTTAGTTTCTTCTAGTTCCTGTTCAATCTGGTTTTTTCGGGTATCTAGATCGTCGATGTAATCTATGTCGAGCTTGTGAGCTTCGGTCTCTTGTTCGAGTTCTGCGGTCCGCTGCTCAAGCTCCTGGGCTTGCTGTTCAAGTAGTTGCTCCTGTTGCTCAAGCTCCTGGGCCTGCTGGATCAACTGCGCAGCCTGACCAACAATGGTCTGCTTAGCAATTTCCAGGCTGATGTCAGGTTCGCTAGTAACGTTGGGCGGATCCTGACTGAAAGTAGTTGAGGCGTTAGTTGTGGCAACGTTTAGCCTAGGGCGCGCCTGCAGCCATTTTGCGAAAGCCTTTTTGTCTAGCATTGATACACCTTCCTTGAGGTTGTGAGTATGTAAGTACCTCCGCTTAGCTAATAATTGGAAAGCTTCTTAGGGGAGGTCTGATCAGTTTATATCTTTAGGCTGCTACGTGAGGCAATTTTGCCTAAGTTTCGCGCACAGTAAACAAACTAATTAAAGGTAAATATTTAAACCTTAGAAAGAACTAATTTAAAAATCTAAAGTTAATCTTGAGGTATAGAATTGTTCTGGTGTGACTGGTGTGAATTAAATAGATTAATGTGTGGTTGTGATAATAATGGGTGGGTAGTGATAGAAATCGACACTAATTAAACCGACGCTGCCTAAAAATGCTGGTGGCGGCGCATTTGGTGGGTCTCCTAAGTGGGCAGAGGCTGCAAGAGAGGCCGTAAGCGGGTCGAGAGTGGACGGCGTCGTCGCTAGAATTTAGCCATGGCTAAGAGCAACAAGAAGCAAGACCTCACCTGGAAGCTGACCGCTGCGGCGGCCACCTTCGCCTCCGGCTATGTGGCTGACAAGGTAGTTTCCCTAAGTTGGCGGGCAGTGACCGGCCGCCCGGCCCCCAAAGACCAAAGCCAGCTATCGAGCTACGCGGTGGCTGAACTGGCTGCATTCGCCATTATTTCTGGCGCAGTGCTAACCCTTACTCGCGAGCTCACTCTGCGTAGCGCCGCCGTCTGGTTCGAGGGCCACAACCAGCCCAAGCAGCTCGAAGCCTGACACTCGCTGCTGGCCGGGCTGACACCAAGGCTTGTTTGGCTGGCCCGACAAGCCCCGCCTGGCAAGTCTCGCTGGCTCGGCAGCTGCTCGGCCCGGCAGGGGCTGCTTGTCCGGCGAGCCCTGCGCGACCAGCTGCGACCCCTTAGGTTGGCAGAGCCTAAGCGCGCGGCCCTTGCCACACCAGGGGGCGGGCTTAGCTAACAGTGCACATAACTAGCTGCCGGTAGGCTATAGGTATGAGTGTTTGTGTCCCTGGCATGTTGGCATACCGCCTAACGCAATCCGGCGCAGCAATTGGGCTGAGTTTTACAGCATCCTTAACCGGGCTGCGTTTTGTTCGCCAATACTGGCAGGGACTGGGCTACTGGCAGGGGCTGGGTGCATGAACCATATTTCTGTAATCCAGTGGGTCTGCGGCGCACTAGCCGTCATTGCCACCCTGGTGGGCCTGGGTTTCTTCACTCGCGCCTGCCTAACTATCGCTAACCGCTTCCGCCTAGGCGCCCCGGTAGACCGTCAGCGCCTGCACCCGGTGGGCAAGCGCCTTAAAACTTTGCTGGTGAAAGTCCTATGCCACCAGGACTTTAAAGGTCGCCCCTGGATCCGCCTAGCCCACTGGCTAGTGATGGTGTCCTTCCCGATCCTGTTCTTTACGCTGGTCACCGGCTATGCGCAGATTTTTAGCCCCGACTGGGCGCTGCCGCTAATCGGGCATTTTCCGCCCTGGGAATGGCTTGTTGAATTTATTGCTTTAGCCTCCACGATCGCCATTATTGGCTTGATTGTGGTGCGCAGCGTTAACACCGCCCACGGCCGCAAGTCGCGTTTTACCGGCTCAACTCGCTGGCAGGCGCGGTTTGTGGAGGCCACTATTGTGGCCGTGGTGGGCTGCGTAGATTTGCTGCGCGTGGCCGAATCGGCTTGGCTTAGCGCCGCCCAGCATGAGCAGTCGGCTAGCTGGGTGCATTTCCCGATTTTTGGTTGGTTGGGTCGCCCGCTGGGTCAGGGCGCCAATCCAGAGACGCTGGCTAATGTCATTGCGGTGTTGGCGCTGGTTAAGATCCTGTGCTCCATGACCTGGTTTGTGATTGTGGGCTTGCAGCCGTCTATGGGCGTGGCCTGGCACCGCTTCCTGGCTTTTATCACCATCTACGCCCGCAAGCACGACGACGGCACCTCTGCTCTGGGTCCGCTTGACCCCATGATTGTGGATGGCAAACCCCTAACTGTCGATTTACTCGATGAGCTTGAAGAGTCCGACGCCGAACCTACCTTTGGGGTTAGCCGGATCGAGCAGTTCCATTGGAAAGCTCTAGCGGACTTTTCTGCCTGCACTGAATGCGGCCGCTGCCAGGATCTATGCCCGGCCTGGAACACCGGCAAGCCGCTTTCCCCCAAGCTTTTCACCCTGGCTTTGCGTGACCACCACGCCGCCGTAGCCCCCTTTATTGCCGCTGCCCAGCAGCTAGGGGTGGAACCTGAAGAGGTCAGCGACGAGCAGCTCGCTCAGCGCCCAGTGCGCCTGGGGGTGCGTGACGGTTTGAGCGTAAACACCTCCCTGGGCCTGGCCGAAAACAGTGCCCACACCCAAGACATTTTGGGGGCGCTGCTGCAGGCCAAAGCGGCGCCGTCGGAAACTGGCGTGGCCACCAAACCCGCCCCACTGGTTGGCGAAGTCATCGGCGAGGCTGCGCTGTGGGCCTGCACCACCTGCGGGGCTTGCGTGGATCAGTGCCCGGTGGACATTGAGCATATTGACCGCGTGATTGATCTGCGCCGCAACCAGGTGCTGATGGAGTCGGCTTTCCCCAAGGAACTTGGGCAAATGTTCCGCAAGCTTGAATCTAAAGGCAACCCCTGGGGTCTGCCCCCGCGCAAGCGCCTAGAGTGGGCTAAGGGCCTGGAATTTGATGTGCCCGTGGTGGGTGTGGATGTGGAAGACGCCAGCGAAGTGGACTACCTGTTCTGGGTGGGCTGCGCTGGTGCCTATGAGGATCGCGCCAAGAAAACTACCCGCGCGGTGGCTGAGCTGCTGCATATTGCCGGGGTTTCTTTCGCGGTTTTGGGCGACGGCGAATCCTGCACTGGTGACCCCGCCCGCCGCGCCGGTAATGAGATCCTGTTCCAAACTTTGGCTGCGCAAAACGTTGAAACCTTAAACGAGGTTGGCGCCAAGCGCATTGTGGTTACCTGCGCTCACTGCTTCAACACTATTTCGCGTGAATACCCGCAGGTGGGCGGCAATTATCAGGTGCTGCACCACACCCAGCTGCTAAATCAGTTGGTGCGTGAAGGTCGCCTAAAGCCGGTGGCCCCCACAGCGGCGTCCGCGCAGCAGGCAGCGACGGCGTCGGTAGCGGCGTCGGAAACTGCCCCGGCGCAGCAGGCACCATCCGCAGCGGCAAGCACCCAGGCGGACTCTGCGGCGTCGTCGGCAGAAGCGACGGCGTCGGCAAAACCTGCTGCAGTGCAGGGGCTGCAACTAACCCCCAAAGTCACCTACCACGACGCCTGCTACCTGGGACGACACAACCGGATCTACTCTCCGCCGCGTGAACTCCTGGCCGCAACCGGCGCCGAACAGGTGGAAATGCCGCGCAACCACGAACGCGCCTTCTGCTGTGGTGGCGGTGGTGCGCGAGCCTTCATGGAAGAAACTATCGGCACCCGCATCGCAGCCACCCGCGCCCGCGAAGCCCTAGACACGGGGGCCAAAATCGTGGCCACTGCCTGCCCCTTCTGTACCACCATGCTTTCCGACGGCGTGGCCAGCCAAGGCGCTGAAGACGTGCGGGTTATGGACGTAGCACAGCTGATGCTAGAGGCAGTAAAACGCGGCAATAACTAGTACCATGTAAATGCAAACCCCAGGGGAGCACCACAGCGGTGCTGAGAGTGCGCTTGGCGCAGACCCTCGAACCTGATCCGGGTAATACCGGCGTAAGGGAGTCGGGCTCTCTTCCCCTCCAGCTCAAGCAGGAGGAAGTAATGCTAACTGGTCACGTGCTAACTCGTCGTGGAGTAATTGGTGGCGCCCTCGCCCTGGCCAGCGCGGCCACACTGGCGGCATGTGGGCAAGACACCAAGGCTGACGCCAAAAAAGTCACGGTGGTAACCCACAGTTCTTTCCAGGTTTCTGACAACCTGAAGAAAGAATTTGAGAAAACCAGCGGTTTCAAGCTGGAAATTGTGGACGGCGGCGACGGCGGCGAGCTGGTCAACAAGCTAATCCTGTCCAAGGACGCCCCCCAAGGTGACGTGTGCTTCGGCGTGGACAACACCTACGCCTCCCGCCTGCTAGCTCAAGGCGTGATCGACAAAGACCGCACCGTGGACACCATTCCGGAAAGCGCCGAAAAGTACCTGGTAGACAACAACCGTGCGCTGGTGCCCATCGACATGGGTGACGTGGCCATCAACATCGACAAAACCTACTTCACCAGCCACAACCTGGCTGAGCCCAAGACTTTCGAGGACCTGGCTAAGCCTGAATACGCCAAGCTGTTGGTGGCCATCAACCCCACCACCTCCACCCCTGGCCTGGCCTGGATGCTGGCAACGGTAGGCCACTTCGGCGCCGACAAGTTCAGCGACTACTGGAAGACCCTAGTTAAGGGCGGCGCTAAGATCGCCTCGGGCTGGACCGAAGCCTACAACACCGATTTCAGTGCCGGTGAAGGTAAGGGCGCCTATCCGATCGTGGTTTCCTATGCCTCCTCGCCCTCCTACACGGTCAGCAAGGACGGCGCCTCCACCACCACTGCAGCCCTGCTAGACACCGCTTTCCGTCAGGTGGAATACGCCGGTGTGCTTAAGGGCGCCGCCAACCCGGCAGGTGGTCAGGCCTTCATTAACTGGATGCTGTCTAAAAATGTGCAGGCAGACATTCCCAAGAAGATGTACATGTACCCGGTGGACTCATCCGTGCAGCTGCCCGAGGCGCTGGCCAAGTTCGGCCCGCTGGCTGAAAAGCCGGTAGAGGTTGCCCCCAACAAGATCGCGGCGGAGCGTGAACAGTGGCTCAAGCTATGGGCCAGCGCCGTCGGCAAGTGAGCGGCACGCCAGAAAAAATCCAGAGTGGGGACCGCCATGCCGGGCCCCAGCGCACCACAGGCGAGTCTGCCGGAACCCAGCGCATCGGGCCGCGCATAACCTTCAGCCAAAAACTGGCTTGGAGCCTGGCAATAGCTTTACCGCTAGGCTTCCTGGGACTGTTTTTCGCTTGGCCAGTGGCCAGTTTGGTGATGCGCGGCCTGCTCGATAACGGCCACCTTGACCTGGCTGGGGTGGGCGAAGTGTTCCTGCGCGAACGCACCAGCCGCGTGGTGGGCCAAACCCTGTACCAGGCCGCCTGGGCCACAGGAATTAGTGCACTCGCCGCCCTGCCCGGGGCACACCTGCTTTACCGCCGTCGTTTTGTGGGGGTGGGGTTGCTAAAAGCGCTGGTGATTGTGCCTTTCGTGCTGCCCAGCGTGGCCGTGGGGGTGGCCTTCCATTCGCTGTTAACCAAGGGCGGCTGGCTAGAATCACTGGGTTTAGATGGCACCTCACAGGCGGTTATTGCCGCCATGGTGTTTTTCAACTACGGCTTCATGCTGCGTCAGGTAGGTAGCTTCTGGGCGCAGCTGGACCCGCGTCCCGCCCAGGCGGCAGCCAGTTTAGGGGCCGGGCCGGCGCGAGTGTTTTTCACCATCACCTTGCCGCGCTTGGCTCCCATGATCGCGGCGGCCGCCTCAGTGACCTTCCTGTACTGCTGCACCGCTTACGGGGTGGTGCTGGTGCTTGGTGGGCGCGGGGTGAGCACGATTGAAACTGAAATCTACGTGCTCACCGCCCAGTTCCTTGATTTGCGTGGCGCTGCGGTACTTTCGGTTGCGCAGATTGTGCTGGTGGCGGCTTGTTTGTTGGTTGCTGAGCGGGCCCGACGGCGCTTTGGGGCGCGCAGTGACTGGGTGGGTCAGGTTCCCGCTAGCGCCCTTACCTGGCGTGACCTACCGGCTATTGCGTTCACGACGGCGCTGATTTGCTTCCTGCTGGTGGCCCCGATAGCCTCGCTGCTGGTGCGTTCATTTAAACGTAGCGGCGAGTGGACCCTGGCCAACTACCTGGATCTGTTTAACCCACAAGCAACCCCAGCTTTGCTGGTGAGTGTGGAGCAAGCCGCCTGGTTTTCGCTACGCACAGCCCTAACCGCCGGGGCTATCGCCATGGTGGTGGGGGTGTGTATTGCCGTAGTGGTTTCACGCCAACCCCGCTCCACTTGGGCTAAACGTGGCCTGGTGTGGCTAGATGGATTCTTCATGCTGCCGCTAGGGGTTAGCGCAGTAACTGTGGGTTTTGGTTTCCTAATCACCCTGGCACGCCCGCCACTGGCCTTAACTAAATCCTGGTGGATTGTGCCGCTAGCCCAAGCTGTGGTGGCAGTGCCGCTGGTGGTACGCACTTTGGTGCCGGCGCTGCGAGGAATTGACCCGCGCCAACGCGAAGCCGCCGCCTCCCTAGGTGCCGGGCCGGGGCAGGTAATCCGCAGCGTGGATGGGCCAGTGCTGTGGCGCAGCGGCGGTTTAGCCGCAGGCTTTGCCCTGGCCACAAGCCTGGGCGAGTTTGGGGCCACCTCATTCCTGGCTCGACCGCAAAGCCCCACCCTGCCGGTGGTGGTGGCCCAGCTAATTAGCCGCCCGGGTGCCGTAAATCAGGGCATGGCGATTGCGGGCGCGGTGGTGCTGGCTCTGGGGAGTGCCTCAATCATGCTGATCTGCGAGTATCTGCAAAACCGCGCCGCTGCTCGCAAGCCGGGCAGTCGCAAGCTGGGCAACCGTGGGGCGGACAGTGGCAAGCCAAGTTCCCGCATGAAGCGCACCGCCAGCGCGATTAATAAGGATTGATTATGAATCTAAAAGGTATTTTTTCGCGGCGCAGTGGCGCGTCCCAGGCCCCGGCGCCGTCGGTCTCCAACAGTTTTGCGCCCACTTCCACTAGCGCGCAGCTAGAAATAAAAAACCTACGGGTGCGCTACCTCGGACGCGACGTCGACGCCGTCGCCAATGTGAGCCTAAACCTAGCCCCCGGACAAACCCTGGCCCTGCTGGGAGACAGTGGCAGCGGCAAATCCACGCTGTTGCGCGCGGTGGGCGGGCTGGTGGACGTCAGTGGCGGCGATATCTGCTACGCGGGCGAATCAGTGTTGCAAGTGCCGGTGCATCAGCGCGGATTCGTGTTGATGTTCCAAGACGGCCAGCTGTTCAACAACCTGAGCGTGGCCGAAAACGTGGCCTACGGGGTGGGGCGCCACTCTGAAAAGGTAGTGGCCCAAATGCTTGAGCTGGTGGGCATGAGTGCTTACGCAAACTCGCCGGTAACCGAGCTTTCAGGTGGTCAAGCCCAGCGCGTGGCCCTGGCGCGCGCCCTGGCCCCCAATCCGCGCCTGCTGCTGCTAGATGAGCCGCTCTCGGCGCTTGACCGCTCGCTGCGTGAAGGCCTGGCGCGCGACATCCGCAGTATTTTGCGCGAGCGTGGCACCAGCGCCATTTACGTCACCCACGATCAAGACGAAGCCATGCGAGTAGCTGACGTGGTGGGCATTATGGCTGGTGGGCGCCTGCTTCGCCTGGACACTCCTGAGGGGTTGTGGGCTGATCCTGGCGGCGTGCAGGTGGCTCGCTTTTTGGGTTTTGGTCCCTTCTTAGATGCCGACGCCGTCGCAGCACTGGAACTGCCGCTAAAGCTAGAGTACGGGCAGATCCTAGCCCCCGCACCAGGGGCCTGGTCGCTAGCCCCCGCTGACGCAAGCCTAGGGGATGGGGTTGCGCAGGCCGGCGTCGAATCAGTGACTATGAGCCAAGGCAGCTACCTGGTACAAGCCAGCTTGGAGGCGGCCGCAGCTGACCCGCTCACGCTACGCACTAGTCAGCGTCTAGAAGTAGAACAGTGGATCAATGTGCGCCTAGATTTAAGCCGCTGCCCACTCATTGACATGCGCAAACGGGCCTGAACGCGGGAAAACTAGCCTAAATACGGGAACGCGCCGGAGCGGACAATAGGAAAGGGGTGAGGCACAGTCCGCTCCGACGCAAGTCGGGGATGGCCTGCAATTTAATGGATGGCAAGCCTCATCCAGTTGAAGGCCGCAGAGCAGCTTTGCTTGACCTGGATACGCACCTGGGGAAAGATGCGCAGCCGCGAATCAAAGCCTGTCGCCACCGTAAGGGCACGATGTTGACAACCTAAGCTGATCTGATGTCTTAACTCCTATCAACACCAAGAACTATAACTGAGCCAAAGAAAAGCGGCAAAACTTGTATGATCTCTATAAAAGGCGCGAAATTTCGCGCAAAAATGACCTTTCCTTAAAATATCCTGAGAAAATTGTGCACATACTCTCAAAGTCGGATTTGGTCAGCTTTACATATTACAAATGACGCAGGCAATACCCAAGAAAATCTTGAGGCATTGCCTGCGTCGTCGTAGAAAGGAAGAAGGTGTCTTTTAGAAGATACCGTCAGCGTTCTGGCCGCGAACTACGCCGATGGGGCGCATCTCCGAGCAGAAGTTACCTACTTCGGTGCTCCAGAAGGACTCTCCTTCACTCCAGCGCAAAGTGCCGCCGGGTAGGTTGAAGGAGTCGCCGTTGTTGCGCCACACGGCCTTACCAGCCTGAGCGTGGTGGTCGTAGAGGTGGAAGTAGGACTTGGGCTGAGACTTGATGGCGTTGGCGTAGTAAGCGCTTTCGCCAGCCAGGGACACGCCCTTAACAGCCTCGATCTCCTGCAGGCTCGGGTAGAGCACCGGCGCCTGGCTTAGGGTGGCGCGGATCTTGATGCCGCCCCAGGTGGTGCCGGTAGAGAAGGCCATGTCTGCGATGTTGTCGCCACCGCGACGACGAGCTGCGGGCACGTAACCCTTGCCGTTTAGCCCCTTGGCGGTCCAAGTCCAGGTGCGGGCGGCCTGTTCGTCGACGGCGTCGTTACGGTTTACGCGGCTGGTCTTACCCCAGGAGGTGGACGCTAGTAGCGGGCCATTGGGGCGAGCGGCAGTACCGTCAGCGCGCACCGCAGAGAAAGTGATCATCCAGGGACTGGCTACGGTCAGGGCGTAGTCGCTGAGGTTGATCAGGTTGAAGCTGGGTACCTTGCTAAAGCCGTTGGCCAGGCCGTCGCTCGGCTCGGTCCAGTAGGCGGTCAGGCCGTCCCAGGCGACAGCAGAGAGAACCTCGTCAATAACCTTGCGGGCTTCGGTAGAGGAAACCTTCTTTTTGTCGGGGGAAGGGGCCGCAAAAGCACCGGCCGACAGTGACACAGCCGCCGTAGCGGTGGCGGTGCCAATGATTAGTTCGCGACGCGAAACCATAATTCGTCCTTAAAGTATGGGGGCTTCTAGGATCAGAAACGACCGTCGGTGGACTCGTAGCCACGGCTACCGCGCGGAGGCAGGGTGTCAGAGACCCAGTTACCAACCGAGCAGCTCCACCAAGACTCGCCCACGTTCCAAGAGTGGGTGCCGCCGGGAATTGTGTAGCTGTGCCCGTTGGTCTTCCACAGAACACCGGTAGAGCTGCTCAGCAGCGGGCCGCCGTAAATCATCTTTACGGTAGCGGTCTCGTTCTTGATCTTGATGTATTCCTCGCAGCGCTTGAGGTCGATGTGGTGAATCTCTTCGATCGACTCACGCTTGATGGTCACCTTAGGCAGGGACATCAGGGTGGCCTGAACGATAATGCCGCCGCCCTCGGTTATACCGGTGCTGAAGGAGAAGTCAGCCTGGTTGTCACGGTCAACAGCCCACTCGGCAGAGCGAATGGGGGTGCCGGCGTGACCGCCCTGAACCTGGTTGAAGGTCCAGTTCCAGGAGATGCCCTTCTGGTTACCCTTGTCGCCGGTGTAAACATCGACGTTGCGGGTGTAGTTGTCAATGTAACCCCAGCTGGTGGTGGGCTTGGCCGGGCCGTTGGGTACGTAGCCAGAGCGAGAGGTACGGATAGCCTCGAAGTGAATCTTCAGAGGGTTCTTGATGCTGGCGTTAACCTCGTAACGGCTGAGGTTGATCACGTTGAAGCTAGGCACCTTGTTGCAGCCGTTACCAAGGCCCCAGCAGGGCTCGGTCCAATAGGCCATCAGGCAAATGCAGTTGAATGCCTCGTCAATGATGCGCTTCTTTTGGGGGGTGCAAGCACTGGTTGCAGCCGCAACCGCAGGGCTAGCGATCGCAATGGCTGGTACTGACCAGGCAGCACCCTTGGCGATGTTACGCCGTGAAATTTCCTGTGCCACGTCTACTACTCCGATAACTCTTCTTGGGAACTCAAGTGGTGTCAGAATAGGTCTTAATTTGGCCAGAATTAAAGCCCAGTGACAGGCGTTATAAAAGCTTAATTTTATTAGTTGTTATCTTTTATATTACCTGGGAATATGCTGAAAGTGCAGGTCAGAGGCACTTTTGAGGGCAGGGTCTGGGGTTGGTGTGACAATATGTTAACCAAGCGTGATCATTCCTTAAGTGGAACCCAAGAATACTCTCAGGAAACTTTAAGGAAAAAGCCTCGAAATTAAGTTAAGAAGTTATATTAAAACCATATCAGTTGTTAACCTAAAGTGTGATAGCGGCGCCCCCGCAGGTCCATTTGTGCGCATGACTGCACGTCACAATCAGTTTGTCGGGCGTTGTTTCAAAGTGATTGGTTAAGCCTTGTCAAGAGGGTGGTGTTGCAGCTTATTTAACAAGACTGGATGGCTGAAAATATGTGCATATTCGCAGGTAGAAGCCGGTTTGTAAACTGGTTGATGCCGATCGACTTTGGCGTTTTATAAGTGCCAGGTGCGGCTTTTTGCCTCGAAGTTTGGCCCTGGGTTGACCCAAGCGGGAGGGCTGGCAAGCTGTGTCCTACCATTAAAACTGCCTAAACCCGAATTTCACCGTTGTGCCCTGAAGGTCTGATGAGTTGCGTTTTGCTGATATTTGGCTCGACGGCGCCGCTGAGGCGCTCGGCTGAGTTCAGCAGGCAAGGGGAATGCTGGCGAATGGGAATGCTGGCAAGCGGGAGATGCTGTGGCGCGGCGTCGAGGAGGGCTGGCGAGCGGCGTCGTCGTTTTTGTACCTATATATAAGGAGACGTGACATACAAAAGAGCTAACGCAAAAGGATGCTTGGGCTGGGCCTGCGTGGGCAAGAGAACTGGGCAAGAAAAAGGGGCCGGCGTGCCACTACGTCGACCCCAAATGCCCAGTAAACAGGTGTTTAATGCTGAGCGCGGCGCGTGAGCCACCGGTCAAAACCGGCGAAAATCAAGATGCACACCAGCGCAAAAACCAGTGTGAAACCAATGGCCATTAGCGAGACCGCGTAACCAAGCACCTCCACGTTCAAAAATCCGTAAGGATAAGTGTGGGTGATGGCGCCACGAATCAGAATGAAAGGCACCCAAGCCACCGGAATCACTAGGGATCGCAAAATCACGCCGCGATCAATACCTCCACGCGGGCCGGTGATAAACCAGGCCAGCACCATGGCCAGGGGAACCGCGATGTGCTGAATTGGGTTAGTTAGGTAATCCCAACCCGAAAGCTCTTTGTATGGGCCAATAAAACCGGCGTAAACAATGCCGGTCACGGTGATCATCATGGTGGCGCACAGCTGCAAAGCTCGCCACCAGTTACTGGCCGGGCCCTGATGGCGTGCCAGGTACGTGGCCACCACTGCCACCAGGATGTTTGACCATTCCGTGAAGTAGCTAAAGGTTTCAAATAGTCGGGTAGGGGCGCCGGACCAGCCCGGGGCGCTGGCGCCAAACATGCCGGGGTCCACATTGCCGCGTGCATAGCCGTCGCAGGCAGTAATAATTACAGTGGCACTGAAACCAAACCAAGTTGTTGCTGCAATCGTGCCGTAAATCAGACGCGCATTTCGACCCAGTGCCGAGGCAGGGGTGTAAGCCGAGGCGGGGGTATAAGTCTTACTCACGCACTTCAGGGTATACAACCCCAAATACAGGCAAAATCGTCCCTTCCCTATAAAAAATTCATGGGGTTTTATAGGGAACGGACGAAATGTCAGTATTTGTAAACCGTAGGGTTGCAGTGTGAGACAAATGTTTGGGCTCTGAGACCAGGGTGGGCGGTGGCTGAGCGGGCGGGAGAGGCAGGATGCCGGGGAGGAGTGCGGGCGGCGCGCCCGGCGCGGCACGCTCGGCGTGGTGGTGGCTGGGCGGCGGTGCAGTAATGCTTGGGCGGTGGCTGCTCGCTGGCGCGAGAGGTGCGGGCGGCGGCGCGGGAGAGAGAACATGGACGGCGTCGCTGGTGTGGCGGCGGTGCCACTGCAAGCGGGCCGCCAATGCGGCGTCGTCATTAATGTGGGCGTCACCCTCAAATACGGGCGCCACCCTCAACGCAGCGGCCTCCCTATTAGCATTCCTAATAATGAACCCGCGCCCGCGCTTGAGGCGATGCTGCATAGACTGAGGGCATGCTTGAGCTCCGCGAAATCTCGAAATCCTATGTCACCAGCGCATTGACGCAGGTGGCGCTGGATGACGTGAGCGTAACTTTCCGTGACAACGAGTTTGTGGCAATCCTGGGCGCCTCGGGCTCGGGTAAAACCACCATGCTGAACGTGATCGGCGGGCTGGACCACTTCGATTCAGGCGATCTGGTGATCGACGGCGTTTCCACCGCCCACTACAAAAACCGCGACTGGGACGCCTACCGCAATGCGCGCGTGGGTTTCGTGTTTCAAAGCTACAACCTGATCCCGCACCAAAGTGTGGTGGCCAATGTGGAGCTGGCACTTACGCTTTCGGGGGTTTCGCGCGGGCAACGACGACGCCGCGCCCTGGCTGCCCTGGAAACTGTGGGTTTGGCGGAGCACTCGCACAAGCGGCCCTCCCAGCTGTCGGGCGGGCAGATGCAGCGCGTGGCCATTGCGCGTGCGCTGATCAATGACCCCGAAATTGTGCTGGCCGACGAGCCCACCGGCGCATTGGACTCCACCACGTCGGTGCAGGTGATGGACCTGCTGCAGGAGGTGGCCCGCCAGCGCCTGGTAATTATGGTTACCCACAACCCTGAGTTGGCTCACCAATATGCCACGCGCATCGTGGAACTGGCTGATGGGCGCATTATTTCTGACTCGGATCCGGTTGTGGGGGAGCTGGAGGATGTGGACAGCGACGGCGGCGGTGATGCAGAGGGTGCCGGTGGCGGCGACGGCGGGGCTGGTGTGGCTGGCGACGGCGTGGCCGGGGGTGCTGAGAGTGGCGACGGCGCGGGCGACGGCGGGGCTAAAGGCGCAGGTCGCGGCGCAGCTAGGGCTGCGCGTGAAGCTGCGGCCCTGAATGATGACACTGCGCAGCTGCCCATCATAAGCGCTGGTGAGCAGGGTGATGGTAGTGCTGCTGAGAGCAATGGCGCTGCTGAGGGCGACGGTGCGACTGAGAATGGCGGGGCGACAGAGGGTGACGGTGCGACTGAGGCTGACGGCGCGACTGAGGGCACGGGCGGCGTCGTCGGGCATAAAGAAGGCCAGCACAGGGCGAGCAGGCGCAGAACAGACAGGGCCGCAAAACGGCGGGGGCGCAACAAAAACCGCGCGGATGCCAGCCGTCCCGGGCACAAGCCGCGACGCGTGTCTATGGGGCCGCTGACCGCGCTGGGGCTCAGTTTTACCAACTTGATGACCAAAAAGGGGCGCACCGCCATGACCTCATTTGCGGGGTCGATTGGCATTATTGGTATTGCGCTGGTGCTGGCGCTGGCGAGCGGTGCGAATAATTACATTATTACCACCCAGGAACGCGCTATGGCCTCTTATCCACTCACTGTTGAGCGGGTGGGAATGGATTTAACCGGCGTATTATCTTCCTCGGCAGCGGGTGAAGCGGCACCAAATGACGGTAAAATTCATACCGCCTCGCAGTTATCTAATGTGACTGCGTCAATGAAAACCAATGATTTAACCTCGCTGCAAAGCTATTTAAAGGGTAATGGTGGCAACATAAATAAGTATGTGCGCACCATTGAATATAATTATGGAATTAATCCGCGCATCTATCTGCCAAAAAGCTCTAAAGGGCCGGTGCAGGTAAATCCAGATGTGACCTTCGCTGAAGGCTCCACTAATTTTGGGGCTTTCCAATCCATGACTTCCACAAATATTTTCAAACAGTTAGCTAATGATCGTTCGCTGTATGTAAATAGCTATGATGTGGTTAGTGGGCGGTGGCCGACGGCGGCAAATGAGCTGGTGGTGGCGCTAGATTCTAATGGGCGCTTGCCTGAGCGACTTGAGTACACGCTAGGGTTACGCGACTATGGACAGTTGCAAAACGCTATGGCTAAACTGCGTCAAAACGAGGGTGTAAAACTCAAAAATACGGCTGCTATATGGGCACCTAAGCAAATTTTGGGCGCTAAGTTTAAGTTAGTTAATGTGCCTGATCTTTACAAATATGATGCGAAATATAAGGTTTGGAGTGCTCGGGATAATGATCCTGCTGCGCTCAAGCAAATTGTAGCTGCTGGAACTGATCTAAAGATTGTGGGCATAGTTAAACCCACTTCCAGCGGCGGTGGATTTGGGCAATCTAGCGTGCTTTCTCCGGGTATCTACTACACTGGGGCGCTAACGCAACAGGTAATTGCTAAGGCGGCGGCGTCGCCAATTGTTAAGCAGCAGTTAGCTGACCCCAAACGCAACGTATTTACCGGCAAGACTTTCGAAGAGGAAGCTAAAGAACACGCTAATCCGCAAATTGATTTGTCTTCGCTGATCACTATTGATCAAGATAAATTGATGGCAGCATTTAAATTTGATCCGTCCTCTATTAATACTGGACTGAATAATTTAGATTTCTCTGGGATCGATTTAAGTGGGGCTGTGGGTAATGTGCAGCTGGATTTAAGTAGCTTGGATCTAAGTCAGATGCCTGCGATTGATTTAAATGGGCTGGACGCATCCAAGTTGGATTACTCGACGTTGCAGAAACAGTTTCCGCAACTGGCCAACATTGACCTAGCCAAAGTGGTGCAGGCGGCGCTAGCTAACGGGGCTATCAAGCCTGGTGGCAGTCAGGCGCTAAGTAACATCCTCACCCAGGTGGTGGGCGGTTTTATACCCTGGTATGCGCAGCATGGGGGCGACGACGGCGACGGCGGTGATGGTGGCTCAGGAACGCCAGGGCAAGCTGACCCTGCCAAGATTGCTGCGGCGGTGACAAAGTATCTGCAAACTGAGCAGGTGCAAAAACTGTTGGTACCAATCTTTAGTGGCGACACCATAATTGACCGGGCCAAGCTTACCGCGAATCTTACCCAGGCTCTGGGTAATGATCCGGCGGTGCAACAAATTGCTGAAAATGTTTCAGCTGACCTGGCTAGTCAGATTTCCAGTAAAGTGGCCAATGCGCTTAGTTCTACGGTTACTACCGCGCTAAGTAAGGCTGTTGGGCAGTTGCTGCAAAGCTCACTCAATCAGCTGATGACCACCTTGCAAACCCAGCTAACTACCCAGGTGCAAAACGCCATGGGGCAGATTATGGGTAACCTGTCCAGTGCTATGCAGGTGGATGCGAACAAACTTAAAGATGCATTTAAGTTCAATATGAAGCCGGCGGAAATTGCGGCATTATTGACGCAGCTACTTAACCCTAATGCCACCACGGCTCGTGCCAATTTACTCACCTTAGGGTATGCGCGCGCTGACCAGCCGGAACGCATTGATATTTATCCGAAGTCTTTCGCCGATAAAGACCATGTTAAATCCATTCTTGCCAGCTACAATGCGGAAGCTAAAGCTGCCAAACAAACCAGCAAAGTGATTGTCTATTCAGACCTGGTGGGAATGCTGATGAGTTCAATCACCAATATCATTAATATTGTGACTGCACTGCTGGTGGCATTCGTGTCTATTTCGCTGGTGGTGTCGTCAATTATGATTGGCATTATTACATTTATTTCCGTGTTGGAGCGGCGTAAAGAGATTGGAATTTTGCGTTCAATTGGTGCGTCTAAAGCCGATATTCGTCGCGTATTTAATGCGGAGACCCTGATTGTGGGGGCCCTGGCAGGTTTGCTAGGTGTAGGTGTGAGCGTATTGGTGACTATTCCAGCCAATATTTACGTGGCCGACCGCTTCGGAGTGCAAGATATTGCCACGCTGCCGGTTGCTGCCGGGGTGATTTTGGTGGTTATTTCCATGGCCCTGACTTTCTTGGCTGGTTTACTTCCGGCCTCCAAGGCGGCGCGCGAAGACCCAGTAGAGGCCCTGCGCGGAGAATAAGCACACACACAAACACAGGCAAATACAGGCAAAATCATCCCTTCCCTATAAAAATTCCATGGGGTTTTATAGGGAACGGATGAAATGTCAGTATCTGCGCGCGAGAGTATAAGTTGTTAACCAATCGGCTGGGGTGTGGTCAAGGATTTGCGGCGTGAGCTAAGGCCCTGCGGCGTGGGCAAGGGCCTATGGTGTGAACAAGGATTTGCGGCATGGGCCAAGCTTCCGCGCTGTGAGTCCATGCCCTGTGCTGTAAGTCCAGGCGCTTCGACTTAACCGCAGACCTGGTAGTTAGCCGGGGCCTCGGACCTGCACTTCAGGCCTGACCTACCCAAGCAATCTGACCTGCCCAAACGATCTGGCTCAGTAGGCTCTTGCGGCCGGCCTTACTTCCGGCCAGCCTTAGCTTTGATCGCACCGCCTTGCGCTCGGCCTCTTTGTTGCCAGCTTAGCCAGCCTAGTCAGGTCCACTTCCTGGACACTGTAAATGCCTGCGCCACCTGCCACTTTGAGTGTGAAACTCCCCAATTTTTCTCAATGTCTAGGCAATTTTAAGGTGAATTGGATATTTTTGAACCAGTCAAATTCTCAGATCAAGGTGGTCTAAAGTGCTTAAAAACAGCGGATTAGGCAAGCGAATTTTGCGCCGCACCAACACTTTCCTGCTAACTGCGGCTGTGGCTGCGGCGACTCTCGGGGGTGGCGCGGTTGCAGCTCCGGCAGCGACGACGTCGTCCGTGGCGGCCCCGGTAGTGGTGGCGTCGTCGGCAGCGCAGCTAACCCAAGCTGGCGTAGTCGGTAAGATGGGCGCCCCAGGCACCGGCGTCATCGACTCCAGTAACGGCTGGGTGGACAAGACCTGCACGGTTAAAGGCGGAGACTGGGTTTATCAGGGTGGTGACTCCTGGTGGTACCGCAATTCGGACGGCTCCTACCCAAGCAAATGCGTAGCCACAATTAAAGGCGTTAAATATCTATTTGATGCAAATGGTTGGGCTGCCAGTGGATGGGGTGCTTCAAAGAAAACAGATAAATTAGGTAACAAATACTGGTATCATTTCACCACTAATGGTTTAAGTAAAGGCTGGCATATTGAGGGCTCGGCACGCTTTTACTTAGACGGTGGCGACGGGCATATGTATGTCAACTGGAATACCATTGGTGGGAAATCTTATTACTTCACTCCCGGTGGCGTAATGGTTACCGGTTGGTATAAGGCCTATCCGGGTTGGTATCACTTTGGGGACGACGGCGTATTAACCACTGGTTGGTTTAAGTCCGGTAATGCTTGGTATTACCTAGACCCAGGTAAAGGCTCCACTAATTTGAGCGGCGCATATAAGGGTCTAATGCTTACCGGTTACCAAACTATTGACGGCAAGCGTTACTATTTCGACGCGTCGGGTAAATGGGACCCCAGTAAATAATTAATATTTACTGCTATCTGCTGGCTCCGGGCCTGCAGGCAGCCTCCGGCCTGCGTGCGTTGGGCTGGCCTGTCTGCGGCCTCGGATTGTTTGCAGCCCCCGGCTAGCTGGATTGCCTGCGGCCCGGTCCTGCCTGTGTTGGGTTAGTCTGTTGCAGCCTCGGCCTGCGCGCGTCAGGCTAGCCTGCATGTGCCGTCACTAATATGCATGCGCCGTCGCAAATACTGACATTTCATCCCTTCCCTATAAAACCCCATGGAATTTTTATAGGGAAGGGATGATTTTGTATGTGTTTAAATCAGACAGCAGCGAGCTCTTCGCGCAGGCGCTGCTTTACGGCCAGCGGCGCCCAGGAAATCTCGATCGCGTTAGCCACCAGGGCGCGCAGGAAGTCCTCGTCAACCCCATCGTGGTCGGCCACGCGCTGGAAGTTGTCGCCGATGTAGCCGCCAAAGTAGGCCGGGTCGTCAGAGTTGATAGTCACCAAAACGCCGTCGGCAACTAGCTGCTTAACCAACTCAACCTTGTCAGACTCAGAAATCCACAGGTTCGAAATCGGGCAGCTGGTCAGCCCAATACGGTGCTCCACCAGGTACTTAACCAGCGCCGGGTTCTCCACCACGTTGGTGCCGTGGTCCACGCGCTGCACCTGAATGTCCTCAATGACCTGGCGGATGTGCTCAATAGAGTCTTTAATGTCGACGTCGCAGTGCATGGTCAGCTGGTAACCCTCGCGGCGGGCGCGGGCAAAGACTGCGGCAAACTTGGCCGGCTCGTGGTCGGTTTCGTCAGAGTCCAGGCCCACGCCCACGATCCACTGCTTGTAAGGCAGCGACTCCAGCAGCGTAGCCATGGCGTATTCGGGCTGGAAGTCGCGCAGGAAACACATGATGAACTGGCTAAATACGCCCAGGGTTTGCTCGGCCTCAAGCTGGGCGCGGCGCAGACCAGAAATCACGGTGTGGAAGCTGACCCCACGGCAGGTGTGTGCCTGGGGGTCAAAGAAAATTTCTGCGTAACGCAGTCCCTGGCTGGCGGCCTTGCGGTAGTAGGCCATGGCCAGGTCATAGAAGTCTTCGCTGGCGAGCAGCACATTCATGCCGTCGTAGTAGGCGTCTAGGAAGGAAGCTAGATCGTTGAAAGTGTAGGAGTCCTTAACTTCCTGCTCGCTGCTAAAAGGCAGCTTGATGCCGTTGCGCTGGGCTAGCTTGAATTTCAGCTCCGGCTCTAGCGTGCCCTCAATGTGTACGTGCAGCTCAACCTTGGGTAGAGCCTGAACTAGTGCCTCGTGGGCCATTGCGTCTCCTTAGAAAAACTGGGAATTTAGTAAATTCTAGTTGTCTTGCGGTGTCCGCGTGACCCAAATTACGCGCTCAGTGTGCTCGACGACGCCGCCCCAAGCTCCCGACGACGACGCCGGCCCGTGGTCCCGACGGCGCCGCCCCGTCCCGGGCAGGCACTCCGTCTCTTGTTAACGCAAGCCTGAGAACGTCCCGCTCAGACCCCCAGGAATTCCTTGATTGCCGGCAGCTCACGCTGAGCCTGGGCGTAACCCACCTGGTAGGCCTCTTCGAGCACTTCATAGCGCATTTCGAGCTTGGAAATTTCGGTGACTTCCGGGCAGTAGACATAGGCGCGTCCCTCAGCTTCCAGTCTGAAAGCGGTTTTGCGGGCGGCGTTGTAGCGGGCGCTGCGGGCGGTGACGGCGTCGGCAATGGAAGGTAGACGTGGGAAGGCGGCGCGCATACTGGCGTGGGTGCCCAGACGCGTGGCCGGCTTAATGAAGTCGCGCGGGCGAGTGAGCACAATCAGGAATTTGCGGTAGCCGTCGCGCATGGGGGCATCCAGCGGAATGCCGCCGTTGGGTCCAAGAGCGCCGTCGACGTAAGTGTCGCCGTCAATCTCTACCGGCGGCATCAGCACCGGCAGGGTGGATGAGGCGCGCGCAAGTAAGCCCACGTCAGAGACGCTATGCATGTCTTCTTTGGTGAACCACACGGCCTGGCCGCGCGTGGCGTTAAAAGAGCCGATCCGCACTTGCGCCGGGTTGGCCATGAAAGTGTCGTAGTCGAAGGGGAAATCGCCGTCAGCCTCGGCAATGTCGTGGTAGAGATAGTCCACATTGAAAATGCCGCGCCCAGCTAGCCAATGCTTGTAACCACCAAATTCGGGGCTGAGGGCCACGTCTACGAAGGAGTCATGGGCGCGGGCGGCGTCGCGCGAAACATAGTTAACAGTGTGCGAGCTACCTGCGGAAATGCCGGAAACATGCGGAAAATCTAGGCCCGCCTCGATCAGGGTGGCCACCAGTCCGGCGGTGTACACCCCGCGCATACCGCCGCCTTCAAAAACTAGCGCTGTGTCAGGAAGATGTGTCAATGCGGTACTCACCGCGCCAGCCTACGCTAGGGCGCTATGGCCAGGTAAGGATAGACACACGTGAGCCGCCCCGCTACCGGTGTGATCCAGTTAGCAGGGCGGCTTGCGTTGGGTTTGTTTTTAGGGCCGACGACGGCGCCCGGCTGACCCAGTCAGTCCAGGCCAGCGCGGCAGGCCAATCTGACGGGCCGGTCCAGTCAGCTCAGCCCAGCCCAGTCAGCCCAGCCAAGCCTTAGATCTGGGCTAGGGCCTGATCAAGGTCGGCGATCAGATCGTTGACGTCCTCCAGGCCTACGGCCAGACGCAGCAGGGTTCCGGGCACGCCCCCAACCCCGCCGGTGCGGGTCGAGTGGGTCATGATTGCCGGGTGCTCGATTAGCGACTCGGGCGCGCCCAGTGACGCAGCCAGCGCAAATACGCGGGTCAGGCCGGTTAGGCGAATGGCGTCGTCCTCATTGGCCAGCTCGAAAGAAAGTACCCCACCGCTACCTAGCGGGTTTTGGCGCTGAGCCAACTCGTGCGCCGGGTGGCTGGGCAGGCCCGGGTAGTAGACGGCAGTTACCTTGGGGTGGGCCTGCAAGAACTCGGCCACCGCCTGAGTATTGGTGCAGTGGCGCTCCACGCGCACTGCCAGGGTTTTTAGGCCACGGTGAGCTAGGAAAGCGTCACGCGGGGACTCAATAGCCCCCAAAGTCATCTGCAGGCGGGTTAGCTCCTCGGCGGCGTCGCGAGAATCAAAGAACGGGGTGACGTGCTCAGGCAGCTGCAGGCCGTCGCGCAGCACCACCGCGCCACCAACCACATCCGAGTGCCCACCAATGTACTTAGTGGTGGAGTGCACCACCACGTCCGCGCCCAGCTCCAGCGGGCGCTGCAGCAGCGGGGTGGCGAAGGTGTTATCAACCACCAAAAGTGCCCCCACCTCGTGACATAGCTCGGCGACGGCGGCAATGTCGGTAACCGTTAGGAAGGGGTTAGAGGGAGTCTCCACCCACACCAGCTGAGGGCGCTGGGCGCGAATTTCGCGTGCGGCCACATCCAGATCGGTGAGGTCCACAGCCGCTGAAGTGAAGCCCTCGGCGGGCTTAATGACACTGAAAAGCTTGTGAGTGCCGCCGTAAACGTCGGTTGAGTGAATGATGTGGTCGCCGGGGCGGGTTAGCAGGCGCACTACGGTGTCCTCGGCGCTCATGCCGGAGGGGAAGGCGAACCCGTGGGTGGCGCCTTCCAGGGCAGCTAGGGCGCCGGCGAAAGCGTTGGTGGTGGGGTTGCCACAACGACCATACTCAAAGCCCTGCTTGAGATCGCCGGGAGCATTTTGCACGTGAGTGCTGGTCACATGCATGGGCGGAACCACATCACCGGTAACCGGATCTGGCTCAAAACCCAAGTGAATCGCGCGAGTGGAGAAAGCGGCTGCGTTGTTTTCCATGTATTGAGTTTAATTCCAGGCTTCTCCCTTGTTAATAACTACGCCACACGCATAAGGGTGTAGGTCACATTAAGGGTGCTTACTTTCACCGCTGACCCCTATGGGTGGTGCATGTGGTTGGTGATTATGGATGGTTAGACTTGAAGTCTTGTTAGCTGCGAGTTTTCCCCAGATACATGCGCAGCTGATGTGTGGGCCAACTGAAAGGTGACGTGGCTTTGCGGGTAGCTTTCAAAATTTTCAGGCGAGATATTGGGCGCATTTTGCGAGTGCCTTTCGCCGTGATCGTGGTGGTGGGTGTGTGTTTCCTGCCCGCGATGTACGCCTGGTTCAATATCGCCGGTTTCTGGGACCCCTACGCCAACACCTCCCACCTGCGCGTCGCCGTCGTTAATGAAGATAAGGGAGCCACCACTGGCGCTACCGGCAAGATCGACGCCGGCGCTCAAGTAGCCGCCCAAATTAAAGATAATCACGACTTGGGCTGGTACTTCACCACGCGGCAGGGGGCTATCGACGACGTAAAAACCGGTAGGTCATATGCGGCCATCATCATCCCCGCGAACTTTTCCACCAGCCTGGTCAGCTTCATGGACCCGCAGCATTACACTCAGCCCAAGCTGGAGTATTACGTCAACCAAAAACTCAACGCGGTGGCCCCGCAAATCACTAACGCTGGCGCCAGCACGTTGGATCGGAAAATTAATTCTGCCTTTGTTTCGCAAGTATCCAAGGCGGTAACCACCAAGCTAGGAGACTTTTCTAAGCAGGTGCGCGCCCAAACCGCCACCGTTAACGCCAACACAGACAAATCCCTGGCCCAAGGCGCCCAAAAACTAGCTGCAGCCTTGGCTTCAGTACAAAGTCAAAGCCAGCAAATCGACCAGGCGCGAGCCAAAATTGCCAGCGCCCAAAACTCACTGACTGCGCTGCAAACCCAGGTCACAAACCTGAGCCAGATTGCCACAAACACCGGCACGCTGCTGTCCACCACGGCCACAACCATCACCGACTTTTCTTCCAAAGCCCCGGGTATACTCGATAAATCGGCTAGCCTCACGCTTCAGGCCACCGGCAAACTGTCAGTAAATGCGGCCAACCTTAACGGGGCGGTGCAATCCGCGCAGGGGCGAGTTGACGGCGTCGTGAGTGAGCTAGAGTCAATCAACCAAACTCAAGGCCAAATCCTGACCCAGTTGCAAAATGCGGGGCTGGGGAATGTGCCCGGGGGATCCGATGCGCTGGCGATTTTGACGCAGCAAAACACCAACGCCGCCACCAACCTAAGCAATCTGCGCACAGTGGGCAGCTCAATTTCGGCCACCTCCACCTCGCTTAGCGACGCCGCCAGTGCGCTAAACACTGCGGCTAACACCTCCACCACTGCCTTTAGCTCCGCGCGAGAAAGTGTTTTTTCCTCTTCGCTGCCGCAGGTCAGTAGCTCGCTGTACAACATGGACCGCCTCTCGGGCACGCTGGCGGTCACCATCAGCAACCAAAACCAGCAGATCACGCAGCTAAAATCCATGCTCACCCAGCTGGACAAAAACTTGGCGGCCACGCAAAGTGCCCTGAATCAAAGCGCCACCACTTTGACGCAGCTGCAAAGCGATCTGGAATCCACCCGCGCTGACCTGGGGGCAATCAGCGGCACCTCAGCCTTGCGTCAGCTCACCGACAAGCTGGACGTGAGCGCGGACAAGGTTGCGAACTTCATGCTTTCACCCACGCTGCTAAGCACTCACAAGGTTTACCCGGTGGCTAACTACGGCTCGGCCATGGCCCCAGTGTTCACCAACCTGACCTTATGGGTGGGCGCGTTCATGCTGGTGGTCCTGATCAAGCTGAACGTAGACAGCGAGGGAATCGGGGCCATCACGCATACGCAGGCGTATATGGGTCGCTGGCTGTTAATGGCCGCAATTAGTGCAGTGCAAGCCATTGTGGTCACCACCGGCGACCTGATCCTAGGTGTACAGCACGAAAGTGTGGTGCTGTTCTACCTGGCAACAATCCTTATTGGTTGGGCTTATCTGTCTATTATCTATGCGCTCAGTGCATCCTTCCAGCATATTGGTAAGGGTCTTTGTGTTGTTATGGTAATTTTACAGATTCCTGGCTCTTCCGGTCTATACCCAATTGAAATGGTGCCTAGTTTCTTTGGCTGGGTTTACCCGGTGCTGCCCTTTAAATATGGGGTGGCAGCTGTGCGAGAGGTTATTGGTGGCTTCTATGCTCACCATTTCCTGTATGACCTGGGAGTTTTGGGGCTGATGGCGGCTGGGTCTTTTGCCGTGGGGGTTGGGCTGCGGCCTTTCTTGGTTAACATCAACCGCCTGACTGCTGCGGCGATTGCTGAGGGCGGCCTGTTTAACGCTGAGGAGACTCGTGATTCACGGCGTTGGCGCACCACCCAGATCCTGCATGCCCTGGCCGACCGTGAAGATTACCGCTGGGAAACCGACTATCAGCGCCGCCGTTTTGAGCGCCTGTATCCGCGTATGCGCGTGGCGGCGATTGTGCTGGGTGTGGTGGTGCCAGCGGTTACCGCCCTGACCAGTAGTTTTAGCACTACCAACCAGAGGATCACTTATGTGGCGGTGTGGATGGTGTGGTTGGTTGCCATGATTGGCTTCCTGGTTTATATGGAGTACCGCCGCGACCGCCTGGAGCGTCAGGCGGCTTTGCTGGAAATGGGTGACGGCGAAATCAAGGCCATGCTGCATGGACATATGGGGCGACGGCGCCAGGGCAGGGCTCGCTCGCGGCTTGCGTTAGCTGAAATTAGTGCCGACGCTGCCGGTGTGGAAAGTGCCGACGCTGCTGCGGCAGCGGGGCGTGGCCAGGCCGGCTCGGCAAAGGCTGGCGAAAGTGGTCGGCAGGTGCCTGACGATGTGCTAGGGCGTAGCCAGGCTGAAACCGCACAAATTCCGGTTGTAGACGAAGGAGACGGTCGATGAAGCACGCAGACGAAAAGCGCAGTGCGGCGTCGGCCTGGCGCTCTGGAGCTAAGGCGCCTGACAGTGTCAAGCATGACGGTGGGACTCGGGCTCGCGCCGCCGTCCCAACTCGCACGGCCACCCAAACCGGGGCTGACGTCCCAACTCGCACGGACACCCAAACCCGGACCAGCCGAAAAGCCCAGGCCAAGCCACTTGCGGGGGCCTGGCAGCTATATCGCGACGATCTACGCCGCGCCCGCATCAACGTGATCAGCATGGTGATTATCCTCGGGCTAGTGGTAATTCCGGCGGTGTTCGCCTGGTTTAACGTGGCTGCCTCCTGGAACCCTTTCGGCAACACGCGCAACCTGACAGTCGCCGTCGCCAATGCTGATACCGGCTACAAAAGCGACCTGGTCCCCATGAAAGTCAATGCCGGCGAGCAGGTGGTTTCCGCGCTGCGTGCCAACAAGCAGCTCAACTGGGAGGTGACCACGCCCGCGCAGGCGCTGGAGGGCACCAAATCGGGTAAATATTATGCGGCCATCGTGATTCCTGAGGGCTTTAGCAAAAATATGCTCAGTTTTTTCTCCTCCAGCGCCCAAAGCACGCAGTTGAACTACTACATCAACGAAAAACGCAACGGTATTGCCCCCAAGATCGCCGGGGCCGGGGCGCAGGCGGTTTCCACCCAGGTGAACACGGTGTTCACCAAAACTGTGGGGGAGGTGGTGCTGAACCTAACCCAGACAGTGTCCACCCAGCTGTCTACCCCCGAGGCTACCAACGCTTTAAATACTGTGGTGGGGCGCGTGGAGACACTGTCTACCCGCTTCGATAGTGCCTCTAACCTGCTCACTTCCTATGGTGGCTTGGTCGACGGCGCCAATGGGCTGGTGACCAGCTCCGTCAGTCTGGTGGGGCAGGGGTCCAAAGACGCCCAGCAGCTACGCACCCAGCTAGGGCAGGTGGCAACCGAAACCGGGAACATCAAGAGCGCCGTCGCCAATGCCAACCAAGCCTTGCAAGGGGCTTTCAACGCCTCCACCACGGCCCTAAATTCAGTCAGCACCGCCGCAGACCAGGTGAGCACCTCCTCCGGGCAGTCCGTCTCCGCCGTCGTGACCAGCCTAAACCAGCAGGCCAGCGGGTTACAGGCGCAGGCCACCAACTACCAGAAAGTGCGCGACAACCTGGCCACGCTGATCACTCAGCTGCCCGACCCTACCCGCGCACAAGGGGTGCTGACCAGCCTCGATGGGATTATCAGCAGGCTCAACGGCGCGGCTACGTCGCTGCAGTCGGCGGCCACGCAGATTTCCAATAAATCCGGTGACTCGCAGGCCTCCATTACCGAGGCGAAAAACCTGATTGACCAGGCCAAAACTGAGCTAAGCGGGCTCAAAACCACGGTAGACACCAATATCGCTCCCCAGGCTAACCAGCTGGCCGCAGATTTGGCGCAGGTCTCCGACGGTTTGGGGCAGGTGCGCGAGTCGGTTTCCACCTCGCTGGGAGGCAGTGGGGCGGGCTCGCTACAGGCCAAGCTGACGCAAATGAAAACTAACCTCGACGGCGCCGCTAAAGATCTCAGCGCTGCCGGGGCTCAGATGAAGACACTGTCTGAAAAGCTGCGCGGGGCGATTGATAGTGGCGACTTGGCGCAGGTGCAAAAAATTATTGGCGACGACCCTCAACGCCTGGCCCAAGCCCTGACCACGCCGGCCGTGGTGGAGCGCCACCCGATTTACGCGGTGGAAAATTTTGGTTCCTCCATGGCGCCACTTTACGCAACCGTGGCGATGTGGATGGGTACCATGCTAATTGGTGTGGTGGTGCGTGCACAGCCGGTTTCTAATGTGTCTAAATTACGGCCTTCGCAAGTATTTTTTGGACGTTGGGGTATTTTTGCCACAATTGGTTTGGCGCAAGCGACTTTAGTGGCTGGCGGTTTATTGCTGTTTTTGGATGTGCAATCGGTGCATCCATGGCTATTTATGATAACCGCATGGCTTACGGCAATAGTATTTTCGCTGATTAATTATTCGTTTGTGGCCGCGTTTGGAAACGTTGGCAAAGCGATTAGTATTCTGTTTTTAGTGATGCAGGTTTCCGGTGCGGGCGGGTCTTTCCCGCTGGCTATTTTGCCAGGATTCCTATCTGAACTAAGCCCATATTTACCTGCAAAGCCGGTAATTGATGCGCTGCGCTGCGGAGTGGCTGGGTATAGCGGCAATGAATATTTGGGGCATATTGGTCATTTGCTGTTATTTATAATTCCGGCATTAATAATTGGTTTAGTGCTGCGGCCAATTCTGGCTCGGCGCAACCAGGCCAACAGTGAGGCAGTGGAGTCCACCAAAGTCCTGGGCTGAGGTGCATGCAGGCATGTCTGCAAGCACAGGCAAATGCAGGTAAAATGTCTGCAGGCAGAAAATGCATACAAATACAGGCAGTACAAATACAGGCAAAATCATCCCTTCCCTATAAAAAATTCATGGGGTTTTATAGGGAACAGACGAAATGTCAGTATTTGCATGGCGCTTACGCGGCGCATGCTCACATTGTGTATACCTATGCGGCTCAAGGCATGTATGTTGCATGTCCACCTGAGTGGCCTGGTTTTTGGCTCAACCTCATAGGTCTTCTAACGTTGACGCCGACGGTACCGACGACGCCGGCCTGGCTGGTTGATGACGATGGTACGGACGTCGCCGGCCTGGCTGGTTGCCACTGATTAGCTGATTGGTGGCTCGGTGGCCGCATAGTTCTACGACGCCGGACTCTGCAGGCGTGTGCCCATTTTGCTAACCCTGACCAGCCAGAGGCCCCCTTTGTCTGACCATGTCTCTGGTCAACCAAGCACACGTAGTTTCCAGACAGGCATGGCTAGACGGGTGCGATAGCTTTGCATGTTACCTTGCCCTTGTAGTTTCCAGGCATACATGGCTAGACGCGCAGATATGGTTTACAGATACGCAGATTTCGTCCGTTGCCTATAAAACCCCATGGAAAAATCATAGGGAAGGGATGATTTTGCCTGTATTTGTCTGCATGCCTGTATTTGTACTGCCTGTTTGTCTGCAGTGCCTGCCTGTGCTTGTCATGAGAGACAAAATCAGTTTGGATATTAAGCAACACTGAATGCAACACCAGTTTTAGGAGTCACTTGAGTATCGGTCTAGTCGCCCTTCTTGACGACATTGCCGCCCTGGCTAAAGCCGCCGCCGCCTCGGTTGATGACGTGGCGGGAGCCGCAACCAAAGCATCTAGCAAGGCAATCGGGGTGGTTATCGACGACACTGCCGTGACTCCCCAATACGTGCAGGGCATCAAGCCTGAACGCGAACTGCCAGTTATTAAACGCATCGCGCGCGGCTCACTGATCAACAAGCTGGGCATTATTTTGCCAGTGGCCTTATTGCTGACCTGGCTGGCACCCTGGTCGCTGCCTATTTTGCTGCTAGTGGGAGGCACTTACCTGTGTTTTGAGGGCGCAGAGAAAGTACTTAGCGCCTGGGGGATTATCAAGGAACATGAGAACTCCCACGGCGCCAGCGACAAATCCACAGACCCGGCCGCCGTGGAAAAAGCCATTGTCAGCTCGGCGGTGCGCACAGACCTGATTCTTTCCACTGAGATCATGCTGGTGTCTTTGGCGGGCCTGCACACTAATGACAACCTGAGCAAAGTCGCCATCATGGTGGTGGTGGGCTTCATCATGACGTTCTTCGTCTATGGCCTGGTGGCGCTGCTGGTGAAAATGGATGACCTGGGCTTGGCCCTGGTGCGTCGCGGCCAGGAGAAACTGGGGCGTGCCATCGTCAAAACCATGCCGCGCGTTTTCCGCGTGATCGAGGTGGTTGGCACCGTGGCCATGCTCTGGGTGGGCGGTCACATCGTGATTGACGCCCTCAACAACCTGGGTGTGGGCGCCCTGCATCACCTGGTGGAGCACGCCGCCCACGCCGCCACCCACGCTGCCCAGGGTCTGGGCAACTCGTTAAGTGGCGTGGTCAAGTGGTGCGTGGAGACGGCCTGCTCGGGCGTGTTCGGCCTGGCGTTTGGTGCGCTGGTTACTGGGCTGGTGCTTGGGCTGCAGCGGCTGCTGCGGCAGCGCGCGGGGCAGCACTAGCGATCTTTTCCAGCTCGGCCTCGCCGTGAGCTGCGGATAGGAACCACACTTCAAAGATCGACGGCGGCAATGCCACCCCCGCCTCCAGGAAGGTGTGGAAGAAGGGCGCGTAACGCCAGGTTTCCTGCTGGCGCGCCTGGTCGTAGTTGTAGACGCCGTCGCGGGCTGCCTGTGGGCCAAACATGATGGACATCAGCGAGCCGGTACGCTGCACGCGGTGCGCCACCCCGGCCTGGGTGAGTGCCTGGCCCACAATCTCACCCACAGCCTGGGCGTTAGCGTTGACGGCGTTGTAAACGTCGACGTCGGCCAGCTGCAGCGTGGCTAGGCCAGCGGCGGTGGCTAGCGGGTTACCTGAGAGCGTGCCCGCCTGGTACACCGGCCCCAGCGGCGCCAGTAGGTCCATGATGTCGGCGCGCCCAGCCACGGCGGCTAGTGGCATCCCTCCGCCCACGACCTTGCCGAAGGTCACCAGGTCAGGCACCCATTTGGGGGTGGCGACGGCGCTGGGCTCAGCTGCGGCGACGGCGTCCAGCGCGGTGGCGGGGGTGGCGCCGTCGTGCTCTTGCCAGCCGGCCACAGCCTCCAAACCCCACCAGCCGGCAGAGCTGACCCTAAAACCTGTGAGTACCTCATCCAAAATCATTACCGCACCGTAGCGGGTGCATAGGGAACGGATGCGCTCATTCCAGCCGGCCAGTGGGGGCACGCTACCCATATTGGCGGGGGCGCCTTCGAAAATAACGCCCGCGATTTCCTGACCGCGTTCGGCGAAGCAGGCTTCTAGCGCCTCAAAGTCGTTGTAGGGCAACACGATGGTGCAGGCGGTAATCGCTGCGGGCACGCCCGCACTGCCGGGTAGGCCGCCCGTGGCCACGCCAGAGCCGGCCGCAGCCAGTAGACCGTCGCTGTGACCGTGGTAGTTGCCGGCAAATTTAATGATCAGCTCGCGCCCGGTGGCACCGCGCGCTAGGCGGATCGCGGTCATGGTGGCTTCAGTGCCGGTGGAAACAAAACGTACCCGCTCCACAAACGGCACGCGTTCGCGCACCTTTTGGGCCAGCAGGGTTTCGCTCTGGGTGGGGGCGCCAAAGGATAGCCCGCGCGCGGCGGCCTCCTGTACGGCGGCCACCACTTGCGGGTGGGCGTGGCCTAGCAGGGTCGGGCCCCAGGAGCCCACCAGGTCCACATAGTCGCGCCCGTCGGCGTCGGTAACGTAGGCCCCTTTAGCGGCGCTGATGAAACGCGGGGTGCCGCCCACGCCCCCAAAGGCGCGTACGGGAGAGTCAACACCACCCGGAATAATCCCCTTGGCCTGGGTAAATAAGTGTTCATTTAGATTCATAATTAAGTCCTATCGCAGCGTTTGGTCTGTTTTTCCTGCGGCGTTGCGGCAGCCGGGATGGTGCGCCCGAGCCAGTGTGCCTGGATTGCAGCCGGGCTGCCGCCGGGCTGCTGTGCCCGGGCTACCGCTGGGCTGCCGCATCCCTGGCTTCACTGGCTTATCGCAGCATCTGGGCGATTTCGCGGGCCCAGTAGGTAAGTACCGTGTCAGCGCCGGCGCGGAAAATGCCCAGCACGCTTTCAAGGATCACGCGCTCGCGGTCAATCCAGCCGTTGGCTGCGGCCGCCTCAACCATGGCGAATTCCCCGGAGACCTGGTAGGCCGCTACCGGAATGTCGCTGGCTGCGGCCACATCGCTGAGCACATCCAGGTAGGGGCCGGCGGGCTTAACCATCACCATGTCAGCCCCTTCTGCGGCGTCGAGCAGTGCCTCATACAGGCCTTCGCGACGGTTGGCTGGGTCTTGCTGGTAGGTGCGGCGGTCACCCTTGAGGGTGGAACCCACGGCCTCACGGAAGGGCCCAAAGTAGGCGGAGGCGTATTTGGCCGAGTAGGCCAGGATTGCTACGTCGGCGTGCCCGGAGGCGTCTAGGGCTTGGCGAATGGCGGCTACCTGCCCATCCATCATGCCTGAGGGGGAGACCATGTGGGCGCCGGCTTCGGCCTGGCTGACGGCCATGGCCTGGTAGAGCGGCAAAGTTGCGTCATTGTCGACGCCGCCGCGCTCGTCTAGCAGCCCGCAGTGGCCGTGGCTGGTGAACTCATCTAGGCAGGTGTCGGCGCAAACCACCACAGCGTCGCCCACCTCTTCACGCACAGCAGCGATACCCTGATTCAAAATGCCTTCACTGGCCCAGGCCTGGCTGCCTACTTCGTCGCGCACTGCGGGCACGCCGAATAGGTCAATTGAGCCCACACCGGCTTCGGCGCAGGCCACCGCTTCGCGTCGCAGCGAATCTAGGGTGTGCTGGTAGACGCCGGGCATGGCGCTAATGGCTTGCGGCTCGCTGATGTCTTCGCGCACGAACACCGGCAGGATCAGTTTGGCCGGGTCGATGCGGTGCTGGCTAACCAGGGCGCGCATGGCCGGGGTGGAGCGTAGGCGGCGCGGGCGTAGCGTGGGAATGGGGGCCGGCGCGACGCCGTGGCTGGCTAGCAGGTCCAGGGCGCTTTGGGGGATGGTGGTCATGAAAAATCCTTTGCTTTAAATAGGTTAATTATGGCTTGGGTGATGTGTTCGGCTCGCGGCCTGGCGGCGGTGGCGTCTACGCGCAGGCCCAGTTCGCGGCAGCGCGCGGTGGTGGACTGGCCGATGCTGACCACTGCGGTTTTCTCAGGTGGGGGTCCCAGCAGTTGCAGTAGGGCCTGGGCGCTAGAGCCTGCAGTGACGACGACGGCGTCCCACGCCCCGGCTTGCCACTGGGTTTTGAGGTGGGCGGGTAGCTGGGGGAGGGGCTCGGTGGTGTAGGTGGCAACGGCGTCCACCTGCCAGCCAAGTTGGCTAAGTCCTTGGGCTAGCGTGGGGGCGGCTAGCTGCGACTGAGGCAGGCAGATGGTGGGTGTAGTCGCCGTGGAGGCTGCTGCTGTGGTGGCAGTGGGCGTCGCCAACGCGTTGGCCTGAGCTGCAGGCGTGGCAGCTGGGGTGGCGGGTGTGGTGAGGGTGGGTTGCTGTGGCGTGGCCGGGGCGGCGGGCGGCGTCGGGAAAACTTCCAGTAGCTTGGCGGCGCTACCCGCGCCCACCAGGGCGGGCTTAAGCGTGCAGTGGGTGTTTACCCAGTCGGCAGTGGACTGGCCAACCACCGCCAAGCGCGTGGTTCCTTGAACGGAATCTGCTTGTTGAACGGAATCTGGTTGACTGGCGTGACCAAGGGATTGTGTAGAACTCTCGCGAGTCGCAGCTTCCGAGGCTAGTGCAAATGAGCTCAATGCGAGGGTGGCTGAGTTGAGTGCGGGGGTTGAGGTGGGTGCTAGCGCGAGCGCATTTAACTGCGGCAATACGGCCTGCGCTGCTCGCCAAGAAGACAGCACCACCCAGGCGTAATGGCCAGCCGCAAGCCTTTCGCGCACCTGCTCTAGCTGCGCAGATTCAATGGGAACGGTTTGAGTTAGCGCGAAAGTATCCACCTGGGCGCCGGCAGTTTTAAGGGCTGCCGCAATGGCGTCGTCGGACTTTAGGCGCGGCAAAGCCACCCGTAAACCGGCGAGTGTTTCACGTGAAACAACCATAACCATCTACCTCTAAATCCGATCGTAAAACCTTAGTTGTCACCTTGCTGCGCGCTTAGTTGTTGCCCTGTCGCCGTAGCCTCAGCATTGCTGCGGCTTTTGCTATCCTCGCCGCACCCTTAATTCTGGGCTTAGCGCTGTCTTGGCCGCGCTCCTTAATGCCTCAGCTACCCCCCTAACTCTTTAGCCACGCTCCTTAACAGCCTGTAAATCCGCTACCTGCCCGGCGCCTTGCGCCAACAAATCCTGGGCGGCGCGCTGACCCAACTCCGCCGCTTTTTGCAGGTGGCAAGCCTTGGCTAGGTCCACGCCCCCAAGCGTCACGGCCTGGCGACTACGCACGCTAGCGGCGCCGTCGAGAGCAAACACCCCGGCCTCTAAGTGCAGCTCATAATCAAAGCCGGCGTGCACCAAGTAGGCGTAAGTGCCCACGGGGGCTGCGCACCCAGCCTGCAAAGTAGACATCACCGCGCGCTCGGCCACCGCAGCCAAGTGCGAAGCTGGATCGTTCACCTGGGCGATCACCGCCTCCAACTGGGGGTCAAGCTCCTGGGCGGTCTCAATAGCCAGCACACCCTGCGACGGCGCCGGCAGCATCTGCTCGGGGTTGAAAGCCTCGCTTATGTGCTCAGCCAAACCCAGCCGCTCCAATCCAGCGCAAGCCAGCACCACGGCATCCAAATCAGCGCCGGTGCCAAGAGCCTGGGGGGATGTGCCAGCGTCGGCGGCAACCTGAACCCCGCGCACGCGACCTAGCCGCGTGGGCACGTTACCCCGCAAATCCACGGTCTTAATGTCGGGGCGCAAAGCCTTCAACTGGGCCACACGCCGAGGCGAGCCGGTACCCACACTCGCCCCACTAGGCAGCTGCGCCAGGCTCATGCCGTTCGAGGCCACCAGGGCGTCACGCGGATCGGCGCGACGCGGGGTAGCGGCAATGCGCAGCCCCGCAACCGGGGCGGTGGGCAGATCCTTAAACGAGTGCACCGCCAAATCCACCTGCCCTTCAAGCAGGTGAGTGCGCAGCTGAGCGGCAAACACCCCAACGCCCCCAAGCTGGCTTAGCGCCGCGCGCGAAGTGTCGCCCTGAGTTCGCACAGTAACCAGCTCCACGCGCCAATCCAGCCCCTGGGTGGCGGCGGCAGTTTCCAACATGCGCGCCACCATGCCCGACTGGGCTAAAGCCAAAGCCGACCCGCGCGTCCCCAGACGCACAACCTTTTCACTCATAAGAAGTTCCTATATATTTGTAGTGCTATGCGGACTGTGGCGTTATGAGCGCTGTAGGCGCCTGGCGTTCGTGCGCGCGTGAGCTACCACCGCATTGACGCCCGTGCCACCAACCCAGGCGCCAGTAACCGCCAAACCCTCAATGTTTTCAACCTGGCTCATAAAAGCCGCAATGCGCGCACGGTAGCTGGGCGGCAGCGGCGGCAAAGTGCCATTCCAACGCACCAGCTTGTGCTCGCTTACCTGCTCGGGGTGGATAGTTACGCCCGTCAAAACCTGCACGTCAGCTAGGGCTTGCTCCAGGCTCACCTGCGGCTCACTTTGCCCCAAACGCCCATAGGACAGGCGCAATAAATGCTGGTGAGGCGCCAAAGCCTGGGCGATCCAGGGCCACTTAACGTTTAAATGCGACAGGGCCTTGGCTCCCACGGGGCTCTCGACGGCGTCGGGTTGGGTGTTGGTGCAGCTTGCGGGCGACGCCGGAGCTACCAGCAGGCCCTGACCCACCGGGGCGGCGTCCAGCTCAGGGCTATCAACCAGCAGCGAGTAGCGCGCAATAGGCGCGCCCACCGGAATAGTGATGTCAGTGTCTAGGGCCGCCAAGTTTGCACTGGCCAACAGCCGCAAGGCCGGTCGCGCCGAACAAGCCACCACCAGGCGTTTAGTGCGCAAAGTACGCGGCGCGCCGGCAGGGACCGGCTCGCTCGAAGGGGTCGGGCCCGGCTTGGTGGGAGCTAGCACCACCTGCCAGTAGCCGACGCCGTCGCTGGCGTCGTGGAAAGCCGCATTGCTGGCGCCGCAGTTGGTGCCGTGGGCGGTATCCTCGCTGACGCCGTGGGAGGCGGCGTCGGGAGCAATGAGCTGCTGGGCCCCAACGCGAGTGAGCACAGTGCCTCCCGCCGTCGTGATGGCCTGACTCAAAGCCGCAGTCAGCTGGAACATGCCACCGCGAACGCACTTATCAACACTGCGCCCACCAGTAGCTTTACGCGAACGCGCCAACAGGAAAGCCACCGCATCAGCCAGGCAGCCATGCTCACGAGTAGCCTGACGCAGCCCCGGCGTAACCGTGTCAGTGGCCAGATCGGCCGGATCGCACGTGTAAATGCCGGCAACTATCGGGCGCACCAGGCGATCAACCACCGCCTGCCCCATGCGCGCGGCCACAAACCCCGCCAAAGTCTCGCCCTCAGCGCCCTGGCCCACCTCACTGCCCAGCTGGCGGTCTTGGGCGGCACGTTGCGCAGCCTTAGCGCCCAAAATAGCGACGACGTCGTCCGCGCCCGGATCGGCAGGAATGCCCAGGTAGGCATCACGCAAGAACCGCCACAGACGCCAGTGGCTCTCACCATTGGCGCGGTTGGGAGGTAAAAACAGGCGCGCGCCGTCACCACTGGGGGCCAGTGCCTCCAGCCCCAAAGCGGCCACCATCTGGGCGGTTTCCACCCCGCGCGGAACGAAAGTCTCAGCGCCCAAATCCACCTGGACCGGGCCAATATAGCCGGGGGCAATCAGTCCGCCCAGATAGCCGCGCGCCTCCACCAGCAGCGGCTTGAGCCCATCCTGGGTTAGTTGCCAGGCGGCAGACAGGCCGGCGATCCCGCCGCCAATCACCAGGGCATCTACCTCATCGGGCAGGTCGCTAAGCGGATTGGGGTGAGAGGTGACCGGGGTGGCCGGGGCGGCCGAAGCTGTCAGAGTGGCCGGGGCGGCAGCGCTCTTGCGCTCAGCAGAGGACTTGTGACCAGCAGGGACAGAGCTGTTTTTAATATCCAGATTCATAAGCTTTCCTTATGAACAAATTCGACGATTCGCGTTAACACAGCTGGGTCAGTAGTTGGCGGCACCCCGTGCCCCAGGTTGAACACATGCCCTGGCGCTTGGTGCCCCGCACGCAAACACTCCACGATGGCCTGCTCAATCACCGGCCACGGCGCCGTCAGTAAAGCCGGGTTCAAGTTGCCCTGCACCGGACAGCTACCCTCAAGCTGGCCAATCGCCCAATCTAACTCGGTGCGGTCATCAACCCCCACGGCCTGCGCCCCCGCCGCCAGCATCTGCGGCAACAGGCGCGCACTACCAGTAGCAAAGTGAATCAGCGGCGCTGCTTTGCCAGTAGTTGGGCTGATCGCCTCACGCGCCCGCGCAATAGCCAGCGCCGAGTAAGGAGCCACGCGCTCGCGGTAGTCGGTGGGGCTGAGCGAACCGGCCCAAGAGTCAAACAGCTGCGCCGCCGAGGCGCCACAGCTAATTTGCAATGCTATGAAATCGCCCGTGACCTGCGCGCACCAGCGCATTAGCAGGTCCCAAGTGGGCGGGTCGGCGTGCATTAGAGAGCGCGCGGCCAGGTGGTCGCGACTGGGTTTGCCCTCAACCAGGTACGCGGCCAGGGTGAAAGGCGCGCCCCCAAAGCCAATCAGCGGGGTCCAGCCCGCCGGCTGTGCCTGAGCTAGCGGCTGCGGCGTCCCTTGTTGCAGCGCCCCTGGTTTCGGCGCCTGCGCGGGCGTACCTAGCTCGGTCAAAATCAGGGCAATAGCCTCACGTAGGGCGGCCACGCCCTCAGCGCCCTGGTGAGTGGCGCCGTCGTGACTGGCCCAAGTGCCCTGGCCGAAACCGCACCCAAGTAGGCGCTCAACGTCGTCGCGCGTGCGGATTGGAGTCGATAAAACCGGCCCCACCTGCGGTTTAATCTCCACATCCACCCCTGCCAGGCGTAGTGGCACCATGATGTCTGAGAAGAAAATAGCCGCATCCACCCCGTGACGGCGCACCGGCTGAAGCGTTGCCTGTGCAACCACCTGCGGATTTAGGCAAGCCTCAAGCATGGGTAGATTCACCTGGGCGCGCAGCTGGCGATACTCAGGCAGAGAGCGCCCGGCCTGGCGCATAAACCACACCGGGGTGCGGGCGGGGCGTTGCCCATTAAGTGCAGCCAAGAGGGCGGGCTGGGGCGAGTGGGGTGGCGGCAAAGCATTCATCGTTTATTAATTCTAGCCATAGATAATTTAAATAATATTCACGTTTTCAAATACCGCATTAGTGGCAGTTATGCTTACCTAACCGCTTTTATGACGCCGCGTCTTTATTTATTTAAAATGACACTTCGACACTTAAAAAACCTTGCGGTTACAGGGAAAACCGACGCTCTAGAGTTAACTGTCGTGGTGGCATAAAAATAGTTTTGCGCAAATCGCGAGATAAGTGTGTGTGGCGGGCCGATAGGTGCTTGAATAGCACTCGCTGTGACTATTCATCTACTCTCCGCCGATCATCGTTATCAAAGCCTGGATGAGGTTGCCCGACTCAGTCGGGTAGACAACCTGGGCCCCAAACTCATGCGCGCGCTGCCCTACCTGCGCGGCGCCGTGGTGGTGCGTACCTGCAACCGCCTGGCAATCCTGGTTGACGCCCCAAGCAGGCTGGCTAGCTCTGGTCAGTCTGGCTCCGACGCCGCCCGCGCTGGCTCAGCTTGCCCCGGTTCCGCCGTCTCTGGCTCTGGCGTCGCCCCTGCTGTTCCCGCTGTTGCCGACGACGTGCGCGCGGTGCTGGCTCGCTGTACTGAACTACCCCTTGAGCAGGTGCATTTGCGCCACCTGGCCGGACACCAAGCCCACCTAGACCTATTTGCCACCGCCGCCGGGCTGGAATCCATGGTGGTGGGGGAGCGCGAAATTGCTGGCCAGCTGCGCCGCGCCTTCCATGCGGCCTGGGAGGAAGACACTCTTAGCTGCGATTTGGGGCGCGCGCTTGAGCACGCCTCACGCACCAGTCGGTTGGTGGCCACGCACACCGGCTTGGCTTCTTCGGGCCGCTCAGTGGTGGCGGTGGGCCTGGATTTGGCTACCCAAGCTTTACAGGACGCCAAACTGCGCCCGCTTAAAGAGGCCCAGGTTGTGCTGGTGGGCACCGGCGCCTATGCGGGTGCCACGGTTACTGCCCTGCGCGAGCTGGGGGCCACTAATGTGCGGGTGTATTCGCGCTCCGAGCGCGCCCAGCTGTTTGCGCAGGGACGTGGCATCGGCTGGGTTGATGAGGCGCGGCTAGCGCAGGCGCTTGACGCGGCAGATCTGGTGGTTACTTGTCGCGGCTTGGGTAGCCCGGTGCTCACCCGCGAGATTGTGCAGCGGGTTAAAACTCCACTGGTGATCTTGGATTTGGCGTTGCAACGTGACGTGGAGGCGGCGGTAGCTGACCTAGCTGGCATCAGCTACATTGACCTGCTTAGCGTGCAGCGCGCAGTGCCCCAGGCGCACGGTGAACAGGTGCGTGCGGCCCGCGAGATTGTGGCCCGCGAAGTGGAGGTATTTGAGCGCAGCTTGGGGGCGCGCTCTATGGATCCGGTGGTGCGGCGCCTGCGTGACCATGTGGATGAGGTGGTGGGGGAGGAGATCTCCCGGCTGCGCCCTGTGGATGGGTGCATTAGCGCCGACGACGCCACCCGCGCACTGCGTCATTTGGCGGCACGTTTGATCCATAATCCCACCGTTATGGCCCGCAAAGCGGGCGAAAGTGGACAACAGGACGCATACTTGGAGGCTTTGCAGCTAGTGTTAGGCATGGATGCTAGCCCAAGCGACACTTTGACAGTGTCTAATAAGGAGAGAAATGTCTTCACTTGCGCCCTATGACGCGATCATGCTGCTGTCCTACGGCGGACCTAATGGGCCCGAGGATGTACTGCCGTTTATGCGTAACGCTACGCGCGGGCGCGGCGTGCCTGATGAACGCCTGCTGCAGGTAAGTGAGCACTATAAGCTTTTTGGCGGGGTTTCACCCATTAATGAATGCAACCGTCGCCTGCTGGGCCACCTGCGGCGGGAGCTGGATCAGCGCGGCTGTGACATTGCCTTGGGTTGGGGTAACCGTAACTGGCATCCTTTCGTTAGTGAGGGCCTACGGGAATTGGCCGACGCCGGCGCGCGCCGCATCTTGGCCCTGCCCACTTCTGCTTATGCTTCCTACTCGGGGTGCCGCCAGTACCGTGAGGATATTGCAGCCGCCCTGGTGGAGTTAGAGGACACTTACGCCCCCGGGGTTTTGACCGTGGATAAGGTGCGTCCCTACTACAACACTGACGGCATGTTTAACGCCCAGGTACGTTCCATCCAGGTGGCTTACGCCAAGCTAGCTGAGCAGGGCTTTAAGCCGCAGCAAATCAAGCTTCTGTATGTAACCCACTCGATCCCGCTGGCTATGGAGGCCGGTAGTGCCCCTAGCGCTGAGGAGCTGGAGCGTTTCCCCCGCCTGGCTAACGAGATTAGTTATGTGGCCCAGCACCAGGCTTTGATTGAGGCTTTACAGCCAGCTTTGGAGTGGGCGCTGGGAGTTAAGCAGGTGAACGCGGATCTGGCTTACTGCTCGCGTTCTGGCCCGCCGCACGCCAAGTGGCTTGAAAGCGACATTAATGACGTGCTGACCCAGCTTGACCGAGACCAGATTCAGGCAGTGGTGGTGGCTCCCATTGGTTTCATCACTGACCATATGGAAGTGGTCTACGATCTAGATACGGAAGCCGCCCAAACTGCCGCCGAACTGGGCTTGGGCTATGAGCGCGCAGACACTGTCAGCGAAGACCCAGAGTTTGTGTCCTCCCTGGTGGACATTATGGAGGAGCGCGCCGCACACGCCCGTGGCGAAAGCTACGAAATTGTTAACACCACCGGCACTGGCCCGTTCCATACTGTATGTCCGCCGCAGTGCTGTCGTAGCGGGGCCACCCCGGCCCGCCCCGGCCCAGACCGTTTCGCCCCGGCGTCCGCATTTAACAGTTTTAGGAGTTGAACATGGGGAAAGCTAAGGAGCTTAGCGCCGAGCAGGAGCTTGAGCGCAGCCAGAAAAAAGCTAAGAAAGCTGCCAAAAAAGCCGCTAAGAAAGAGCGTAAAGCGCAAATCAGTGCCAACGCTAAGGATTGGGATGGCCGCCCGCTAACCAAGAAGCAAGCCCACAAGCTGGTTAAGGAAGGGCAGGTGCTGCCCTTGCCGCAGGGCCACCCCAAGGTTGGCAAGAAATACCTGGCCAAACTGGCTGCAGAGACGCAAAACCGTAACCAGGCCGCCGCTTGCCCGGCTGAGGCGAGCCACGGCGTCGAGACTAAAAACTGCCACCCGGGCCAGGCGCAGGATCCTAAAGACCCTAAGGTAACCACACAGCCAAAGGAGAAAGCTATGGCTAAAACCCGCCCGCATGGGCATCCAGACACTGTCAGCCGCCACGATCCGCGCGACGTCGCCACCGTGGACTTTGACGAGGTAAACAACAAGCAGCACTACGCCCTGTACACGGTTTGGAAGCTGGCCGCCCCGCTGCCTGCCGACGACGCCGTCCGTGAGGCACTGGTGTACGAGTCGGTGCAGTATGTGGCCGGCTCAGGCGCCTCCACGCGCGGCTGGTATGACCTGGCCGGTTTTAGGGCTGGGGCTGACCTGCTGATTTGGTGGCTTAACGACGACCCCAAGGCGCTACAGGATGCCTACCAGCGTCTGCGCGCCAGTGCGCTGGGGCGTTACCTGGAGCCGGTGTGGAGCTGCATGGGTCTGCACACTCCGGCCGAGTTCAATCGCCGCCACATTCCCGCCTGCTTTGGGGGTGTGGTGCCGCGCGAGTGGATCATGGTGTACCCCTTCGTGCGCTCCTATGACTGGTATCTGCTCGATGCGGCTGAGCGTTCACGCATTATGGCTGATCACGGCCGTAATGGTTTTGCTCAGTATCCAGATGTTAAGGGCTCGACTTTGAGTGCTTTTGGTATGAGCGACTATGAGTGGGTGCTGGCTTTTGAGGCTGACGGCCTTGATCGCCTTGAGGGGGTTATGCACGCTCAGCGTTACACCGAGGCGCGTTTGCACGTGCGCGTAGATACCCCCTTCTACACCGGTCACCGCGTAGAGCCGGTAGTGTGGGCGCAGCGTCAGCCCCGCGTGTAAGTTGCGTTTTAGTATCTAGTTTCGCCTACGACGACGGCGCAGCTTGGCTGGTCTAGGTCTGGCTGCTGCGTGGGCGCTGCACAGCGGTGCACGTTTGTGCAGTAGTTGGCGAGGCTAGTTGGTGATTTTGTTTGGTGGTGTGCTCCAAGGCTTGGCCTTGGGGCACACGCCGTTTAAATGTTGACTAAATTTCTATGGCGCCCGTCACTTGGTTGGGTGTTTAATGAATATGTGCGCGGCTACATAGTGGTTGTGCATACACCCATCCCTACTGCCTTGGCTGCGCCAGTGTTCTGTAGCCGCAGACAAAGCAGGTGTCTAGAGGTGAACATGATGGAACAGTTATTTACGAGGATGCGCACGAGCGGGCCGCTGGTTTTGAGCCTGTTCCTGTTTTTCGCTGCCCGGGAGGTGTGGAACACCCGGCCACAACTGATGATCATTTGGCTGGTTGGCACCGTGTGTTGGTTGGTCGGAGAGATCTACGCGCGCTGGCAACACAAGCGTTTGGACTGGCCTGAGTGGGTCTTGGCCTTTAAGCGCGGCTATCAGGGCAACACCAATTAAACCTTGTTAACCAAGGCTGGGCCCCGGCAAGGGAGCAGCTTAGCTGCCCCCTTGCCGGCTCTGCTGTGCCAGTGTTCGAGGGTATAGGCTGGGTAAATTTTGGTGGCCAGATGTTTGTAAATTTTCCAAACTAAAAATGCTGGCCATATAGGGGCATTGGGGTTAACATAGTGATTGAAGGGGCTGATACTTCAAGGCCCTAACAACAAGCAGCTGAGTCAATGTCGATAACGCTGCAACCGACTAAAACTTTTAAGGGCGGCAATTAATGCTGTGCCTGTATTGGCGCTGCCCTAATGGTGGAAACATTGATTTATTTAGGTTTCCTGCTCGCTAATTAGTTGAGTAGGTGGAGTTTGTGCGCCCTAATTGGCTTTTGGGTGCATTGAATTTGAGAGGAGAACAAAATGGAACAGTATCCGACTAAGGATTTAACGATTGATCCGCAGATAGCCGAGGATGCTATTAGGCGTTTAGCGCCTGAGGCTGTGGATGAAATTGGTGTGGACCGGTTGCGCACAGTGCTCCAGATTTTAGATGAATACTCTAGCTGTAAGGTTGATGATGAAGAGCTGTACTTGTTGTTAGATTTCTTTGATTGGGAATTGACTGGAACTCGTTTACATGTTTATGACTACAGGCGTCCCTGGCAAGACCAGATTGACTGGGATCTTGTAAAGGCAATGCTAGAGGAGCAGGTTCCTGAAGCTTTAGAAAAGCTTGGTTTCGACAGGCTATGCACAGTTACCCGCATGATTAAAGAATATGGTGAAGGTAACCTAACTCTTGATGAACTGACTCGACTTGTGATCCACTACAATTTTGGTCTGACTGATATACCTGCAACGCTTGTGGGAGATATTGGTTCTAGCCCAGCTGAAGGACAGGTTAGTCAGGAACTGCGTAGGGCTTTTTCTGAGAAGCAGTTATCTTATGATGACTATGAACACATTTATTGGGCTCAAAGGGCTGAATAAGCTCTGATTCTATTTATGTATAAAGAAGTATTTGATCAGAAGGGAAAAGATTGAAATGGAACAGTATCCGACTAAGGATCTAACGATTGATCCGCAGGTAGCCGAGGAAGCGATTAGGCGTTTAGCGCCTGAGGCTGTGGATGAAGTTGGTGTGGACCGGTTGCGCACAGTACTCCAGATTTTGGATGAATATTCTGATTGTAAGGTTGAGCCTAGAGAGTTACGAGCGTTGTTAAATTTCTTTGATTGGGAATTTACGGGCACCCAAGAACACCTTTATGATTTCAGGCGGCCTTGGCAAGATCAGATTGACTGGGATCTTGTAAAGGCAATGCTAGAAGAGCAGGTTCCTGAAGCTTTAGAAAAGCTTGGTTTCGAGCGTCTATGCACGGTTACCCGTATGATTAAAGAATATGGTGAAGGTAACTTAACACTTGAACAGTTGACTCAGCTCGTAATCAATTATGAATTTGGTTTATATACCATACCGTCAACTCTTGTCGGTGATGTCGCCGTAGGTCCAAATGAAGGAGAAGTTGACCGAGAATTAAGTTATACTTTTCAAAATGACCTCTTATCTTATGATGACTATGACCACATTTATTGGGCTCAGATGGCCTGAATCTCGTAAATATGTCAACCGTAAAGGTGATGCGGCGGGGAAATGATGGTGGGGGACTTTCTAAAGAAAGTCCCCCACCATGTTTAGAGGCAATCCTGCTGATGATCGTTTGTGCTAAGCAGGCTGGTATTAGTTTACCCAGGGCACCATACCGGCATTTTCTACAGAACTAATTACCGTTATATCTAGTGGCCCCTTTGGGCCAATCTTAATTTTCCAATCACCCTTATCCCAGATTAGAGTAAAGGTACTTTGACTCAAGATATATGGGTACTTAGGGATACGTATAGCTAAACGCACAACAACATTATTTTCATCAATCACCTGAATACTGTAGCCAACAGTTTGTACAGTTGTGGGATTTTCAGACGAATCTTTACCCTTGGCTAGCAGGCGTTTTTGATCATCATCTTCATAGGTAGTTGCTTTAACTAAATCAATTAATCTACGACCACCACCTGCCAATGCCTGAAAATTAGTGGCCGCTAGGATAGCGCCTTCACTACTATGGGCATAGCAGGTGGGCAAATCACCATCAGCCCGCTTACCTGGGCCGGTCAGGTTGTTGTAGTAGTAATAAGTGCTATCAACAAACAGGCTGCTGCGCATGGCTGGCATGTTTACCTGACTCGTAGGCTTAAGTTCAGAGCCGGCCAGGCCACAGACTGAACCCCAGGTGTTTACTTTCCCGTTAGGGGCGGTTGAGCTCTGACTGCCTGTAGTTGAAGAAGTACTTCCAGAACTAGCATCGCTGCGCCCCGCCTGGTTAGATCCTGCTTGGTTAGACCCTGTCTGGTTAGGTGCCGCCTGGCTAGAACCACTAGTGCCGGGAGTTGCAGCCCCAGAAGCAGCCTTAACGGCGTCGTCGTCAGTTAAAGCCCAAATTAAAGCTCCAACCAACACCAAAATAACTACCAGCGCACCAACCAGGGCCAAGCGCAGTTTTTTTGTTCTTCCATGCCTTATCACCAGTTAAAAAGCGCTTCAAAAATAGCTACAGCAACTTAAAGACAAACGCTGTCAATGAACGGCGCAGCGTTCACCAGCTACCGAGCGCTTTTCCGTGTCGAGGATGTAGGCGCGCAAACACCACCCGTGAGCTGCGTACTCAGGGGTGGTGGCAGTGTTGCGCACCACTTACGGAAAGCAACTTAATGCCAAACATAAGTTATATGCAAGGCCTTATTACATTTACATGCAGGCAAGGTGCTGCCGGGGTCATTGCGCCGGGCTGGACTGGGTTGCGCCGGGCTGCGTCGGCTTGCGCCAGACCGCGCCGGGTTGCGCCGGGTTACACCAGGTTGTGCTGGGCTGGACCGGGCTGCGCCAGAGTGGACCGGGTTGTGCCAGAGTGAACCGGGCTGCGTCGGCTTGCGCCGGGCTGCATAGGTTGAACTGAGTGGAACTGGGGGCCTGGCGCTATAGCCAAGCCCCCAGCGGGGTGGGAAGCCGCGCGAATGGGGCCTAGTCGGAGTCCTCGCTGTCCGTGTCGGTCAGCTTCTTGCGGTTGGCGGCCCACTTTTCCAAGAAGGTGGGGGTGGGCTTGGTGGAGGTATAAGCCTCGCCGTCCTGTACACCTGCCTTCTTGTTGATCTCCTGCAGCTGCTCGGTTAGGGCGCGAACATTATCCATCTGCTTGGGGGCAACAAAGTTAAACGGCTGCACCAGCTGCTTGTGTGAGCGGCTCAAAACCTGGTCAAAAGCGTGCACCACCGGGTGGCCGTTAATAACCCCCGCGCGTACCTGCTCATTGTGGTCAACCTGCAAGGTGAAAGGCTGGGTCTGGCCATAGCTGGTGGCCAGCGTCGCCGCAGCGCTCAAGTTAGGTAGCCGGCTCAAAGAACCGCCCGGCCACACCCCCAAACGCTCATCAACCTCCGGGGCGTCACGAACTGAGGTCCTAAACGCAATCACTGAAGAGGCGTTACCGCGCAAAGCCTCAAGCAAGCTCATAGACAGCTGCCCCATGTGCTGGTGCAGCAGCGTCAAAGCAATCCCAAACTTGCGTCCCTCCGCCAGCATCTGGCTAAGCAGGGATTCTTGAAAAAGGTGGGCTTCATCAACCACCACATGGAAAGGCAGGTAGTCATCCTGACGGTTAGGTACTGCCAGGGCCAGCTTAGCCAGCCACAACATGCCCAGCATTTGTGCGGCGAAGCGACCAATCTTGGGTGAGGCCAAGTTCACCAACACAATCTTGTTGGATGCCATAGCCTCGTTTAAATCCAGCGCGTCGGCGCCAGTTTCTAGGGCGGCGCGCAAAGCCTGCGAGTTTAGCATGCGCTCAAACTTAGAGCTCGCCCAGGCGATAAGCTCCGCGTAGTCGGAGGAGCGGTTAGTGACAATCTCAGTCATAACGCTGCGCGTCAGCTCTGGGCTTATGTTTGAGACGGCCCTGGCCAGATTCTCCAGAGCCTTCTTATCTAGCAGCAGCTCGGGGATCAGGGTAATTGGCAACTCAGATTCATAGATGTGGCTTAGAAGCTCGGCTAGCTGGTGGATAATCCGCTCAAAACGCGGTCCCACAATACCCTGCCTGGTTGGGTCAAAAGTGAGATACATGATCTCAACGACTTTGCTACATGCAATGTCAAAGTCGCCGCAGTGAAACAGGTTGATAGGTACCGGGTGGCTCAGATCCGCGTAGTCAATAAACAGACAGCGTTCCAAAGCCTCGGCGGGCAGTTCATCCGCGATACGCCGCACCAGCTGCCCGTGCGGGTCTAGCACAATGCCCCCGCGCCCCTGGGCCACCAGTGAATGCACCATGGCAGCAGCCAGAGTGGACTTGCCTGCACCCGAAGCGCCCACAACCTGCACGTGCTGCAAGGCGCCTTCTGAGTTCAGGTAGACGTCAGCGGCGTCCCCGGTAGTGGTGGTGGCCGTGCCCAGGCGCATCCCGCCTGCTTCCTCACGTACCTGCGTGTGGTCAGATAGGGGTACGACGGCGGGGTCCTGTTCCACTGCAGGCAGACCAATGATCTTGGCTTGCGTATCTGCTACAGGTAGGCGCGCAAATACTTTAACTAGCCCCTCCGGTTGGGCTGCTCCCACAAGTGCTTCCTGGCTGCACCATAGTTTTTCAGCTTCGGCGCGGTTGGTGATTTGTTCGTAGCGGATGCCTACTGCCCAGCTGCATAGTGCGATCCATAGCCGGGAGGGGAATCCCTGGGAGCTGTCTGCGCCCATAAAAACCCTTAGGCGCATGGGGGTGCCCAGGTAATTGCCGACGTCGCTGCCCGCCATTAGCTTTTCGGTGCTGGTGAAGGCCTCTTCAGCCATCTCGCATTCAATTTCCTCGGCCTTACCTAGCCGCACACGTAGGTGGCCACCCACTTCATTGAGGGTTTCCATAAGCATTTGCGAGTTTGAGCTGCGAGGCAAGGGCCAGGTGGGCTTACGCCGCCCGGGCAGCATAACCTCAGGCTTGGTGGGGCTGAGGATGTCTTCAACGTTTTCTAGGTGACCAGGTAGTGCGCCGAAAACCTCATACACCTGATCTGGGCAGGCAGGTTGATAGACCTCGATAGGTTCCCACACTTGGGCGCCGCGACAGGCCCACTCTAGGTCGCGGTCGAAACTGTCGTTAACCCCCACTGCTTCCAATATGACATTGACGCTTCCGTCGCTCTTACCGCTCCAATCGATGCAGATGCTAGCGTCTTGGGGCTGGGTCTTTAGTAGCTCCAGTAGGCGATTGGTACTTACTAGTGACGCCTCTTCTGAATTTAGCTTGCGCCACAGCTGGCGTAGTCGCCACGCCTTTTTTACCTTACGATGGCGCGACTCGCTAACAGGCTGATTTCCTGAACTTAGAGATTCTGCTCCCTTATTCATGTTCGCTCCAGACGGTAGAGACACTTGCGGTACTTGTTTACAGCTACATCTATGCCAAGTAGGGTTTGGGGGGCTGAAAATATGGGGGTAAAGAGGTAATATCTACTGGATTTCCCGAACGAAATCAGGATTTATTTAAGATATCCCTACCCATATTCCAGGCACAGCTAATAAGTGCGTGCCTTATAGCAGTCTTGGCGCTCTAAATAATTAGTCAACCAAAGGTGGTAGCCGCTTGTTCCGAGCCTGCAATCGCACCAGATGCTCCAAGGTGGAGCCATAAATTTTGTGCGGCTTCTACGAAAGTCATGCGCCTTGTCGAATAGGATACAAAACCGCCTGGACGCATATAGGTCTGATCACTGTGAGCGTAATGGTAAATTAGTGTGCATAGTTATACCTAATACGGGAGTGTTTTCTGTAAATAATGAGGATCAAGTAAACCGCAGCTAAAGCAGTTAACCACAGGGATAAATAAGCTTTGAAAAACGTGGAAAATTATGCGTGCGCAGACTTATGTTTACCTAAGTAAATGTCGTATGTGATATGACCACATGGGGTGTGAACTAAAAACGAAATACCAGGTAAATGGCGGTGCGCAAGCAAGCCTGCGGCCCCAAGGCATTAGCCTTGGGGCCGCATTGGTTAGCGTTCACTAATTTCTATGGTGCGCGCCGCTTTGGGAGTCGGCGCCGGCTTAGCCAGGGGCACGTAAAGCGCGCAGGCCTACGCGCCGTTTTTGAGGCGCGCCGCTAGGCGGCTACTCGCCTAGGAAGGTACGGCGCTGCGGGTCAGCCAGGTAGCGCTGAGCTAGCTCTAGACGCTGTCTGGCGCTAGGGGCTAGTGGTGAAGGTAGATCATCAACCTCAAACCAACCCATATCCACTGATTCATCATCATTGATATGGGCTCCGGCTGCTGCCTCGGCACTGACTGCATGGGCAATGAAGCACAGATTCATGTAGCTGGCCTGATCCCCGTTGGGGTAGGTGACCAGGTCAGAAGCATCAATCAAAAACACTTCATCAACTTCGATCTCCAGAGCAGCCTCCTCTAGTGCCTCGCGCTTAAGCGCGGCCACCGGCTGCTCACCCGGGTCAGGGATGCCACGGATCTCAGCCCACAAACCATTGTCTGCACGCTGCCCCAGCAGCACCCTGCCGGCGTCGTCGAAAATAACCGCACATACGCCCGGCAGCCACAGGGGACGGTGGCCCACGCTGGAACGTAACTCAGTAATGAAATTGGGAACTGGCATTTGTAAACCTCTACCGGGGACGGCTCATAGCTACCTTGGCGGCAGCTATAGCTAGTGAATCATCCAACTCGGCCGGGTGCCAGGTCTGACCTGCGTGTTCAACCGCGCGGGCCAGCAGCCAATCAGCTAGGCGAGGGTTTTTAGGCAGCACACTGCCATGCAGATAGGTGCCGATCACGTTATGGGCGCGCGCGCCCTCAGTGCCGTCAGTGCCGTTATTACCCCACTCGCCACTTACGCGCCCTAGCGGACGCGCCTGGCTACCCAAAGTGGTCAGACCCGAATGGTTTTCGTAGCCCACCACCTTGCCGAAGTCATCAGTTTCAACCGTAAGATTGCCGATCAGGCGCTTAGGCCCACCCACGGTATGTGCATCAAGCACGTCAATGCCCGGGATAACCTCCCCGCCCACAGTGCGGAACTCATGCCCAAACAGCTGATACAAACCGCAGATCACCAGCATGGGCACGCCGTCACTGGCCCAGGCGCGCAGCTGCGGGGCAACCTTTTGCAGGTCGTCCTGGATACGCTCTTGCGCTGAATCCTGGCCGCCGCCGCCAACCAAAATATCTACCTGCTCGGGCAGCTGATCTCCGGGGTTGTGTGAAAGTAGCTCCACCTCATAGCCGTGCCAGCCCAAACGCTTGGTTAGGGTCAGGGTGTTGCCGCGATCGCCATAAATACTCATGTCGCGCGGGTAGAGCTGCAAAACTTTAATGGCGCTCATAGGACCTCCTCCACGTCGGTGTAACTTGCCAGCAGGGAACGCAGTTCCAACATGGCGGTATAGGTGCTCAAAATGCGGATAGGCCGGTGCTGCTCGCGTGAAAGCTTGACCAGCTGGGCTAGCGCCTGGCTGAGGTTTGCTTCAACCTTGCCGACGGCGACGTCGTCGTAGCTCAGTCGCAGCGCCATGTCCGTGGCCCGCACGCCGGTAACGATGCTTACGCCCGCCTGCTTGAGGGGGGTGAAGTCCACGTCCCACAGCCAGGACATGTCGCGGCCGTCAGCGTACTGGTCGTTGATGGCGATCATGATCAGCGGGGGCTGCTGGGAGCGTACGGCGGCAGCGCTAAGTAGGCTCATGCGGAAGCCGGCGGGGTTTTTGACCAGGCCCAGCTCAACTTCTTGGCCGTCAATGCTCAGTAGCTCGCCACGCCCGAAAGCGGCGGTGACCTTAGCGGCGCTGGCAGCCAGGGCCTGCTCATCGGTGCGCTCGCCCAGTAGCTCTTTAACTAGGCCCATGGCGGCGGTGGCGTTGAGGATGTTGTGGGCGCCGGGAATGGCGAAGTCCACTTCATGACGGCGCCCGGCCAGGTCGATAACCGCGTGACGGCCCATCATTTCTTCCAGTGTGGCCACAATTTCTAGCGGCTGGGCGGGCTGCTCTGTCGGCTCTGGCTGGGCGGGCTGCTCTGTCGGCTCTGGCTTGGCGGCTGGCTCAGTCTCGGTGGTCGGCTCGGCCTTAGTGTCCGCTTTGGCCTCGGCGTCCTTTTTGGGCTGGCCTAGAGTGCAGCCGTCGAGAGAGTCGTGCAGTTCGTCGTCGGAAAGAAAAACGCTACGCAGCTGGGGGCTGACCGCAAAGCCTCGCACATCAGCACGCAGGTCGGCACGGAAACTGGGGGCGGCCAGACGCGGGTCGTCAGCGTTCAGCACTACCGTGCCAGTGGTGGCGCGGGCAACCTTGTGTAGCAGGGAGGCGGTGTAGTCAATCTCCCCAAAGCGGTCTAGCTGGTCGCGCATGACGTTTAGCAGCAGGGCGGCGCGCGGCTTGACGGTGCGCACGAAATGGGTGGCGTGGGCTTCGTCCAGCTCCAGTACGGCGACGTCGGCGTCAAGGCGGCCATTTAACGGCATGGCCCCCAGCAGGGCGGCAACTACACCACGAGTGAAGTTTGAGCCGGTGGGGTTGGTAAACACCTTCAGGCCCTGGCCGCGCAGTAACTCAACCACCATGCGTGTAGTGGTGGTTTTGCCGTTAGTGCCGCTAACCAGCACCACCCCATAGGGCAGGGGAGCCAAGGCGCGAGCCATAAAATGCGGGTCTGCCTTCTCCATAACTAGGCCGGGGAAGGCGCTACCACCGCTGCCACGCAGGCGGGAGGCCGCCCGGGCACCATGCCCGAGCGCGAGGGTCAAAGTATTGCGAGACGCAAAAGTCATAGCCCAAATATAAAACGTCAGGGGAGCTGCCTGCTGGCAACTCCCCTGCGATAAGCGCGACTTTAGATCACTTGAGGTTCTTGAGCGCGTCGGCAGCCTTGTCGGTTAGGCCCTCAGCGGTCTCGATGGCAGAGTCGAACTTGCCACCGGCGGTGCCCTTAGCCTTGTCGGCTAGGTCGTGGGCGGTCTCAGCAACCTGGTCAGCGTCTACGTTCTTGGCGGCCTCCTTAGCCTTGTCGGCTAGTTCTTCGGCCTGCTTGGCGAAATCTGCGATACCCATGCGTTTTCTCCTTACGTATAGGGAACTATCAGCAGCGAGTCTAGCCCTTAGTCCCAAATAGCCATACATCAAAGATAAGTGATTGGCGTCACTCAAGAAAAATAAACTTGAGTGGAATAGACTCAAGTCTGTGGAAGTTGTACTCACCGGAACGTGACGCTGTCGGTTCCATCAGCTCATGCAGCTAAAAGTGAGACTGACCGCGTTGCTATAACTACTTAAATTCAAGGAGAACCGTGGACACCAACTACACAACCAAATCCCAAGAAGCCATATCGGGGGCTGTGCAAGCCGCCGCAGCCGCTGGCAACCCCCAGGTGGAGGCGCTCCACCTACTTGGTGAGCTACTAAGCCAAGAGGGCGGCGTCGCCGTCGGGCTACTAAACGCACTAAGCCCGCAGACCCTAAAAAACGTAGGGACCGCCACCCGCACCGCACTAACCTCCCTGCCCTCCTCAGCAGGCAGCTCCGTAGTGGAGCCCAACCCCTCACGTGGCTTCCTAGCCGCCCTGGAAAAGGCCGACAAACTCGCCAAAGAACTAACTGACGAGTACATCTCTACCGAGCACATACTGATCGCCATCGCTGAAGGCGACGACGCTGCTGCCCGCGCCCTGCGTGACGCCGGCGCCACCGCCCAAGCCCTACGCGAAATCCTGCCCACCGTGCGTGGCGGACAGCGCGTAACCAGCGCCAACCCTGAAGGCACCTTTGAAGCCCTGAAGAAATATGGCACTGACCTGACCGAGGCCGCCCGCGCCGGCAAACTAGACCCGGTAATCGGCCGCGATAGCGAAATCCGCCGCGTGGTGCAGGTGCTATCGCGCCGCACCAAGAACAACCCGGTGCTAATCGGTGAACCCGGCGTAGGTAAAACCGCCGTGGTAGAAGGCCTAGCCCAGCGTATTGTGGCCGGTGACGTGCCCGAATCGCTGCGCAACAAGCGCCTAATCTCCCTGGACCTATCCTCCATGGTGGCCGGGGCCAAGTACCGTGGCGAGTTCGAAGAGCGCCTCAAGGCCGTGCTCAACGAGATCAAGAACTCTGACGGCGAGGTAGTCACCTTCATCGATGAGCTACACACCATGGTGGGCGCAGGCGGTGGCTCCGAAGGGGCCATGGACGCCGGCAACATGCTCAAGCCCATGCTGGCGCGCGGTGAACTACGCATGGTGGGTGCCACCACGCTGGACGAATACCGCGAAAACATTGAGAAAGACCCAGCTCTAGAGCGCCGCTTCCAGCAGGTTTATGTGGGTGAGCCCTCCGTGGCTGACACCGTGGCTATCTTGCGTGGTATCGCCCCCAAGTACGAGGCACACCACCATGTGACCATCTCCGACGGCGCCCTGGTGGCTGCCGCCAGCCTGTCAGACCGCTACATCACCGGCCGCCAACTGCCCGACAAGGCCATTGACCTGGTTGATGAGGCTGCTTCCCGCCTGCGCATGGAGCTGGACTCCTCCCCGGTGGAAATTGACGAGCTGCGCCGTCGCGTAGACCGCCTAAAGATGGAAGAAGCCTACCTGGCTGATTCCAGCGCCAAGGAAGATGAGGCCGACGCCGGTGCGGCAGAGCGCCTGGCTGCCTTGCGTGCCCGCCTGGCTGACCTAAACGAAGAACTCAGCGCCCTAAACGCCCGCTGGGAAGCCCAAAAGGCCGGTCACAACCGCATTGGTGAGCTGCGCGCCCAGCTAGATGAGCTGCGTACCCGCGCCGAACTGGCTGAGCGTGAAGGTGACTTTGAGGCCGCCGGACGTATCCGCTACGGCGAAATGCCCAGCTTGCAGCGTCAAATCGCTGAGGCTGAAGCCAGTGAGCAAAACCAGCCTGATGCTGGCGAGCCGATGATCGCTGAGAAGGTTGGCCCTGAGGAGATCGCTGAGGTTATCTCTTCTTGGACCGGTATTCCGGTAGGCAAGCTGATGCAGGGCGAAAGCGAAAAGCTGCTGCACATGGAAGAGCAGGTAGGCTCGCGCCTAATCGGCCAGAAGGACGCGGTTGCGGCTGTAGCCGACGCTGTGCGCCGCTCGCGCGCCGGGGTTTCTGACCCTGACCGCCCCACCGGTTCCTTCATGTTCCTAGGCCCCACCGGTGTAGGTAAGACTGAGCTGGCCAAGGCCCTGGCTGAGTTCCTCTTCGATGACGAGCACGCCATTGTGCGTATCGACATGAGCGAATACTCCGAGAAGCACTCGGTTTCGCGCCTAGTGGGTGCCCCTCCCGGGTACGTAGGCTACGAAGAGGGCGGTCAGCTGACCGAGGCGGTGCGTCGTCGCCCCTACTCTGTGGTGCTGCTAGATGAGGTGGAAAAGGCCCACCCTGAGGTCTTTGACATCTTGCTGCAGGTGCTCGACGACGGTCGCCTAACTGACGGCCAGGGACGCACGGTGGACTTCCGTAACGTCATCTTGATCCTGACCTCCAACCTGGGTAGCCAGTTCCTGGTAGACCCGGCGCTGAGCCAGGAGGAAAAGCGCGAGAACGTTATGGCTACGGTGCGCGCCGCCTTCAAGCCTGAGTTCCTCAACCGCCTTGACGATGTGCTGATCTTTAATGCGCTGAGCAAGGATGAGTTGGGCCAGATTGTGGGCTTGCAGCTAAGCAAGATGAGCAAGCGTCTGTCTGACCGCCGCATCAGCCTGGATGTTACCGACGCCGCCCGCACTTGGCTGGCTGACGAGGGCTACGACCCGGCTTACGGGGCTCGCCCGCTGCGTCGCCTGGTGCAGCGTGAGATTGGTGACCGCTTGGCCCGCCTGATCTTGGCCGGCCAGGTTGCTGACGGCCAGCAGGTTACGGTTGACGTTGCCGACGACGGTCTGACGCTAATTCCCGGTGCGGCTGTGGCCGGTTCGGCTGCTAGCGCCGCCAGTGCGGAGTGACCTGCGCTTTTAACTAATTCGACGGTGCTGGGTGGGTTTAGACCCGCTCAGCACCGTTTTTAGTTAATTAGCCCACATATAAAGTGATTTGCGACTACTTGTAACTTGCTGGCCTGCAGAAACACTTTTGGCTTAAAAGAAAGTGCAAAAAATGAGGTTTAGGTACTGGAATTACTAGTAAAAACCAAGGTAATCTATCGCCGCACCGCCGCTACTGCGAGTGTTCCGTTATAGCTAGCTCATCACCCTGGCTATAGTGCGTGTTGCTCACTGGCGGCGGTGTTCCCATGTACAGGCGGCAATGAAGCTGTGGTACATGGACTACCCCAAACTTTTCGGTTTGTGCGCAAAACAGTCTTTACAATAAACGAACAAATGCGCGCAGTAGGCGTTAGTTAAATTATTAGCTCAAACCAGATTTGTAACTGTTTGGTTGCAACTTCTGCTGTTCGGTTCTGCTTAGACTTGACGCTTTTTGTTGCAAAAGGACAAAATTGGGTCAACCACGTCTAGGCAAAGGAGCCCTACACGATGAAGGTAAGACACCTCCACCGACGGTCCCTAGCATTGCTAGGGGTTGTCGCCCTATCCCTTCCAGGGGCAGCTGCTGGCGCAGTGACCCCGGAAACTTCTGGTGTCATTAGTGCTCCGGAGACCATTAGCGCCGGTAACTTGACCGCGACCGTATCCAACGCCTTCCCCCAGGTACTTGGCTACACCTTCGCGGGCAATAAAGTTGGCGGCCGCACCCAGGTCCTCGATTCAGTACTGATTGACAATCAGGCTTACACTGTCAAGTCGGTGCAGGCAGTTAAAGAATCCAACACCAAGGTGGCCTACACGGTTGACTTCAATGACACTGACGTCACCATGAAGGCCGAAATTGAAGTAAAGGAGATTACTTCAAAGGCCCAGGGCACAACTGGTGCCAAGCGTCCCACCCTAACCTTCCGTATCACTGAACTCACCGGTGGCGCCCACACCGTCGAGATTCCCGGCCATGGCCTGGTATCGGTTAGCGCTAAAGACGGCGGCGCCTACGCTGCCGGTATCACCCTGGTTTCACGTGGCGCTAGCGCTAAGAACAAATACGCTGGTGTGGCTGACACTATTGAGAGCCTAAGCGAGTCCACCCCGGTCAGCGACGCTGACGCCCCCAGTACCTACCTGATGGTTAACACCTCTAAGGTGGCTGTGGGTATGGAAACCAACGCCACCTATGACCGCCCCACCGGCTGGGAAGCTGACGACGGTTCGCGCTGGAAGCGCCGGGTAGTTGACCAAGATGGTTCTAAGACCCTACTGGCCTCCAACGGCCAGTGGACCTACCGCTCAGCTGCAGCAACCGACGCCGTCGGCGATGAAGAGCGCCCCTACACCACTTTGGTGTTCACCGGTGACGCCAACTCCTCGGGCACGGTGAACTGGCAGGATGCCGCCGTCGCCTATGCGGACATCACCCCCTGGGTGGCCGGTGCAGCTGACAACCACAAGTGGGTAGTAACCCATATTCCCTTTGACTTCGGCTCGGCCGCCACGCACCCCTTCTTGCAGGTAGCCGACGACGTAAAGCGCGTCAACCTGGCCACTGACGGCCTAGGCCAGCGCGTGATGCTCAAGGGTTACGCTTCTGAAGGCCACGACTCTGGACACATGGACTATGCGGGCAACATCAACACCCGCGCCGGTGGTGACAAGGACTTTGCCACCCTGTTCAACACCACCGCCAACTCCAACGCGATTTACGGCGTCCACGTCAACACCACTGAGGCCTACCCCGAAGCCAACTCTTTCGGTTCCCTACCCTTCACTGGCGGGCGCGGCTGGAACTGGCTAAACCAGTCCTACTACGTTGATCAGCGCGCTGATCTAGGTAGCGGCGCGGTAATTAAGCGTTTCCAGGATCTGCGTAACCAGTTCCCGCTAGCTACCTACCCCAACTTCCGCTGGATCTACATTGACGTTTACTACGGTTCGGGCTGGCAAGCTGAGCGCCTGGGCCGCGAGCTAAACAAGATGGGTTGGGAAATGGGTTCAGAGTGGGCTGACCGCTTTGAGCGCTACTCCACCTGGTCGCACTGGTCCAATGATGAAAACTATGGCGGCGCCACCAACAAGGGTTTGAACTCTGACGTGATCCGCTTTGTTGACAACTCCAACAAGGACAACTGGAACCCCAACGTAGTTTTGGGCTACCCCCAGATTGTTGAGTTTGAGGGCTGGACTGGCCACCAAGACCAGGGCGCCTTCTACCGCAATATTTGGGCTAACAACCTGCCGGTTAAGTTCCTGCAGAACTCGCGCATTATGCGTCAAGAAAGCGCTAAGGGTGAAAACGGCAAGACCGTCTACACCTACACCTTCGCTAACGGCACTGTAGCCTCAGGTGCTACGGCGGTCACCAACCAGACTCCGGCCACCCAGGTTGCCGGGGCTATCAAGGCTGACATGTCCGCTAGCCGCCAGTTTGTTTACGACGGCGCCACCGTGCTTAAGGGCGACAGCTACCTGCTGCCCTGGATCGACAATGGCGCTAAGGGCGGCGCACCACGTCTGTACTACTACAACCCCGCTGGTACCGCCACCACCTGGACCCTAACCAAGTCCTACCAGAACGTGGGCTCTTTGAGCGTCTACCGCCTCACCGACAAGGGCCGTGTAAAGGTAACTGACGTAAAGGTAGAGGGCGGCAAGGTAACCATCCCTGAGTCCGTATACGAGACCGTGCCGGCCGCTGAACGCGACCACACCGCCTTTGTACTGGCTCCCGCCAAGGCCCCCGCAGCCGCCGCCACCCCCAAGTGGGGCGCTGGAACTGTGTTTGTGGACCCCGGCTTCAACTCCGGTAGCTTCAAGGGCTACCAGACCACCGGCCAGGTAACCGCCCCCCACGACACTCACGGCGACCCGATCGCCCAGCTGGGTAAGGGCAACTCCTCCATTAGCCAGGAAATGACCCTCAATGCCGGCACCTACCAGGGCAGCGCTTGGGTACAGGTCAAGGACGGCAAGACCCGCCAGGTTAGCGTGTCTGCTTCAGGTGAAGGCGTCACCAGCGCCGCCAGCCAGCAGCGCAACGATGATCTGGGCGCCACCCGCGACAAGCCGGTCACCATCGCCTTTGAGGACTTTGAAAATGTCCCCGAAGGTTGGGGCCCCTTCGTTAAGGGCGACGCCGGCGAAATCACCGACCCGCGTACGGTACTGGCCTCCCTCAACGGCCCCTACACCCAAAAGGGCGGCACCCTACCGGACGGTTCCAAGAAGGCCACCGACGACGCCGTCGCCGGACACTGGTCCCTAAAGAGCCACGAAGAAAATGGGGGACTGGTCTACCGCACCGTGCCTCAGACTGTAAACTTCAAGGCCGGACACCGCTACCGCATTTCGTATGACTACGAAAACGCGCTCAGCGGCTCCTACTACTGGGTTACCGCCTATGACGCCCAGGGTGCCAACGGACTAAACGCTAACTACCTGTACTCCACGGTGATGCCGGTGGCCACCAGCCCCACTCACTATGTACAGGAACTTAACGTGGGTGGCTGTGGCTCCTACTGGGTGGGTCTGTACAACACCCAGGGCGGCCAGGACGGCAACGACTTTACGCTCGACAACTTCCGCGTAGAGGACCTGGGTGCCACCACGGATATGCCCGCGTGTGCCGCTGCCTCAATTGACACCAACGAGACGGCCATTGAAGGCTCCACCTTCCACATGACCAGCTCCCTGGTGAACAACGAACCCAGCGAAATCACCGATGTGACCAGCAAGCTGACCCTGCCTAGCGGCTGGAGCGCCACTGCTGACACCCCGGCCACCACCGCCAAGCTAGCCAAGGGCGCCACTTTCACCACCACCTGGACCGTCAAGGTTCCCCAGGGTGCGGGCGGCTCCACCGCTAACGTGGTACACACGGCCACCTACAAGATCGCTGGTAGCGCCCGCAGCGCTAGTGGTGACACTAACGTGGCGGTTTTGGGCTCGGTGAAACCTGACGCTGTCAACTACCTCTCTGACCTGCCTTTCAGCCCCAAGTACAACTCCAACGGTTGGGGTCCGGTTGAGCGTGACAGTGAGGTTGGCGAAAACCAAAAGGGTGATGGCGGCCCAATCGTGATGGGCGGCAAGCAGTACACCAAGGGTCTAGGTACCCACTCTCCTGCCGATGTGGGCTTCGAGCTCAGCGGCAAGTGCAAGGCTTTCAAGGCCACCGTGGGTGTGCAAGATGGCCAGAGCGGCTCGGTTACCTTCCGTGTGGTAGGCACCACCGACGGCACTAACTGGGTTGATGTGGTACCGCAGACCGGCGTGATCACCGGTAGCAACACTCCTCAGGAGGTTTCCGGCGACGTCACCGGCATGAAGCTGATTCGCTTGATTGTGGGCGACGGCGGCAACGGTAACGGCAATGACCACGCTAACTGGGCTGACGCTCGCGTTCTGTGTGGTAACGCCACCGACGGCGATACTCCCGCCCCGGCACCTGGCAACCCGGTTAAGGACTACAGCGGCGACCAGCAGCTGGTATCCGCCCCGGCTGCTTACGCCAGCAACCCGGCCTCCAACATGTTTGATGGCAACGCTTCCACCTTCTACGACAAGGACTGGCAGCACCCGGTAGCGCACCCCAGCGACATTGACCTGGCCCTGTACCAGGGCGATGACCCCACCGCCGCCTCTGCGGTAAGCGTGGCTGGTCTGAAGATCAATAGCCGCGTTGACCAGGCCAACGGGCGTCCCGAACGCTACGAGGTCTATGTGGGTCAGGATGCTGCCAACATCAACCAGAAGGTAGCTGAAGGCACTTTGCAAAACACCGGCCAGGTGCAGCAGATTGTCTTTAACGGCCCGGTTAAGGCCAAGCTGATTCGCCTGCGCGTGCTGTCTAACTACAAGACCAAGGCTGACCAGCCCGATTACCTGCTCTCTATCGCTGAACTAGGGGTCCTGGTTCCCGATGGTGACGCAAGCGGTAATGCGGCCAGCCAAAGCCAGGCTAGCGCTCAGAGCCAGGCCAGTGCCCAGAGCCAGGGTACCGGTAAGGCTGCGGCTGAGGGTAAGGCCAGCTCCACCGACAAGGCTGCCACTGGGGCCGCTAAGTCTGAGCCGGAGATTACCGTAAACACCAACGCTGAAGGCCTGGTGGGCCAGAACTACCTGGATGTTAAGACTGTCAATGACACCAACCCAGTTAAGAACCCCTCCACGGTTATTAACCACACTTGGGCTCTGAACTGGATGGCTGCTGACCAGAAGCACACTACTAACGCTTCTGCCAGCTATTTCCAGCGCGTTCCGGTCACCTTCAATGTGGCTAAGGATGGCACCAAGGTTAAGTTCACGGTTGCTGCCGGCGACGGCGACGCCCTGGTGCAGGTAGACAACCTGCGCATGGTCAAGATCGTGCGCCCCACCAGCAATGACCTGATCGGTGTGGACTGCCTGGCCACTCCCACCCCCGAGGTGTGCACCACCAAGCGAGCTAACGACCGCATTGGGGTAACCACGGCAGTAAGCGCTGAGACTGTGACGCCCACTCCGACGCCGCAGCCCACCGCCCCGGTTTCGCCTACTATGGCTCCCACTCAGGAACCTACCGCCAGCCCTGAGCCGACTGTGGCTCCCACTGGCTCCCCGGCTCCTACGGCTCAGCCCAGCCCGGCACCTACCGGTAGCGCTGTCCCCACGGTGGCTCCCACCGGCGCCCCGGCCCCGACCGGCAGCGCGGCTCCCACGGTAGCTCCCACCGGCACCCCGGCTCCGACCGGCAGTGCGGCTCCTACGGCTCAGCCCAGCCGTTCGGCCAGCTCCGCCCCGCTTCCGGGTCGTCCCGGTAAGCCTGGTAAGCCCAGCCACGGCGCAGCCCCGGCTAAGCCGGAAAAGCCCGGTGGTTTGGCCCGTACCGGTGTGGCCAGCGGAATGTTGGCTCTAAGTGCCCTGGCATTGGGCGGTGGCGGCATGTTGCTGCGCCGCAAGCGTCAGGACTGACGGGATCTACAACTGAATATCGACACAATTGAATACACAACTCAATAGGGGTGCCTGATTTCCCTCTCAAAACTAGGCGCCCCACCCCGCCGGGGGCCGCTTAACAAATGCGTTAGCGGCCCCTGGCGGTTTCGTTGGTGGTCCCTGGTGGTTTCGTTAGCGGTCTCTGGCGGTTGCACTAGTGGTCCTTGGCGGTTGTGCTAGTGGTCCCCGCGCTTTGCTGTGGAGCTGCGCGTTTGTGAGGACTAAAAAGAGTCGCTACACTTAGCAGGTAATGATAATCAATATCAACTAGAAAGACTGCCATGTTTTCGTGGTTGCAGGCTGCCGAGCCTTCCTCAACTCCCACCCGGGGTGCTGCAAATTCTTCCCACTTTGCCTCATGGCGTGTAGCTGCTGGTCGCGGGCGTTTTTCTGGCTCTAGCCCGCAGCGCCTAAATGACCCCTGGCTGCGGCGTATGGCCGCGCTGACCACTGTGGCGCTGTGTGGTTTCATGACGCCGCTAGCGGGCGCTTCTGTCGCCAGCCCCTCTGGCGCTCATGTTGGCGCTGCCCATGCTGCCCAGATTTCTGGCGCCGCTGCGCAGGGTGCTGCTGCCCATGGGGTCACTGCGCAGGCCTCTGTTGCGCGCGCCGCCCACAGCTCCGTTTCCCGTCCCGCTGCTAGCCTGGCCAGTAATGATGGCCAGTCCAAGCCGGTAAACCTTGAGGGCGGGGACTTAAGCATTTTCGACGCCGTCGCCACTGCCAATGGGGAAGTGGACTTACAGCTAAAGGATGGCGCCACCGGAACCAGCCACAACCCGGCCCAAACCACTTTAAAGATCCCGGCCTCCACCTGGCAAAACATTTCTGACGACTACCCGGGCAGCCCGGGTGGCTATTTCGTCAGCCAAGGCACCCAGGCTAACTCGCCACTGCAGCCGGCCAGTGCTGCCCCCAAGGGACGGCTGGGTTGGGACACCAGCCAGCTGGCCCAGGCCGGATTTAGCGCCGCCCACTTTGAAGTCAGCTACAGCGGCCCTGAGGGCGCTAGCGTGGCCCTGTTTGGTCTGGATGAGAACGGTCAACTGGCCTCCTCGCTGCTGGTTGATGGCAACTATGAGCTAAACCCGCTTGGCTCAGAAATTGCCCCGCAACAGCTGGCCGCCGCCTACCCCAACTGGGTGTTTTCTGCTGCCGGCGTCTACCAGCTGCAAGTGCGGGTGCTGGCTCAGCGCAGTGATGGCACGGTAATTGCTAGCCCGGTGCGTAGCTATCGGGTTGAGGTAGGCGACGTCGCCACTCAAGCCACCCCCACCCCGGCACCTACCCCGCAAAACCCTGATACCCAAAACCCGGGTGCCCAGCCCACAGCGGCCCCCAGCGCAGTGCCCTCGGCCGCTCCCAGTGCGGTTCCGCAGCCGGTGGCCAGCCCCTCGGCCCAGCCCAGCACTGCCCCCAGCGCTCAGCCTGGTGTTAGCGCCGCCCCCAGTGCTCCGGCTAACCCGGTGGCTAGCCCCAAGCCGAGCGCCGGAAAGCCGGCCACCAGCCCCTCGCCGCGCTCAGCCATTGGCGGCGAGGTAAAGGCTAAGCCGAGCGCAGCTAACCCCGCTGGCAAGCAGCTTTTGGCCAGCTCGCGCAGCGCTAAGTCAGCTCAGGCCCCGCGTGCCGCAGCTCAGGGCCGCTCTGCCAGTCAGGCTCGCGCCGCCGTCGGGCAAAGCCGATCTGCCGTAACCACCCGGGCCGCCGCGCAAAGCTTTGTATCCCAGGCTCGCCCCGCCCAGAGTTTTGTGGCCCAGGCTCGCTCTGTCAGCCAGGGGGCAGCTGCCCAAACCAGCGCCCAAAAGGCTAAGGCTCAAAGCGCCGCTGCGGTGAAGGAAAACCCGGCTTCTTCGGCGGTTAGCGCCACCGCCACGCTGACTTTCGTGGTGGGCCCTGACGCCAACGGCAACGCCAATGAAGGGCACTTTGACTTAGGTCCGCGCATTGTGGACGGCAAGCTCAAGCTGCAGGTGAAAGATGACCGCTCTCAGCCGGCCAGCTGGGTTGACCCGGCAACTTTGACCTTCTCGCTGGGAGACAAGGCCACTCTTAAAGCCCCCGACGCGCTTAACTTTGTGGCCACCCCGGGCCAGGATGTGTGGATGATTTCCTCCAGCCAAAGCGCGGGTGTGCCCTGGCTGGGTATGAACTCTCAGGCTGAAGAGATTGTCAGCAAAACCAGCGGCGAGGTTACCTTCACCCTGGTGAGTGTGGAGGGGCCCGGTAAGGTCTCAGTATTTACCTCCGGCGGCCTGGGTGGGGGTGTGGGTGAGCACCTGCTGCAGGAAGAGGGCAGCTCCTACACCCTGCCGGCTAACACTCACGCCCACCAGAACTGGGTGTTTACCGCCCCGGGCACCTACAAGCTGACCATTTCCGCCCAGGTCACCCCCAAGCAGGGTGAGCAGATCAGCGGTGAAGATGGTGGCTCTGGCGACGGCGCAGCGGCCAGTTCCGGTGCCGGCTCCAGTGAAGGTGGCAGCGCCAGTGGAGCTGCTGGTTCTGCGGCCTCAGGCTCTGCCAAGGCTGGCCAGGCGGCCAGCGCTAGCGGCGGTAAGTCTCTGGCTAAAACCGGTGCGGTTAGCGGCGCCTTGAATGTTGCTGGTGGTCTGATGTTGCTGGCGGTTGCGGTGCTGGTGGCACGCAGGCGGATGGCATGGGCCTAGTTAAGTCTGTAATTCAGACTGCACTAGTTTTAACGTTAGTGGCGGGCTGCGCCGGTGTCGGCGTAGATCCCGCCCGCGACGGCCAGTTGCGGGTGGTCACCACCACCGGCATTCTGGCCGATCTAGTGCGTAATGTGGCGGGAGGCCGGGCTACGGTCTCACAGCTAGTTCCCGACGGCGCCGATCCGCACTCCTATGAGCCCTCACTGCGGGCTATTCGGGATGTGGCCTATGCGGATTTGGCTTTTAGTAACTACCTGTTGCTGGAGCAGCATTCGATTATTCGCGCCTTGGATGCCAACCTGCCCGCTAGTGCCCAGTCAGTGTCTATCGCCGAGGAGGCCGCCAAGCAGGGGGCCACGATTTTGCCGCTGGTTGAGGATCGGGCTTTGGATACCCTGTGGCTGGGGATGCGCGTGTCTGGTGACGGTAAACGTTATGGTGCTAACCGGGCCAGTGAGGTTGATTTGCAGGTGGTTTCGGTGCAGGGCCCGGGCCAAGCTAGCTCCTACCTGACCACCACTTTTGGCACCCCGGAGCTGGGGTTTTCTAGCCATGACGGGTTTGACGCGGCCAGCGACTATAAACATGACACTGTCAGCTTGCCGGCTGACGCCCACCAGCATATGAGTTGGGCTTTCACTAAGCCGGGAGTGTATCGGGTGCAGTTTAAGGCCCGCCTGCGCCCGGTTAAGGGTAAAAACGTGGAGTTTAAAACCGCCACGTTTACTTTCGCGGTGGGGGTCGACGCCGCCGCTGTAGCTAAGCGTGAAGGTCGGGTGGTTTTGGGTCCGGGCCACGGCGATGTGAGCGTGGATCTAGAAGCTGGCCGCATCATGCTGGTAGCCGACAAGCAGGCTAGCGGCCAGGCTTGGCCGTCAGCCGCTAAAACTGCGAGCGCGAGCACTCCCAGCCCCGCTGCGAGCGCCAACACGAACCCGGGCGCTAGCTCAGCCAGTGCTTCAGCTAGCGCTACGCCCAGCGGGGCTAGTCCCGCCGGGCGCACCAGCTCAGCCTCCGCGCCCAGCCCTGGTGGCTCTGCCAGCCCGACCGGTAGCACCTCTAGCCCGACCCCCAGCGATGGCGCCAGCGTACCCAGCCAGAGCGACGTCGTCGTAGCTGGGGCGGCCCACGTACCAGGCCATGTAGCCCTAGACCCGCAGCGGGTAGTGGTGGATGTGCCCACGCGCACCCTAGCCCAAGTGCCTCAAGGCTACGGTTTTGTGGGCCGTGCGGGCACGCAAGCCTACATCCTGCCCCAGGCGGTGCTGGGCAAACACGTGCATGGGGAAATTGACCCGCACCTGTGGCATGACGTGCACAACGCGGCCGCCTATGTGAAGGTAATCTGCGCCAAACTCAAGCAGGTTGACCCGGCCGGGGCGAGTGTCTATGAGGCTAACGCCGCACGCTACCTAAACCAGCTGGCCCAGCTAGACACCCAGGTTAAAAGCACTCTGGACACTATTAGTGAAGCTAACCGCCAACTGGTAACCACCAATGACGCCTACGCTTACCTGGCTAACGCCTATGGGCTTAAAGTGGCTGGTTTCGTGGCTCCCAACCCGGCTAGTGAGCCCTCCCTGGCTGATCGGCGTAAACTCGCCGCCACCATTAAGGACCTACATATTAAAGCGGTGTTTTTAGAGCCAAATCTGGCCCGCACCCGCTCCACCTTGAAAGTGGTGGCCAGTGAAGCCGGAGTGAAAGTATGCCCGCTTTACGGCGACACCCTGGATAACCAGGCCCCCACCTATCAGGCGATGATGCGTTTTAATGCCAACTCCCTGGCTCGCTGCCTAGGTGGCAGGCCTATCGCAAACCAAGCGGCGTCGTCGGCAAAAACCCCAGGCAGTGCTAATGCAGGTAAGGGGGTGCCCACTAGCGGCGCCACCCCCAGTGCTGCCGGCGCTACCACGGCCCCTACCAGCGGCGCTACCGGCGCAGCCACCAACCCGGGCACCTCAGCCACCCCCAGTGCTGACCCGGCCCTAGAGCAAAACGTGGCCGCAAACGAGCCCATCTCACAAACCCCAGCGGTAATCGAAGCTGGACACGTAGACCTGGGCCCGCGCCTAATCGGCGGCAAACTAACCGTGTCCCTACGAGATGATTCAGCAGCCTCACCCGTATGGCGCGACCCCAACAAAACCGTGCTGCGTGTACGCGATGGCGCCCTAATCCAAGTACCGCAAGGCGAAGACTACAAATTCCTAGCCGACTCCAAGCGCGTCTATGTGCTACCCCAAACCCAAAAAACCCAGCTGGTTTGGCTGGGGTGGAACACCCAAGACCCAGCCGTAACCAAGCTGATCCAAGGCGGGGTAAACATGCGCATCGAGCAGGTTAAGGGCCCCGGCCGCAGCTGGCTGATTTTGCAAGAAGGCACCTTCGGTAAACCCAAAGTGCTGGCCGACTCCGCCGCCAGCGCCCAAGACATCTGGGTGGACACCAACACCCACGTGCACGCCAACTGGATTTTCTCCAAACCTGGCATTTACCTGGTCAAAGTCTCCTTCAAAGCTACCGGTGTGGACGGTAAAACTTACCAGGCCACCACCACCTTGCGCTTTGCGGTAGGCGACGCCACCAGCACCACCAACGCGCTAAAAGCACAGCCATCAGGAAAGTGACCATGCTAGAAGTAAACCAACTCAGCGTGCAGCTGGGCGGCCGCAGCGTGCTACAAGAGGTCAACTTGAAGCTAGACCAAGGCCAGTTCATGGGGCTGATCGGTCCCAATGGGGCCGGCAAAACCACGCTGCTGCGGGCCATCCTAGGGCTCGTGCCCAGCACCGGCACTATCACCTGGCAAGGCCAGCGCATTGACCGGCGCGGCATTGGGTATGTGCCTCAGCGTCACGCTTTCGCCTGGGATTTTCCCATTAACGTGCGTCAGGTGGTGTTAAGCGGGCTTACCGGCAGGCTCGGCTGGCTGCGTCGGCCCCGCCCAGAGCACCTAGAGGCTGCCGACTGTGCCCTAGAGCAGGTAAGCATGAGTGAATTGCGCTCGCGGCCGGTGGAGCAGCTTTCGGGTGGGCAGCGTCAGCGGGTGCTGGTGGCTCGGGCGTTGGCGTTAAAGCCGCAGTTGTTGCTGTTGGATGAGCCTTTTACGGGCTTGGATATGCCCACCCAGGAGCTGTTGACGGATCTGTTTAAAGAGCTGAGTCAGGCGGGTGTGGCCGTGCTTATGTCCACCCATGATCTGGTGGCGGCTCAGGCGCAGTGCGAGTATTTGTGTCTGCTTAACCGCACCGATTTGGCTTGCGCCCCGCCTAGCCAGCTTAAAGACAAAGACCTGTGGATGCGTACTTTCCAAGTGCGCGCCGATAACCCGCTGCTGCAAGCCCTAGGGATGAGTTAAGTTGTTAACCCCAATTGATTTTCTAAATGACCTACTAAACCCACAGCTGGCCTTCCTACCCAGGGCGTTGCTGATTGCTATCACTAGTGCCCTGGTTTGCGGAGTGGTGGGGGCCCACGTGGTGTTGCGTGGGATGGCTTTTATTGGCGACGCCGTCGCTCACTCTGTGTTTCCCGGCCTGGCGGTGGCCTTCGTTAGCGGCACTAACCTGGTGCTTGGGGGCGCGGTAGCCGGGATTCTGACGGCGGTAACCGTGGCGCTACTAGCCCAAAACCGCAGGCTTAAAGAAGACTCCATCATTGGGGTGCTGTTTGTGGGGGCATTTGCTTTAGGGGTGGTAATTATTTCGCGCGCCCCAGGCTATAGCGGCTCGCTGCAACAGTTCCTATTCGGCTCTATTACCGGCGTGCCGGCGCGTGAAGTGCCGGTGGCGCTGATCGGGGCAGCAGTGGTGATTGGGCTGATCGCAGCCCTAAATAAAGAGATTGTGGCAGTAAGCCTGGACCGTGAAACTGCCCGCGCGGCAGGGCTGCCAGTGTTGGCTTTAGATATTGCCCTGTATGTGTGCGTGAGCTTGGCGGTGGTGATTTCCGTGCAGACTATCGGCAATATTTTGGTGTTGGCACTGCTGGTAATCCCGGCGGCCACAGCCCGCTTACTGACTGACCGCTTACTGACCATGATGATTATGGGCCCTCTGCTGGGGGCGTTAGGGAGCCTGCTGGGAGTGTATTTGAGCTGGTCAGCTGATTTGCCTACGGGCGCCACGATTGTGTTGGTGCTGGGCGTAATGTTTGCCCTGGCCTGGCTGTTAGCCCCCGGTCACGGCCTGCTCTACAAAACTGCCGCAGCCAGGCGGCAGGCGTTATCCACCCAGCGGCGGTGACGCGGCTCGCGCGCCCATTCCTGGCTGGTTAGCTCGTGGCTCAGGGAGCGATATTTGGCGTCATTAGCGCGCAGCTTGTCGTCAAGATCGCCCCCGAAACACAGCAGCATCAGCTCATAGTTGAGCATGAATGAGCGCGAATCCATATTGGAGGAGCCAATCACTCCCACTTCGTTATCCACGGTCATGTATTTGGAGTGTAAAACCGTGGGGGAGGGGTAGAGAAAGATACGCACCCCGGCATCCAGTAGCGCCGCATAGTAGGAGCGTTGGGCGTGACGCACCAGGAAATTGTCGCCGCTGGCCCCCACAAACAGCTGCACATCCACACCCCGGTAAGCTGCGCTAGTCATGGCGGCCAGCAGCGACTCGTCGGGCACAAAATATGGGCTGGTGATGGTTACCCGCCGACGTGCATTGTGGATCAGTGAGGTGAACATGCGCAGGTTTGGTTCAGTGGAGTAGCCCGGCCCTGAAGGGACGATCTGCATGGCGTTTACGACGCCGTCGGCCAAGTCTTTTTCCCACGCCGCCGAGGTGTTAACCAGCTCTGCAGCAAGTGCGCTCAGACCAGCGGTTTCTACCTGGGAGATATCCTCATCGCTTACGGCTTGGGAGCGGGCACCAACGAAAATTTTGCCGGTTTCGGCGTACCAGTCCATGGCGAATACACCCCCAAGCTCAGCCACGATAGCCCCGCCTAGCTGCACGGATAGGTCTTTCCACTCGCGTCCAGGGCCGCGCAGGTTGGTTTCGTAGAAGGGGTCAATGAGGTTGTGGGAGCCAACAAAGCCGACGCCGTCGTCGATTACCGCTAGCTTGCGGTGGTTACGCAGGTCTGGGCGCCCGCGCTGATCAGGCTTAAAACCTAGGGGCATCATCAGGTGCCAGTGGTAGCCGGCAGAGTTTAGCCGCTTCAGCAGCTTTTTCCAGGCTTTGTAGCGGCGTGAACCCAGGTGATCTAGCAGCAGCGCCACCCGCACCCCGCGTTTATGGGCGCGCTCTAGGGCCGCAAAAAGCGGCTCAGTGATGGGATCATCATGGACTATGTAAAACTCAATATTTACGCTGTGCTGGGCTGCGTCAATGGCCTGCACCAGGGCCGCAATGAAGCTGCGGGTGTCATCATAGATACCCTGGACTGTGCCCGGCATACAGGGCATTCCGGTTAGGTGGCGGTTCATGCGCACAATCCCCAACAGGCGCTCATCGGCTTTTATACCTGGAGGTACGTCTGGGAGGTTGGCGCTTAGGGCGGAGACAATGCTGGTTAGCTCGCTTTGGCGGCGGTAGCGTTTTCCCTGAATACGGGCACTTCCCAGCAGTAGATACATGGGTAGGCCCACCAGGGGCAGGAACAAGATGAGCAGCAGCCAGGCCGATGACGAGGCAGGGCGCCGATTTTCAGGCACCACCCCCATAGCCCCAATCTTAATGATGTACTCAATCACCACCCAGATTTCGGCGGCCATCTGCATATAACTCATTTAACAATTGTACTTGAGCCTGCTAAAGCAGCCTGTGGTCTCAAGACTGGGTGCCAGCCGCGCCAGCTAGTGGGGGGAGCCGAACCAGACCTTCCAAAAACCGTAGAAGTTCAAGTTACCCCAGCTGGAGCAGTCGTCCCCATCATTCTTAGCGGCCTCATTGGGCTGGTAGGGAGTGTAGTTATAGAGCGCGGCGGTGGCGGTGTTAGCTGGGGTGATGATGGAAGAACCGCAGCTAGCCTGGGGGTTGTAGGCGATACGCACGGGTTTGCGGGCCTGCACCCGGTAGCTGGAGGGGTTAAGGCGGTATTTTTGCAGCTGGGCGGCGGCCTGATAGAGCTGGCTGACAAAGCCACGGTAGCGACTGTCGCAAGTCTGACCATCAGGGCAGCCATAGCCGGCAGCCCATTCATAGCGTGAGGCAGTCAGTTTCTCGCCTGAAGCGGTCAGCAGCCCCTGCTCTTTTTGCAGCAGCACCAACAAAACCCGGGGGTTAATGTTGCAAGCCACCGAAACGCGGTAAATAACCTCACCAGCAGTTAGATTCTTGGCGGGATTCATCCCCAACGGGCAGGCCGTTGTGGGGTCAAAGCCTTTAGTGTCAAAGCGGGCCTTGCTGATGCAAGTAGTGCCGTCGGCGCTATTAACGCAGCCAGCATTGACTTTGGTGATGAAATTATCGATGTCCTCGGCGTTCATATTGGGAGCGCCGTAGAGCTTATTGTCAGAGATGATATTTGCGGCGTTAAAACCACTGTAATCAGGGGTTACCTTAACCGGGCCGGCTGGGGTGGGGCCATCATCAATCTGTGCGGGGGCGGTGAACTTAGGCAGGATCAGTGCCCCAGCTAGGGCAGATAGGGTCAGTAACGCAAAAATTGAGACCAGCCGGTAACGCGAAATAAACCGCTCGGCACTGGCACTAGAGATGGCACGCTTGCCCTTGCCTCTAGTTGCGCTGCCGGCGGAGGTTACCGTTTTGGCTTTAGAATTACGTTTAGGTTCTGACACTAAGGGTTATTTTTCCACGAAATGGACAATGAATGCATCTTGATCAGGTTTATGCTTTAGGCCGCGACCTGATGGACGCCAACGGCTTGCAAGGCTGGAGCCTGGGGTGGGATCGTGCCCGGCGTCGAGCTGGACAGTGCAACCACACAAACCGCTGTATCACTCTCTCACGTTACTTAATGCAACTCTATGACTTGCCTCGCGTGCGTGACACGATTTTGCATGAAGTAGCCCATGCCCTGGTTGGTCCAAGCCACGGTCACGATGAAGTTTGGCGCCGCAAAGCCCTAGAATTGGGCTGCTCAGCGCAGCGGCTGGTAGATAAGCGCGCCCCTAAAGTCCCCGGCGACTGGGTGGGCACATGCCCGGCTGGTCACCGGGTTGAACGTATGCGCCGCCCAAGCCGCGTGCTGGCCTGTGGGGTGTGTGCAAACAGTTTCTCCCTGGCCAACCTGCTGCACTGGAGCTACAAGGATACGCCTATGGAGCCAAGCCAGATTGGTGGCCCCTACTTGCGCTCTTACAACCAAGCCACGCTTTATCTTTCATAGATGATTCATAGGTTACGCTAACCACCACCATAAAAGCCCCTTTTAAAGTTTTAACCAGCAAGGCTGATGCAGATCAGCAAAGCAACTGGCCCACTAAGCCGCCGGCAGGTAACCCCGGGGTAAGCCTCGGCAGCGCTCGCTGGCTAAGCCTCGGTGACGCCCACCGGCTAAGCCCCGGCGGGCGGGCCACGGAAAACTTTTAAGGGAGGAAACCATGAAGCTCATGAAAAGGGGCATCGCATTCGCAGCGGCGATGGCGTCCATGCCGTTAGCAGGCGCCTTCGTGGGAGCCTCAACTGCTATGGCTGTGGAGGTGAATAAGGGCCCCTGACTGGTGTTGAACACTCGATAATCTCTCTCCTTGTGAATAACTGACCCCCGGATTGGCTTTTTTGGGTTTCGCCAATACGGGGGCCAGTTGCATTTACAGACAAATACAGCAGGCAGGCAAAAATGCATACATGCATTTACAGGCAAAATCATCCCTTCCCTATAAAAAATTCATGGGGTTTTATAGGGAAGGGATGAAATGTCAGTATTTGTGTGCGCCAGCGTGGGCAAGGGGCCGGCAGCACGCAAAAAGGTGACGACGGCGCCCAGTCAGCACGCCAGCCCGTCTAGATGCTGGCCCTGGCCAGCCAAGCCTAGGGTGCAAGCCGGCATAGCTGGCGGGTATGGCATCCAACCAGCGCGCCAGCCCATCTGGATGCTGGCCCCAGCCAGAAACCCAGGCCTAAAGCCCAGCCAGAGGTCTAGGGTGCAAGTCCCGCCCAAAGGCGTGATCCTTGGTCCGGATAGACCGCCGGCGCGGAAGTAGACAGTCGTCTAGAGCGCCGGGGCGGAGGCCAGCAGCCTGCTGATGCGCTTGGCTGAAACCTTGTGCGCCGTCCCCAACTGCTGGGCAAACAGGCTCACGCGCAGCTCCCACACCATATTTTGGGCCTGGCGCAGCACCGCCGCGCGGGCGGGATTAGCCGGCAGCCCCTTAGCGTGCTCGACGGCGTCGCTCACCTGACCCTCAATCTCACGTACCTGGTAGGCCAGAGCTGCATCCTGGCTGGGCGAGGCCGCCGCCTTCTCCAAGCGATAAGCCAAAGACTTAAGGTAGCGCCCATAGTGGGCCAGCTGTGCCGGATCGGCGTCGGCGATAAAGCGTGGCGCAATCAGGGCAGCAGCCTGCTCGCGAATTTCCTGCAAAGTGTCGAGCAAAGCCAGCGAAGTATTACGCCCCACTGCCTTATCCAACTGGCCCTTAGCCTCCAAAGCGGCCTCTACCTGGGCGGCAATAGTTTCCACCTGGTCTTCCAGGCGGTCGCGCAGCCAAGATGCAAAGAGCTCAAAATCTTTGCGGTCGCGCAGCTGGGCTAGGTTATGGCCGGTTTCGCGGCTCCACTGCTGGGCTAGCAGGCGCCCGGCAGCCAAGCACAAATCAGACACCAGGGTGTCAGTGGATTTGTAGGGCGCAGACACCATGAATAGAGAGCGCTTAGCGTTCCAACGGCTGGTCACCCGCGCAGTTTCGAGCGGGGTGCGCGCCAAAGCTAACGCCAAAACTCCCTCAGCGTGCTGAGCTAGCTGAGAATTAACATCCGCTAATATCTTTAAATCAGCTTTAAATGCTTTAGATGTTGGTTGTGCAACTAAAGTGGGGTAACCGCGAACTAATAGCCCCGCCCGCCCGGCGGATTCTATTTGTTGCGGAATTACGCCCTGGGGAACTTCAGGCCAATCAACTAAATTAGTTTGCTCCTTTAATGGGCTAGTTAATGACTGTGAAGTAATAGTTGCAAAAGTATTTGCGGCAGATTTATTGGCGCGGGCACCGTTATTGCCCCCGTTATGGGCGCCTGCGCTCCCGTTTGCGCCGGCGGCCCCATGGACCCCGTTATGGCTCTCGTTGGCCCCGTTTTTGCGCTTAGATTTCGCCGATTTCTTGGACCGGGCCTCATCCATGGCCGCCGCCAGGGCGCCACGTACCGCCGAGCGCACCGCCGCCTCGCTTTGTTTGGCCAGCTGCCGCTGCAAAACGATCAGGTTGCGCCCGCGCCCTAGCTTGTTGCCGCGCGCGTCCAGCACGCTAAAGCCCATGCGCATGTGCTCCGGCAGGTTTTCTTGCGCCTGGTCCCAGTCCTCGTCGGTAATTTCTACCTGGCGTAGCTGCTGTGCGGCCTGGGTGAAGGCCTGCTGGAAACTCACCGGGATCGGTTCGACGACGCCGCCGGGGTTACTGCCGACGCCGCCGGGCTGGCTTGCTGTCGCGACGCCGTCGCTAGCCTCTCCCGCAGCTTGCGGGTAAAGCTGGCAGATCAGCTCCCAAATGCGCGTGCCGGTGTCGGGAGCCGGAACCAGCTGGCGACGCACCCGCTTAGGCAAGGCGCGGATAGTGGCCACACACAGCTGCGGGCGCATCCCGGGCACAAGCCAATCAAATCCCTCTGGGCGCAGGCGAGTGAGCACCTCAATGGGCACCTGTACGCTGACGCCGTCGTCGAGCCTGCCCGGCTCAAAAACGTACGTAAGCGCCAAGGTCAGGTCACCCTGATGCCAAGTGTCGGGGTAGCCGTCAAGGTTGTCGCCCTTGGGAAGCAGCAGCTCACGGGTGAAATCCAGCAGCTTGGGGGTGTCTTGACGCTGATGCTTCCACCAGTTGTCGAAAGCCGCCGCGCTGGTGATTTTCTCCGGCAGGCGCTCATCGTAGAAGTCAAAAAGAGCCTGGTCATCAGCCAAAATACCGTGAGTGCGTTGACGACGTTCCACCTCGGCAGTGTCTTCAAGCAGCTCACGGTTGCGCTCAACAAAAGCGTGGCGGGCGTGCCAGCCCCCCTCCACCAGCCCGGAGCGAATGAACATTTCCCGCGCAGCCTGCCGGGCGGCGTCGGTACCCACACTGGCTAGCGTGACCGGGCGGTCAGCCACCAAAGTCAGCCCGTAAAGCAGCACCCGCTGATGCACCATGGCCGCGCCCTTCTTGGTGGACCAGTAAGGCTCACCGTAAGTGACCTTGACCAGGTGTTTAGCGGCCTGCTCCACCCACTGGGGCTGGATGCGGGCCACGGTGCGGGCAAATAAGCGACTGGTTTCCACCAGCTCAGCGGCCATAACCCAGTCGTACTGCTTGCGACGCAGCCCACTACCAGGCCAAATAGTGAAGTGGGTGGCGCGCGCCCCGGCATATTCGCGCCGGCGCTCATCATAGTTACCCAGGTTGGAAAGCAGCCCCACCAGCAGGGATTGGTGGATCGCGTCGGCGTCAGGGGTGTCTGCGCTTTGCCCCAGGGCCACGACGGCGTCGGCTACGTCCGCATTAGCCATGCCGGCCGCGTGGGAGCCGGGAACTAGACGGTCACTAGCGGCGCGAATGGAGGCGCGGGTGGGCAGCTCAATGTTTTGGGCGTTAATGCCTAGCGGCCGCGCCAACTGGGCCAGCTGATTGTAGACGTCGCGCCATTCACGAATACGCAGGTAGTGCAGGTATTCGTGGCGGCACATGCGCCTAAACGCAGAGCCGGACAGGTCACGTGACTGGGTGCGCAGGTAACGCCAGAAGTTGAGGTAGGTAAGAAAATCGCTGGTGGGATCCGCTAAACGCCGATGCATGGCGTCTGCGGCTTCCTGCGCGTCAAGCGGGCGTTCACGCACGTCTTGGATTGAAAGCGCAGAGACAATCACCATCACTTCGCTGGCGCAGCCGCGTTTATTGGCTTCTAGTAACATGCGCCCCAGGCGCGGGTCGATGGGTAGACGCGCCAGTTGGTGGCCGATCGCGGTCAGGCGCGGCTCGTGCATGGATTTAGAGTTTGCGCTGATAGCGCCGATTTCGGTTAGTAGCGCCACGCCGTCGGCAATAGCGCGCCGGTCTGGCGGGTCAATGAAGGGAAAATCTGCCACATTACCTAGGCGCAGCGCTGCCATCTGCAAAATTACGCTGGCTAGGGAGGTGCGTAGAATTTCGGGTTCTGTGTATGGCTCGCGCCCCTCATAGTCGGTTTGCGAGTACAGGCGGATTGCCACGCCGTCGGCCACGCGCCCGCAGCGGCCGCTACGCTGGTTGGCGCTGGCTTGGCTGATGGGTTCAATGGGTAGGCGCTGCACCTTGGTTTTGTTGGAATAACGCGAAATACGCGCCACGCCGGGGTCGATCACGTACCTGATGGAGGGCACGGTTAGTGAAGTTTCAGCCACGTTGGTGGCTAGAACAATGCGTCGCAGACGGTGTTTTTCAAATACACGATGCTGGGCGGCGGCGCTTAGGCGCGAATATAGGGGGATGATTTCAACGCTGCCGGGCAGGCGGGCGCTGGACTCGTTGGCGGCGTAGCGTGGGCCTAGGTGGTCGATAAGTGCGGCTTCGGTATCGCGAATGTCGCGTTCTCCTGCCAGGAACACCAAGATGTCGCCGGGGCCTAGGGCCATTAGTTCGTCGACGGCGTCGAGGATGCCCGTGACCTGGTCGCGCGGCTCGTCGGTGCTTGCGCTGGCAGCTGCTGAGTTTGTTTGGCTGCCCTCTGGGTCTGGCTCGACGCCGTCGAGGGGGCGGTAGCGGATTTCTACCGGATAGGTGCGCCCGGATACCTCAATAATTGGGGCGGGGCGGCCTTCAACCCCAAAGTGGGCGGCGAAACGTTCAGAGTCGATGGTGGCCGAGGTGATGATGACCTTTAAATCTGGGCGCTGGGGCAGTAGTCGCGCTAAATAACCCAAAATAAAGTCAATATTTAGGCTGCGCTCGTGTGCCTCATCAATAATTAGAGTGTCATAGCGGCGCAATAGCGGGTCGTTTTGAATTTCGGCCAGCAAAATACCGTCGGTCATTAATTTGATAAGCGTATGTTCGCTAACTTCATCAGTGAAACGAACCTGATAACCGACTATTGATTCTTTAGAAACTTTAGTGCCCAGCTCTTGGGCAATGCGTTCAGCTACTGAGCGCGCTGCGATACGCCGGGGCTGGGTGTGTCCAATCATGGCGTTGATGCCGCGACCTAAATCTAAACAGATTTTAGGGATCTGGGTGGTTTTACCGGAGCCGGTTTCACCTGCGACGATAACCACCTGGTTAGCCAAAATGGCGGCTGCGATCTCCTCCTGGCGGGCTGAGACTGGAAGCTGCGCTGGGTAGGTGATGGAGGGTAGAGAAGCTGCGCGTTGGCTTAGCTGCGTGGGGGTGAAGGGGCGCGGCGCCGCCTGGTTTTTGTGTTGGCGCCGTCCGTGATTGCGCTGGTGGCGGGCAGGATGACGGCGGGGCGCTGCGGCTGAGTTAGTTGCGTCTGGTTGGCTGGGCTGACTGGAGTGCTCGTTCATTACCCCTGCATTGTCTCGCACTTTGACCCAGCTGTGGAACCAGCTCGCCACGTAAGATAAGCGCAGCCTAGTGAACTAATTAATTGTACCTATAAATGTAAATTGTCGATTAAATATTGCAAAACTAGTTGTGGGCTTGGGGTAGTAGATGTATTCTGTAATCACTCCAATGACGAGTGATGCAGTGCTGATCCACTGCTTGTTCCCAGACCTGGCCTTGCCAGGCCTATCCGCTCATTAACGTGAGCAACGCCCTTAACTGGGTTCCCTATATGCGATGAACTTTAATCAAGGAAGATGAAATGAAGTATCTGAGGATCATTGCAGCTCTAATATTAGTTTGCGGTTTAGCCTCGTGTGGGAGTGGCGAAAAAGCTTCATCAACTGCTCCTAATGATAAGGTAGCCAAAGTCTCTGCTGACGGTTTAACGCGTTACGATATGTCTAAATGGCGGCTTCCCACAGATCCATATAGAGAGGCTGACACGATTCTAATTTCGCGTGCTCGAACCGCCTATTTTAGGTATTGCATGAAGTCCAAAGGATACACTTATCAAGGAAGGCCAGAACCGCCAGAAGGGCAGGCCGAGCGATACGTAAATAGTGCTGGTAGACGCCTATTTGATGAGAAGATTGCAAGCGAAGTTGGCTACCACGTGGGTATCGTTCCTGGCTGGAATGTCTACCAATATAGCCATGACACTATTGAAAAGTATAAAACTGATCCCGGTTACCGGGACGCTAAAAATTCATGTTTTAATAAACTAATGGATCAGTATCCAGTATTGAAGTCTTATGAGGAAAAATCTGAGACTGGAAATGCTCTTTTGGCATCAATTGGCGGCGCTGAGCAGGGGATTGATGATCCTAAAGTTAAAAAACTTGCTGCCACTTGGAAGCAATGCATGAAACCACTGGGCCTTAGTGATCTACCCGATAATCCAATGTTAATGCCAGGACCGCAGCTCAGTCAGAAAATTGGCTTAAATCCAGGTGCTGATGCGCCCCAATCTGCTATCGCGGCGTCACCCGGAACCGTGTCAGAGTATGAGCGAAAAATCGCGGTTGCAGATGCAAAGTGCCGGATCAGCTCCGGCTGGCAGCAGGCATACTACGACGCTGACTGGAACAGCGCCGATGCTTATGTCAAAAAGAATCAGAAAGAATTATCTGCCTGGCTGGGACAAATCAAGCAGGTCGAAGCCACTTGCCGTGAGATTGTGAAGAAATACTCGTAATTATTTGTGATCGAAGGGGGTAGCTGTGGGCGCTAAACGATCTCAAGTGAAACGCTGGTTACTTGTAGTTTTAGTTGTGTTTATGGCGGTGGCGCTAGTGGGTGCAGGCTGGTTGCTGGCAAGCTACACCCAATCGCCAGCGCAGCGCGCAGCTGCCGCTGCACCTCCAACTTCAGCTCCTGTAACTGTGGAAGTTGAGCAAGGAGACCTGACAGATCAAATCACTGCCACAGGTGTTATTACCGGGGCGCAGGATTCAGCCGTTAACTTGCCTGCTACTAGCGCCGATTCGGTTGTTACCGCTGTAAACGTAAAAGCCGGCGAGCAACTTGAAAACACGCAGGTGGTGGCCTGGATTAACGATCGCCCTCTGATTGCCTATCAGGGTAGTTTTCCCGCCTACCGTGATTTGTATGAAGGTGATTCTGGCGCGGATGTGTCACAGCTGCAACGCGCCCTGGTTGCATCGGGCTACCAGCTAGCAATAACTGGAACCCTAGACGCTAACACAATCGCTGCACTAAAACATCTATACGGGCAAACCAAAGACGAATTAGCTACTACCGATACTCATCAAAATGAGTCAGACAACGCGGGTGCTAATCAAGGCAGTGGAAACTCAAACGAGGCAGGTGCATCCGAAAAACCGCAGCAAGCTAAAAAGAAGGTAGTTATAGCAAAAACTGAGATGCTGTTTATTGCGCAGCTTCCAGCTGTTGTTACCTCACTACCTAAAGTTGGTGATAGTTTAAATGGAGACAAACCCTCTCAGTTAGGCCTATCTACAGGTGAATTTTCTGTAACCGCTGAAGTGCCGGCTGGTGTGGGCTCGGTATTGAAAACTGGCAGCGTGGCTAGCGCGGTTTATGGCTCTCAGCAGTTAAACTTAACTCTCAAAACTGCTGCGCCTAAGAAAGACGAAAAAAGCCAAGCTGAAGCAACCACTTATACACTAACCTTTAGCGTTAAAAAGGGGAAACTTCCAAGCGATGCGCGTGGTAAATCAGTGGTGCTAACCGTAGATCGACAAGCACCAATCAAAAACGCTTTACTGATCCCTCAACGCGCAATGGCGCTAGATGCTAATGGTAACGCAAATGTGCTCAAACGCCAGGCGTCCGGTTTTGTTATGGTTAAAGTAGAGCAGCTTGGGTGCGTATCTGGGCAATGCGCCATTAAATCTGACCAGCTTAAAGTTGGTGACAGTGTGCGAGTGGATCGCAAATGACTATACTAGAATTATCGCAGGTTTCTAAAACCTATAATCCGGGTGCTCCTGGTGAGGTTAAAGCACTAAAAACCGCCTCGCTGCTGATTGAGCAGGGTGATTTTGTGTCTATAACCGGCCCTTCTGGGGCTGGTAAATCAACCTTGCTGAATGTTCTGGCGTTACTTGACCCTCCCACTAAAGGCAAATACTTTATTGATGATCTAGACGCAACCAAGTTAAGTGATTCCCAGCTAGCAGCATTGCGGGCTCACACATTCTCTTTTGTGTTTCAAGCATTTCACTTAATTGATGAGCGAACTGTAACTGAAAACGTGGCTTTAGGGTTGATGTACAGCGGAGATGCGGCTGGCTCTGGTGAGGAAACCGCACAAATCACGGATACGCAGCGTATTGAACAAGCCCTAAACTTTGTGGGGCTCACACATAAGCAACACGCCAAAGCAGTGCAGCTTTCTGGTGGTGAAAGGCAAAGAGTAGCAATTGCCAGGGCTATCGTAGCCGCTAACCCGGTGCTAGTTGCTGATGAACCCACCGGTAACCTCGACTCAGCCAATTCGCGTTCAGTGATGCGTGTACTAGATAAACTCAACCAAAGCGGCACTACCGTCATAGTTGTCACTCATGATCCAAAAGTTGCAGCCCACGCTAAAACCCGCATCGAAGTGCACGACGGCGTCGTCACCGTTCCCGAGAGTGAAAGTTCAAAGCCTCTAAAACCAGCTAAAACCAGCCATGCAGCGCAAGCTAAAAACCCTAAAACCAGCAGCAAAAAAACTAGCCTAAGAGCCATACTCGCCGATGCAGGGCGCACAATTACCGCTAAACCAGCTGCCAGTGGCGCGCTAATTGCCGGCGTATTACTGGCGGTAGCGTTAGCGTTAGCCACGGTAGGTATTTCTGAAGCTGCCCGCGCCCAGGTGTCGCAGCTATTTGATGCGGCCCGCAACCAGCGTGTAGCCGTCTCGGTGCCAGAACCTAAACAATTAACTAAAGATGGAAGCGTTAAACAAGCCAGCACCACTACACTAATGCGCCTGAAACGCATTCCCGGAGTGGAACGCGCACAAATCTACTCAAACCACGGCAATCAAAATATTTCACTAACTAGCGACACTAAAGGCCAAAACTTTGATGTATTAGGAGCAACCGATCCTAGTGTGCCCGGGCTGGAAATCGAAGGCAAAGAATCCGCCAAAACCAGTGGCATAAAACTTGGCCCAGGCCAGGTGCTAGTAGGTCGCGGTATCGCAAATAACCTAGAGTTAGGCCCAGTTGACGCCAGCCCAGTAGTGTGGATCGCCAATAAAGCCTACGTAGTGGTGGGAGTTATAAGCGACTCAGGTTTAGACGCCAGCATCATGAACGCCGTGGTGATGCGTGAAACAGACGCCGTTGCTGTGGGGGCAACCAATGCCGTCACCGCCGAAATACGTACGCGCCCCGGCGCCGCCCAGCTGGTGGCGCAGCAAGCACCTATCGCCCTAGATCCTTACACCGGCGAAAACGCCCACGTGGATGCGCCTGAAGACCCTAAAACCATGCGTCAAAGCGTGGAATCCAATGTGCGCACAATGCTGGTGACATTAACCGCCGTCTCATTATTAGCTGCCGTGCTAATGCTCACTAACTCAACGGCGACGGCGGTATCGCGGCGCGCTGGAGAATTCGGTTTGCGCCGGGCAATGGGGGCTAGGCGCTGGCAAATCGCCGCATTAGTCACCGCTGAATCGGCGATAGTTGGCTTAATCGGCGGAGTCATTGGCACATTTACAGCGGTGGTAGTCATTATCTCCACAGTGCTAGTGCGCCACTGGCAGCCAGTGCTTGACCTGCGGCTTTTGCCTGTAGGAATCATTGGCGGCATGGTAGTTGGCTTAGTGGGTTGTTTACTGGCAGTGCGCCGCGCCGCAGGCGTTTCACCTGCAGATGCTTTACGCCAATAACTAGCGGCGCCAAAACATCCAAAACCAGGTTTCCCCTCAAGCTGTCAGCCTCCTTGAGGCTGACAAGCCAGGCTAATTTCGGGTAACCAAACGTTGCAATGACGCCAAAAAAATGAAACATTGAACCAATGACTTCCGCACCCCAAAGCCCTGAAACTGCCGCTGCGCCGTCGCGAACCCAAATTAAACACTGGCGCCGCCACCTAGCCGAAGAACGCGCAGAAGGGAAAGTCTACCGGGACCTAGCTATGCGCCGTGAAGGCGAAGAACGCGAAATTCTCCTAGGCCTAGCGGAAGCCGAAGCCCGCCACGAACGCTACTGGTATGAGCTGCTAGGCCCCCACGCCCACCCAGCCCCCAGGCAAACCCTACGCGGCGCCATCATGCCCCTACTGGCGCGACTATTTGGCTCAGTGTTCGTACTGGCCCTAGCCCAACGCTCCGAACAACGCAACGACTATGAGATCGACGCCGACGCCTCCAGCGCCATGGCCGCAGACGAACGCATCCACTCCGAAGTTGTGCGCTCCCTAGCTGCCCGCCACCGCCAACGCCTCTCGGGCACGCTACGCCCAGCTATTTTCGGCGTTAACGACGGTCTAGTATCCAACCTGTCCCTAGTGCTAGGCGTGGGCGCCACCGGCATCAGCACCCACGCGATCCTACTAACCGGCCTAACCGGCCTACTAGCAGGGGCTTTAAGCATGGCGGCAGGCGAGTTCATCTCGGTGCGCTCCCAAATCGAGCTGCTAGAAGCCTCCACCCCAGACCCCGGCACGGGGGAGGTTGTGCCCGCGCTAGACGTCAACGCCAACGAACTCGCCCTAATCTATCGCGCCCGAGGCGAGGATGAACACGAAGCCGTCGCACACGCCAAACTAGTACTCAGCGCCGCAAACATTGACCCACGCAGCGCCCGCCAAATCTCCCACATTGGCGACGAAGCCCCCAACTATGAAGAAATCGGTACCGCCAAGCGGGCAGCACTATCCTCATTCGTGCTGTTCTCAGTCGGCGCCATCATTCCCTGCCTGCCCTACCTGGTTGGGCTCAGCGGAATGGTTGCTGTAGCCGCCTCAGCCCTGCTGGTAGGGGCCGCGCTGTGCCTAACCGGTGGCGCCGTCGGCGTACTATCGGGCAAAGCCCCCCTACCCAGCGCCATGCGACAGCTAGCCATCGGCTATGGGGCGGCCACCATAACCTACCTGCTGGGCCTGGCTTTCGGCACCTCCGCCAGTTAAACGGTAGCCTGAAGACGATGCACGAACTACTTGAACCCAACGCCCTACCTGCCGTTTTCCGGTTCATCGACCTATCCGGGGTGATCCTAAATGGGATCCTAGGAGGGCTCATTGCCCGCCAAAAAAACTTCGACATAGTAGGTTTCGTGGTGCTGGCGCTAATGACGGCCACCGCCGGCGGTATCCTGCGCGACCTCATGATCCAAAACGGCCCGCCCTTCGCCCTGACCGACCCCTACTACATTTGGATGGCGTGTCTGGGCGCCGCCATCGCCTGGTTCTTCAAATTTGAAGGCAAATGGTCCCACCGCTTCCTGGTGGTTGCCGACGCTATCGTGCTGGGCATCTGGTCCGCCACCGGCGCCGCTAAAGCCCTAGAAAATCATCTAGGTTTCATCCCCGCCCTGCTTTTAGGCTGCATGACGGCGGTAGGCGGCTCCATGATCCGCGACATTAGCGTGGGGCGCACCCCGGCAGTATTTGGCGGCAACCGGCTTTACGCACTGCCGGCGCTTGCGGCTGCTTTTACGCAAGCCTCATTGGTGCGCTTTGTTGATTTAAATCCGGTGTTGGCGATGCTGTTTTCAATGTGTGTCGGGGCGGGTTTCTGCCTGCTGGCTTATTGGCGTGTGTGGCAATTGCCGGTGGTGGGTAAGCAGCGTTCCCTTACCGAGCGCATCGGGGTGTTGCGGCGTCGCTAAAACCCGCCAGAAACTGCTTTAGAACCCGCCCTAAAATCTGCGTTAAACCCGCCTAAAACAGCCCACCTTAAAACCTTCGATAAACCCCTTCAAACTACCCCTGAAGTGGGATAATAGGGTGCATGGAAACGCGGGGTGAGCAGGCACATCTGCCGGTTTTCGGGGTTGGTCCGGCCTATGTGGTGGCGCTATTTACGACGACGGCGCTGGCCAGTGTGGCTGCTTTTTTCTGGCTGGGATGGGCGGCTGTTAACCTAAATTGGCTGCGGCTCATATTTGTTGTAGCTGGCGTTATTGTGGCGGCACTGGCCGTGGTGATGTGGTTGGTGAGCGTGTTTGGGGCGCGAGTAACTGAAAATATAGAAAACAACCAGCTCATCACGGGTGGTATTTATGCTTGGGTACGGCACCCAATATATGCTGCTTTTTTGTTTCTTAATGCCGGTATTTTGCTGGTGCAAGCTAATTACGTATTGTTGATTTTGCCGGCTGTGTATTGGTTGGCTTTGACGGTGTTAATGAAACGCACTGAGGAGCGCTGGCTTAGGCGCCAGTTTGGCCAGCAGTACGTTGACTACGAAAGCCGCGTAAACCGAATCATGCCCTGGCCGCCACGCTAACTGTCTTCTCGCGTTAACCGGCCAACCTAAGCAGTGCCCAGGTGTTCGAGCTGTTAAACAGCCCAGGACCTGACTACAGGCATAGATGAACCAGCGGCTGCCTGCAGCGGCGCCACTGGTTCGCGGGAGTGGCTATAGGCGTATGAAGTTGTGCTTGCGTGCCCTGGCTACAGCCAGCCGGCGGATCGGGCCAGGATGGCTGCCTCCGCGCGGGTGCGCGCGTCCATCTTCAGCATCGCCGAGGACACATGGTTGCGTACCGTCCCCTGGCTCAGCCCCAGCGAATGGGCGATGTCGGCGATCGTGCCGCCGCCCTCGACCTCGCGCAAAACGTCGGCCTCGCGGTCGGTCAGGGGCGAAGAACCCGCCGACAGGGCCTCGAGCGCCAGGCTCTGATCAATCGCGCGGCCCCCCGCGGCCACCGTGCGCACTCCGTCCGCCAAGGCCTCGACCGGCGCGTCCTTCACCATGAAACCCGTGGCCCCCGCGTCGAGCGCGCGCTGGAGGTAGCCGGGGCGCCCGAACGTCGTCACGATCAGCACACGCACGCCGGGAAAACGCGCGCGGATCGCCCGCGTCGCTGTAATGCCATCCATGCGGGGCATCTCGATGTCGATGACGGCCACGTCAGCGGGAGCCTGTTCCTGCGAAGGCGTGGTGGCCGACTCGGCCAGGCGCGCCAGTTCCTTGAGGGCGTGGGCCCCGTCGGAAGCCTGTGCGACGACCTCAATGTCGCTCTCCAGGTCCAGCAGCCCCGCCAGGGCGCCGCGAATCATCGCCTGGTCGTCGGCCACGAGTACCCGTATCGACACGTCACCCTCCTGTCTGCCTGCGCTTGGGGTACCAGGCTAACTCAGGTCGCAGAATTATCACTCATGTGTGCCCGCCCTTCAGGGCGAGGCGAGTTCCCCCTCCCGGGACCGCGCAAGACCCGGGGAAAGGGAACACGGCCTCGTCGAGGAGGTGTGCAGCGGAACAATCAGGACGAGTGGGCGTCGGGTGTGGCCTCGAAGGCCAACGCGAGCGTCCATGTGGAACCCGACGCACCCCAGGTGAGCGTACCCTCGTCACCGACCAGCTTGGACAGGCCCACCAGGCCCGACCCGGCCCCCGCCGTCGAGGCCGCGTAGGAGGCGGAATATCCGTCGTTTGAGACGACCACGCCGGTGGGAGACAGGCAGATGCGCACCCTCGAGGGGCGTGCGTGCAGGAGCGCGTTCGTGACCCCCTCGCGGATCACGTGGGCGGCCGCAGCTGAACGAGGCCCCGATGGCGGCTCGCCCTCGTTCGTGATGTCAGCGTCGATGCGTGCGACCTCCAGAAGTGAGCGGGCCTCGTCGAGCTCCTCACCCGGGGACAGGGCCCGCGTGGCCGCCACGATGCGGCGGACATCAGCCAAGGCCTCGTTCGACTGAGCGGTGATGGCGCGGATCTGCTCGCGCGCCTCCTCTGCGCGCCCCGCGTCCAGCAGACGCCCCGCCAGCTCCGAGACCATCGTGATCCCCGTCAGCGAGTGCCCGAGGATGTCGTGCAGGTCCGTGCTCAGGCGCGCCCGCTCGGCGGCCTTCGCCCGCGCGATCGCGTCCTGGCGGCGCAGGCGCTCACGGGCCGAGCGCTCCATGCCCCAGCGCGCAAAACCTACCCAACCGCCGGGCATCACCAAGTACCAGATCATCCGCATCGGCTCCCCCTGCGCGTAGAAGGCCACGCCCGCGATTGCCACGATCGGCACGACGCCCGCGATGAGGAAGCGGCTCGGCGCCTGGAAGACCCACGCGACCAGCAGATACGAGACCATCATGAACGCAAACGGGGTGCCGATGGAGGTTGCGTATGCGAGATAGATGACCGTCGCCGCCGCCAGCGCCGCGTGGGAGAGGATGAACGGCCTCGTGAAGGAGTTGCGCGCGGGCGGGGGATTGGTCAGCCACGTCACCGAGTTCGTCACCGCTAGGAGGGCGCACAACCCGATGATGCCCGCACGCTGGGCCGTATCAGTCAACTCCAGGGCGTAGGCCAGGGGGAATCCCATGAACAGCATCCACGGAATCGCCCACGCCAGGGAGATTAAGCGCTCCTTCATGGCCCTAGCCTATCGACCCGTGTCGTGCGACGCGCCCCACCAGGCGATGCCCGCCATGATGAGCGCCCAAGCGCCGATGTTGATCCACGCGGCGGTCGGCATCGGGTTGGTGCCAGCGACCGCGTAGACGGCTTTCACGGCTCCGTACAGGGGCGTGTAGGGGGCGATGTGGGAGATGAAGGGAGGCATCGCTTCCAGCGGGATGAACATGCCGGACGCGAAGCCGCCCATCACCATGACGAGCGCGGACGCACTGTAGGCGTTCTCGCCCTTGATCGTGTACCCGCAGGCCAGGCCGATGAGCGCGCCCAGAGCCGAGAGGGCGATGACGACCGCTGCGCTGGCCACCCATGCTCCCGGCGTCATCTGTGCACCGGTCGCCAGGCCGAAGCTAAAGGTGATGAGGGTGATGAACGCGCTCAGCGCCACGAGGGCGGTCAGCCGCACAACCAGGATCACCCACGGCTGGATGGGGGTCAGCCCGTACATGCGCGAGATGCCGGTCGTGCGCTCGACGGACAGCGTCGCGCCGAGCGAGCCTCCGACCAAGATGACGCCGTACGTCGTCATCATGACGATCATTGCGCCGGCCACGTTCCCGCACCCGGTCTGGGTCGTGCGCGCGATATCGGTCATGCCGAACATCGCGTACATGAACATGGGGACCGCCAGGGCAAACGCCATGTTCCACGGGTTGAGGATATGTGAGCGGAACGTCGAGAGCCACAGCTTGCCTGCTCCCGTGAAGGCGGAGGGGATCGGTCGCGCGGCGGGTCGCGCGGGTGCGTGAGTGGTCATGATTCCTTCTTCGTGTGTCGTGTCTGCGTTTGTGGGGCGGGGGCCTTGGGACAAGGCCGGGGCCAGCTTGTCGGGGTGGGTGTTCGTTGTGCTCACTCGGCGTCCGCGTGGGAGGTGATGCGCTCGAAGACGTCCTCGAGGTCCTCGTTCTCGGCGACGACCTGCTCGGTCGGCGCGTCCAGGAGGATGCGTCCCTCGTCAATGATGACGATGCGGTCGGCGTCCTTGCGGGCCTCGGTCAGGTAGTGCGTGGCGAAGAGGAGCGTGCGGCCCTCCGCGGCCTCGGCGCGCATCGTCTCCCAGAAAGCGCGGCGGGCCAGCGCGTCCATGCCGGCCGTTGGCTCGTCGAGGATCAGGAAGTCCGGGTTGCCGGCCAGCGCCAGGGCCAGGCGCACGCGCTGACGCTCGCCACCGGAGAGCTTGGCGAGGGGACGCTTGGCCAGCTTCGTGAGGTTCGTACGCTCCAGGAGCTCGTCAGTGGGGATCGGGTTGGCGTGCATCGAGGCCACCAGGTCGATCGTGTTGCGGACCTTGTCGTCGCGGGGCATCGCGCCGCTCTGGAGCATTGCCCCCACGAGGGAGCGGCGCACGGCCTCGCGCGGGCTCATGTCGTAGACACTGATCTCGCCCTGCGTGGGGGCGGCCAAGCCCAGGACGAGGTCCAGGAACGTGCTCTTGCCCGCACCGTTGACGCCGAGGAGCGCCACGATCTCGCCGGGGTTGAGAGTCAGACTCACGCCGCGCAGGGCGTCGACGGAGCCGAAAGACTGGTGAATGTTCGTCGCCCGAAGGGCGGGCGTCGTGTTCGTGTCCATGGCTCCAGCCTGCTCGCGCGTGACTGGAGCTGGAAGTGTCCTTTGATGCAGGTGCTCCCATGACAAATGTCAGGTGGAGGGGTCTGGGTTTTTCGGACCGTTTGTTTTGAGAGGGTTGTTCTGATGAGCAGATTGTCGTGAAGCTGGAGAAGGCCGAGGCGTTGTGAGGTGAGGGCATGAGTACGGTCCAGACCTGCCGCGCCGGCACGACGCTGTGAACCACCTGATCGGCCAGGGGTTTTCTCAGCATCTTGCGCGGGCGTGTTGCTGGGCTGTCGCGGTCAGCGTATTGCCGCCCCTACAGCACCTGGTCAGGGCTAGCGTTCCTGGGCAGGTGTGGGCCACTGATTTCCAGTTCGACTCGGACTGGAAAGGGCGTGTCTTTAAGGTCTGTAACGTCATTGATGAGTTCACGCGCCAGCACCTGGCTTTGCGCGTTGAGCGGCGCATGGGAGCCGTCGACGTGATCGAAATGCGTGACCTGGCTGCCTTGGCATGTGGTGCACCCCAGGTGCTGCGTGCCGATAACGGGCCTGAATTCATCGCCGCAGCCGTGGGGCGCTGGGTCAGCGAGCACGACACGCTCCAAGCATTCATACCCCCGGGCCAGCCCTGGCTGGGCTGGAGACCTAGCTACTGCCATGGAGAATATTCAGAAAACACTTGAGTGGAATCCCGGCGCGAACCTGGATCAGGTGGCCACAGCTCTAGTCGGTCAAGGTAACGATTACCGTCAGCATCCTGGCTTGAAGGGGCTAGTACTTGACAAGAAAAACGACAAGGGAAAATGGGAATCGGTAGGAAACAACTGTAACCGTGACGACCTCTGCTGTGACGGAGACGCCATCGTTATCGCTAAAACGCTAGAAAACGGCAACGACTCCAACGCTCATCTTCTGTCAGTAACATTGCGAGAGTACTACAACAATTCCAGTAAACTAGCCAACAGATTCAAGCAGATTGGCTGGAGCTTGGGGGCGAATAATTCCACTGAGGCATATCAGAAAATAAGTGAATATGCCGACTTGGATAGCGCCGTTTTAGGATGGTTCCTGACTGGCTGGATACGTCAAGGAAGAGATTAGTTTGACAGCTTGCCGAAAGCTAGCTGAATTCATCTACTGATAATTGATTTGGTCTTTTCCTTGGTGTGGCGCTTGGGTAAAAACGCTAAACCCAAGCGCTACACCACCAACAACAAGAGCGCCGATGGCGGGAAGGGAAAACTGGCTCAGCAGTCGAGAAAAAGAATCGCTACGAACTAATGAGCCAACACCATCGAGTGAAAAGAGAAAAGCTGAGAGTCCGATAAAGGCTCCTGCTGAAAGTTGCAACGCGCGGGCAGATTGAATACCGATGATATGCTTATTGAAAAGCAGAAGAAGAATCGTGAAACACACATACATGATTGGCATCAATAAGAAGATCACAAAAAATCTCTGATCCCGATCCTCGTACCGTTGAAAGATAAAGATGGCGGCGAAAAGCCACGCGCCGACAAAATATGCCAGAGCGGATACAAGAAACACAGATATTTTTTTGATGACCAGTCCCTTCAACTTTTCGCTACACATTTTGATACGGCAACGGCATCAGGAGTTGTATGCCCCAATAGGTTTTCATTCTACAAGAAGGGTTTCCCTGCATTGCTAAGGATAGCGCTGATCGGGGCGGATCTCGCGTGAATGCGGGCACGAGGTCTGGTGCGTTGAACCCGACAGTCACGAAAAGGCGCACGGGAGCGCCTATACCAGAGGCTCCCGAGTATCTGTCTGTGGTGTACAGCGTGGTAAGAAGCTACTGGGGGGCGGCTTGGTTATGGGGTTGTTCTGGCGGCTTTCTGGTGAATGCGCGGAGCTTTTTGATTGCTCATTCGTAGTGGCTTGATGTGGCTGTCGGCGAGGTTTTCGCGGATAGTCTCAAGCTCAGTTCCCTGATATTGAGTCCAGTTCTCTTGGTTGAGCGTTGACAGCATTCACTTCAGTCATGTCAGGATTCCCAGGTGGTTTTCTAAGACGAAAGCTAGCTGATTCAGTTTCCCCAAAGGTAAAAAATAAAGCCTACGAGAAACTAGCGAATTATATTTTCTGACGGATCATTAGGTTCAGAAACATGGTAGGCTACCCGTTTTCGTATCGCTAAACGAATCAGGTAGCCTGCCATGAAAATAACAGCTGGGATTCCGTAAAGTCCATACCATTTAACATCCGAAGGGGAATTTGGAGATACTGGATACCAAATGTGATCTCCGGTTGAAAACACGCTTCCTCCAGTTGAAATCCAAGATGCCATAATGTCAGCAACCACGCCAAAGCAGTAAAGTAAAATTGGTAGAACAAAAAAGTTTAGCCGCCAGTCTGCTACCTGGATTTTACGGGTGATTAATAATGCGACTACAGGTACGAGAATCGGTCCAATGACTACCACAGGGAACAGCACCCACACCAGGTCGCTGAGAAAAGCAGTCTGGAATACCAGAACACATACGCCATAGACCAGAGCGATTTTGACGATATCACGCATCAGTGCCCTTTCCCTCACCATACCTAGTCAGAGATAAGCCAACTTCACTATTGACTGAAAGCTCTTCGTCGCTGAAACTCTCAATGAGTTCGACGGTCTGAGTGTGGCTCGCCGTGAGTAACGCTTGGATTTCATCTAGCGACACATCTTGGTAGTGCTCCCAGATTTCCTGGTTCAAAGCTGGCGTGGTTCGCCACGTGTGAGGAAACGGAAGAAACGGCCGAGGCTGACCGTGGCGGTTGGCGTCGACGAAGCCAAGCAGCATGCGCTGCCACTCGTGCAGGTGGGCTAGTATGTCGCGCAGGTTCTTATCCCGCATCCAGTGGGCTTCTGGTCGGTCGAAATCGTTGCCGAAAAACAGGCCGGCGGTTTCGATATTGGGGCGCATGGAGTCAATGAGTGCTTGCAGCTTGCTCCACTGTGTGGTGGTTGCATCTAAGAGTTCTGTTTTCGTTTTTGCCCGGGCCACGTCTCAATTGCAACACGGACACACGGAAGGGAGCAATCGAGAAAGGTCGCTCTGATGGCGAAAGATGGAACGAACCGAGGCGGGCGCCGCGTACACGCGGGTGCGAAACCTGATCCGTTGAACGAGAAGCTTGCTGCTGGACGCCCCGCCACGCGTCTCGAAGACCCGCTGAATGAGCCGTTCGACTTTGAGGGCGGCGACATCGGTGCCGGTGCGGTGCTCGCTGGTGAAACAATGCCAGAACCATCGGATTATCTCTTCGAGGTTCAGCGTGATGGGAAACCGCTCGGTGCTGATTTGGTTTACCGCGAGACGTGGCGGCGGTTGGATGCTCGTGGTTGTTCCCAGTTCGTCGCCCCACGCTTGATCGAGTCATATGCGCAGGCGTTCGCGCGTTATGTGCACTGCGAGCAGGCGATCTCCAAGTTCGGCCTACTCGGCAAACCCCCACCACCGGTGCCGCCATCGCGTCCCCGTTCGTCGCCATGTCGCAGTCGTTTGGTAAGCAGGCGAACGTGTACTGGTACGAGATTTACGAGATCGTCCGGGCTACCGCGACCCGCGACTACTCCGAGGCGACGCCCGCGGATCAGTTGATGGAACGCCTTCTTGACTAACCACCCCGCCCCGCGGCGTACACCGTGTACGTCCTGAATTCTTGCCCGCTCACCGCCTGTGGTGTGCGGGTTCTTCTGTATTGACCCCAGTTGATTGGAGCAAGCCCTGATGACGAGTATCCGTACCTGCGAGTCCACCTGTATCGGTCACCCGGACAAGTTGTGTGACCTGATTGCTGACACGGTCCTGGATGACCTTCTGTTTGAGGATCTATCGGCTCGTTGTGCGGTGGAGGTGATGGCGACCAAGGGCCGGATCATCGTGGCCGGGGAGATCACCTCCAGCGTCAAGGTCTCCATCCGGGCCGCTGTACGCCGCGCCCTGACCCGGACAGGCGGTGAGGGAGCGTTCGTGCTCACCGGCGCGGGTGATCAGGGCACGGTGTACGGGTATGCGACCGACGAGACACCCGAGTATCTGCCGCTGCCGCTGGTGATCGCCCATGAGATCTGCAAGCGCCTCGATGCTGCGCGCATGGAGGGCACCATCAGCGGTATCAGCTCGGACGGCAAATCCCAAGTCTCACTGCGCTACGAGGGAGAGCGCGCGGTGGGAGTTGCGGCTGTGGTCGTGTCTATCCAGCACACCCAACCCGGCCGCAACACGGCTGAGCCCAGCATCGACGACGTCATCCCTGTAGGGATCTGAGAGCTGGTGCTCTACAGCAGGCAACCTTGCCGTGAGACAATCGTGTCCACCAACGAGGACTCTCCTCAGTATTCTCGAGAGAATCACGTTTTCAGGTGGACACGAGGTATGCCTGTGTTGTTTGTCTAAAGATCTGAGTTGGGCTATATTAGTATTAATCGTTCAGCCCGCCTCAGAACCTCGGTTTTGGGAGTGGGCTGGATCTTTATTCAGCGGCACACGGGCGGAGACACTGGTGATGAAGCGTGACGAGCAGGCACGGCCGCTGAAACCACCGACCAGTGTGCCTGAGCAGATCGAGTTGCTGCGTTCGCGTGGCATGGCCGTCGATGACGAGCTAGCCAGTCAATGGCTCGAGGCGGTCCTGTACTACCGGCTCTCCGCTTACTGGTATCCGCTGCGCCGCGTGGATACTGAGGAGCATGTTGAGGATGGCTTCGTTCCTGGAGCTGACTTCGCTGACGTCGTGGCGTTGTACGAAGCGGACAGGAAACTACGCACTCTCATTCATGATGGGATGGAAAGGATCGAGGTCGGTCTCCGTAGCCGTCTGACCTCCCTCCTGTGCCGCGACAATGCGCTCGGCTATCAAGAGCGCAGGTTTTACCGGTCAGGTTTTGACCTCGATGGTTGGCTTCGTACTGCTCGCAGGCGTGTTGACCGAGCTGGCGCACACAACACAGCGATCGACCATTACAAGAAGCAATATGGTGGCCAGTACCCATTCTGGGTCCTGAGCGAAGTCCTCGACTTCGGCGATGTCTCCAAGCTCTATCAAGGGCTCACCTACAAGGCGCAAGCGCAGATTGCTGAGACTTTCGGCATCACGATTGACCTGGGTGCTTTGTCGAAGAATGAACGGAAGATCGTCAGGAGGAGGCATCCGCTGGCTTCCTGGTTTGAGCAACTCACCATCGTTCGTAATACGTGTGCACACCACGGCCGGCTGTGGAACAAGTCCTTTGTTCCCGCATCCACTAAGTATGTGCGAACTATCCCAGGCCTCGAATCGCTCCCGGACGGCCAGAGCGAACGCATCTACGGTGCTGTGCTGTTCATGGCGCATCTCCTGAATATCCTGTCGCCGGGGACCTCATGGCCAGTGAAGGTCAACAACCACATCGCCAACTGCTTCTTAACGCTGCCGATGGTTAAAGCCCACAGCTTGGGCATCACCTCAAACCAGACGATCCATCCGGGTAGTTGACGTAATCCGTTTGGCTTCTCAAGCCCAGTCAGCTCGCCCAGGGGCTGAAGCACCACGGTGGTGCTGGGAGCGTTGAGCTTGTTATCGATCCGGTTGAGATTGCTGCTGATCCGGTCTTTGAGCGCGGTGACAAGGGCGTCGTAGGTGCTTAGGTCGGCTTGTTCTGGCATAGGGCCCAGATCGCGCGAAAGCGGCATGCGCTCTAGTAGGGCTGTTGCTTGCTTGTAGGCGCGGCTGAAGGTCTCAAGGGCCTGGACTTTGCGGTCGTATTCGCTGTCGAAGCAAGCTTTGATAGTTTGCTCGAAATCTATGGGCAGGGTTTGCTGGCAGAAGGGGCAGGTGGTTCCTGCGGCCTGGGAGTAGTGGGTGTGGCCGTGGCGCACCCAGTCGGCGGCACCAAGTTTGGACACGAAGCGCGCGTACTCGCTTTTAACGCTGCTGACGATCGGTTCAGCAAGAATCGATTCATCTGGGGTGTGAACCTCGATGTCATCAAGCGGGGCGCATTGGTTTGCGCTACTGTCGTGAGCGAGCCGGTACTGCGCGATAAGCGCCTGAAGGTCATGGTCGACTGCCGTGGTCTGGGCAAGCACGTAGTCGGCGAACTTTTGTTTGCTGCCTCGTACACCGTTAAACGCGAACGGCATTTCAGAGCGAAGGTTCTGAGTGGCACTCCAGCACTGTTCTTCAAACGCTGAGCGCAGTTGTGCTAGCGGACTTCAAGGTTTGACCATTCCCAATGATCTGCCGAACAACTGCAACTACTCCGACCTGTGTAGCGACGGGGATGCGATCAAACTGGCTGCGATGCTGAAAGGATCGGGGGCCGATGACCCCAACCTTCTGTCTCGAACGCTGAGGAGCTACTACAACAATCCAGTTTCGCTACTGCAGCGATTCAAGGCGATCTCTGAGAGTGTTGGTGCAAGCGATGAAAGAACCGCAAAGGACAAGTTCTTTGCAGAAATTGATGGCCTATTGAATGGCATATACGTTGGTCTTCTCACAGACGGTTCCAATGGAGCATACGGCTACTCGGGGGTTGAGCCTGGCAGAAAAACCAAGAAGGCAGCATGTCAAGCTCTAGCTGAATTCATTTACTGAGGTTGTCATCTGCTTCGTGGCTGGGGCCACGCATAAGATACGCGGCCCCAGCCACTGCGGCATAAAGTGCCCAAGCGCCTACGAAGAAGAGCAGGTTTCCCCGCCAGTTCCCAACGGAAATCTCGTGTGTGTCAGTACTGCGATAGAACGAGTTCGTGACAGTAAGTAGTAATGCTGCTGCCCCGCTTGACAAGAGTCGTATCCACAGTGCTCTCACTCTCCGTTGCGGCCATCGTTGTGGCGGGTCAACAATCAAAAGAACCAGGCCGGTGAGAAACGTTCCGTAAAGTGGAAATACCATCAAAAGAGTGCCAGCTGCGGCGAGCCCCGTGGCGGGGATATAGAAAATCCCGAAGCAGATTCCAATCCATGTCGTGTACGTACGGATCGCATCCCTGTTCGTGAAAGTAGGCGTGGCAAATCGGGCTGAGCTCCTCATGAGCATCCGTCCTGCCATGACCGTGAAGGCAATCCAGCCGAGACCGAGAGATAGGAGCGTCTCACTCCAATGTTGAGATCCATAGTGGGTGGAAGCAACTGTATCAAAAGCGACTAACGCGATGGCCGCAACCCCTGTACCCAATACGCGGATCAGTAATGCTCGACAGAGCGGCGTCTCCCATGTTGATGGCCTATCAATGATAAAAAGTAGCAGTCCTGCTAGAGGGGTAAGCCACGATGGGGTGTTCACCGGGGCGACTCCACCGGTGAAGAGCAGGGAACCGGGCACTATCGCAAAGCCGAGGATGAGTCCTACCCAATACGTGTAGGTCCGAACGAATAGTTTGAAAGACTCAACCATTTACACCCCTGTCACGGGCTCCAGCACCAAAACCATGATTATTCTACAGCGGGGAGGCAACCCGCCCATCATCAGCGAGGAGACATGGGAACGTACCCAAGCTGAGCTCGCACGACGACGCGCGTCAGGAGGTCGGGCAGCCACCCCCACAGGAGGTACCGGCGCACTGACCCACCGGGTCTACTGCAGTCAACGTGGCAGGCGCTTTCACCGGCGAACCAAGACGCGCCGGCACGTGTCCTACAAGTTCTGGTGGTGTGAGACCGCTACCCGTGGCAAAGGCAACCCTTGCCACGCGCCCCAAGTACGAGAAACCGAACTACGCCGTGTAATCACCTGTGTGCTCGATCTGGATGAATGGGACAACGACGCTGTCCTTGAACAAGTCCGCACCATCACCATCAGCCCGCACCGACAAGCCGTCGTGGCCCTAGAGAACGGCAAGGTCCACACCATCACACTCGGGGAGGAGAACTGATGCCCACCATCACCACAATCCCAGTCAAGCCCCTATCTCTGGGCCACAAGCACCCACCCTGGCATGCAGGAAGGTCGCGGCGTATGCGCGTGTATCCACTGACAGGGGAGAGCAGTACTCCTCCTACCAAGCGCAGGTGGACTACTACACCACCTACATTCTCATGATCCAAAACGGCCCACCCTTCGCCCTGACCGACCCCTACTACATTTGGATGGCGTGTCTGGGCGCCGCGATCGCCTGGTTCTTCAAATTTGAAGGCAAGTGGTCCCACCGCTTCCTGGTGGTTGCCGACGCCGTCGTGCTAGGCATCTGGTCCGCCACCGGCGCCGCGAAAGCCCTAGAAAATCATCTAGGTTTCATCCCCGCCCTGCTTTTAGGCTGCATGACGGCGGTAGGCGGCTCCATGATCCGCGACATTAGCGTAGGGCGCACCCCGGCAGTATTTGGCGGCAATCGGCTTTATGCACTGCCGGCGCTTGCGGCTGCTTTTACGCAAGCCTCATTGGTGCGCTTTGTTGATTTAAATCCGGTGTTGGCGATGCTGTTTTCAATGTGTGTGGGGGCGGGTTTCTGCCTGCTGGCTTATTGGCGTGTGTGGCAATTGCCGGTGGTGGGTAAGCAGCGTTCCCTTACCGAGCGTATCGGGGTGTTGCGGCGTCGCTAAAACCTGCCAGAACCTGCGTTAAAACCTGCCTAAAACAGCCCGCTTTAAAATCGTTATTAACCCCTTCAAACTGCCCCTGAAGTGGGATAATAGGGTGCATGGAAACGCGTGGTGGGCAGGGGTATCTGCCGGTTTTCGGGGTTGGCCTGGCCTATGTGGTGGCGCTATTTACGACGACGGCGCTGGCTTAAGCGATAGTTTTTCAGCTGGCCTGGCAACATGCCTGTTTGAGACTTCCGTTACATGTCTTCTTGGGTTTAAATGTAATTGAAGTTGTTGTCCATTTCTGTAATCAACGGCGAGATACGGAAGTCTTGCGGTTTGAGGCAAGTGTGGACAAGACACATAACAACTGCATATTTCCACTCTGATTGGGGGCTATGGCGATGAAGAATGTGGTTGAGTTGCGTCAGCTGTCAAAACGGTACGACACTCCTTCCGGGCCAGTGCAGGCGCTGGATAAGCTGACTCTGAGCGTTGCGCAGGGAGAGATTTTTGGGCTGCTTGGCCCTAACGGGGCCGGTAAAACGACGGCGATTGAGATAGCTGTGGGCCTGCGCAGAGCAGATTCTGGGACAGTTAGCATTTTTGGTAAAGATCCGCTCAGTGATAACGCCTGGGTGCGTTCCCATGTAGGGGTCCAACCCCAGGAAGTAAAAATCTTCCCCCATCAAAAAGTAGAAGAAATCCTGAGTTTTTGGGGAAGCCTCTACCCAGATTCATACCCAGTTAACGATGTTGTCCACTGGCTTGGCCTAGAAGATTTGCTATCTCGAAAAGTATCCAAGCTATCAGGTGGTCAGCATCAACGGCTAAATGTTGGCCTGGCTCTGGTTGGTAAACCCAATGTGGTGTTCCTAGATGAACCTTCGACAGGCCTTGACGTTATTGCACGCGAAAAACTTTGGGATGTTTTAAGGCAACTATCCTCGCAGGGTATGACCATAGTGCTGTCTACACACAATTTAGAAGAAGCTACTGCTCTGTGCGATGACGTAGGTGTGGTTAATGGTGGCAAGGTGGTAGCCCAGGGAAGTCCCCAGCGGCTTATTCGTAGTCATACTCAGGGCTCTGTGGTTAGTTGCCAGATTAACGGCGCTGATAGTGCTGTTAAAGACCAGTTGAAAGCCTTGGGAGAGGTTGTTATCCAAGGTGACAGCGTCTTGATCCACACTAAGAGTGTCGATGAAGTACTCAAGAGACTTGCGCAAATAGGTAGTTTCACCAATTTAACTATAAAAGAACCAAGTTTGAATGATGTGTTCAAAAACTTGGTTGGCCATGAGTTTGAAAAGCAAGCGACTACTAAGGCAGGGCAGTAGTAATGCGTGGACACTACACACAAGATTTACTTAAACTACAAACTCGCGAGCTAGTGCGAAATGTGTCATATTTCGTGTTTGTGGCAGTGTTCCCTTTCTTCATGTCGGGAATGTTTTTAGGGATGACCTACATTATGGCCGGGAAACCGGGTGGCCCAGATTTTGGTCCGATTGTTATGCCTATGGCAATTTTCCTGGCAGTCACTGGCATCGGGCTTCAGGTAACAGCCGGACCGCTAGCAGAACTTAGAGAAGCCGGGGCGCTGCGTGTGCTGGGAACAACCCCACTGTCGCGCACAGACTTTTTATTAACTCACCTAGCTGTGCGTTTCATTATGGGGATCATCCAGATAGCGATCATTATTGCAATCGCTATTGGGTTGGATCTAGTGACAGCGTCGAATGGTGTTTTAGTTTTTGCGGTGTCGCTTATTGGTTTAGCGCTTTTCTTCACTATTGGGTATCTAATCGGTGGGGTGGTTTCGTCAGGCCAGTTAGCGGCCAATCTTTCTACGCTTATCCAGCTTCTTGCACTGTTCCTTAGTGGGGCTGCCATACCATTCGCAATCCTGCCAGACTCACTGACAGCTGTTCTCAGCAAGATACCTACCAGTATTTTCGCTGACCTGATCTTCTGGGCGGCTGATAGCCCGCTACAACGCACTAGTAACCCACTGTTAGCATTTGCGGTAGTTATTGCTGTTACTGTGGCTTTGTTTGTAGTGGCAGTGCGTACTTTCAAGTGGGACGTTAGGAAGTAACAAATACTTCTTATTACTTGCCCGTGGTCTTGCCTTGGCTTTACAGCCAAGGCAAGACCACGTTCACCAAGTATCAAACTGTTATTCAGTTTTGCGCCAACTAGTCAGTCCTATCGCAGCAAGAAATGCTGCAAAGATAAGTGTTAGGGCGATCTTCCATGTCCCGCCGGCGGGGAATGGCGAGTCAGTGTAGACGGCTACAAGCGCATCAAACCAAATTTTTAGGGGATTCCACTCAAGAATTTTCTTGATTATTGCAGGTAGCGTATCTATTGGGGCTGCGGCGCCTGAGCCAAAAAATAAGATGAAAAAGACTGCGGCAGTGAGGGCGTTGATCGTGCGAGCGCCCAAAGGTAGTGTTCCAAGGAAAAATCCAACACCGCAAAGAAAAACGACAAGTCCAATGTTTAGTAAGACAAATAGCGGTGAAGTTACCTCCGGGCGAAGTCCATGTTGAAAACCAACAATCCCGACTATTAGGCTTGACGCTGCAATAGTGAGTGTCAGCATCGCTGAGATAACGGCAATTCCAAAATTTGTGCCAGACAAAGGCAGAGCTCGATATCGTTTATCTACCTGCCGTGAACGAAGTTCAGCTAGGTAGATTGGAAGCCCCATAAGGAGGAGGTTAGCGGCAACTGTTCCAACGAGTGTCGGGAACATCATGTCAATAAATTTTACTTTGGTATCAGGGATAATTTGTTCAGCGTAAGGGATACCAATGAAAATGTATATGATTAGTGGGAAAGCTAAGGAGAAGAATACGGCAACAGGTTCTCTTAATAGAAGAAGTAATTCTTGCCGGTACCATACCCAGATAATTTTCGAGCGAGAACCTCCTTTTGCATGATGCTTCATTTATCTTCAGCTCCTTGCTTCACATCTATGCCGGTTATGACTGCAAATACGTCTTCAAGACGAACTGGTCCGGTGAGGATGTCAACTGCATCATTCTGCTCATCAATTTGTGCAGCCAACTTGGTGGTATCCTCGGCGCTGCCTATTGCAACGATTGCCTTTCCGGTACGACCGTGACGTAAACCAGATTCTTCAAACAGTTTGATAATGTGCTCAGTTGGCCGAGCGACGCGTAAACGTCGGTTTCCGCCAAGACTGGAAAGAACGTCGTCGACGCTACCTTCGATGCGGATCTTTCCTTTTGCCATTACGAGCAGACGATCTGCGAACGCCTCAGCTTCTGACATGTCATGTGTGGAGGTAATAATGGCGCAGCCCTCACTAGCGAGTGAGCGCACGAAATCCCATACGATAGCGCGTCCTTCTGGATCAATCCCGGAGGTGGGCTCATCTAGAACCAGGAGAGATGGGCGCCCTATTGCTGCGCACAGAATGTCTAGGCGGCGTCGCTGACCGCCAGACAAGTTATCAACCATCGCGTCAAGATAAGCGTCGACACCAAGGGCGGTTGCCATAGCTTTCCAGTCTGCGGGGTCGGCGTAAAGGCATTCAACAGAGCGGATAACTTCTTTTGTTTTGATCCGTGAAGGTATGCCTGAACTTTGAAGTTGAACGCCGGTGTAAAACCTATGTTCTCCGCCTGGCACAACCGGAATGCCAGCGATGGTTGCCGAGCCTTTGCTCATTGAGCGCAAACCAACAAGCATCTCCAGGGTTGTGGTTTTACCGGAGCCATTCGGTCCAACAAGTACAGTCGTCTGTCCTGTAAAAAGGTCAAACGACACGTCGTCAACAACATTAAGGCCGTCGTAGGTCTTTACTACATTAAGAACCGAGGCAACTTTTCTCTTAGCTGTCATTGATGATTACCTGCCCTAATACCGTCATCAGCCGTACATCTGAGCTGTAAAGATATTATATCTAAGGTATGTAATCGCCGCCACTATATTGTGTTTTTGGTTCGCAGTGGTGGCTATAGGCGTATGAAGTTGTGCTTGCGTCGTGCTAAAGCCAGTGCGCCAGCCCAAAAAACCGCGCCTAGGATCAAATTGGCGAGGATAAATAGGAAGACTGTTTGGCTGTGACCGCCTAAGCCAACTGCGGTAACTGGCAGGTTTGCGGCATAGAGGTTGACCGTGTTCTCGGCGGAGCTGACCCCTAGAAGCCAGTTTGCACTGGGAACAGCGGAGTTAAGAGCGCGCACGCAAAGGGCTACAGCCAGGGCTGTGGTAACTGAAAACAGTACCCAGGTAGACAATATGAACTGGAAACGCTCATGAATGCTTTTAGCTGCATAGGTTATAAGCAGCATTAAACCCAAGCCGGTAAATACTAATACCCCGTAACCAAGCAGGTTAGCCAGCTGCAAAGTCAGATTTACTGATTGGGAATTTAATAGCGGTAGAAGGGTGGCAATGTAGCCCAGCAGGAGATACAGCGACAGCACGCAGGTGCTTCGCACAGCTAGCTGCCACCTTGATAGCGGGGAAAGTAGCAGTAGGCGATCATCGCAAAGCCCGGTCAGGCGCAGGCTGGCATCTAGTGCGTATAGCGTTAATGCAACCTCAATCAGCATGACACCAATGCCGTATACCTGTTGAACTACTAGCTGGTCTAAGCTCAGTCGCACAAGGGATAGAACCAGGATCATGGCGATCAGGGGCACCATTGTGCGCCCATATTTGACGGCAAATAGTCGATTGTCACTGGTTGCGTTCATCGGCCAGACACGCTCCTTTTGTAGGCTAGCTCTAAATCTCCATCACCAAGCGCGCGCAGGTTGTCTGCGCTGTCGTGGGTTAGTAGTCGCCCGTCTGATATCAGCACGATTTCGTTAAAAATGGAGTCAACACCGTTAATTAGGTGGGTGCTTAGTAGTAGGGGTGCCTCGGGGCTGCGTAGGGTGCGGATAAGCTCAAGTAGGTAGTCGCGCGCTAGGGGGTCGACGCCGGCCAAGGGCTCATCCAGCACGTAAAGTTTGGGGGCCCGGGACATGATTAAGGCCAGGTGTAGGCGTTCACTCATGCCTTTGGAGAGGCTACGGACCTTACTTGAGGCAGAAAAAGCGGCTCCGGCAAGGAATTCTTCAAAAACGTCTACACGGAAATCGCTGTGGCGAGCAGTAAACAGTTCTACGCATTGGCCAACGCTAAGCCAGGGGTATAGGAAAGGCTCGTCGGGTAGGTAGCTTATGTCTGTGCGGTTAGGGACTTGCAGGCTCCCTTTAAATTTAGCGATGTCGCCAACAAGCGTGCGCAGTAAGGTGGTTTTTCCTGCGCCGTTTGGACCAAAAAGACCAACCACTCCAGCTTGAGAGTCTATGCGAAAGTCTTCTAGGTTCAGGGCTACGTGCTTGCCATAAGCCACTTGTAACCCGTGGGCGTTAATTACAGCATTCATTAATTTCAACTCGCTTAAATTACAAAGCTGTGCAGGCGCAAGTGGCGCACAACTACCGTTAAATCAACAACTTACTGTGTTGCCCGCCACGGCGAAACTATAGCATGTGACATTCTTACTGGCGCGCTATTGATGTGTTTGCCCAGAGTTGCTGACAAGTATGGCTTAACGCTAGATTGTGGCACTAGCCTGTATTTACTCAATTCAACATAATCTAAGGTGACAGGTAGCGAAGGTGAGTGGCGTGGCAGAGAACAAGAAGCAGCTAGACCGGGTGGTCGTAGTAGTTAGCCTGCTAGGCCTGGCTGTTGCGGCGATGTGGCTAGTGGTTGGGCTCAGTTCATTGAGTATGCAAGTTGGTTGGTATGTCCACCTTGCACTAGCTGCAGTGGCCTGGCTGCAACTTGTTCATGTAGATCGCACTTCCAAGCTAAACCCGCAGGTGTGGTCACTTTTTGTGGTTGCAACTATGTGCGGGATGGTTGCCTATGTGGTGAGCGTGGTTAGAACTTCAGATCTTGTGCTCGGCTCACTGTCTGGCCTTGGCTGCGTTGGTGGTTGCTTGCTTATTTTGGCTGCGCTAGCAGTCAAGCGTCCCGCCAAGTCCACCAAGTCGCAGCCGCTACCCCCGGCATAACAAGGCGACAGGCCGCAGCGCTGCTAGTTGTAGCTGTTTTGGGCGTGGAACATGTCTGCGTAGAACTTGCATGATTTGAGCAGGGTTGCGTGATCGCCGCAGCCAACCACCTTGCCGCCGTCAAGCACAATGATCTTCTCGGCGTGGCAGATCGTGGTGAAACGGTGCGCCACCAGCAAGATTGTCAGTTGGTAGTCGATTGCGCTCAGCGCCTCAAACATGGCTTTTTCTGAAACCGCATCAACAGAGGCGGTGGGTTCATCCAGCACCAACAGGCCAGGCTTCTTATATAAGGCTCGCGCGGTTGCCAGGCGCTGCCATTGCCCAATAGATAGCTGCTGGCCGCCGTCAAAACGTCTGCCAAGAATCGTGTCAAAACCTTGCGGTAGCTCCTCCTTTAAATAGTTCAGGGCCACCATGTTTAGTGCGGCAGTAGCTGCCTGACTGTCGTCGTCAGTAAAACCCCTGCCGGCGCCGAAAGTAATATTGTCCCCCAAGGAACGCTCAAATTTAGCGAAGTCTTGGAAAAGTGCAGAAAAGCGCTTATATAAAGCTTCGCGACTGTAATCAGCAATATCTATGCCGTTGATTAAAATGCTGCCGCTTGTGGGCTCGTAGAAGCGTAGTAAAAGCTTACAAATTGTGGTTTTACCCGAGCCATTTAGGCCCACCAGGGCACTGGTGGTGCCGGCGTCGATCTTAAAAGACACTCCGTCAAGCACTTTAGCTTGCGTGCCCGGATAGGTGAAGCTTACGTTTTTAAATTCTATCTCGACGGCGTCGCTTGCGTCTTGTGGAAGTTTCGAGTCTTCCAGGGTTAGCTGGCCAGAGGTTATTTGCGCGGGCTGCATTTCCATTACGGCAACCCAGTTAGATACGTAAAGCAGGTTATGGTAAATGCCAGTAATACCAATAAAGGTGGCCAAAACTAAGCCATTCATCTGCCCCATAGCGGAGATGAAACCGGCAAGTTCGCCAACCTTGCCATCTTGCACAGCAACAATTGAGGCGAAAACTATAGAAGCCACGTTAGCAAAAACTGAAATCAGCCCAAGTGTGCCAGATTTGGTTAGGTTGTAGCGGGCTAGCAAGTAATCCTGTTTTAAGGAAACCCTTTCGGATGTTGGTGTACTGGCTTTCAAACAGCTGCGCCAGGGAGAAAACCCCAATCTCTTTGCGGATAGAATCTGAGGTTAACAGCTCCCTGAAATAGGTTGCCAGACGCAGCTGTGGGGCGCGCACAAAATCAATCTCATAAGCTTTGTTTTGTAACTGGAATGTGGCTATAGCTGCAGGAATAGGTGCAATTAAAAGCGCTACCGCAATCCACAGGTTCCAGGTGGCAATAACAGCAATAATGCTGACAATCGAAATAGCTCCCTGAATGCCAGAGCGAGCAGAATCAAATAGCTCAAATATGTGCTGGCCGGTGGTTGAATCTACCCGCTGGATAGAATCATAGGTGTGAGCACATTCAAAATCTTGCACCTCAAGTGAGCTTAGCTTGCGCACCACCGTAATATCGGTGTCGTAGGAAAGCTTTAAGGTCAGGCGGTCTCCCACATATTTAATTAAGTTTTCTAAAACATAAGCGCCAATAAAAGCCAAACTTAGCTGGGTTAGCGCCCACAAAGCAGCCTGGTTCAGCCCGCTACTAAGATCGGCAATATTGGCAACCAGGGAGCCGATAGCTGCCACCTGCACTGCTGGAAGTACGCCGCGCACCAGCGTCATCACAATGATTGCCAACAGTGAGTAGCGGCCAGTGTCCTTCAAAACAGCTATGGCTCGTTGCAGAGATAAGCCGAGGGGAGCCGGCGGTTTCTTAACTAAGAGCGGTAACTCATCCATAGACTTGTCAGTGGTGTCGTCGTCGTCATTCAACGCTAGCTCCCCTCATTGGATGGTGTCTTAATGACAATCCTATATGATTGCGCTCACACTAGAGAAGGGTTTGTGGGAGCTATGGGTCGACTAGCTAGCAATGCAAGCTATTACTGGTTTTGTTAGTGTTTGTAAGGTTTTTGGTTAGCCACTTGCGTCCCACTGGTCACAACTTTATGTGAAAAGGGCCATGAATGGCGCCGTCGGCAAAAATACTGTCATTTGCTCAAAAAAGCCCTCGCGGCAGCCGAGCGCGAAAAAGCCAGAGTTGCACTAAAGCCTTAAAAAATCAGGGAAAAAGCGGTAAAAACCTTTATCGCCGAAACGGAGCGGGTTTGATTCCCGTCACCAGCTCCAAAAGGACGTCACTCTGGATACAAAGGTTTCCGGCACGGCCGGGAACTATCCAGGGTGGTGTTTTCGCTGTTCTGTGGTGGTTTTGGGGTGTTGAAGCCGGGTGTGTGGTGCCGTGGAGGAGCCTCTGATGGCGGCTGATCGGAGCCTCGGAGGGGTGACTCAGGGGCTCGCTCGGTGCGTCGAGGCAGAAAGCGTCAAAAAGTGTGGCCTTGCGTCAAAAGGTTCAGCTCCGCGTCAAAAAGTACGGCCTCGTGCTCTCACAGATCAACCAGAAAACGACAAGGTCCCAAGGAAGGCCTCGACCCTTACCCGGCCACGACACGCCCAACCCCGCCCACAACACCTACACCCTCAAATGCGAAGAGTCTGGGCCTTTCTGAGCGGCCTGGGGTGGCAGCCTGGTGCTGACGTTTCGGATCCCAGAGCGTCCCGATCTCGTTACTGGAAGCGGACGCGGGAGTGTCCCTGTTCTGCTCACCCATGCGTGCTTGGGACAGGGCGAAACCGGGCATGGGGCGGACAGCGCTTGTGGGGTCTACTCGCTTGTCCGTTCGCAGGCGTGGGTGAGAGTAGGAAGGAACTGAGGTGACGTCCCCGAGGTGCAGAGCGGGAGCGGGACGCATGACGAGCAGACAAATGCGTTAGTTTCGCTAGTAACAAGACCGGTTCCGCTACCCATCCCGGTGGGAGTCCAGGGTTGGTCCTTTTCTCACCTGCAAGTGCGGTGACTGTTCAGCCCGCTGCCCTTGGAGCAGACAGACCGGATTCAGCACCGGCTGGCATGGATCTGTGCTAACATGGATGCCAATAGGACTCCCCGCACCTCTCCTTCGGATGTGTCCCAGGGGAGACGTTTTTTATCTGGGGTGATGAATGGACCTGAAGCCTTCGACAACGATTGACGAACAACTCGTTCTCATCGAGGGCAAAGGCATCCACATCAACGACATGCAGGCGGCACGAGGTTTTCTCCGTCGTACAGGCTATTACCGTCTACGCGCCTACTTCCTGCCTTTCAAAACACGCACCGGCTATCGCCCGGTATCCTTCGACCAGATCATGCGCCTATACGATTTCGACAGCCAACTGCGGGTATGGCTGTTCGACGTCATAGGCGAAATCGAAAGCGCCCTCAAGGCTGACATCGGCTCATATCTAGCCTGCGCATATGGAAGTCAGTGCTACCTGGAGGCTCCCACTTTCGATTCACGCCACAAGCACGATGCGTATCTGCGGCGCATCGACCGGGTGATTCATGACAACCGAAACGCGCCCGTCGTCAAGCACCATCTCGACAAATACGAAGGACGCTTCCCGATCTGGGTGATCATGGAGTTTTTCTCCACGGGCATGCTCTCGTTTACCTATGCCGATCTCAAACGAGGCGACCGCAAGGCGATAGCGAAGATGTACGGCACCGGTGACCAACAGCTGTTGTCTTGGTTGCGCGCGTTCACGGAGCTGCGCAACAAGTGCGCCCACTACACTCGCCTGTATTTCTGGCGTTTCACCACAATTCCCCGGCCTGATACACGCATGCGCCACCCAGCGGATCGCAGCTTGTTTTCCCAAATCTACATGCTCAAATTCCTGCACCCGGATCAAGACCGGTGGCAGGAGCGCGTGGCGCGCCTCGGCAATATTTTCGCACAATACGCAGACTCGATTGACCTCTCCCACATGGGATTCCCCACCAACTGGCGTGACATGCTCGAAGCCTAGCGGCATGCACAAAACTTCAGCTTCGCGTACTCATTAATCCTTCATGTAGAAGGCGCACTCGTATCCGTCAGCATCCAGCGGCAAGCCGTCCACCAAGGGTTTGAGCTCGGACTCATCGAGCCCCATGCGTAGTGCACCCATGGCTTTGAGGGCTCCGACCGAGCCGCCGTATCCGCAGTCCAGGACCGTGATTTTCCCTTTCTGGCGCAGCTCCGCGTTGGTCCTGTGCTTCTCGACTGGGATACCGAACATCCTGCTCGCAGTCTGGCAGTAGAGGTTTTTGCCCTAACGGAAGGCCTGGAGGGTGACTTCTTCGCCGGCGAGCCACGCGAGGAACGCGGCAAGGCAGCGCTTACGGAACTTTTTGAGACCGTACGAAGCGGCTCCACACCGATCATTGTGGAGAAGGTCGTCGAAGAGATTGACAACGTCGTCAGGCAGGTGCGCTTCGACGGCTGGCAGTCTACGAGCGAGGGGGACCGAGAGGCTCGCCGCCAACTGCGATTGATACTGGTTGTCAAGTTCAAGATCAAGTCCACTGACGTTTTCGACAAGGCCCACGAATACATCCGTGAGTACTACTAATCAACGAAGGTGAACCTTTGGACGCTTGCTCGATACTTTTTGATGCAGGCCCCATACTCTTTGACGCTTCCGGCTTCAACCCGCGAATCCACCAACCGGGAGGACGCTCCGCAGCCCGAATCAGCCGCCGCCAGGAGCCTCTCCGCAGCGCCACGCACCCAGCCCCAGACCAACTCTTTTCGTCCTTTAACCCCTATGGGTCGACTAGTTAGCAATGCAAGCTGTTGCCGGTTTTGTTAGTGTTTGTAAGGTTTTTGGCTAGCCACTTGCGCCTCACTGGTCACAACTCTATGTGAAAAGGGCCATGAATGGCGCCGTCGGCAAAAATACTGTCATTTGCTCAAAAAAAGCCATCGCGGCAGCCGGGCGCGAACAAGCCAGAGTCGCACCAGGGCCTTAAAAGATCAGGGAAAAAGCGGTAAAAACCTTTATCGCCGAAATGGAGCGGGTGACGGGAATCGAACCCGCGCTGTCAGCTTGGGAAGCTGAAGTTCTACCATTGAACTACACCCGCGCAGTCATTGCTTGAACGACCATGCACTACTATAACGCATGCAGGTCTCAATAAACCAATATTCACTAGGAGGACATATGACTGCCCCCCAGATGCCCATGTACACCGGCCAGCCCAAGAACAAGATCGTTGCGGCTGTGCTTGCCTTCTTCTTTGGCACCTTCGGTGTTCACAACTTCTACCTGGGCTACACCAAGCGCGGCGCCTACCAGCTGGGCCTGGCCATTGCTGGCATCGTGCTCAGCATTGTTGTCATTGGCGTTTTCTTGATTATTGCTGCGGGAATTTGGGGTTTCGTGGACTTCATCATGATCCTGATTGCCACTCCGGACCAGATGTACGGCCACGACGCTAACGGCGTTCCGCTAGCTTCCTGAATTTTGCTAGCTTCCTGAAAGCGGCTTCTTTAGGGGTACTGCCTTAGAGATGCAGCCTCCCTAACGCGGCGCCAGTTCTGCCACTAACGGTTTAAATAGTTATGCATTACAAGATGCGATGACTGACTGACCGGGTAGACTGGCGCTGTGCTGTTATCTGATCGCGACATAGCCTCCCAGATTGACTCTGGCCGCGTAGCTCTTGAGCCCTACGAGCCGGAGCTCATTCAGCCTGCCAGTATTGATGTGCGCCTGGACCGTTGGTTTCGCTTGTTCGATAACCACCGCTACGCCGTCATTGACCCCGCCCATGAGCAGAAGAATCTGACGCGACTGGTGGAAGTGGCGGCAGACGAGCCTTTCGTGCTGCACCCCGGCGAGTTCGTACTGGGCTCCACCTATGAGCGCGTGACACTGCCCGACGACGTAGCCGCGCGCCTGGAGGGTAAATCTTCGCTGGGACGTTTGGGGCTGCTGACCCACTCCACGGCTGGCTTCATTGACCCCGGTTTTAGTGGTCACGTCACCTTGGAGCTATCTAACACCGCCACTATGCCGATCCTGCTTTATCCGGGGATGAAGATCGGGCAGCTATGTTTCTTCCAGCTGTCCTCCCCGGCGCGTGCACCTTATGGCCAGGGCGCTAGTGGCTCGCGCTATCAGGGCCAGCGTGGCCCCACGGCGTCGCGCTCCTACCAGGGCTTTAGCTGTATCGATATTCCTGCTGATCCGGTTTTGTCTGCCCAGGTAGAGGCCGAGAAACTATAACTTAGAGGAAATTAAAATATGACCGATGCTGCCGACCTTTCTGTCTCCTTACCCCTGGCCACGCAGCAGCTGGCCACGGTGGACACTTTCCCCAGGGCGCTGGCAGATGACTACCACCTCCTGCTGCTAGCTGACGACGTAAATGCTGACGAGGTTGAGGCCCTGGCATTATCGTTAGACCCGTCAGCTGCCTGGATTGGGGCCGGGCGCCTACAGATTGTGGCCGGCGCGGTTTTGCTAGGACCCTGGTGGATTGGTGACGAAGAACGCGCTGACCTGGGGCTGCCGGCTTGGGTTAGCCAGGTAATGGTACTTTCGGTGCCGCGTCAGCGCGCCTATTTGGAGCCGGCTTTGGCAGCTACTGACCCGCTGTTATCTCTATTTAGCGACGGCGGCCCTATCGGTCTTGAAGCTGCGGCGCTACACGCTTTGCGTCCTATTGCACGCCGCCTAGCTGGCGCTATCCGAGTGGTAGACACTGGCCAGATTTTCACCCCAGATCCGCACGCCTATATTGGTGCCAGCCTGTATTCGCCGATTTGGCTGACCCCTGACGCTGTCCAGGTGGTGCTTGATGATGTTACTTCTGACCAGCGTGACGGTTTTGAAGTAGCTAACCGTCAGCTTTTTGAAAGCCAGGAAATCCCCCGGATCACTGGGGAAATGAACTTTAATATCCGCCAGCTTGAAGAGCTGGAAGCGCGTCTGGGCCCACATGCTATTGAGGAGGCGCGTCGCCGCGCTGCTGAGGCTGCTGCCCTGCCGCCTTCAGTGCCGCGCGCCGAAGTGGACCACTATTCGCTGTTCCTGCCGGTTTCCCAAGCTCACCCAGGGTGGGGCCAGATCCAGGTGTATGTGACTGGGGCCCGTGACCTACCGGTAGCTTTGCTTGGTGAAGAGTGGGCTAATGACGGCGTTATCCGTTATGACATGCGCTGGCAGCCACGCAAGATGGCCGACGCCTTCAGTGAGAACCTACCCCGCGTGCGTCGTCGTGAACGCACCGCAGCCGCCGCCATGATCGATTCCATTGCCGCCAAACTGGTTGAAGCCGCAGGTGGCACCGTGGTTGATGACTCCGGCTTTATTGTCACCATTGGTCAGCTGCTAGAGGTGGGCGACGCCGGCTCAGCTCCCAGCGCCTAACTAGCGCTTGCCTGGTCCGGGCGCGCAAACTGGCTTATCCGGCGGGCGCGCCTGGGCTTTGGGCTGGCTGGGGCGCGCCTTGGGCTGGCTCAGCTTTGGGCTGGCGCGGCTAAAGCGCGTGCAAAACCTGTTAGCGCCCAACTCGCGCTTGCAAGGCGCGCACCACCTGGCTGCTTTCGCACCGAGGTACTTGCTGCCACAGCTGCACGGCCTTTGCTAGCTGCTCACCCCAGGGGATGCCGTGGGGGAAAAGCTCATATTCACTAGCAATCACGCCCAAATAGTGGCTTAACAGTTGGGCGCAGGCGGCGGCGTCGTCGATAGCGCGGTGGTGACTGGCCAGCTCAATCCCGCACACCTGACAACAACGCACCAGTGAGCGAGACGGCGTATCAATAAACGAGCGTGCCCAGTTCATAGTGCACACTTGCGAAATTTTGCGCGGCAACGCCGCCGCTCCCAGCTCCAGGCGCAAGGCGGGCAGCAAAAAACTGGCGTCAAAGCGAATATTGTGGGCCACCAGCACTCGCCCGCGCAGCAGTTCAACCAGGGCCGGGGCTAAAGTGCCCAGTTCAGGGGCGTAGGTGAGATCGTCGGGAGTAATGCCGTGAATGCGGGTGGGGCCCGGGTGACGGTGCGGGTTGACCAGGGAGTCCCAGCGCAGCTGCTCACGCCCGTGCGGGTCGAGTAGCACTACGCCCACCTCAATAATTGCCTCATCTTGCGGCTCTAGTCCGGTGGTTTCTAAATCGACGACGGCGTAGCCCAAGCCGCGCGAATCGGCTTGGTATTCCAGCCCGCCCGTATCGGCTTGGCGCTGGTAGTCCCTAACGCGCTGATACAGTTCCAGGCCCTCTTGCGGGCCGCCTTGCCAGGCAGGGCCGTCTTGTGGCTGGCACCCCGCTTGCACATCTTGAACTTCTTGCAGCTCGGGGAAGCCCTGCGGCTGGGCTTGTGAGGCGCCGTCTTGCGCGCTGCTCATAGGGCGGCGATCTGCTGGTTTAGCAGCGGCCATAGCCGCTTGTGAATCTGGCTGAAAGGCTTAGCCCCCAAAAAAGCGGCGCTGCGCCCAGTGGCTGGATCAACCCAAATAAAGGAGCCGGCCTGGCCAAAGTGCCCAAAGGTTTGTGGTGACTGGGCACTACTAAGCCAATGCGGCTGCTTAGCGCCATAAACCTCAAAACCCAGCGCAAAGTCACAAGGGTTTTGCTTGCCGTAGCCGGGCAGTACCCCGGATAGACCCGGGAAGGCCACGCTAGTAAACAGCTTGGCGGTATCCGCGCTAACCAGGGTGGGGGCGGCTAGTTCGCGCGTGAAAGCAGCCAAATCAACCGCATTACCCATCCCAGAGTGGGCCGGCGAGCCTGGAATCAAAATACTGGCCAGGCCCAGCGGCTCCAGCACGCTTAGTTCCACCCACTGATCTAGCTGGTAGCCGGTAGCCTGCTCCAGTACCTGCCCCAGTAGCTCAATGCCGCGATTGGAATAGATGCGTTTAGTGCCCGGCGCAGCTAAAACACTGTCATCATTAGGGGCCACGCCGCTGGCGTGGGCGAGCAGGTGACGCACGGTTGCCCCGGGCAGGTGCGGGCCCACTAGGGCATCTAAATCAAGCAGGGCCCGTTCATAGGCCACCGCAGCTGACCAGGCCACCAACGGTTTAGTAACTGAGGCGAAAGCAAAATCGCTCTCCACCTGGCCGCCCTGGGCTAGTACCTGACCGTCCTGACTGACCACCAGCGCCGTCGGAAAATCAAACTCAGCCAAAGCACTTAGCGAGGCGGCAGAGCCAGGGGAGACAGCGGGGCTGGGTGAAGCGGCGGCATTTAGCGCTGCGGCGGGGCTGGGTGAGGCGGCGTTAGGGGAGACAGCAGCGCTAGAAGCTACAGAAGAAAACGGCATCAGTTAGCGTCCAAATCAAAATCCACGATTACCGGCACGTGATCGGAAGCGCCTTTACCTTTACGCTCGTCACGATCAATAACCGCGCTAGTGGCCAGCTGCGCCAAAGCCGGCGAGGCCAGCATAAAGTCAATACGCATCCCCTTATTCTTGGGGAAAGCTAGACCCTTATAGTCCCAATAGGTGTAGCCCTGGGCCAGAGGACGAGTGATCTCAACCAGCCCGGCCTGCTCCAGGGAGGCAAAAGCAGCGCGTTCAGGGGCCGAAACATGGGTTTTGCCTTCCCAAGCGGCAATATCCCACACGTCAGTGTCCAGTGGCGCCACATTCCAGTCGCCCACAAAAATGGTTTTCTGCTCAGGAGCCTGGGCTAAACTTTCGGCCACATCCTGACGCAAAGCCGCAAACCAGTCCAGTTTGTAGCGGTAGTGGGGGTGGTCTAGTTCGCGCCCGTTAGGGGCGTAGATGCTCCACACTCGCACTCCGGCGCAGGTGGCCGCCAGGGCCCTAGCTTCGACGACGCCGTCCTCGCCAGCTTTAGCGGCCCAGGTGGGTTGATCAGGGAATTGATGTACGACATCAGACAATCCGATGCGCGAGGCGATGGCCACCCCATTCCACTGGTTTAAGCCGTGTGCCACCACTTCATAGCCGGCCTGCGTAAAAGCTTCGGTGGGGAACTGATCGGGGCGGCATTTAATTTCTTGCATTGCCAACACATCCGTGTCACTGCGCTCTAAAAAGGCAATAACTCGATCAATGCGGGCGCGGATAGAGTTGACGTTCCAGGTGGCTAAACGCATAGGACAAGCGTAACGGTTTGATTGCAGTTGCGCGTACCTGCGCGCAGGGGAGGCGGCAAAATGGCTGCTGAGCTGGGTGTGTAGCTGCCTATAGGGCCTGGTAGAGCTTAGGAAAACGCGAAAACTAGCCAAATTGATTGTTATAACCGCAGGTCAAACGATTTAGTGTGCGGTTGTGTTCGATTTCGTTTGACTTGAGTGGGGGCAGTTATTAATCTAAGTGACAAGAGCAACGCTGCTACCGCAGCGCGGTTACAGAATATGCGCCGCCCCTAGCGCATACTCAAAGGAGAGAACTAAATGCGAACCCTCAGCATTACTCGCCGCCAGGCCCTGGTTGGTGCTTCCACTACCGCTATCCTGGCGACTTTAGCTGCATGTAGCGGCAAAGACGATAAGGCATCTGGTGGCAAGGTAGAAATCAACTACTGGCACCGCCTGCCCGACAAGGACGGTATGACCAAGGTGCAGACCGTCGTCGACCAGTGGAACAAGGAAAACCCCAACATCCACGTAAACGTCAAGAAGTTTGACGGCCAGGCCTCTGAGTCTTATGCAAAGATCGCCCAGGCAGTGAAGGCTGGCAACGCCCCCGACCTAGCCCAGGTTGGCTACGGTGAAATCGCCTCCGTATACCTAGAAGGCTCTCTAGAAGACGTCGCCAAGGAAATTAAGGCTGGCGGCTACGAAAAGCACTTCGCAGCCGGCCCTATGGGTCAGTGCAAGCTCGGTGACGTAGTAGTTGGTCTGCCTCAGGACACCGGCCCGCTGGTATACGTCTACGACAAGGCCGCCTTCGACGCCATCGGCATCAAGGCCCCCACCACTTGGGCCGAGCTGAAGGAAGCCGCCAAGAAGGCCAAGGAAAAGGGCAAGTACATTGCCACCTGGCAGCAGGATGAGGTTGGCTACCAGATCTCCGGTCAGGCCGCCGCTGCCGGCGCCCACTGGTACAAGCCTGAAGGTGACAAGTGGAAGGTAGAGGTCACTGACGCCGCCTCCAAGAAGGTAGCCACCTTCCTACAGGAACTAAACGACGAAGGCCTGGCCCTCAAGCTCGCCGACGGGCGCTGGGGCAAGGAGTGGATCGCCAAGCTCAAGGACGGCACCATTATCGGTACCGTTGCCGCTGGTTGGGAGCCCGGCTTCATGCTCGGCGACCTAGGTAAGGACGCCACCAGCTGGCAGGTCACCTACCTACCCACCGAGGACGGCAAGAAGGTTACCGGTGCTGACGGTGGTTCCGCCGTCGCCGTCATCAAGGGCTGCAAGCACAAGGAAGAAGCCCTCAAGTTCGCTGACTGGTTCAACACCCAGGTGCCCGCGCTGGTCTCCCAGGGTCTGGTAGTAGCCGCTACCACCGCCAAGCCTGAGACCCCTGCGGCCATGAAGAAGCTCTGGGGCGGCCAGGACGTTTACGGCTTCCTCGCTGAAGCTAACAACACCATGGTCACCGACTTCCCCTACATCCCCACTTGGTTCACCGTAACCGAGAAGATGAAGGAGCCCGGCGGTAAGGTCACCAGCGGCTCTGCCAAGGTTGAAGACGTTTTGACCACCGCCCAGACGGTGTCTGTTTCCACCCTGAAGGAAAAGAACATCGGCGTAGCCTGATTCGCAGTCTAAAACGGGGGTGCTTGGCATATTTGCTAGCACCCCCGCCTGCTGCAACCGCATTACGCACCTAATTAAGGGGAGGAGATGAAAATGTCAGCTGCGAGCTCGTATACAGAAAATAAGGCGACAATCCGTGCCCGCAAATTACGCGATTTGCGTTATGGGTGGGCTTTTAGTGCCCCTTTCACAATTCTTTTTGGCCTGACATTTATTGTCCCAATTATTGTCTCGATCTACCAATCCTTCTTTAAGACCACCACGGCGGGAGGGCTGTATGGTGGCGGCAAGCAAATCACCAAATTCGTTGGCCTAGACAACTACGTTGCGGTAGTTACCAACGAGCAGTTCTGGCAAGGCATGGGGCGAGTAATGCTCTTTGGTCTGTTCCAGATTCCTTTCATGATTATCGCCGCCCTGGCCCTGGCTCTAGTGCTGGACTCCTACCTGCTTAAACGCCCCACCGTGTTCCGTTTGGGTTACTTTTTGCCCTACGCCATTCCCGGCGTGGTGGCTGCCATGATGTGGATGTACCTGTACAGCCCCCAGCTTTCGCCGCTGGCCAGTGTCATCCCCATTAATTTCTTCGATAAAAACATCATTTTGGCCTCCATGGCCAATATGACCACCTGGACTTTCACCGGCTACAACATGCTGGTGTTCCTGGCTGCGCTGAAAGCTATCCCCACTGATCTATATGAGGCTGCCCGCCTTGACGGCTGCTCTGGTTTCCAGGTGGCCATGAAGATCAAGGTGCCGATGCTGACAAATGCCGCTCTGCTGACTGTGTTGCTATCGATTATCGGCACAATCCAGCTGTTCAATGAGCCTACGGTGATGCGCGCCGGGCAGTCGTGGATGGGTAACAGCTACACCCCCATGATGATGGCCTACTCCACCATGATGACCTCACCCGGTAACCCCAATATGGCTTCTGCTATTTCCATGACTATGGCCATTATTGCCGCACTATTGGCGGCGGTATATGCCTTCGTACAGACTCGGGGTAAGCGCTGATGGCTGAGCTACTAAATAAAACAGAATTTGCGCACCTAGAAGATGGCCGCGTTTATCGGGTTTCGCGTAACGCTTGGTCGCGTTCTTTGGAACCAAGCTGTTTCGCTAAAATCGTCACCGGGGTAGTTTTGATCGCGGTACTGGTTTACTTCCTATTCCCGATTTACTGGTTGATTATTTCTTCCACTAAAACTAACGCGGATCTAGGCGATTCTAACGGCCTATGGTTTGCACACAACGCCGCCGCTGAGAACTATCAAAAGCTGATGGGCACCACCAACGGTCACTTTTGGCGTTGGGTAGCTAATTCAGTGCTGTACTCCACCGCTGCCGGCGCTATTGGCACCCTGGTTTCGGTGATGGCTGGCTATGGCATGGCTAAATTTAAGTTCTTTGGCCGCAATGTGTTGCAGCTGGTGGTTATGGCTGGTTTGCTGCTGCCGATCGCACTGCTAACCATTCCGCTCTACATTGTGATGCACTCACTGGGGCTAACTGACACTATCTGGTCAATTATTTTGCCTAGCTGCGTTAGCCCATTTGGGGTGTTCTTGGGGCGCATGTATGCCCAAACTTCTGTGCCCGACGAGCTGCTAGAAGCCGCCCGCATCGACGGCGCCGGTGAAAGCCGCATCTTCTTCACCATGGTGCTGCGACTGCTGGCCCCGGCTATGGTCACCATTTTCCTGTTCATTTTTGTGGCCACCTGGAACAACTTCTTGTTGCCGTTGATGATGGTTACCAACAATGAGCAGCTCAAGCCGGTCACCCTCGGTTTGTATGGCATGATGAGCTACTTCAGCCCAACTTACGGGGCGGTTTTGCAAGGTGCGCTCTTCGGGGTACTGCCTTTGATGGCACTGTTTCTATTCTTGCAGCGATACTGGCAATCCGGACTTGCAGCGGGGTCGGTTAAAGGCTGATAATAGAGACCTCAGCAGCTGCGATGTACCCCCATGTTTTCCGCAGCTGGCTGAGCTGCGGTGGCTCGCATTCGCCCCTAACGTGCGGGCCACCGCCTTTTTATACCCACTTTTAGTCGACGACGACGGCGCCGCCCGACTTACCTTTAAATGTTGCGTTCCTGTAGGCTTGGCAGCTGTTTTGTTGTGCGAATTGATCCCATGTCCAGCCCAGTTGCGTTCCTGTAGACTTGGCAGCTGTGCAGGCTATGAGGGGCGCGCCGGGCTTGGTAGCTATCCCAGGGGTGAGCGCTGCGCCAGGTTAAGTACTGAGTCAAGCTTCGTTTCGTTGCTCGCGTCCTTACCGGCCTCGGCCCAGCGTTGGCTGGTAACCTCAACTTATGGGAACAGCACTTATTACCGGTGCCAGCGAGGGGATCGGCCTCGAATTTGCCTGGCAGTTAGCCGAGGCGCAACACAACCTCGTACTGGTGGCCCGGCGTCGGCAAAAACTAGAAGAAATCGCAGCCAAAATCCACAACCTAGCCGGTGTCAAGGTGGAGGTGCTGGCCGCAGACCTATCCACTCAGGCGGGTGTTGACGCGGTAGCTGAGCGTATCCGTTCCACCCAGCTGCCCCCAATCGGGCTGCTAGTTAACAATGCTGGCTTTGGGTTGGGGCAATCCTTTATCGACGGTGATATGGGACGCGAACTAGACGCCCTAAACGTAATGGTGCGGGCCGTGATGGAACTTAGCCGCGCCGCCACCGACGTAATGATTCCACGCGGTCACGGCGCTATCTTGAACGTAGCCTCAGTAGCCGCCCGCACCGTCATGGGCACCTACAGCGCCCACAAAGCCTGGGTAGCTACCTTCACCGAGTCACTTTCCACCGAGCTGGCGGGCACCGGCGTCACCGCCACCGTGCTACTGCCGGGCCTAACCCGCTCCGGTTTCCATGCCGCCGCCCACATTGACGACACCCAATGGCCCAAATTCGTGTGGTTAGAAAGCCAATACCTGGTAAGCCAAGCCCTAGACGCTGTCCGTAAAGGGCGCGTCTACTGCGTGCCCTCATTACGCTACGCCCTTAGCGAGGCTGTGCTGCGCCGTCTGCCGCGCTGCGGGGTGCGCTATTTCGTGGGAGCCTCAAGGGTGGCCGCCACCCACTACTGAGAGACATAATTTAGCTATGGCAACTGTAACCCTAGCAGGTACCCCAGTAACTACCGTTGGCGAGCTACCCCAGGTAGGCAGCCCCGCTCCCACCTGTGAGCTGGTGGCCAACGACCTAAGCCCCATCAAACTAGGCGACTACGCCGGCAAGCGCGTAGTGCTAAACATCTTCCCCTCCATCGACACCGGTGTATGCGCCGCCAGTGTGCACCACTTCAACAAGCTGGCCGGCGGCCTCGACAACACCGTGGTGCTGTGCGTATCCAATGACCTACCTTTCGCCCAGGGGCGCTTCTGCGGCGCTGAAGGCATTGAAAACGTCGCTACCGCCTCCGGTTTCCGCTCCAAGTTTGGCCAACACTACGGCCTAACCATGGCCCAGGGGCCGCTAAGCGGGCTGCTGGCACGCGCCGTCGTAGTAATCGAGCCTGACGGAACCGTTGGCTACGTGCAGCTAGTACCCGAAATCAAGCAAGAACCCGACTACGACGCCGTCGTTGAATATTTAGGAAACTGAAAACTCCATGGCTATCACCACCAACGACTCCAACCGCGCCCGCCTAGCCGAGCTAGTCAACGAACTGGCCGTAGTACGCGGCAAAGTCACCCTGGCCTCAGGGCTTGAATCCAACTTCTACGTGGACATGCGCCGCGCCACCCTCCACCACGAAGCCGCCCCGCTGATCGGGCATGTAATGCTGGATCTGCTAGAAGAAAACGGCTTCAGCGTAGATGAGGTAGACGCCGTCGGTGGCCTAACCATGGGTGCTGACCCGGTAGCTACCGCTATGCTGCACGCCGCCGCCGCACGCGGCCTAGACCTAGACGCATTCGTAGTGCGCAAGGCCGCCAAAGATCACGGCATGAAACGCCAGATCGAAGGCCCGTCTGTCGAAGGCAAACGCGTAGTGGTTTTGGAAGACACCTCCACCACCGGTGGCTCGCCCATCCAGGCAGTAGAGGCGCTACGCGCAGCCGGCGCGCAGGTGTTGGCTGTGGCCGTGATCGTAGACCGCAACACTGGCGCTCGCGAACGCATTGAAGCCGCTGATTTACCCTACCTATATGCCCTTGGTCTAGAAGACCTAGACCTGGAGTAATACTGACCCCTTGGCGGGCGCCTGGGTTTTAAGCAACCCAGCGCCCGCCAAGTCTGCTACCTAAGCCAGGTCAGGCTAAACTAGGAGTTGGTGCCCAATCCCAAGGAGGAACCATGGACTCTAACCCCACCGGAACCATCGCTTTGTTCATTGGCGGAGGTTTATTACTGCTGCTGTGGATAGCCATCATTGTGGTTGCCCGCGTGCAGGTACGTTCATTGGGTGAGCGCTTGGACCACAACTGGTCTGACGTTGAAGAGACCCTCTCTAGGCGCCACCGCCGCGCCAAAAAACTAGCGCGTGAAGCAGACAAACTCGGTGCCCTGGCGCCAGGAGACATGAGCGCCCTAAACGAGGCTATTGCCCTAGCTGAGCAGGAAAACCAGCCGCTGCTGCGCGCCAACTATGAAGACGACATCACCCTGATTTTGCGTCGCATTGTGGAAAGTGTACGGGCTGCTAACCGCAATAAAGAGCCCGGGTACCGCCTGGCCTACAAGCGGCTAAAGAAAGCTGACAAAGCCGTGGCCAAAGCCCGGCGCGACTACAACGCTATGGTGCCCACCTACAACTTCCTGTGCCACGGACCGCTCACGGCAGTAGCTCGCAGCGCCGGGCGCGCCTCCAGCCAGTACTTCCTAGCTGACAAGCTCAAGCGTAAAGGCACTTACAAAAAGCCCAAAGACGCCAAGGTATTGGAGCTAGAGGATAAGGCATGAGCCGTTACGAAAACGAGGACGGCGTCGTCACCGAAGCTAGTGACGGCGTCGTCGCCTATTTAGCCCAAGTAACCCCAGATCCAGAGCGCGAAGTGGGGGTGGGGCCTTGGCAGGGGCCCTGGCCTGAAGGTGACCACTGGGACCATGAGCTGCTAGAACACGGCGATCGACGCAACGTGGTGGACCCCTACCGCTACTGGAAATGGCAGGCCATTAAAGCCGATATGGCAGCGCGCGCCCACGGCCTACATATCGCGATCGAAAATGTCAGCCACGATCTAAACATCGGCTCAATTGTGCGCACCGCTAACGCCTTTAATGTGGGCGGAGTACACGTGGTGGGCAAGCGCCGCTGGAACCGACGCGGCGCCATGGTCACCGACCGTTACCTGCGTGTCTACCATCACCCCACGCCCGAGCATTTGGTGCGCTGGGCCCAGGAAAATAACCTGGAACTACTAGCTATCGACAATGGCCCAGGCAGCGAGCTGATAGAAAAAACCTCACTGCCGGTTGACGCCATGCTGGTGGTGGGCAGTGAAGGCGAAGGCATCAGCCCGGCCCTACTTGAGCACTGCAAACGCCAGTTACGTATTGGCCAATACGGCTCTACCCGGTCCATTAATGTGTCAGCCGCAGCAGCTATCGCTATGCATGCCTGGATCATGCAACATGGACAAAGTGCACCCTTTTAACTGAATTTGCACAGGCTGACGGTATTTGCGCGTACCAATTAGCGCTAAAACGTGCCAGAATAGAAGCACCACTGTTTAGTGAAACACAACCAGGAGGATTTGCAATGGCTATTGCAACCGTGGAAACTTACGCGGACATGATTGACCGCGCCAAGGCCGGCAAGTACGCCGTCCCGGCTATCAACGTTACTTCTTCTCAGACCCTATCTGCTGCGCTGCAGGGCTTCGCCGAGGCCGAGTCTGACGGTATCATCCAGATCTCCAACGGTGGCGCTGCTTACTGGTCCGGCTCCTCTCGTCTAGACCGCGTACGCGGCTCCATCGCTTTCGCTGCCTACGCTCGCGCCGTCGGCGACCTGTACCCCGGCGTTGTCGGTCTGCACACTGACCACTGCCCCAAGAAGCTGCTGGCTGACTGGGTTATCCCGCTGCTGGACATCGAGGCCGAGCAGGTCAAGCGCGGCGAAGAGCCCATGTTCAACTCCCACATGTGGGACGGCTCCGCTGAGACCCTAGAAGACAACATTGAGATCGCCGTGGACATGCTGGCTCGCTCTAAGGCTGCCCACACCATCCTCGAGATCGAGATCGGTGCTGTAGGTGGCGAGGAAGACGGCATTAAGGGTGAAGAGAACGCTAGCCTCTACACCACCGCTGACGACGCTTACGCCGCTGTCCAGGCCCTGGGCCTAGGCGAGAACGGCCGCTACACCACCGCTCTGACCTTCGGCAACGTGCACGGCTCCTACAAGCCCGGTCACGTCAAGCTGCGTCCCGAGCTGCTGGGTGAGATCCAGGCTGAGGTCGGCAAGCGTGTTGGCAAGGAGAGCCCCTTCGACCTAGTCATGCACGGTGGCTCCGGCTCCACCGACGAGGAAATTGCTACCGCCGTACGCAACGGTGTTATCAAGATGAACGTTGACACTGACACCCAGTACGCGTTCACCCGCCCGATTGCTGCTCACATGTTCGAGCACTACGACGGCGTCCTCAAGATCGACGGCGAGGTCGGCAACAAGAAGTTCTACGACCCGCGCTCTTGGGGTAAGGCTGCCGAGACCGGTATGGCTGCCCGCGTGGTTGAGGCCTGCGAGCGTCTGGGCTCCGTCGGCTCTGCCCGTCGCTGAGCTTAACTGCCGCTAAGGCAACTAGCGTTTAATCGCTGAATGTGCCCTAGGTTATATAACCTGGGGCACATTTATTTATATGTGTGTAAAATATTGTGACCACACCCACCACAATTGAGAGGCACGCGACCTAATGCCTAGGAAGATTATCCTCGACTGCGACCCGGGTCATGACGACGCTGTCGCTATGCTGCTGGCACACGCCAACCCCAACATTGAGCTACTGGCAGTAACCACTGTTGGTGGTAATCAAACTCTAGAAAAAGTAACTAACAATGCGTTGAGCCTAGCCACCGTCTACGGGATGCAAGACGTACCGATCGCAGCAGGCTGCACCCGCCCGCTACTGCGCCCGGTAGAAACCGCCCCGGACTGCCACGGCGATTCTGGCCTAGACGGCGTCGAGCTACCCGAACCTGTAGCCCTAGACCCGCGCCACGCCGTCGACGTAATCATCGAAACCGTAATGTCCCACGCACCCGGCGAAATCACCCTAGTTCCCACCGGCCCGCTAACCAACATTGCCCTGGCAGTGCGTAAAGAACCACGCATCGTAGAGCGCGTGCGTGAAGTGGTGCTAATGGGTGGCGGCTACCACGTAGGTAACTGGTCTGCTGTAGCCGAATTCAACATCAAGGTTGACCCTGAGGCAGCCCACATTGTTTTCAACGAGCCCTGGCCGGTAACCATGGTTGGCTTGGACCTAACCCACCAGGCCCTAGCCACTGACGCTATCTCCGCCAAGATCGCTGACCTGGGCGGCCCGGTAGCCGACTTTGTGCTGGGCCTATTCACCTTCTTCCGCAAGGCCTACCAGGACGCCCAAGGCTTTGAGTTTCCGCCGGTACACGACCCGTGCACCGTGGCCTACCTGATCGACCCGCAGATTGTGGAAACTGTTAAGGTCCCCATCGATGTGGAACTCAACGGCACGCTCACCACCGGCATGACCGTAGCCGACTTCCGCGCCCCCGCCGGGCCCGACTGCCACACCCAGGCCGCCACCAAGCTGGACTTTGACCGCTTCTGGGACCTGGTAATTGACTCCATTGACCGCGTACAGAAGGATCTAGCCGCCAAGGAAGACCGCAAATGAGCGTCACTAAACGCTCAACAGCGGCGGTTATGACCGCATTGCTGGTGGCCTGCTTTGCCTTCCAGCTCAATGCCTCCATGCTCTCTCCGGCCCTGAGAGTGATGGCCAAGGAGCTAAAAACCACCGACGACGTAATCGGCTTAACCCAGACCGTGTTCTTCACGGCTGCCGCGCTATTTAGCCTGTTCCTGCCCCGCCTAGGTGACATGATCGGGCGGCGCAAACTACTAACCGGCATGATGGCGCTAACCGCCGTGGGTTGTGTGCTTTCTGCGCTGGCTGGCATGACTGGCTCAGTGGAGCTGCTATTTGTGGGCCGCGTGATTCAGGGCGTGGCCGGGCCGACCGTGCCCGTGTGTCTGATTATGCTGCGCGTGGCCGTACCTGACCCCAAGCGTTACGGCACCCTGCTAGGCGTAATTACCGCCGTAAACGGTGGTATTGCGGGTGTGGATGCCCTAGCTGGTGGCTGGCTAGCCCAAAACTTTGGTTTCGGCTCAGTATTTTGGACTATGGCTGTAATCGCCGTGTTGGCGGCGGTGGCGGTAGCCTTCCTAACCGATGAATCCCTGGTGCCCGGCGACCACCGCATGGACTGGTCCGGCACTATTGCCCTGGTGGTGGCGGTAGGTGCGCTGCTAATCATCTTCAATGAGCTAGCTAAACTCTCCAACGCTAACTTTTGGCTGGTGGCGGGCCTGTTCCTGCTGGCTGCTTTGTCTGCTGTGGCTTTCTGGATCCAGGAGGACCGCACCAGCCAGCCCCTGGTGGCTACCGTCTACCTCCAGTCGCGTTCCACCTGGGCGCTGCTGCTGACCACCACCCTAACCATGACCGGCGTGTTTGCGGTTATGAACGGTTTGGTGCCGGGTCTAGCTCAGGACACTGATTACGGGCCGGGCCTTAGCCCCGACGTCGTCTCTTTCTGGACCCTGACCCCTTACGCCATTGCCGGCCTACTAATGGGCCCGGTATCTGGCACCCTGGCCGGCCGCTTTGGCTACCGTAAGGTGCTGCGCGTGGGCTTGCTGGGCACGGTGATTGGCTTGGGCGCGATTTTTGTGATTTCTCCAAGCGCCACCCCAGTGCTACTGCTGGCAGTTAACGTGTTTGTGGGTATCACCTATGCCGGTATGAGCAACATTATGCTCAACGGTCTAGGTGTGGTGCTTTCTCCCAGCGACAACCCCGGCTACCTGCCAGGCCTTAACGCTGGTGCTTTCAACCTGGGTGCGGGTATTTCCTTCGCGATCCTGCCGGCAGTCTCGGTGACGCTAGGTAACGGCCTAGGCGGTTTCCAGGGTGCAGTTATCACCGGTTTGGTGTTGCTGGCCTTGGCTTTTGCTAGCTCGCTGCTGATCCCCGCGCCGGCGGTTGAAAAGGAGACGGCGGCGTGAACGTAGCTGATCGTGGCCGCGCCCTGGAGGCGTTAGACCGTTTAGGTGCCCCGGTGGTGGCTTTAGGCTCTCTGAACGCGGACCTAACGGTAACCACCCAGCGCCTACCTGGTCCGGGTGAAACTGTAGTTGGCTCAGATCTGCGTATCTTGCCGGGCGGTAAATCAGCCAACCAGGCTGCCACGGCTGCTTTGCTGGGTGTGCCCACCGTGATGATTGGGGCGGTTGGGCGCGACGGCAACGGCCAGTTGCTGCTCGAATCCCTGGCGCTAAAGGGGGTAGACACCCGCCACGTTTATGAACGTGAAGTGGCTACCGGCACCGCCATGATTACTGTGGACGGCGCCGCTGAGAACACCATTGTGATCTCACCCGGCGCTAACGCCACCCTCACCCCGGCTGATGTGGTTGATAAGGCGCAGGTAATCGCTGAGGCTGGGGCCCTGGGATTGTGCCTGGAGGTAAGCCTGGAAACTGTCACCGCTGCGGCCCGCTGCGCCCACGAGGCTGGCGTGCCGGTGGTTCTCAATGTTTCCCCGGCCCGTCAGCTCTCACCCGAACTGCTGGAACTAACCGATGTGCTGATCGTCAACCAGCACGAGTTGTCTCTGGTCAGTGGTCAAAGCGTAGACACTGCAGACCTAGAGCAGGTAGCTAAGGCTTTCATGGCCACTGGCGTTAAGCGCGGGGTCCTCACCTTGGGTGGGGCCGGCTCCCTGATCTATGAGGAGGGCCGCCTCGAATGGGTGGCAGCTTTCAAGGTCAACCCGGTAGACACCACCGGCGCTGGCGACTCTTTCATGGGCACGCTGCTGTCGGCTTTGGCTGCCGGCGTCTCACTTGCCGACGGCGCCACCCTAGCTGCGGCGGTAGCGGCCTGCTCCACCACCAAGGTGGGCGCGCAGGCCTCCTACGCCAGTGCTGATGAGGTGCGCGAGTTCCTAAAGTGAGCGCGTTTGAGCACACCCAGCTCAGGAGCGTCCAGCTCAAGCACGCTCAACCCAGGCGTGCATAAGAAATGCGCATAAAGTGCGGCTTTAAGCTAAAAGGTGTGGCGACGGCGTCGGGGACCTTCCTGGCGCCGTCGCCATATGTCAGGTGATGACACTAGGGCCAACCACACCGAACAAAAAAGTATTCCCGCAGGTCACAATATGTGCAGCGGGGTAGGGGATAGGGTGGACACCACAGTGGGTGCTTGCCAAACCAAAATAAAGCGGTATAGTAACGGCAAAATCTAGAAATCTGCCTATAGGGCCGCTAGACTAATGCAGTCGTGTGGTCAACGCGGCGTTTGCCGTTTATAGGAGTTTTCAATGCCAGGTGTCGTAGTAGTCGGAACCCAGTGGGGCGACGAAGGAAAAGGCAAGGCAACCGATCAGCTAGGTCAGAATGTTGACTACGTAGTCAAGTTCAACGGCGGTAACAACGCTGGTCATACCGTAGTTATTGACGGAGAAAAGTTCGCTTTCCACCTACTGCCAGCCGGTGTGCTAACCGAGGGGGTAACTCCGGTTATCGGCAACGGGGTAGTGATTGATCTAGAGGTGCTCTTTAGCGAAATCGAGGAAATTACCTCGCGCGGCAAAGACGCCTCAAAGCTGCTGATCAGCGCTAACGCCCACGTAATTCCCTCCTACAACCGGGTGCTTGACCAGGCCACCGAGCGTTTCCTGGGCTCTCGCCAGCTGGGCACCACCGGCCGTGGCATTGGCCCCACCTACGCTGACAAGATGAACCGTATCGGTATCCGCGTTCAGGACCTGTTTGACGAGTCCATCTTGCGTCAAAAGGTTCACTCTGCACTGGACCAGAAGAACGGTCTGCTAACCAAGATTTTCAAGCGTGACGCGATCGACCCCGACGCAGTTGCTGACGAGCTGCTCAGCTACGCCGAGCGCGTGCGTCCCATGGTGGTGGACTGCTCCACGCTGCTAAACAAGGCCCTAGACGAGGGCAAAACGGTGCTGTTCGAGGCCGGTCAGGCCACCATGCTAGACATTGACCACGGCACCTACCCCTTCGTGACCAGCTCCAACCCCACCGCCGGCGGCGCCTGCACTGGCACCGGGGTGGGTCCCACCCGCATCAACCGGGTGGTTGGTGTGGTTAAGGCCTACACCACTCGCGTAGGTGAAGGCCCCTTCCCCACCGAGCTAAACGACGAAATGGGCGAACGTCTACGCGCTGAAGGTGGAGAGTACGGCGTAACCACGGGGCGCGCCCGTCGCTGTGGCTGGCACGACGCCGTCGTCACCCGCTACGCAGCGCGCGTTAACGGCCTAACTGACCTGGTGATGACCAAGCTAGACGTGCTCACTGGGCACGACACCATCCCGGTATGTGTGGCTTACGACGTCGACGGCGTGCGCTGGGACGAAATGCCCCTAACCCAGTCTGACTTCCACCACGCCAAGCCCATCTACGAGCAGCTACCCGGCTGGAGCGAAGACATCACTGGCGTACGTAAATTCGAGGATCTGCCGCTTAACGCTCAGCGTTACGTGGAGCGAATTGAGCAGTTGGCTGGAGTGCGAATTTCCGCCATTGGTGTGGGCGCAGGGCGCGAAGCCACAATTACTCGACACTCGTTAGTTGACTGAAGCTGCTAGGCTGGAACCCGTGAACACCCTTAACTACAAGTCTGTAACTAGCCGCGTGCTTGCGGCTTTAGTGGCGGGGCTGCTGGTTTTTATGGCGCCGCTAAGCGTCTCTGAGGTTCAAGCTGAAACCTCGCAGCCCAATGAGATTTGGTTTAACGTTAACGTAAAGGGCGAAAACTACGCGGTGCTTGACTTCGCGTTTGCGCCCGGTTCGCACACTGGTTTGAAACCAGCTGTTATCTGCAAGACCATTCAAAAAGGTGCAGATCAAAACAAGAAAACCACCACTCACAACGCCAAAGTGGTTACCTGGGTAAGTAAGCGCAATGGTCGTGAGGTATGTGAAGCCAAGGTAGAGGGCGCTTTCCAAAACGGTGCTGGCCCGGCTGCGCTTACGCAGTTCGGTGGCTTCAACATGAGCACCGACAAAGACCACCGTGTGAAGGTGTCTATCCCTCGCTACATCGCTATCTCTAACCAGCTGATTGTCTCGCACGTGACGGTCAAGTACGACGGCAAGATTGTTTCCTACAAGAACGCCGACGTTAAGGGCTCCACCGCTGTTCCTAAAAAGGGTGCTACCTCCTTTGAAGTAGTGGGTACGGTTCCCTCGCTTGCCCTACAGCATGTGGTGCGATGGGTGCTGGGTATTGCTTCCTGCCTGATCTTGGCCGGTATTTTGTGGCTGGGTGGCGTGCGTATTTACAAGCGCGTTAAGGAAAGTCTGGCTACTAAGGCGGCTATTGCAGCCGGTCAGATCCCTGACCCGCAGGGCCAGACGGTTTCTTTGTCTGAGATTGCCCCAATCAGCGAATCTGAGGTTCCTGCGGCTGGTATCCCCGGCGTGCCGCTAATCCACACTCCTGATGCTGATAACAATGCCGCTATGGCCGCCACTTATGCTGCAGCGGCTGAGCAGGGCGTTTACGAAAGCGATGGCTACGAATCTTACGTAGAGGGCGGGGTCTATGACTCTGGTGCCGGCGATGAGGACTATGCCGATGCTGGCTACGAGGACTATACAGAGCCCGCATATGAGCAGGCCCCCACTGCGGGTGAAGAAACCATTGAAGATGGCTACCACCCCAACGGCCTGTACTACCAGGACGGCGTGGCCTACTACCCGGGTGAAGACGGTTACTACTACAAGCTTGAAGGTTCAGGCTTTGAGGATATGTTCCGCTAACTAACGGTGTTTACAGATAATGGCGCAGCTTAGGCTGCGCCATTATTGTAATTACTGTGCATCCCTTGCACGAGCAAAGCTGCGCGGCAGGCATGGGGGAGCACTGCGCAGGTATGGGGGAGCACTGCAGTGTGGTCTTACCTTGTGTTGTACAGGTGAAGGCAGTCAGGATGTGCTGATGGTGCTAGGGATTGATCCCCTTAAAAATGAGGCGAATGACGTGGCAATGGCATTAGGATTGGATCCATGAACGCTGTTACTTTCAACCCGCGCACGGTTTTGGCGCGTGTAGGCGCTGCTTTAGCCGCTTTTGTGCTGGCTTTTTCTTTACTGACTATGGTTTCCCCAGCTCACGCTGACGATGTAAAGACCTGGACTGAGCTTAAATTCAGTGGGGACAAGGTGACTTTGTCGCTTAAAATGCACGTTCCCGAGCAGTATGGGATGTCTACCAAGAGTCTCTGTGAGAAGAGCAAGAGCGAAGCCAGCTCAACGAAGATCGGCAAAAAAGTCGACAAGATTGAGGTAGAGCAATACGAGGGCGTTGAGGTTTGCACCATTGAAAGCAGTGGGAGCCTCAGTGAGGTAGTAGACAAATCAGGCTCATCACTTGGCATCTCTGTTAGCCGTGATGGTGACAATATCAAGGTTAAAGGCAGCGGCGGCTCCTTCACCTCCTCGGCAGCCAGCACGGAGGTGCGTATCACCTTTGATGGTGGGGTGGTTTCTTCTAGCGGCGGCAAGGTTGACGGAAACACCTTCATTGCCAATAGCAGTAGCTTTGAGGTAACCGGTAAGCCTGGCAGCGGCTCCAACATGCTGATGTTTGTGCTGATCGGACTGGTAGTTGTGATCGGCGCTGGGGTGGCCGTCTTCTTCGTGATGCGTTCTAAGAAGCAGCCCCAGCCTCAGTACGGTGGCTACGGTCAGCCTTACGGCCAGCAGGGTTACGGTCAGCCCCAGGGCTATGGCCAGCAGGCTTATGGCCAGCCCGGTTACGGACAGCAAGCTCAGCCTTACGGACAGCAGCCTCAAGGCTACGGCCAGCAACCGCAGGGCTATGGTCAGCAGGCTCAGCCTTACGGCCAGCAGGGCTACAACGGCTAGCTAACGCTTTTTCTTCTCAAGACCAGGGTCGGATTAACCCCCGGCCCTGGTTTTGTTTTGAAAGAAAACAACCAGATTGTGCCTGAACAGATAAAAACTAATAGGGTTAAGCCATGAACGCTATTAACGTTAACCCCCGCGCAATGATTGCGCGCGTAGGTGCCGCACTAGCTGCTTTTGTGCTGGCTTTTTCGCTGCTAGGAGTGACTTCTCCGGCTCACGCTGACAGCTTCAAGGTATGGCTTGGCATGAAATTCAGTGGTGAAAACCTGGCTATCTCACTGAAGATGCACGTGCCTAGCGAGTATGGCTCCGCCAAGGCAATTTGCGATAGCATGAAAAACTCGGCTACCAAGAGCTCCGACGGTAAAGTCACCAAGTCTGGGGTGGAACAGTACAAGGGCGTAGAAGTTTGTGTCATCGAGGCCGAGGGTAAGCTAAATGAGAATGACTCTTCCTCCGCTTTCGGTTTCTCTATCAAACGCGATGGCGACAAACTAACCGTCAAGAGCACCTCTAGCAACCGCTTCGCCTCTATCGGTGACATCGAGTACCGCTTCACCTTCAATGACGGCATCGTTTCTTCCAGCGGCGGTAAGGTTGAAGGTAACACCTTCGTTACCACCGATACTAAGTTCGAGGTTGTCGGTAAGCCCGGTGGCACTTCCAAAATCCTGATGTACGCACTAATCGGTGGGCTAATTGGTTGTGGTACCGGCCTAGGGGCCTTCCTCCGCATGCGTTTCAAGAAGAAGACCCAGCCTCAGCAGTCCGCTTCTCCTTACGCCGCTCAGCCAGGTCAGTACCCTCAGGGCCAGGCAGCTCCCAACGCCGCTCAGCCCGGTGCTCAGCAGCCCTACAACCCTAACGCTCAGGGCGGTCAGGGCGCCTGAGACGCCACCAAATAATCCTTCTACTCAGCCAGGGTCGGGAAACCGGCCCTGGCTGTCTATATCTGGGCGGGTAATGGACCTGGCTGTTTTTAGCGGAGCTGCAGCGCGGCGGCCCGCAATGTAACAGTATGTATAGCCCGTAATTTAGTGGGCACGCACAGCCCGTAACGTAAAGGCAGTAGCTGCGACGACGTCGTCGGCTGTTTTACGCAAAACGTACTGCAGGTGGGAATTTAGTGGCTACCAAAGGGTGAAAATGACTAAGGTTTAAGCCATGAACATGGTTGTTTCTAATGTCCGCACGCGCGCGGCGAAAGTGTGGGAGCGGGCACTCGCGGTGGGGCTTAACATGCCTAAACGCTCGCTCGTGGCGGGGCTATCAGCGGGTGCTGGGGCGCACAATAGTGTGCTGGCGGCGGGTGGGTTTGCAGCTCGTGCAGGGGCGGTTTTGGCGGTTTTTATGCTGGCGTTTTCCCTGCTGCTGTCGGCTACCCCTGCCCACGCCTATGACAGTATGCGCATATGGACGCATGTGAAAATAGATGGGGACAAAATATACGTATCGGCAAAAACCCATGCTCTTGAGCAAAACGGTGAATCTACCAGAAGCATATGCACTAAAGACTCTACTCACGCAAAGCAAGTCAATTACCTGGGTGCAGAAGTAACCAAGGCAGAAGTTGAGCAGTACCAAGGCATAGAAGTCTGCGCCGTCGAAGGGGTTGGCTCGCTTAAGAAGGCCCTGCAAGGAGACGGCCACTACGGTTTTGTTCTTAAAGCCGACGGCGACAATGTGCGCGTAACTGGGTCAGTCACCTCTGCCGTCACTTATGAAGGAAATATCGTACATAGCTTCACTTTCGCGGGCGGAATTGTATCCCACGAGGGTGGCAAAGTAGATGGCAACACCATAACCATAAACACTGGTGACTACGAGTTAGTGGGGAACCCCGGCAGCGGAAAAACTAGCCAAACTCCCTCTGCTGCACCCAACCAAAATAAGGCTGCAGGCGCTGATAACGCGAAGAACCAAGCTTCTGACGCTAAGTCAGGATCATCGGGAAACACCCTGATTTACGCGCTGATCGGCGTAATAGTTGCAGCCGTAGTTGGCCTAGTGGTCTTCCTGGCAATCCCCTCAAAAAAGCGCTCGCAGCCTGCACAACTAACAGCCCAACCAACTAATGTAGGCACCTATAGCCCAAGCGGCCAAGAACAAAGCAAAGGTGTAAAACCTGGCAAATATGACCGCTATGGGATCTAGCAAAGCCATCTAAGCGTGCGTTTATGCTCCTCCACGCGGGGGATATGACCGCCTAGCCAAAACTGGTTAGGGTTAAGCATGGACGTAGATGCTTTTAAGACGCGGGCGCTCGCTGCGGGACTTGGCGCGCATAGGCGGGCGCTCGCGGAGGGGCTGAACATGCCTGCACGGGCGCTCGCGGCGCAGGCACGCAGCTTCGCTGCGCGATCACCTGCGCTTGTGGCCGGGGAGCGTGTGTTTACAGTTGGCGCTGGGGCTGCTTTGGCGGTTTTTATGCTGGCGTTCTCTTTGCTGCTCCTGGCTGCGCCTGCCCATGCTGAGAGCACACAGAGCTGGGTGGACATGAAATTTAGTGGCGATAAGGTTTCTTACGTCATGAAAACTCATGTTTCCAGCGAATATACGACTACTAAAAGCCTGTGTGCTAGCTACAAGAGCGCCACCAGTTCCAGCACTGGGGCAAATGGTGAAATCACCAGGATTGAACTAGAGCAATACAACGGCATGGAAGTTTGCGTTATCGAGGGCAACTTAACAGTTAACTCGATGATCGAGACATCAACCGATGAAACCTACGGTTTTTCTGTTACGCGTGACGGTAAAAACCTAAAACTTGAAAGTGACAGGTCTGAGTACTCTGAGCACTCAGCTATCGAATACCGCATCACCTTTGATGGTGGGATTATCTCTTCTACCGGTGGCAAGGTGGAGGGAAACACCTTTGTGGTAAGTGCTGACACCTTCGAGGTGGTTGGTGATCCTAATGGTTCAGCAAATATTATTTCTGGCGATAATAAGGCTGATGATCTAGCTGGGGACTTTAGCTCAAACTCTTCAGGTAACAACGCCCTGCTCTATGCTTTTATCGCTGCCGCAGTGGTGCTAATTATCGCCTTAGCAGTGTTGCTGGCGCTACGTTCTGGCAAGAAAAAGCCTCCCGGCCCACCTGTTGGCCCCCAGTTTGGTTACGGCCCTAATTTTTAGCTGAATCTGGATGCTAGCTCTAACTATTGGGAGTTTTGCAAGTGCGAACCGCTTAAAACTGGTTAGAGTTAATCCATGAACGCTGAGGTTTTAAATGCCCGTGCGCTTACGATGCGAGTAGGTGCGGTTTTAGCTGCTTTTGTGCTGGCATTTTCCCTACTGGTGGTAGCTCCACCGGCTCATGCGTCTACGCTCAGTTGGTCCAATACAAGATTTAGTGGTGATGAGGTAATTGCCACCACAAAAACTCGTGTCGAAACTGAAGGTGGCAATGCTGCCACTGCAGATATATGTACCGAGGCCCAAAAAAACGTAGGCACTACCGTATGGGGGTGGACAATCACCAGAGCCTATTTAGATCACTATCAGGACACGCAAGTTTGCGTTGTTGAATCCAGGGCAACACTTGAGGGAATGCTAAACGGCACCGCGCGTAGTGAACTTTTCGGTGTGATGCGCGAAGGTGAAAACATCAAGGTAAAAGGTATCGCGCCACACGACACGGTTAACTATTCAAACACCTATAGTTTCACTTTTGATGGCGGGATCACTGCAGCATCGAGTGCTAACATTGTCGGCAATACTGCAACTGTATTTGGCAATGATGGCCTCTATGATGCCACATTTGAAGTAGTAGGCAGCACTAAAGCTTCTGCTAGTACCAAGCCTTCTAGTTCAGGCACTGCTAGTCCTTTAAATTCCTCTAAGTCAGGCATTCCTGCGGCGACTAGCTCTCCTAGCGTTGCGGCTAGTGACGCTATTAAGCCGCAGAGCACACCCTCTAACGTGGCCGCAGCCGGGGCTAGCGCAACCAGTTCAGCTGTCACTACCAGCGCCGTCGGCTCTACCGATGGCGGCAACGACACCATTATTTATGGGGCTGTTGTGGTGGTAGGGGCGCTGGCGCTGGGTGGACTAGGGGTTGCTGTCTGGCAATCTAGGAAGAAAATCTGAAACTAAAGGTATCAGGGCTATGAACACTGCGGTTTTAAAAATGCGCGCGCTTGTGGCGCAACTAGGGGCCATCTTGGCTGCTTTTGTACTGGCATTTTCGTTAGTAAGTCTTACCGTCCCGGCACGTGCTGACGACGCTCAAACCATGAAAGTGTGGGTGGAATATAAATTCGCTGGGGACACTGTAACGCTCTCTGAGAAGGTTCACAGTACTGTCCAAGGCGCTGACCACAAGACCTTCTGCAGTAAGAGTGAGTTCAGCACTGACGGCACTAGCCAGCTCGGTTATATCACCGCTAAATCTGAAATTACTCAGTATGAGGGTGTAGAAGTTTGTGCCATCGAAGTTACTGCGCCGCTTGAGACAGTACTCAACTATAGCTCATCCGACCTTGGCATAAGTGATGTGAACTTCAATATTGAGCGTGATGGTAGCAATGTACGTATCGAAGGCGAAACTACTCGTTATGGTGTCAGTAGCTATGGTAATGACTGGATGGACTTTCGTTTAACCTTTGCTGGCGGCATTGTTTCTGCTGAAGGCGTTGAAGTTAGCGGCAACACCGCCAAGCTAAAGCCGGGTGAAAAGTACAAGGTAGTAGGTAACCCTGGCAGCGGCTCCTCTAACAATGGGGGCTCTTTTCCCTCTGCTTCGAGTGACGCTAGTTCTTTAGGTGCTGCTACTAGCTCTCCTAGCGTTGCGGCTAGTGACGCGATTAAACCGCAAGAGACTACTTCTAATGCAGCTGCAGCTGGGGCTGGCGCAACCAGTTCAGCTGTCACTACCAGCGCCGTCGGCTCTACCGATGGCAGCAACGACACCATTATTTATGGGGCTGTTGTGGTGGTAGGGGCGCTGGCGCTGGGTGGACTAGGGTGGTCATTCTTGCAGTCCCGGAAGAAGCCCTAGCTATTGACGATAAGCTTGTCTGGGCTTGGCAAATAGCTAGATTGGTGGGGCATGAGGCTGTTGCGACTATGGTCAGGTAGCCCTAGGGACTTGTCCCCAATGCTTAGCTGGTTAAAAATTGGCTAGGCTAGGGGGCATGAACGTTGTAGCTTTTAAATCACGCGAGTTTGTGGCACGTATAGGGGCCGTAGTGGTCGCTTTGATGCTGGCTTTTTCGCTGGTAAGTCTTACTGTGCCAGCACGCGCTGACGGCGAGCTAGACATGAAAATGTGGTTGGAATATAGCTTTAGTGGAGATAACGTAACTTTCTCCTATAGGTATCACAGCACAATGCAAGGCTATGACCAGAAAACCATGTGCAACAAATACGGAAATTCCAGTGCTTATGATGGTGCCCTCAAGTCTGGAATTACCCAGTATGAGGGTGTTGAAGTTTGCGAAATGCAGGCAACCGTAAAGATTGACCAATTCATTAGCTCTGATGGCACGGCTATTGGTTTTGGGGCAGACGATAAGGTTCACCGCGAAGGCTCCAACATTGTCTACGAAGGCGATTTATCTGTCTTCTCTGATGCTACTAGCGATCAGTTTATTGATTACAAGATCACTTTTGCTGGTGGTGTGGTTTCTGCTGAGGGTGCTGAAGTCAGTGGTAACACTGCAAAGCTCAAGCTTGGCGGCAAGTTCAAGGTAGTTGGTAATCCGGGTAGCGGCAGCTCAAATGGTGGCTCTACTAATGGCGGGTCTTCCAACGGCGGCTCCAACAATGGCGGATCCTCGGGAAATAACCAGGGTGGCGCCACTCCCACTGCTACCCCTTCTATTACTCCTGGTTCTGACAACAATGAAAACACTGTCGCTAACGGCGCTCCAGCTACCGCTACGCCCACTCCGCTGGCTGTAAAAAGCTCCAAGTCCTCAAGTGACAACACTCTGCTTTACGTAATTATTGGCGTTGCAGTGGTATCGCTTGTGGGTCTGGGTGCTTTCCTGGCACTGCGTTCAGGTAAGAAGAAGCCGCCTAGTGGGATGGGTGGGCAGTTTGCTTACGCGCCGCAGTCTTACGGGCCTGGTTCCTACCCCCAGCAACAGTATCCGCCGCAGGGTAACTACCCTCAGCAAGGCCAATATGGCGGCTATAACGGCTAGCTAGAATTCATTTCAACCAGGGCCGTGGTTTTATACCCGGCCCTGGTTTTGTTTAATAGCTGTTAGTTGGTGCCTAACAGCTAAACTTGAGCAGTTATCCCTAGTTGATTTATTTGAGTTTATAGGGTTAAAGGGTGGACAGTATGGCTAACGCGCGATCAATGGCGACTCGTGTATGCGGCGTTTTGGTGTTAGTACTTGCGCTGACTTGTTCGCTGTTTGCTGTGTCCGCGCCGGCGCATGGCGAAGATAGCATGCGCACCTGGGTGCAAATAAATTTTGATAATAGTATGGCATATGTTGAGATAAAAACACATATAAATTCTAATGAATTAACCAAAAGCATGTGCTCAAAAGGCTCTGATTACGTTAAGCGGTTAGAGGCTGACCTAGGTCAGAGAGTATATAAGCTTGAAATAGGGCATTATGATGGTGTAGAAGTTTGCTCAGCTTATATTGTCGCGATCTCTAAAGAGGAGTTATCGCACACACTCATATACGGTGCTGAGATTATTGTTGAAGGTAATATCGTTAAAATAATAGGTGTAACAGATCCTGCTTACACTGGCGAGATTGAATATACTATTAGATTTCAAAATGTAGAGACTATTTCTTATTTTGGAGGTGAGATGGAAAAGCATGCCTCCATTTTCGTTGCCAAAAATGAAGACTTTGAAGTAGTAGCTTCTTTGACTTCCCACGACTCTAACGAGGTGCCGGCCAGTGACTCTAACGAGATACCGGCCAGAGGGGACCTAACTTCCTCGACTCCAAGATTTTATCGCCAGTTACAGTCATTCTATCGCCTGTTATGGTCGATTGATCTTATGCGGGTGCTTAATACATTGCTTGCGTTGATACTGATTGTTGGTGCGGTAGCGATTTTTATGTGTGTTAAGGCATGTTTTGCTAAGTCAGTAACTTCTAATGAAGACCTCGGCCCTGACGCTATGCCAGCAGACGCCAATTCCGGTTTGCCGCAGAAGGCGCCTTCGCCGTCGGAAAATGCAGGTAATGCGCCACCAGAATGCAGATAGTGCGCCACCACCGGGCCGAAGAACTGCGCAGTAGGGGAGTTATCCCCAGCTAAAATCCAGGTAAATCCCGGTTAAATGTTCCTAGGATAGGGCCGTGAGCAGGATGAATGCTATGAAAGTAGGGTTAGAGCGAGTAGGGGCTGTGCTGGGCACCCTGCTGTTGGCTTTTGCGCTGCTGCTGGTAAATTCGCCGGCCCGCGCTGCCAGTTACGTGGCTACTGACGCTAGCTCCGCCACCAGTTCTGTTGTCACTAGTGCCGGTGACTCTGGCACGGAGATGACAGTTGGTAGCGCTGTGCTTTATGTGATTGTGGGGGCGACGGCGCTCACGGTAGTCATTGGGGTAGTGCTGCTTATTGTGGGGCCCTGTGGTCATAAACACCGGCCTGCTAGGTCACGCAAAATCAGGAAATAGTTGGGCGCCGGGGTTTAATCCCCAAGGCTTTAAGATGCCTGGCCTACTAAAAAGGGCTAGGGTATAAACATGAACGCTGTTGCTTTGAAGTCACACTCGTTTGTGGCGCGCCTAGGGGCCATATTGGCTGCTTTTGTGCTGGCATTTTCGCTGGTAAGTTTTACCGTCCCAGCGCGTGCTGATGACGCTCAAACTATGAAAGTGTGGACCGAATTTAAATTCGCCGGGGACACTGTAACGATCTCTATGAAGGAACACAGCACTGTTCAAGGCGCTGACCACAAGACTATGTGCAATAGGTACAGCTCTGGCGGTACCAGCCCGCTTGGTTTTGGCACCGTTAACAAATCTGAAATTACCCAGTATGAGGGTGTAGAAGTTTGTGCCGTCGAAGTTACTGCGCCGCTTGAGACAGTAATCAGCTCTACCTCATCCGACTCTGGTGTAAGCGGTATTGCTTTCAATGTTGAGCGCGATGGTAGCAATGTACGTGTTGAAGGCGATCTAACTGGGCTTAGCAGTCTCACTAGCTATGGTGATAGCTCGATCGACTATCGTTTAACCTTTGGTGGCGGCATTGTTTCCGCTGAAGGTGCTGAAGTTAGCGGCAACACCGCCAAGCTAAAGCTGGGTGGGAAGTACAAGGTAGTAGGCAACCCCGGTAGTGGCTCCTCTGACAACGGGGGTTCTTCTGACAACAAAGGTGGTGCCTCGAATAATGGGGGCGGCAGCGCCAAGGATTCAGGGAGCTCCTCAAGCTCTTCCAGCTCAGATGACAACACTGTGCTCTACGTAATCATTGGTGTAGTAGTAGTGCTGCTGGTTGGTGTGGGCGCGTTCTTCGCGGTGCGCTCTGGCAAGAAGAAGCCGCCTAGCGCGATGGGTGGCCAGTTCGGTTACGCCCCGCAGCAGGGCTACCCCCAGCAAGGTGGCTACCCCCAGGGTGGTTACCAGCAGGGTGGTCAGTACCCTCAGCAGGGCTACCCGCAGCAGGGTGGTCAGTATCCTCAGCAAGGTCAGTACCCTCAGCAGGGTCAATACCCTCAGCAGGGCTACCGACAGGGTGGCTACCCGCAGCAGTAAGCCGCATTTGTTAGCTGTTTAAAACTAAAGCGACGATATAGCCGGGCTATATCGTCGTTTTGGTTTATATGTTACCCACTTAGGTAACAAGTCGGACACGTCCCAGCAAGTATCAAGTTTGAGCCCATACAATTGCCGAGGATTCTGCTTATCCCCAAACCGGGCAGAAAGAAAGGTAGATAATGTCTATTTTTAAGCGTATTCGTACCAAGGCGCTTTCCCTAGGAGCAGCTGCAGCTCTGGCTGTTGGTGGCGTGCTAGTAGCTTCTCCGGCTCAGGCTGCTATGGCCTTCACCATCCACGCAAACGTCAACATCGAGTCCATGACCAACACGGTGTACCAGGTTGACGTCGCTGTTGACGGCGATAACGGCACTATTATCACCCAGGTGTGCCCCAACATTAAGGCTGCTATTCCGGCCACTGCGGGCACCACTACCGATGCTACGGTTGTTGATGGCACTGATGGCGGTAAGGTCTGCCGCCTGGTGGTGAAGGGCGACACCGTCAAGATCCTGGGTGGTAAGGAAGAAAAGGGCGAGTTCACCTTTGATGCTTCCACGCTAACTGGATCCTTATCCAGCCTGCAGGCTGTTGGTACCTACAAGATGGACATGAAGGTAACCTACCCCGGCGACGTAACCTCCGCTAAGGGCGGCACCATCTCCGGTAACACCGTAACCTTCGCTGATGGCACCACTGCTAGCACTATTACCGGTAAGGTCAGCGCCGAGAAGAAGGCTGAGCCCACCGCCACTGCTAAGGCCGCCGCTGCTGACAAGTCCTCTGACTCTGGCCTGTCCACCGGTCTGATCATCGGTGGCGTGGCTGCGGTTTTGGTGATCGCGATTGTGGTTGTGGCCGTAGTGGTCAGCTCCAAGCGCAAGCAGAAGATCGCCCAGGTCCGCTGAGCCTGCGAGCGCTTAAATAAATCGCCCCGGTTACCATTAAACGCGTCCAAGTTTCGGGACGCAGTTCAAGGTTACCGGGGCTTTTTATTGGTTTTTTTGGGGCCGACGGCGCCGTTTTAGCTGCCTGGGGTCGACGGCGCTACTGGGGTCGGCGGCGTCACTCTGGCTGCTGTTAGCTGGTGTGGGCGCGGCGGCGTCGCCAAAAACCAAATGCCGTCAGCGCAAAGACCGAGCCGACAATCAACCAAGACCACGGGCGTGAGGCCGAATACCAGGGCATGCCGCCATTACCAATCGCGTAACCTGAGGCGCTGACCCCAGTAGCCAGGATCTGCGGGCCGCTCCAAGTGACTTTGTGCCCCTGCACCTTGCCGCCGCCAGCGTCAATAACTGCGCCGGGGAAAGTTACTGTCAGTTTGGTGTCGATCAGTGACTTGTATTTTTCAACCACATCATCGCTGCCGCCGGATTTGCTAGAGCCGCCAGAGCTACCTGAGCCGCTCGAACCAGCTGAGCCGTTTGAACCGTTTGAGCTGCTGGAACCGTTTGCGCCAGTTGAGGTGCTGGCGCTAGGGGAAGCGCCGGCGGCCTCAGAGTCTCCGTCAGTGTTTACCCCGGGAATACGCACAAAAACCTTGTTACCCTGGCGCCACACTAGTGCGTTAGTGGCGCCGGTGGGGCTCGCCGAGGCGTTCGCGTTAGCTGAGGCATTGGCGGTGCTAGCGGCGCTGGCATTGGGGATCGGCTTAGTGGCGGCGGTGGCTACCGGAATGGATTTAAAGGTGAATTCGCAGCCAATACCCTCGTCGCCCTTGATGGACTTGACCTTAATTTCACTGCCCTTATTAGTGGCAATCGAGCTGCGCAGGGAACTAGCCAGCTGCTTGCACTGTGAAGTGCTGGTGATCTGCGAGGACGTGTTATCCACCATGCGGATGACGGCGTCGTAGGTGCCCTCTTCATGCACGGTTAGATCCATATGGGCCTGGCAGGCGCCAAGGGTAGGGACTAGGGCTAGGCAGGTTAGTGCCGCAAAACGCCTTCGGTTGGCTGATGCTCGCATAAAGCTATTTTCGCATGTTTAAGCGTTGGTAGTTTTAGTGTCGAGGGTAGAACGGTTGCGGCTTTGAATAAAGCAGTTATTTTCTCGACGCCGTCGGTGCCGGTTTTATGACGTGGTGTGGCTAAAAATGGGGCGTGTAGCTGCGTAAATATTCTGACGCCGCGTCTGGGACTTAAGGGTGAGTCATGTTACGGCAATTGAGCGTCTCAACTTAGCTAAAACTGCTTGAGTACAGGGCAGATAAAGGTTAGGCTGACCTTTCGGAAGTGAGTCTAGCCTAATAAAAGTAAGAGCATGTCCCTATTCTTTGCGAACTTTATTATCGCCCTGCGTGAGGGTCTAGAGGCCGCCCTGGTGGTAGGCGTGATTGCCGCCTACCTGGCCAAAATTGGTCGTCGAGACCTGTTTGGCAAGCTGACTTTAGGGGTGTTGGCCGCTGCGCTGGTGCCGCTAGCCATTGGCGCCATCTTGACCTGGGGTCCACAAACCCTAACCTTCCAGGCCCAAGAAATCATTGGTGGTTCACTATCGCTGGTGGCCGTGGCCATGGTTACCTGGATGATTTTCTGGATGGGCAAAAACTCGCGCCAAATGAGCCAAGGCCTGCGCGACAGCCTATCGGCCTCGCTAGAAAAAGACGGGCGAGGCTGGGGCATTATCTGGATCGCTATCTTCGCGGTAGGCCGTGAAGGTATCGAAACCGCCCTATTCATTTGGGCGACCGTGCGCTCAGCTGTAGAAAAATCCACGCCAGCTATCGCCGCCGGGGTGGTCGGTGGCCTGGTGGTGGCCATTGTGCTGGGCTACCTGATCTATCGCGGGGGAGTGCGCATTAACCTCTCCATGTTCTTCACGGTGACCGGCTACTTCCTGATTGTGGTGGCCGCCGGCATTATCTCCTACGGCTTTGGTGACCTTCAGGAAGCCTCGCTGCTGCCGGGCTGGGCTCACCACGCCTGGGACGTATCCAACTGGGTGCCCCAATCTTCGGTTAACCCGTTGCGTTGGCTTTACGAGGTCAGTGTGGCTTTGTTCCAGGTCAACCCCACCCCCACCTGGCTGCAGGTAATCGGCTGGAACATCTACTTCTGGCCCACCTTGTACTTCTTCGCCCGGGTGGCGCACGCCAAGTCGGGTAAAGCCCCCAAGGTGGAAAGCAAGGCCGAGTGAGGTAGCCGCAGCCTAAAAGACTTGTGGTCGACGGCGTCGGGAAGGAAGCTTGGCGACCACAGCAACTACCCCTTCCTTCCCAACCCAAAACCCATCCGACAAGGAAAAATAGATGATTACACGTCGAGTACGTGCCGCGCTGGTGGCGCTGCCGGTAGTCGCCCTGTCTGTCCTGGGCGGCTGCACTGCAAACAACCAGGGTGGCAGTGGCGGCACTAACGCAGCCGGCTCCAACACCATCAACGTCAAAATCACCGACAAGGGCTGCGAGGTTTCCTCCAAGTCCTTCCCCGCGGGCCAGGTGACCTTCAAGATCTCCAACGAGGGTACTGTCCCCAACGAGTTTGAGGTTTTGACCGAAAACAAGCTACAGATCGTCTCCGAAAAGGAGAACATCGGCCCGGGCACCTCCACCGAGCTAACCACCGCCCTCAAGGAAGGCACCTACTACAGCGCCTGCAAGCCCAACATGGTGGGTGCCCTGGTGGGAGCTACCCAGCTCAAGGTCACCAAGGGTAAGGAAGTGGCCGTCGGCGGCGACGTCAAGAAGCTTGAAGAGCAGGCCGTAGCCAACTACACCTCCTACGTTAAGGACCAGGTCGGTCAGCTACTAACCGCCACCAAGGCCTTCACCGCCGCCTACACCTCTGGTGACACCGCCAAGGCTAAGGAACTGTTCCCGCTAGCGCGCCAGCACTACGAGCGCATCGAGCCGACCGCTGAGAAGTTTGGTATCAAGGAAGCCGGTGACCTCGACGGCGCACTCGACGTGCGTATCCAGAACCTGTCTGCCGACGCCGGCAAGTCTGTCACCGACCCCGAGGTGCTCAAGAGCTGGACCGGTTGGCACCGCATCGAGGCCGACCTGTGGGGGGCCAGCCAGTTCAAGTTCGCCAGCGACGCTGACCGCAAGGCAGCCGCTACCAACCTGGAAGAAAACACCCAGAAACTCTACGACCTGGTTTACGGCAAGATCACCGGTGTGGACGGCAAGAAGTTTTCACTGACCATCAACGACGTAGTAACCGGCTCCGTTGACCTAGTCAACGAGGTGGCCGACACCAAGATTGTTGGTGAAGAAGACACCTTCTCCCACACTGACCTCTACGACTTCAAGGCCAACATTGAAGGCGCCGAGGTAGCCTACGGCAACGTCTCTGAAATCGTGGCCAAGTCCAACCCTGAGCTGGACAAGAAGATCAAGGCCAAGTTCAAGGCTGTACACAAGCTGATCGACTCCCACGCTGACGGTAAGACCACCGACGGTGCCACCAAGTACGTCGGCTACGACACCATCGCCTCCGTTCAGAAGGACGCCGGTGAGGCTCCCGCCAAGAACTCCTACACCAAGGCTCAGCAGCAGTTCTCCAGCGAGGTTGCCGCCCTGGCCAAGCAGCTAAGCGAGATCAGCGGCATCGTGCTGCACTGATAAACGCTGCTAACCACCGCGCCCACCCTGTTTAGCTAACACTTTGCTTAGGCTGAGCAGATTAAGGTAAGGCAAATGTGACTAAATAGCCCGCAGATTTAGTCCCTAAGGGCTGATCTGCGGGCTATTTACACCCATAATAGTGACTGGGAAATTTGTATTTAGCCAAGGAGAACCTAATGAGCAACAAGGCTACAGGCGCTGCCGAAAGCGCCAACACTCCCGCTGAAGCCGCCGCAGACGCAACCCAAAACGCGGCTGAAACGGCTAACGAAACCACCGGCGACGCCGTCGTCGCCACTGACAGCGGAGCAGACGAGAACAAAGCCGCCCACCACGTCTCACGCCGCGCCGCCTTCGGTTTTGCCGGAGCCGGCCTAGCCGCCGGAGCCCTAGCCGGCGCCGCCGGTGGCTACGCAGCCGGGGGAGAAGATGCCCCCGCAGATAAAATCCTGGACACCTATCCCTTCCGTGGCAAGCACCAGGCCGGCATCCTCACCCCCGCCCAAGACAACATGTTCTGCGCCGCCTTCGATGTCACCACCACAGACCCCGAAGAGCTCAAACAGCTGCTAAGCGACTGGACCGTAGCCGCACAGCAAATGACCGCCGGCGAACTAGTAGGCGGCGAACCCAGCGAAAACAAGCAGGCCGTGCCGCGCGACAGCGGTGAAGCCTGGGGTTACAAGCCCAACGGGCTAACCATCACCTTCGGGTTCGGGCGCTCGCTGTTTGTAGACAGCGACGGCAAAGACCGCTTCGGCATTGCCAAAAAGATGCCCAAGATCCTGTCTGAGGGCATGCCCAAATTCGCTAACGAAAACATCCGCGCTGCTGATTCAGACGGTGACCTGCTGGTGCAGGCCTGCTCGAACGACTCCCAGGTGTGTGTGCACGCCATTCGCAACCTAAACCGTATTGCCATGGGCACGGCCAAAATGCGCTGGAGCCAGACCGGTTATGGACGCACCTCCTCCACCTCGGTAGCCCAGGAAACCCCGCGTAACCTGTTTGGCTTCAAGGACGGCACCAACAACATTAAGTCTGAAGACGGAGACGCCAAGCTAAACGAGCACCTGTGGGTGCAAAAGGGAGATGACAGCGGCGCAGACTGGATGACGGGCGGCACCTACTTTGTGGTGCGCAAAATCCACATGTTCGCTGAGATGTGGGACAACCTGCGTCTAATCGAGCAGGAACAAACCTTTGGGCGCGACAAGCGTTACGGTGCCCCGCTTAACGTTACGGCTCCTACCAGCGGCAAAGACGAGTTCAAGCCGATCGACTTCAAGGCTAAGAACAAGGAGGGCGAGCTGGAGGTGCCCGAAGACTCGCACATCGCCATCGTTAACCCCGAGCAAAATAAGGGGCGCTGGATGCTGCGTCGCGGCTACAACTACACCGAAGGTTCAGACGCACTAGGGCGTTTGAGTGCAGGTCTGTTCTTCATTGCCTTCGTGCGTGACCCGCGCACAAACTTCTACCCGATCTTGGACAAGATGACTCAAAAGGACGCCCTGAGTGAATATTTGCAGCACCAGGCACGCGCCCTGTTTGCGATTCCTGCCGGGATCGGTCAGTCAGACACTATGGTGGGGCAAGCCTTATTTAGCTAAACCCACCCAGCTAGGGCGTGTTTCCTAGCAGCTTAGAAGCTTTTTGTTGGCTTTTGAGTAGTTCAGGCGCAGGTAAATCTCGCGGTTTATCTGCGCCTTTTCTATGTATGTGACATGAACCATAGGACTTTTGGGAAGAAGTGACCGGGGCTATTGAGAGAGAATAAGCAAGTTAACAGGCGCAAGCCAAAGATAAATAAGCACCCCCAAGGAAGGGAATCATATGACTGTCACCGCGCAGGACGTTCGCGCCGCTGCTCCGGCCAACGCTCCCGAAGACGTCATTGCTTTTGCTACCCGTATCGCTGAACTAGGTAAGCCTGAGAAGGTTTACTTCTGCGATGGTAGCCAGGAAGAGTGGGACCGTCTGACCAGCGAAATGGTTGAGTCCGGCATGTTCACTCGCCTAAACCCCGAGAAGCGCCCTAACTCCTTCCTGGCCCGTTCGCTGCCCAGCGACGTCGCCCGCGTGGAGTCGCGCACCTTCATCTGCTCTGAGAAGGAAGAAGACGCCGGCCCGACCAACCACTGGTACGACCCGGTTGAGATGAAGAAGATCCTCAACGAGAAGTTTGACGGCACCTACGCCGGCCGCACCATGTACGTGATCCCCTTCTCCATGGGTCCCCTCGGCGGCCCCATCTCCCAGCTGGGTATTGAGATCACCGACTCCCCCTACGTGGTAGTCAACATGCGCATCATGGCCCGCATTGGCACCAAGGCCATGGACCTGATCAACGAAGGCCGCCCCTGGGTTCCCGCCGTGCACTCTGTAGGTGCCCCGCTGGCTCCCGGTCAGGAAGACACCACCTGGCCTTGCAACGAGGAAAAGTACATCACCCACTTCCCCGAGACCAACGAGATTTGGTCCTACGGTTCCGGTTACGGCGGCAACGCCCTGCTGGGCAAGAAGTGCTACGCCCTGCGTATCGCCTCCACCATGGCCCGCCGCGACGGCTGGATGGCCGAGCACATGCTGATTCTGCGTCTGACCGATGAGGCCAGCGGCAAGCAGTACCACGTAACTGCCGCCTTCCCCAGCGCCTGCGGTAAGACCAACCTGGCCATGCTCCAGCCCACCATCCCGGGCTACAAGGTTGAGACCATTGGTGACGACATCGCCTGGATGCGTCCTGGTGAGGACGGCAGCCTGCGCGCCATCAACCCCGAGGCTGGCTTCTTCGGCGTCGCCCCCGGCACCAGCTACAAGACCAACCCGATGGCCATGGACACCATGAAGGCCAACACCATCTTCACCAACGTTGCTTTGACCGACGACGGCGACGTTTGGTGGGAGGGCATTGACGCTCCACTGCCCGAGCACCTGATCGACTGGCACGGCAATGACTACACCCCGGCTGACGCTGCCGAGGGTAAGAAGGCCGCTCACCCCAACTCTCGCTTCACCACCCCGGCTGCTCAGTGCCCGATCATCTGTGGTGACTGGGAAGCCCCCGAGGGTGTAGCCATCGACGCCATCCTCTTCGGTGGCCGCCGCGCCACCAACGTGCCGCTGGTAGCCGAGCAGTACGAACCCGCTCACGGCGTGTTCATCGGTGCTTCCGTGGCCTCTGAGGTCACCGCTGCCGCCACCGACGTTAAGGCCGGCTCCCTGCGCCACGACCCCTTCGCTATGCTGCCCTTCTGCGGTTACAACATGGCCGACTACTGGGGCCACTGGCTGGAGATGCAGGACAAGGTTGGCGACAAGTTCCCCAAGGTTTACCAGGTCAACTGGTTCCGTAAGGACGAGGACGGCAACTTCCTGTGGCCTGGATACGGCGAGAACAGCCGTGTTCTGGACTGGATCGTGCGTCGCGCCGCTGGCCAGGTAGAGGCCATCGACGGCGTCACCGGCCGCTACCCCAAGTTCGAGGACTTCAACCTTGAGGGCCTGGACGAGGTAGACGAGGCTGCTTGGAACAAGCTCTTCGCTATCGACCCCGAGGCTTGGGCCGCTGAGATGGACTCCACCGAGGAGTACCTGGCTCAGTTCGGTGACAAGGTTCCCGCCGAGATCACCGCTCAGCTGGCCAAGTTCCGTGAGCGCATCGCCGCCGCCAAGTGAGCGCTGCTAGTAACAACTAGCAAGTAACCAGCTAGCCAAGCGCTAACACAGCAGCTGCTTACCAGTTAGCTGGCCGCTAACCATAGATAGTTCCCCCCGCCCACTGGGCGGGGGGAAACTTTTATTTAACTATCGTTAATTAACTACTAACGGGTATTTGGGACCGTTAGCGGTTTAATTAGGGACGGTGAGCGGCTAAAGTGGGTACGTGAAAATCCTGCTTCTGGGCTCTGGTGCACGTGAACATGCGCTGGCCCGTGCCTTATCCCGTGACCCTGAAACCACTGAACTTGTTGTAGCGCCGGGTAACCCCGGTACTGCGCAGATCGCTACTAACTTGTTCATTGACCCCAACAGCCCTGACGAAGTAGTCACCTTGGCCCGTGAAATGGGGGCTGACCTGGTGGTGGTGGGCCCGGAGGCGCCACTGGTAGCAGGCGTGGCCGATGCTTTGCGTCAGGCAGATATTGCGGTGTTTGGGCCCAGTAAGGCGGCTGCTCGCCTGGAGGGTTCTAAGGCTTTCGCTAAGGAAGTTATGGCCTCCGCCCATGTGCCTACCGCCAGTGCCCGCATTGTCACCAGCCCTGACCAGCTAGAGCAGGCTTTGGATGAGTTTGGTGCCCCCTATGTGGTCAAGGAAGACGGGCTAGCTGCCGGTAAGGGGGTTGTGGTTACTTCTGACCGTGACGCGGCGCTTAAGCACGGCCTGGCTTGCCTAGAGCGCGAGGGCGGCGCCGTGGTGGTTGAGGATTACCTAGACGGCCCCGAGGCCTCGGTTTTCTGTGTTTGTGACGGGCGCACTGTGCGCGCACTGAGCCCCGCTCAGGACTTTAAGCGTATTGGTGACGGCGACGCCGGCCCGAACACGGGTGGTATGGGTTCGTACACGCCGCTGCCTTGGGCCCCGGATGACCTGGGTCAGCAGGTGATAGAGCAGGTGGCGCAGCCGGTGGTTGACGAGATGGCTCGCCGAGGCACGCCTTTTATTGGCCTGCTTTACTGTGGCCTGGCGCTAACCAGCAAGGGTATGCGCGTGGTGGAGTTTAACGTGCGTTTTGGTGACCCTGAGACTCAGGCTGTGCTGGCGCGTCTAGACTCTTCGCTGCCCCAGCTGTTGCATGCGGCTGCGGTGGGGCACCTTGATCAGGTGGCTGAGCCTCGCTGGAGTGATAAGGCTGCGGTTGACGTGGTTATTTCCGCTGCCGGCTACCCCTCCACCCCCACCACTGGGGATGTAATCACCGGTATTGAGCAGGCTGAAGCTGACCCTGACGTGCATGTGCTGCACGCGGGAACTGCCCGTAATGACGACAACGAGCTAGTTACCGCCGGTGGCCGGGTGCTGTCGGTGGTGGCTTTGGGTGAAGATGTGGCCGCAGCGCGCGCTAAGGCTTACGCGGCGGTAAGCAAGATTAAGTTCGACGGCGCCTATCACCGCAGTGATATCGCCGCCCCCGCCTATGTGGAGCGTTAAAAATGGGAATTGAACTACCTGCCGCACCGGTCCTAGATGGCTGGAAGCACCTGGTTTCCGGCAAGGTCCGTGACGTTTACGTGCCTGCCCCCGAGGGGCCCTGGGAGGGTGAGGATGTGCTGCTGGTGGTGGCCAGTGACCGCATCAGCGCCTATGACTATGTGCTTAGCTCGCAGATTCCCGACAAGGGCAAGGTGCTAACTGCCCTGAGCGTGTGGTGGTTTGAGCAGCTGGAGCAGGTAGTACCTAACCACCTGCTGTCGCTGGATGTGCCCGCGCAGGTGGCTGGGCGCGCCATGATTTGCCGCCGCCTGGACATGTATCCGGTTGAGTGCGTAGCTCGCGGCTACCTAACCGGCTCTGGACTGGTTGAATACCGCGCCGGCCAGCAGGTGTGTGGGGTGGCTTTGCCGCCTGGTTTGGTGGAGGCCTCGCCGCTGCCGGAGCCGATTTTCACCCCTGCCGCCAAGGCTGAGCTGGGCGATCACGACGAGAATGTTTCCTTTGAACGGGTGGCGCAAATGGTTGGCCTAGAACCGGCCCAGGCGCTGCGCCAGGCCACCTTGGAGCTGTACACGCGTGCCGCTGATATCGCTAAGCAGCGTGGCATTATCTTGGCTGACACCAAGTTTGAATTTGGGCGCGGTAGCCAGGGTGAACTGGTTTTGGGTGACGAGGTGCTGACCCCTGATTCTTCCCGTTTCTGGCCGGCTGACCAGTGGGTTGAGGGTCAGGTGACGCCTTCTTATGACAAGCAGTTTGTGCGTGACTGGCTAGCTAAGGAAAGCGGCTGGGATCGCAACAGTGGCCAGCAGCCCCCGGCCTTGCCTGAGCAGGTAGTTGAGCGCACCCGCGAGCGCTACCTGGAGGCCTATGAGCGCCTGACCGGCAAGCCCCTGGCCCTGTAACAACCACTGCCGCCCCCGTAGGCCCAGCGTTGCTTGCCGCGCCACAGTCATGGTTGCCGCTTGCCGCGCTGCTAAGTGCGTGCTTGGCTGTGCTGGGGCCCTGGTTGCTGTCTGATGCGCCGTGGCTGTAGCGGCTAGATACAGATTTGGGTGGGATGCTTTAAGCGTCCCACCCAAAAGTGTTTTTAGGGCCGGGCAAGGTTTTTGGTTACCGTTTCCTTGCCCGGCGCCTTTGGTTTAGCTTTGGCGACGACGCCGGGCCAGCAGCAAGCCGCCGCTAGCCAGTGCCGCTAGGGCCACTAAACCAATCGCAAGGTTGGCCCCGGTGTGGGCCAGCAAGCCATTGGAGTAGCGGGCCTGGCCAGGGGTCGGGTTTAGCGTGATCCGCTGTCCAGGCAGCAAGGACGGCTTAGTCGAGGGCAGCGCACTGGCGCGGTTGGAAGCGCTGGGTAGGGCGCTAGGCCGGCCTGTGGGAGCCGCGGTGGGCTTAGCCGTGGGTGCTGCGGTAGCGGTCGGAGCCGGGCTAGCTGTGGGTGCCGGGGCAGCGGTTGGTACTGGGCTGGCCGTGGGGGTAGCGCTAGCGGTGGGGCTAGGCGCTGCGGTAACGGTTGGAGCCGCAGTGGGTGTCGGGCTAGCCGTGGGAGTAGCCGTCGGCGTGGCGGTGGGCGTTACCGTTGGTGCCGGGCTGGCCGTGGGGGCTGGGGACGCAGTGGGCGCAACCGTCGGGGTGGGGGTGGGCGCCGGCGTCGAGCCTGGCTGAGGATCACCCGCACGCCAAGCCCGGTAAGAAAACTCCAAAATGTTGGGCAAAACCTCGCCCTTAATGGAAGTTAGCCGAATCGCCTTAACCGGGCCCTCAACCGCAAACACCTGATAGTGCTTGGCGGCGTCGGCACTACCCAAAACCACCCAACTACCGTCGCTGCGCTGGTACTCAACCGTGGCCCCAACCTGGCCGGCCACAACCACACTCACCTTGCCGCTAGCCGCCTGGGGTAGTTCACGCACCAAATTAGCGTCCTCAGGCACCTGGGTGGCCACCAAAGCCGTAGCCCCCTTAGCGTCAACCGCATTATCTAGCGGGTGGTCCTTAGCGCTAACCAAAGTGGTAGACAGGCCCTTAGTGGGGCTAGAAACCTGGAACTCGCGGATCTGCACCCAAGCCCCATTACCGTTAGCCGCAGTGGCCTTCAGGCGCACATAACGCGCCATAGTGCCGGCGGGCGCCTTAGCCGTAATCTCAGCCTGGTTAGTGAACTGGCCCAGTGAAGTCCAGTTAGAGCCATCACCAGAAACCTCAACCTCAGCGTTATAGATCATGTCGCCAGTTTGCGAAGCACTACGGCCCTGGCTGACATGCACCAAACCAATCTCCTGCTCGCTACCAAGATCAAGCTGGAAATAAGAACCCGGCTGTGGGGCAGAGTTAGACCAGTAGAAAGTGTCCTCCCGGCCATCAACCGCATTAGCGGGCACATAGCTCTCCCAAGTGCCCATAGTGGTAGAAGCCTCGGTTACCTTCAAGGCGGCCCCGCCCTTAGCGGGAGTCAAAGCAGCCCACTTATCCCAAGCCTTGGCGGCATCGTCCACGAAAGCGTTAAAGACGCCGTCGCCTACAGAAGCCGTAATAGAAGCGGGCTTAACCGTAAAGTCCGAATCCATATCATCTACGCGGGGCGCAAGCGCGCTTTGTTGTGAGGCTTGCATCGCCATCAGGGCGCTAGTGGCCTGCTCCCCATTATTGGCGCCAATAGCCAAATAAACATCCACAGCCGACTCGCTGGCCTTAGCCCAATCGCGGGCCGCCTCCAGCCAAGGCTTAATGTCATTGTAAAAACCTTTAGATTCCATCTTGGCAAGCAGCTGCGGGGCCTGCTGGATCAGCTGCAAACGCGCACGCAAAGTAGCGGCAGTGGACTTAATCGTGGCCGCATTGCCGCTAGCTAAAGCATCCTTAAAAGCCTTAACGTCGCTAGACAGCTGCGGGGCGCTTTGCGAAGAAGCCCGGTAAGGCTTCCACGACTGGTTAAGATCCACAAACGCATCAAGCGCCTTAGTTACCTGGCCATCACTGGTGCCAGCCAGCTCCGCCAAAGCCGCCTTAAACGAGACCTGAGCGTCATACTTAGGTCCATTCCAGGTGTAATCACCATAGTTAGCTAGCGACGGTAGCGAAGCATAAGGCTGAATCATGGGGTTAGAGGTGAAACCGTCAATGTACTTGTACAGGTTAGGGTCACGGCCCTCCAAGGGGTTAAGGAACAGTCGCCCCCGCTGGCCATCATTAACCGGGAAGTTATCCCAAATAAACAGGTGCTTATTGTTGTAGGTGGTGGCCGCCTTAGTCACCTGGTCAACGGTGATCTGGTCAGAGAAAACCCCCATCCCAGTCCACTGCATCCGAATATCCTGGTGCAAACGCTCACCCTGAGCCGTCTTAAACGGGTCAGTGGCGTTACCCGAATAGTTAGTGGGCACCATCATCAAATCATTGAGGTGGTTGGCCTTAACGTACTCAGTTTGCACCTTGTTCAGGTAGTAAGACTGGGCGTCAGCCAGCTGCGTCCAAGGCCCCCGCGAAGGGAACTGGGTGGCGTCAGAGTCACAGTTCAAACGCGGGTTAATGTCGTCCAAAGCGATATAGAACGAGCGCACCCCAATCTTGCGCAGCTGCTCAAACTTAGCCACCGTGGCGTCATAGTCACTTTGCTGGCCATAACAAATGTCGTTACCGGGGGAGAGGGCAAACACAAAATCCACGTGGTTAGCGTTAGCGGTATCCACCAGCTCCTTAAGCTTAGCCAGCTCCGCCTGCGGATACAGCTCACGCCACTTAGCGCGCAGATAAGCGTCATCCTTAGGGGTGTAAATGTAGGTATTCATCTTGTGCTTGCCAGAGAAAGCCAAAATATCCTGGCGAGCCTGGTGAGACCAGGGAATACCGTAAAAACCCTCAATCGTGCCGCGCACACTCATCAGCGGCCAGTCGCGCACCGTGGCGTGATAGAGCTTGCCGTCTTTAACCAGCTGACGCAGCGTTTGCACGCCATAGTAAGCGCCGCGCGTATCAGAGCCGGTAATAGTGACGCTATTACCCTCAGCTTTAAGCAGGTAGCCCTCAGCGTGCTTAGGGGCCTGGCCAGCGCCGTCGCCCTGCTCACCAGAAGCAGCCACCTTAACCGTGACCTTCAGCGTGGCCGCAGCCGCACTAGTAACCTGCAAATTATTGGCTTTAGCTAAAGCATTCAGCGTAGCTTTAGTGGGCTCGTCCTGGTTTTGCACATCAAAATGCACCGTAGTGGACTTAAACGTGGCAGCGCCGCTACCCCAACTCAGTGACTGGGGAACAGGCAAAACCTGGGGATGGGAATCGGCTTGGGTGGGGCTAGCCGGCACAGCTACCGGACCAGTTGCGACGGCTACCGGGGCCAGACCCGTCAAAGTCATAGCCACAACAGCCAATCCGGCCGCCCAACGACGCCGAGGCAAAGTTAGACGCATTATGTCCTCTTCATCGAGATTAATGGATGCGTGGTCAGCGGCCGTTTCCACAGCGAAACAAAGGGGGCGGGGCAGGCCACGCGCGGTCAACACCAGTCTAAAGTATTAGTTACTTACTTTCCCGCTCGCCTCAGGCAGCCAACCAAACCAATAAATTGAGATATACAACGCCTGGCAAGTATGTAGTTTGTCCGTTGGTGCTAGTAACCTGGTAGTGACTTACGCCCGCCCATACAGGAGAAACCATGGGACGCATTGTTGTTGAAGTTATGCCTAAGCCGGAAATCCTAGACCCCCAAGGTAAAGCCGTAGTGGGTTCCCTACCGCGACTAGGCTTCGAACAGTTCACCGCGGTGCGTCAAGGGCGCCGCTTCGAACTAACCGTAGAAGGCGAAGTAACCGAAGCAGACCTAGCCGCCGCCCGCGAAGCCGCCGACAAGCTGCTGAGCAACCCCATCATTGAAGACGTGGTTTCTGTTCGCGCTGAGGAGGCCTAAACCTTGGCACGTATCGGTGTAATCACCTTCCCCGGCACCCTCGACGACGTCGACGCCCTACGCGCCGTACGCCTAGCCGGAGCCGAACCCGTCAGCCTCTGGCACAAAGACGCCGACCTACACGCAGTCGACGCCGTAGTAGTACCCGGCGGCTTCTCATACGGCGACTACCTACGCTGCGGCGCCATCGCCCGCTTCGCCCCGGTAATGCAAGAAGTAATCGACGCCGCCAACCAAGGCATGCCCGTACTAGGCATCTGCAACGGCTTCCAAATCCTCACCGAAGCCCACCTACTACCCGGCGCCCTAATCCGCAACGACCACCAAAAATTCATCTGCCGCGAGCAGAAACTACGGATCGAAAACGCCAACACCGCCTGGACCAACGCCTTTAGCGCCGGCCAGGAAATCGTGGTCCCCATGAAGAACGGTGAAGGCAACTTCATCGCCTCCGACGAAGACCTAGACCGCCTCGAAGGCGAAGGCCGCGTAGTCTTCCGCTACCTAGGCGGCAACCCCAACGGCTCCGCCCGCGACATCGCCGGCGTAACCAACGAACGCGGCAACGTAGTGGGCCTCATGCCCCACCCCGAACACGCCGTAGAACCCGGCTTCGGCCCCACCGGCGCCGGCGGCCTACGCACCGGCGTTGACGGCCTAGGCGTATTCGCCTCCGTCCTAAACGCAGTGCTAGCCACCGCCTGATCAGCCAGGTAGCCGGCCACTCAGAGCTAGCCAGGCGCCAAAGCTGGGACGGCCCAGGCCAGCTGGCGCTCGCGGTTAGCCAGCGCTCGCGGTTTACCAGCGGACATTCGCGGATGGCCGGCGCTCGCGGCTAACAGCCAGGCGCAACAGCTAGAAGTGGAGGCAGCCCCGTCAGGGGCTGCCTCCACCAGTTTTAGCGTTCGTCTTTTAGCGTTCGTCCACCATGGTGGCGATAAGCTCCAGCCAGTCACGCAAGTGGCGGTCCGGCAGGTAATTAGCGCGCACAGATTCATGGGCCGCCAGGCCCATTTCCGCCGACTGCTGTGGGAAACGCAGTACCTCAGCTACGGCTTGGCCCCAGCTGTAGGCAGACAGGCCCGGCACCAACACCCCGTTGACGCCGTCGTCGATCTGCTCAATCAAGCCACCCACCTGGGCGGCCACCACCACGGCCTTCTTCCACATGGCTTCAGTGACCGGTAAACCGAAACCCTCCTGGCGGCTCATCAGCGTAATCACCGTGCTAGTGCGCTGCAAAGCGTTAACAATCAGCGCATTTACCTCGTGGTCAAGCATTGGGATAGCGGCCACATGCACCCGCTCAGCCAGCGACGGCGGCAGCACCGCATGGGCGTCAAGCACCTGCGCCAACACCCTGGCCGCCTCAGAAGGATGCCCGTTGTGGGGAGCTAGCTGCGGCTCGCCACTAGCGCTGTTAACCACCCTGGTAGTTTGCCGGCTCTTACTATCCAAAGCCGGCCCCACCAGCAGCAAGTGCACGTCGTCGGCAAGCAGCTCACGGTCAGCGGCAAAAGCCTCAATCAGCTGCACATTGCCTTTAAGCGCAGACCAGCGTGAAACCTGCGTAACCACGCGGGCCCCTTGGGGAACCGGGCCGCCGGCCAGCATCACGCCGTCAAGCTTCTCAATCACCCCCGGGCGCCCATCCTCACGTATGAAAGGCACCGCATCAAAGGGAGCTACGCCGTCGAAAATTCCTGCTAAACGCACAATTGACAAGGACTCATCCAAGTCCAAAACGCGGTTTTTCGGGGAGTCGGGAACAATAGAAGGGGCAATCACGTCGCAGCTGTCCGGCGGGGCAAATGGCGGGCGGTACACATCACGGGTGAACACCATGCGGTTGGCCCAGTCCAGATAAGGCTCCAGGAAACTCCAGGCCAGCTGGCTGTGCTCGTTTAGATCCTCAGTGCCGCCGTGGCAGCGCCACACCACCCAGGCCCCCGCCTCAGAGAAAGCCTGGGCTAGGCCAGCGGTGGCCGCCTCATGCAGCACCACAATGTCGCCATTGGAAATCTCATCCACCAGGTTTTCCGCGTTCGAGGACAACACGTGCTCATAAAGATCACGTTCCTTGTCACGCAAGACCCCGCCGTCGCCGTCGTAGCCATGCAGCCAGTTGTCTAGTCGCTCGCTTAAAACTCTAAACGGGGCGGGCATATCCAGCTGATACCAGCGGGTGTCTATGCCCGCATCCAGTGCCAGCGCGGTAATAGTTTCTACTGCCTCGGCCACACCTGAGTCAGCAGCGGCGCTGGGGGTGATGTTGAAAATAGTGCGTCCCTGACCTAGGCGGCGTCCGGCGTCGACGACGGCGTCCAGGCGCTTCGTGGCCGCGTCGCTGAGGTGGCTCGCTAACTCCGCTAAGGGGCGAGGGGTAACGTCGATGTTCCTCATGACACCAGTCCAACATCATTTGCTTGTGGTGCACAGCACTTTTGGAATTTTCGCCGAAAACAACAATGTGAAAAATGCTGGAGTGCACATATTGGCCGATTGTCGCCTTCCTCTGTTAACTTCCCAGTCAAGACGAGTAGAGTTAGAGAGTAAATGCGCTAGGCGCACTCAACGCCGGTTAAGCGCAATTAAACGTCACGTTCAGGAGCGCCAATGACCTCCCTGCCCAATTCCGTTACCCCCGTGGAGCACCCCGATACTGTTCAGGACGCTGCGGCTAGCCCAGATAAGGAAATGCCCTACGCGGAGCTGGGCCTCAAACCGGAAGAGTATGCAGACATTAAGCGACTGCTTGGGCGCCGTCCCACCAACGCTGAGCTGGCCATGTACTCCGTAATGTGGTCTGAGCACTGCTCCTACAAGTCCTCCAAGATCCACCTCAAGCAGTTTGGCCAGAAGGTCACCCCCCAGATGCGTGAGCACCTGCTGGTGGGTATGGGTGAAAACGCTGGTGTGGTAGACATCGGTGACGGCTGGGCCGTCACCTACAAGGTGGAAAGCCACAACCACCCCTCCTTCGTGGAGCCTTACCAGGGCGCGGCTACCGGTGTGGGCGGTATTGTGCGCGACATTATCTCTATGGGTGCCCGCCCGGTGGCGGTTATGGACCAGCTGCGTTTTGGTGCGGTTGACCATGAAGACACCGCCCGCGTGGTTCACGGCGTGGTGGCCGGTGTGGGCGGTTACGGTAACTGCCTGGGCCTGCCCAACATTGGTGGTGAAACCGAGTTCGACTCCTCCTACCAGGAAAATCCGCTAGTAAACGCCCTGTGCGTGGGCGTTATGCGCCACGACGACATTCACCTAGCTAACGCCTCGGGCGCCGGCAACCAGGTGGTGCTATTCGGGGCCCGCACCGGTGGTGACGGTATTGGTGGCGCCTCCATTTTGGCCAGCGAATCCTTCGAGGATGGTATGCCGGCCAAGCGTCCCAGCGTCCAGGTGGGCGACCCCTTCATGGAGAAGGTACTTATCGAATGCTGTCTAGACCTGTTCAAGCAGGATCTAGTGCTAGGTATCCAGGATCTAGGCGCCGCCGGTATTTCCTGCGCCACCAGCGAGCTGGCCTCCAACGGTGACGGCGGTATGCACGTCAACCTAGAAAACGTGCTGCTACGCGACCCGTCCCTAACCGCCGGCGAGATCCTCATGAGTGAATCTCAAGAGCGCATGATGGCTGTGGTGGCCCCCGAAAAGCTGGAGGCCTTCATGGAGGTCATCCGCAAGTGGGATGTGGAAGCCTCCGTGATTGGTGAGGTTAACGGCTCTGGGCGCCTAACCATTGACCACTTCGGTGAGCGCATTGTGGACGTGGACCCCAAGACCGTGGCCCACGAAGGCCCCACCTATGATCGCCCCTACGCCCGCCCTGCCTGGCAGGATGAGCTAAACGCTGACACTAGCGCCAAGCTGCAGCGCCCCGCCTCCTCCAAGGAGCTAGCGGCCCACGCCATGGCTATTGCGCTTAACCCCAACTACGCCTCTGCCAGCTGGGTTACCAACCAGTACGACCGTTTCGTGCGCGGCCAGACCGCCCTGTCTCAGCCCGACGATGCCGGTGTGGTGCGTGTGGATGAAAAGACCGGCTTGGGTGTGGCTATCTCCACTGACGCTAACGGGCGTTTCACCAAGCTTGACCCGGCTACCGGCGCAGCCCAGGCTCTGGCCGAGTCCTACCGTAACGTGTGTACGGTTGGCGCCCGCCCGCTGGCGGTAACCGACTGCCTGAACTTTGGTTCCCCCGAGGACCCTGACGCCATGTGGCAGCTGGTGGAGGCCATTACCGGTTTGGCTGACGCCTGCAAGGTGATGGGTATTCCGGTTACCGGCGGTAACGTGTCCCTCTACAACTCCCACGGCAAGGTTAAGGGTCTGCTTGACTCCTCCATTAACCCCACTCCCGTGGTGGGCGTGCTGGGCGTGATCGACGACGTCACCCGCGCTAACCCCTCAGGTTGGCAGGAAGAAGGCCTAGCCCTAGTGCTGCTGGGCGAAACCTACGATGAGCTGGACGGCTCCGCCTGGGCTCGGGTAGTGCACCGTCACCTAGGTGGCCTGCCGCCCAAGGTGGATCTGGACGCCGAAATGGCCCTGGGGAACGTGCTGCTGGCCCTAAGCGAGGCCCGCACCCCGGCTGGTGAGCGCCTGATCAACGCCGCCCACGACTGCTCTGCCGGTGGTCTGGTGCAGACCCTGCTGGAGGGCTCCCTGCGCTGCGGCGTGGGTGTAAGCGTGGACATCGCCAATGCGGCCACTGCTGCCGCCGACGGCGCCGGGCTGGATGACTTCACCTTCCTGTTCTCTGAGTCTGGGGCGCGCTGCGTGATTGCTGTGCCCGAAGGGGCGCTGCCGGCGGTTTACGCCGCCGCTGAAGCTGAAGGTGTTAAGGCTGCCCGCATTGGTACCACCGGTGGCGACCTGTTTGCTATCACCGGTCATGACATCCTCTCTCAGGACCTAGGTGCGCCTATGGTCCTAGAACTAGCGGAGGTAGGCCTCGCAGTTGAGCGCGTACTGCCTGACCTGTTCAACTAAAACACCAGGTTAATAGGTTTACCCTAGTGAGCGTTGGGGCCGACTGGCAGCAGCCAGTCGGCCCCAAGCTTTTTGTGACAAAACGTTTTTATATTGGCTTAAGGTCCCTTTAGCCTTACCTAAATGACCAGGTTAAACCGCATAATTTAACTAAAACTGCAGCAATTAGTGCTACATCTAAGGTCCTATTAGCCTAAGTAAGGCAAGGCTTAAGATAACGCCATGTTGCTAAGTCAGTGCCCTAAAAGAGTTCGCGCCAAGGTGGCCGAACTGGATATTAGCGAAGAGAACCTACTACGCCTGCATGAACTGGGCCTGCGCCCGGGCGTTAACCTCCACGTGGTTAACCGCGCAGCTTTTGGCGGGGTAGTGGTAAATATTGACGGCGCTCGTGTGGCTGTAGACCGCCGCAGCGCCCACCACATCAACGTGGAGGTAATCAAGTGAGCTGCTCCTGTCACGCCACAATCACCCTGGACACCACTGTCCACGACACCACTATTGCTCTGGTGGGTAACCCCAATGTTGGTAAATCCACCCTGTTCAATGCTCTAACCGGCGCCCGCCAGCGGGTTATCAACGCCCCCGGCACCACCGTCGAAATGATGCGTGGCAACTGGAAAGCCGTTGAAGCTAACCTGCTAGACCTGCCCGGCACCTACTCGCTGCTCGCAGCCTCCCCTGATGAGCAGGTAGTGGTAGACACCCTGGCGGCTGTCCCCGGCTCCTTCACCGACCCCGAAAACGGCGGTGGCCTGGACCTAACCGTGGTGGTGCTAGACGCCAGTGCCCTAACCCGCTCGCTCTACCTGCTCGGCCAGGTAGCCCAGGCTGGACACAACGCCATGGCGGTACTGACCATGGCGGATGTGGCCGATGAGGCCCCTGACGCGGAGGCCCTAAGCAAGGCCCTGGGGATCGACGTCGTCGTTATTGACCCCCGCCACCTGGGCAACGCAGACGAGTTTGCGGCCCTGGTGAAAGAAAACATTGCCCACCCCAAGTGGGTTAAAGGCATTGAGCCCTCCCACAGTGCCCCCGGCGCACGCAAGCACGAATGCAAGTGCGGTCACTGCAAGGCAGAAGCCCAGGCCAGCGGTCTAGAGCAAGCCGACGCCATCTTTGAGTGGGTAGAAAAGCTTGAAGCCCAGGCTTTTGGCAAGCTAGAGCAGCCCCTGGAGCCCTCCTTCTCAGACAAGGTGGACCGGGTTTTGCTGCACCCGCTTATGGGCCTGCCGGTGTTCTTCTTCCTGATGTGGTTGCTGTTCAAGATCGCTGGTGAATGGGTTAGCCCCATCCAGGACTTCTTTGAGCAGGCTTTTTCTGACGAGTCCAAGAGCTACTCGCTAGCCCACTTAATTGGTCTGGCTCTAAAAGCGGTTGGCTGGCAAGACAACTGGGTGCATGGCCTGCTGATTGGTGGTTTGTGCACCGGTCTAGGGGTGGTGGCCTCCTTCATTCCGTTGATGTTCATCATCTTCCTGATGATCTCAATCCTGGAAGACTCCGGTTATATGGCTCGCGCCGCCTTCCTGGGCGACCGTCTCATGCGCGCCATTGGCTTGGATGGGCGCGTAATCATGCCGCTGATCATGGGTTTTGGTTGCAACCTGCCCTCCCTGGCGGCTACCCGCACGCTACCTAACGCGGCCCAGCGCCTGGTCACCACCCTGGTGATTCCCTACACCTCCTGCGCCGCACGACTGACCATTTACCTGCTTATTACCCGCATTTTCTTCCCCACCCACACCGGCACCGTGGTATTTAGCCTCTATGTGCTCAGCTTGATAATGGTGGTGCTGGGATCGCTGGTTTTGAAGCCGTTTATTACTAAGGGCCAGTCTCACGCCCCGCTGTTTCTGGTGCTGCCGGCCTACCAGGTGCCGCGCGTAGTGGTGACGCTGAAGAACACCTGGCTGCGTTCATGGGCCTTCGTGGTGGGCGCCGGCAAGATCATTTTGCTGATGACCCTGGTGGTGTGGCTGATGGGGGCAATCCCCATGGCTGGCGGTCACAAGTTCGCTGACTCCAACCTGCCTATGGAGGACTCGCTTTATGGCCGCACCGCCCAGGTGTTAGAGCCTGTCTTTAAGCCCGCCGGATTTGGTGAATGGCACATGACCGGTGCACTTATGACTGGTTTTGTGGCTAAAGAGACCGTAATCTCCTCGGTGGTCACCTCCTACAACATGGATCCTGAAGCTGATGGTGGTGACGCTGAAGATGGCGGCGATAACTTGGGTCAGCTGCCTAAGTTGGTGCGTGTCTCTTTCGCTAAGTCTGCTGGTGCCGACGCCATGGTGGGGGCCTACGCCTTCTTGGTGTTTGTGCTTACCTACACGCCTTGCCTGGCTACGGTGGCTGAGCAGGCCCGCCAGATTGGGGCCCGTAGGGCGGCTAGCGCTGTGGGCGTGCAGCTGGTGACGGCCTGGATCTTGGCGGTGGTGGTGTTCCAAATCGGGAGACTGATTTGGTGAAGTCCGCGCGGGTGGCGCTGGGATGGCCACGCCTACGCCGTGCAAATGGGGTCGACGACGTCGCAGCGGCTGCCAGCAGCGCAGCCGGCCTTGGTGACAGCTCAGGCCCTGGCAGTAGTGGCGCAACCGGCGCCGTCGGCCCCAAGACGGGCATGGCCGGCGTCGCCCCCAAGACGGACGCAACCGGACCGCGCCAACGCCTAACCCAAGCCCTAGCGCGCGGCGCCACCCTCACGCGCGCCGCCCAAGAAGCCGGGGTGAGCCCGCAACTGGCGGCGGTGATGGTAGAGCAGCTACGACGCAGCGGTTCCCTGCTGGGCGCCACCAGCCTATGCGCCTCTGGCCTAGGGGCGTGCCACAGCCTGGAGGTGGATGAAAATACGGCGATACGCTGCGCCGGCTGTCCCTTAAGTCTCAAACGCACCATTTAGGTGACGTGAATCATTATGTCAAGGAGTGAGATTTTCTGCGTCTGTAACCTAGAGTAAACAATTCTTTGCAAGGCTAATGCACGTACCGAGATTGCATACAGATGCCCTCCGGGGCTCTTAGGAAAGGGTCGCTATGACCGCCGCTATCGATAAGGTTTATGCCGACGTCATCCGCCGTAACCCGGGTGAGCACGAGTTTCACCAGGCAGTACATGAGGTACTTACCTCCCTGGAACCGGTGCTAGCAAAGGACCCTCACTACGCCGACAACGCTCTGCTAGAGCGTCTGGTTGAGCCTGAGCGTCAGATTATCTTCCGTGTGCCGTGGGTTGACGATGCCGGTAACGTACAGGTCAACCGTGGTTTCCGGGTTGAGTTCAACTCTGCGCTGGGCCCCTACAAGGGTGGTTTGCGCTTCCACCCCTCAGTTAACGCAGGCATCATCAAGTTCCTGGGTTTTGAACAGATCTTCAAGAACGCCCTGACCAACCAGGGTATCGGTGGCGGTAAGGGTGGTAGTGACTTTGACCCCCACGGCCGCAGCGACGCCGAAATCATGCGTTTTTGCCAGTCCTTCATGACTGAGCTATCACGCCACATTGGCCCCAATGTTGACGTTCCCGCCGGTGACATCGGCGTGGGTGGCCGCGAGATCGGCTACCTGTTCGGCCAGTACAAGCGCCTACGTAACTCCTACGACGCCGGCGTGCTAACCGGTAAGGGCCTAGCCTGGGGTGGTTCGCTAGTGCGTACCGAAGCGACCGGTTACGGCACTGTGCTGTTTGCCCAGTCCATGCTGGCTACCCGTGGTCAGTCGATGGAAGGCCAGCGCGTGGTGGTTTCCGGCGCCGGTAACGTGGCTATCTACGCCATTGAAAAGGCCCAGGCCCTGGGCGCCAAGGTAGTTACCTTCTCTGACTCCTCCGGTTACGTGGTGGATGAGGCCGGCGTCGACCTGGAGCTACTAAAGCAGGTTAAGGAAGTCGAGCGTGGTCGCGTAGCCGACTATGTCAAGCGTCGCCCCTCTGCCCAGCTGGTTACCGGCGGCAGCATTTGGGATGTGACCTGCTCTGTGGCGCTGCCCTGTGCCACCCAGAATGAGCTAAACGGCGACGCCGCAGTGCGCCTGCTGCGTAACGGCTGCGGTGTGGTGGCTGAGGGCGCCAACATGCCCTCCACCCCCGAGGCTGTGGAGCACTTCCAGGCCGCCGGGATTCTTTACGCCCCCGGTAAGGCCGCTAACGCTGGTGGTGTGGCTACCTCCGCACTGGAGATGGAGCAGAACGCTTCTCGTAGCCGCTGGGATTTTGCCACCGCTGAGGCCAAGCTGACCGGCATCATGGCTGACATTCACCACTCCTGCCTGGAGGCTGCCGACACCTACGGGCGCCCGGGCGACTACGTGCTGGGTGCTAACGCTGCTGGTTTCGTGCGCGTAGCCGATGTTATGAACGCTTTCGGCATCATCTGATCCAAGCTAGTTCAACAACTTGACCCGCTGGGCTAAACGCCTGGCGGGTCAATGTGTTTTTTGGCATTGTGCGCGGCCTGAGTTAGGCGCGGCTTGGGGGGCCGGCGTGCCCTGGGCTGTGCGCGGCCGCAAATAAGCAGCCAGCTTTAGCGGCTGCTTAAGAGCCGCCCAAGAGGGTAATCTGGCCAGCTATGAGCACCCGTCGTCGTATCGACATCACCGAAGGCATCGCTGCCCTACACCACTGGCGCAACCTGTACCAGCAAGGCCAAGAAGCTGACCGCAACACCACCGCCACCGCCGTGCGCTACACGCTGGAGGAGCTGGCCGCCGTCGCCCCCGGACGCAGCGTGGAAGTGCGCGTACCACCATACGGCGCTACCCAAGCAGTAGCCGGCTCCACCCACCGGCGCGGCACCCCGCCGTCGGTAGTAGAAACTGACGCCCAAACCTGGCTGGAACTGGCCATTGGTGTGCTGGAGTGGAATGCGGCCCTAGACGAGGGCAAACTCAGCGCCTCGGGGCTACGCACAGATCTAAGCGATTTCCTGCCGCTGCTTTAACCCCAGCGGGCCCAAAACTGCTAGGGGGACGCCGTCGTCATACCGGTGCGCTGATGTGCTCAAAGTGAGGTGGCTGGGCCCAAACGCGGGGGTGGGTTAAGCGAGACTAGCGCGCGCATGTGACAAATGGCCACATGCGTCACTAAAGGGGATGTGACAAACTTAGAAGGTGACACTCGGTGAAATCCCGCGCAAAAGTCAACCCGTCGATTATCTAGAGCCAAAGCCTGAAGATGAATGTGGCGTCTTTGGGCTGTGGGCGCCAGGTGAAGATGTAGCCAAACTGACCTACTTCGGTCTGTACGCGCTACAGCACCGTGGCCAGGAGGCAGCCGGGATCGCTGCCTCAGATGGCGAAAAAATCATGGTTTATAAGGATCTGGGGCTGGTCTCCCAGGTTTTTGATGAAACCAGCCTGTCAGCCTTACGTGGGCATATCGCGGTGGGGCATGTACGCTACTCCACCACAGGCTCCACCACCTGGGAAAACGCTCAGCCCATGCTGGGGCCGGTAGCTGAGCACACGGTGGCCCTAGCCCACAACGGTAACCTCACCAACACGCGCGAGCTAATGGAATACGTGCGTGAAGCCTCCGGCCAGGATATTTCCGGTGAACTGGGACGCGGCTCCACCACCGACACCGCCGTGATGGCCGCCCTGCTTTCCCTCACCGCCAAGCAGCACCCTGAGCTAGACCTCGAAGAGGTAGCCATGCTGATGCTGCCGCAGCTCAAGGGCGCTTTCTCAGTCACCTTCATGACTGAAGACACCCTCTATGCGGCCCGCGACCCCCACGGCGTGCGCCCGCTGGTGCTGGGACGCCTAGAGCGCGGCTGGGTGGTGGCCTCCGAGACTGCCGCCCTGGATATTGTGGGTGCCTCCTATGTGCGTGAGGTTGAGCCGGGCGAATTTTTGACTATTAACTCCGACGGCGTAGCTACGCGCCGTTTCGCCCCCGCCACCCCCACTGGTTGCGTATTTGAGTATGTTTACCTGGCTCGCCCCGACACCCGTATTTCGGGGCGCTCCATTATTGCGGCCCGTAACGCCATGGGTGCGGCGCTGGCGCGCGAACACCCGGTTGAAGCTGACCTGGTGATTGCTACCCCCGACTCGGGCACGCCCGCCGCTATTGGCTACTCGCAAGAATCAGGTATTCCTTTCGCCCAGGGCATCGTGAAAAACGCCTATGTGGGCCGCACCTTCATCCAACCCACCCAAACCCTGCGCCAACTGGGTATTAGGCTCAAGCTCAACCCGGTGCGTGAGGTTATTGAAGGCAAACGCCTGGTGGTGGTTGATGACTCGATCGTGCGTGGAAACACCCAGCGCGCCCTGGTGCGGATGCTGCGTGAGGCTGGCGCCAAGGAGATCCACATCCGTATTTCCTCCCCGCCGGTTAAATGGCCTTGCTTTTATGGCATCGACTTTGCCACCCGCGCTGAGCTGATCGCCAACGGCATGAACACCCAGGAGATTTGCAACCACATTGGGGCTGACTCTTTGGGTTACCTCTCCGTAGAGGGCATGGTGGAAGCCAGTGGCCAGGAAGCTTCACGCCTGTGTATGGCTTGCTTTGACGGTAACTACCCGATTGAGCCCCCACATGCGGCCCCGGTGATTTCCACCCTGCCGATCTCGCGCGTGCCCTCGGTGTACCGCCGTCGCCGCGACGAAAACAAAACTGACGCGCCCCTGCCGCGTCGAAACTCAGTGGTACCACGCATTGAAGGAGTCAAGTAATGAGTGAAGTTACCTATGCCGCTGCGGGCGTGGACACCGAGGCAGGTGACCGTGCCGTTGAACTAATGAAGGCCTCCGTGGCCGCCACCATGACCCCCGCCGTGGTTGGGGGAGTGGGCGGATTCGCCGGGCTGGTGGATGTCAGCGAGCTGCGCGACTACCGCCGCCCGCTGCTGGCTACCTCCACTGACGGTGTGGGCACCAAGGTGGCTATCGCCCAGGCCCTAGACATCCACGACACCATTGGCCAGGACCTGGTGGGCATGGTGGTTGACGACATCGTGGTGGTGGGTGCGCGCCCGCTGCTGATGACTGACTACATTGCTTGCGGCCATGTGGTGCCCGAACGCATCGCTGACATTGTGCGCGGCGTGGCCCAGGCCTGTGCGGCTGTGGGCACCCCGCTGCTGGGTGGCGAGACCGCTGAGCACCCCGGTTTGATGGGTCCTGATGACTACGACGTCGCCGGTGCGGCTACGGGTGTGGTTGAGGCTAGCCGCGTGCTGGGTGCTGAGCGGGTAAGGGCTGGTGACGTACTGATTGGTATGGCCGCCTCGGGTCTGCACTCTAACGGATATTCGCTGGTGCGGCGGGTAGTTGAGGTGGCCGGCTGGGGCCTAGAGCGTCACGTTGACGAGTTTGGCCGCACCCTGGGTGAGGAGCTACTAGAGCCCACCCGCCTATACACTCGCGCCTGCCTGGCCATGATTGAGGGCGTGGGTAGCGGCCCGGACCCGGCCACTATGCATGTGCACGCCCTTAGCCACGTCACCGGTGGGGGCCTGGCTGCTAACTTGGCGCGTGTGCTGCCCTCTGGCTTAATTGCCGACGTCGACCGTAGCGCCTGGCAGATCCCGCCCGTCTTTGATGTGGTGCGCCGCCTGGGTAATGTGCCCTGGGATGACCTGGAGGGCACCTTGAACCTGGGTATCGGCATGGTGGCAGTGGTGGATGAGTCCATCGCTGAAGCTGCCATTGAGGTAAGCCGCGCTGCCGGGATTGAGGCTTGCGTGCTGGGTAGCGTACATAAGGCTGATGAGTATGAAGTCACTGGCCGAGTGGTTAGCGGCACCAAGGGTGTGCAGGGTGGTGCAGTGGATATCCACGGCGTCTACCGCATCTGAGCTGCAACAACACTAGAGCGTGGTGGGGACTGGCCGGGCGGCCAGTCCCCACTGGCGTTTAGGCGGTGTCTAGGAGCGTATGCGGGGGCCCGGCGGGGCAAATTGAATGGGATGGGGGAGGGTGATACGTTTTTAGAGTCCATCTAGCACTAGTGATAACTAGTGATACTAGTCACAGTTATCGTGTTCCCCTGTCTAGGGGATGACCCTATGTAGTGCATCAGGTAGTGCGTTAGAAGGGCGTTTTCCCCGCGAAAGCGGGGATTTTTTTGTTCTCTCCAGGTGCTGGCATTCCCTGACGCAGTACATGTTTAATTTTTTGAAAGATGTATTGCATAAGGAAGGGTGCTAAGATTTTAGACATCAACCCCACCGGTCGATGTCGATCCGCTGGATCGTCTAGCAGCCCTCGCCATGAATTTCATGCTAATCCTCGACATGTTTTTAGGAGGGCGGTTTCAAGCAAGGAATTACAAATGATTCGCAAACCTGCTCCCGCATTCCCGCTGCCGCAGCCGCAACTGGAGGCTAGTGAGCTGTCTGAGCTGGCCCGCAGCTTTTGGGCTAAAAGCGGTAACGCCGAAACCTGGCTCTCAGTGGTGCAGCACCTGCTGGACAGTGCAGATATAGCGGGTTATCTGTTTGATGAGTATCTAAGCGAGCATCACCGCCAGCTCATGGCCTCAGCGTGGGGCGGCGACCAAGCCAAAGCTCGCGCTAGTCTTACATTCCTAATGTCCATACATGACCTGGGGAAAGTGAGCCCCCAGTTCTCGTGTCAGCGCACAGACTTGGCCGAACTGATCCGTAACCAGGGCCTGACAGTAATGCGCAAGCGGGACTACCCCGAGCGCTCATACCTACCTCACGGCCTGGTCAGCCAGTTTGCCCTATGGGATGAAATCAGTGAAGCTGGCGGTAACCGGCTAGCTGCCCGCCAGTGGGCAATTTTGGTAGGGGTGCACCACGGGCGCTACCCGGACGCTGCGGCTGTCGCCCTAGCCCAGCAACAATACAGGTACCAGGAGGGCTCCAGTCAGGACGATCCGCGCTGGGGGCAGGCTCGCTCAGAAATTCTGCGCTTCATGGCTCGCCGTAGCGGTTTCCCCCTCATCGCCCCCGACACTGCCCTACCTGAGCTACCTATTGCAGTAGCCTCCGCCTACACCTCCGCCCTAGTGATCGCAGACTGGTTGGCCTCCAATGAAGACTACTTCCCACTGCGACTGCGCCCGGTAGATGACGGCGGCAAACTCTCAATTAGCGGCTATCCGGAATTAAACGCCCGCCAGCAGCGCGAACGCGTCAGGCGAGCTTGGAAACGCGCCCAGTTCCCCACACCCATGCGCGTTCCCAGCTTCCATAGTGAAAACGCCACAGATTTCTACCGCCACCGTTTTAGCTGGCCCGCCTCCTACCAGCCCACCAAAGCCCAGCGCGAAGTCATTGAGATCGCCGCCGCTGAAAACCCGGACCTGATGATCGTTGAAGCCCCACCCGGCTCAGGCAAAACCGAACTAGCTTTCGCCGCCGCCGAGGTACTTATGCGTGAGCGGGGACTACAGGGAATCTTCGTGGCTCTACCCACCCAGGCCACCACAAACGCCATGTTTGAGCGCGTCACCAGCTGGCTCACCAGCATCTTGGGTGACGAGCCGCAAAAACTTGGGGTGCACCTAGCCCACGGTAAAAACAACCTAAATAAATCGTTTATGGAACTGCTAGAAAGCGGTCACAGCCCCCTAGAAGTTTATGACGACGACGCCGACAACAAAGACAATGGCCTACACGCCAGCCGCTGGATGGGACAAAGGTGGCGCTCCACCCTATCTCCCGTAGTCGTGGGCACAATCGACCAAGTACTACTGGCCGCCCTCAAATCCCGTCACGTACTAGTACGCCACCTAGGTTTGATGGGCAAAGTAGTGATTATTGACGAGGTACACGCCGCTGACGCCTACATGCAGACCTACCTCAAAGCCGCACTGACCTGGCTGGGTTTGTACCAAATCCCCGTGGTCCTACTATCGGCCACCCTGCCACCCGAGCGCCGTCGAGAATTGCTAGACGCCTACCGACGCGGCCAAGGTGCCACCGCAGCCAACACCGCGCTGGATAAGGCAATCGGCTACCCGGTGATCTCCACCGTGACCGCAAGTGAAGTACGCATCCACGAAATTGAGGGCGAAGCAGAAGTAACCAAACAGATCATTCCCACTCAAGTAGCCAGTGCTGAAGAAATCGCAAAACTACTAGAGCAAGAACTAGCTGATGGCGGCTGCGCAGTGGTCATCCGAAACACGGTGCGCGAAGCCCAAGAAACCTACGCCGCCGTCAAAAAAGTCTTCGGACGCCAACAAGCCACGCTGCTGCACTCGCGGTTCCTGGCAGTTGAACGCTCTGCCCGAGACAGCTCAATGCTGGAATTATTTGGCAAAAACAGCACCAAACGCCCCCAAAGGCACGTGGTAGTAGCCACCCAGGTGATCGAACAGAGCCTCGACGTCGACTTCGACCTGATGCTCACCGACCCCGCCCCTATGGACCTAGTGCTGCAGCGCATTGGCCGCCTACACCGCCACGCTGGGCGCAACCGCCCCCAAGGTCTACAAGCCGCCCGCTGCCTGGTACTAGTCAATGATCTCGCCTCTGCCCCCTGGAGCTACTCCAGCGGCACCGACTACGTCTACGCGCGCTACACAAATCTACGCACCCTAGGCATCCTCGCTGATCGCGGACAAATTACTGTCAGCGAGCCCAACGACTACGCCCAGCTCACCGCCTTGGCCTACAACACAGCTGAACCAGTAGGCCCGCAGCAATGGGCTGCCTCCCTAGATGCCGCCTTGGAAAAGTACCTACACGACAACCAGCGCTCACAGGCCAAAGCCGATGACTGGTGCCTAGACGGCATGAACCTACCCAAGTGGAAAGCCCCCGCATTAGAAAGCAAATTCATGGGTAACGCTGCCACCGGGGAAGAATCAAACGGGCCTGCCGTAGCCGCCAGCCGAGCAGCCGTACGCGACGGCGAGGACCAAATCCCCGTGCTCGTCGTCGCCCTAGACCCAGAGCTAAACAACGTGCCGGTAGCGCCCCCAATCAGCGGCACACAACCAGATGGCACCCCGCTTGCAGTTAGCGAATACAACGCTCGCGGCCGCATAGCCGACATCTGCAGCTGGAGCATCTCCCTACCGCCGTGGGCATTTCGCGCTAGCGGGCAGGACCTAGATGAAGCAGTGGACGCTGTGGCCCAAGAAATTTGGGACGACCCCATCACCCAAGACTGGGCTTGCCTCCAGCACCCGCTACTAGCTGGAGAACTAATCCTGGCCATGTACCTGAGCCCTGACGGCACGCGCCTGACCCGAGACCTATACGGACACAAACTTACCTATTCGATTGAAAATGGAATGGAGGTACAGGGTAATGAAACCCCCTGAATACAATCTGCTTGATGAACCATGGGTTCCCGTCAGGTTACTCGACGGGACCATCACCGAGGTGGGACTGCTGGAGCTGCTGCAGCGTAGCACTGACATCGCTGACCTAGCCTGCGAGCTACCCACACAAAACATCGCAATCCAGCGACTAGTTTTAGCTGTTGCTTATCGAGTGGCCACGCCGCTAGATGCCGAAGAATGGCTAGAACAGCTGGAAGAGGGCGCTCCCATCGAGCAAATGATCGAATACTTGGAAAAGTGGCGTGAGCGTTTCTACCTATTCGGTGGACAGTACCCCTTCATGCAGGTGGCAGACCTACGTACCCCTAAAGACACAGTCTCAGGGCTAGAAAAAGTGATTGCTGACGTGCCCAACGGCGAGCAATTTTTCACCACCCGCAACGGCAAGGCACTGGAGCGCATTAGTGCCGCAGAAGCCGCCCGCTGGGTGGTGCACACTCAAGCCTACGACCCCTCCGGAATCCGCTCAGGCGCTGTAGGGGACCGCGAGGTGAAGGGCGGTAAAGGCTACCCGATTGGTCCGGCCTGGTGCGGTCACCTAGGTCTGGTATGGCTTAAGGGCAAGAACTTCAACGAAACCCTGCTGCTAAACCTGGTGCCTGCAGATGCCGGCGACCTCAAGGGAGTGCCTGTCACAACCGAATGGGACTGGTGTACCTGGGAAGTAAGTACACCTGAAACGTCTGCGCGCGGAAACTACTCCCGCCTAGACCCAAAGGGAACCCCGCGAGACCTGAGCATCCCCAGGCTGCTGACCTGGCATTCGCGCCGAATCAAGCTGATCGGTGACCCAAGCGGAGTCACAAGCGTGGTGCTGGCTCAAGGCGACAAGCTGGCTCCCCAGCAGATGCAGCGTTATGAGCCGCAGAGTCTATGGCGCTACTCGCTGCCTCAGTCCAGAGATTTCAAGCAAGACGTCTACATGCCCAGCAAATTCAAGGCGGGGCGTGCACTGTGGCGAGACCTACCTGGCACACTGCCAGTTTGCGAAATGATCAAGGGGGCAGACAAACAGCCTAAGCGAGAATTCTTGCAGTCCGCAGTCTTGAGCTTCCACGCTGAGCTTAAGAGCTCAATGCTTGCTGAAGACTATCCCACACAGATACAGATCCAAGCTGTAGGGGTCACCTATGGTCCCCAAGAAGCAACTGTTGATGACATCTACGCTGATGAACTGACGCTTTCTGTAGCCATGATGCGCACTGAACGCGAGGACTTGGCAACTGAGGTTGATCGACAGGCACGTCTGACAGAGCAGGTGGCTGTAACGGTAGGTATGCTCGCCGCCAATCTAGCCCGCGCGGCTGGTGAAAGCGGTGACGGGGCCGGTAACGGCGCCCGCGACCGCGCCAAAGAACAATTTTTCTCCCGCATCGATGACCCATTTAGGGCCTGGCTTGCACAGGTTGATGGACGCCTTAGCGCCCGCGAAGTGGGCCAGATGTGGGCAAGCGAGCTGCGCCGTTACGCAACTGAGCTAGGGGAACAACTAGTAGCCTCCGCATCTTCTTCAGCGATTATCGGCCGGGACACCGGCTGGGGCTTCATGAATGTCTCCATCGCCGAGAACTTCTTTAGGTCGGCTCTGCAAAAGCTAGTGCCGAATCCAGATAACAAACAGGAAGGAATGAAATGACCAGCAATGTTGCTGCTGCTCAGACGCCTCCGGCTCCTAGCAGCCAAGGGTTCAGCTCACGCGCAGCAGTACGCGGACGGGTGGATGGGGTAATCGTTCACCGCCTGTCTGTGTCCACCCCCTCAGCGCGCGCACTGCGTGCACAGCTACGCGGTGCGATTAGCAAGGAGGTTGGCACTGTTCCAGCAATCTGGGACCTGACCCTAGATGATCGCTCAGGATACCTAGGTGACGCTCCCACCCGTGGGGAGAAGGCCACTCACGCGGCACTGACTCTCTGGGCGCTACATCAGGGCTCTAACACGCGGCCTATGCACGACACTTCAGAGCAGCCACGACGCTTTGCTTCTGCTATCCGGCTAATTGCCGAGAGCCAGCGTGGTGACAAGCGCGCTGAAGAAACCCCAATCTACCGGCGCTTTGCTGCTGCAGTGCAGTCGCCTACCTTTGCGGGACTGCTAGTACACCTACGCTCGCTGGTATCTCAGCTTGAGTCTGCTGAAATCCCCTGCGATTACGGCCAGCTTGCTGCTGACCTGTTCACCTGGCAAGACCCGCGCTACCGCACCTCTGTTATGCGTGACTGGGGGCGTCAATTCGCCCGAGTTAAGCAAGCCACCGACACCGATACTGACACCGACAACAAGTGACGCCAAAAAGAAAGGAAAAACCAATGTCACTCTTCATCGATATCCACGTCCTGCAGACCCTGCCCCCCTCGAACCCGAACCGTGATGACACCGGCGCCCCTAAGAGCGCAACCTTCGGTGGCGTCAGCCGTATGCGCATCTCCTCGCAGGCCATCAAGCGCGCTACCCGCCAAGACTTCGAGAAGAAGATCTCTAACGGCAACTACGGTGTTCGCACTAAGTTGATCGTTGACCTGGTTGCCCGCGCCATCGTAGCCAAGCGCCCGGACCTAGAGGCGCAGGCTGCAGACCTTGCGGCAATGGGGCTGAAGGCCATCGGTTTCAAGCTCACCGAGCCGCGTGGCAACAAGAGCGAAAAGCAGCTGGCGGAAGCGGGGTTCCTGGTATTCCTATCCGCTAAGCAGATTGACCACGTGGTAGAGGCGCTGATCTCTGTGGCTGGTGAGGATGACCCGGAGAAAGCCTTCAAGGCACTCAAGCCCCGGAACTTGGTAGACACTGACCACTCCATTGACATCGCGCTGTTTGGTCGCATGGTTGCTGAGCCTAACTCGCTAAACGTTGACGCAGCCTGCCAGGTGGCCCACGCTATCGGTGTGGGCGCGGTTGAGCGCGAATACGACTACTACACCGCCGTCGACGACGAGAAGCGCCAGGATGACGAGGCTGACGCAGGTGCAGGCATGATCGGCACCATCGAGTTCGCTTCGGCCACGGTCTACCGCTACGCCACGATTAACGTGGAACTGCTGCGGGAAAACCTGGGTGATGAGGCTGTGGCAGAAGAAGCCATTAAGCTCTTTGTAGACAGCTTCGTGCGCTCCATGCCCACCGGCAAGATCACCACCTTCGCTAACCGCACCCTGCCTGACGCGGTACTGGTGCAGGTACGTGATGATCAGCCAATCAACCTGGCTGGCGCCTTTGAGGACCCCATTGTGGCAGCTGGCGAGGGCTTTGCTACCCCGGCTATCAAGCGGTTTGTGGAATTTGAGTCGCAGCTGCGCGAGCTCACCGGCATGGACCCGGTGTCCTCCATCGTCTCCTGGACCACGCCGCGCGGAGCAGGCTTTGATGCCCTGGGCGACCAGGTGTCTCTAGCGGAGCTGGGTGGGGCTACTGCTGAAGTGGTGCGAGCAATCGATGAGTAAGGTACTCGTCCTAAGGCTGGCTGGCCCCATGCAGTCATGGGGCTCCTCCAGCCGGTTCACACGTCGCTCAACCGAGGCTTTTCCCACGAAAAGCGCTCTGGTTGGCCTCCTAGCAGCAGCCCAGGGGCGCCGTCGGGTAGATCCCATTGAGGACTTAGCCCAGCTGCGCGTGGCGGTGCGGGTAGACCAGCCTGGTCAGCTACTTCGCGATTTCCACACGGCCCACCGTGGCGAGGTCTCGATGCCCCTGTCTGACCGTTTTTACTGGGCTGACGCGGCTTTCGGTGCCTTCATTGAGGGGCCCGATGAGCTGATTGAAGCCCTGGCGCAGGCAATTGTGCGGCCTGTATTCCCGCTCTACCTGGGTAGGCGCGCCTGCCCACCCACTATGCCCCTGCGTTTAGCGGTTCACGACGGCGCCGCCTGGGATGCCTTGCAGGCAACCCCCTGGCTGGCTGCAAAGTTCTACCAGCGCAAGCGCAAAGAGGCTCGCGTGAGCCTGCGTGTGGTGGCAGATCAGGGGATCATCCCGGTCAAGGCGGGAACTGCTTACCAGCACACCCACACCTTGCAGGATGTGCCTATCAGTTTCGATTCCCAGCATCGCCGCTACAGCCTGCGCACTGTTGAAGAGACGCGGATTGAGGTAGAAAACCCTGAATTTGTGCCAGTAAAGCCCCAATCCATGCCCGGTTTGACTCATGATCCGATGGAGGTGCTCTGATGTTTCTGACGCGTATCTACCTAAACCCGTTTCGCCGGGGAGCACGGAATTTAATGCGTAGTCGGCAGACGATGCACGCGGCGGTTCTAAACTGCTTCCCTCCCGGCTCTCTCGATGACGCTGCAGCTCCGCGCGTGCTGTGGCGGCTGGACCGGGTCGCTAACTCAGCTGGCAAGCAGGGCAGCCCCGCCTATGCACTGTTCATTTCCAGCCCGGTGCCGCCTGACCCCTCGCACATTGTTGAGACGGCGGGTTACGACACCGACGGTGGTGTAGTGGTGCGCGAACTTGACGGGTTCCTGGACCGGCTTGAAGCTGGGCAGCGTTGGGGTTTCCGACTCTGCGTAAACCCCACGTTCAGGGAGAAAAGTCAGCTTGATCAGGCTGGGCGGAAGAAAATTCTGGCCCACGTCACCCAGGAGCAGCAGACTAAATGGGTTTTAGACCGGGCTGAACGCTGCGGTTTTAAGATCCTGGAATCTGCTGATCTGGGTGGTGAGTTGCCGGTGCTGGAAGACAGCCAGGGTCAGCGCGTTGATGGGAAAAACCTCCTGATCAACGGGGTTGAGCGGAGCCTGGTTGAGTTCAGGCGCGGCAATGGCCTAGTCAGGCTATCGATAGCCACCTTTGAGGGAGTCCTTGAGGTGAGCGACCCGCAGGCGCTACGCCACGCCGTCGTCAACGGGATTGGCCGAGGCAAAGCCTACGGCTGTGGCCTACTGACCCTAGCCCGGCCATGAAACCAATACCGGGAGCCAAGCCTCCTGACCCGAAGGACCTGGTGCGAGCCCGTGACCGTTTAACGTTCCTGTACGTGGAACGTTGCACAATTAACCGCGACTCTAACGCGATTACTGTGGCCGATGGGCACGGTATCGCCCACGTCCCGGCGGCGGCACTATCGGTGCTAATGCTGGGGCCAGGAGTGCGTATCACTCACTCGGCGATCTCTGTACTGTCAGAAAGTGGCTCCACGGTTGTGTGGGTGGGAGAGAACGGGGTGCGGTACTACGCGCACGGCACCCCGCCTTCCCGCTCCTCCCGCCTGCTGGAGGCGCAGGCCCGCGCAGTAAGTGACCCGGCTTTGAGACTCGCTGTTGCCCGCAACATGTATTTGATGCGTTTTGTGGGTGAGGATGTCTCTAAACTGAGCTTGCAGCAGCTGCGGGGGCGTGAGGGGGCGCGAGTGCGTAGGCTGTATCAGCAGAATTCGCAGCGCACCGGCGTGCCCTGGGATAAGCGCGAGTATGATCCGGACAATTTCGAGGACGGATCAGTGGTTAACCAGGCGCTGTCGGCAGCTAACTCAGCTATTTACGGTGTTATTCACGCGGTTATAGTTGCGTTGGGCTGTAGTCCGGGGCTGGGTTTTGTCCATAGCGGCACCTACCGCTCTTTTGTCTACGACATTGCGGATCTGTATAAGGCGAACCTAACCATTCCGATTGCATTTGACCTGGCGGCTAGTCCTACTGAGGAATCGGTAGGTAGCGCGGCCCGCAAGGCTGTGCGTGACGCCGTGAGGGAGTTTCGGCTGCTGGAGCGGTGTGTCACGGATATTAAGCGACTACTCTCGGTGGCTGGGGATCTGCCCGACGACGAGCTAGATGTTGCCGACTTGCGGCTGTGGGATGACGCGGATGGGACGGTAGCTGCTGGTGTTTCCTATGATGAGGATGTGCCCTGGTGATTGTGCTGGTTTTATCTGCTGTCCCTGAGGGTTTGCGTGGTCATGTGACGCGTTGGCTTATGGAGATTTCGCCTGGTGTTTTTGTGGGTACTTTAAGTGCTCGTGTGCGTGAGCGTCTATGGGATATAGTCGTTGCGAACCTAAAAACTGGGCGAGCAGTGATGGTGTATCGAGCCCGTAATGAGCAGGGTTTGGCCTTTCTGACCTGGGGTGATCCTTGGCAGCCGGTCGACTTTGAGGGGCTCACTTTGATGATGCGCCCTTACTACTCTGAGGGGCGCGGCCAGTATTCTGAGCCTGATCCCGCGAGTCGGTTGCGTAGGCGACCGGCAGTGAGTAAATTTCAGCGTAGGCGCAGCTCTCAAGGCTTTCCAAAATCTGACCGATTTGGGGCGTAAAGCCCCAGTTCGAGAAGTGTTTTCCCCGCTCACGCGGGGATGAGCCGGCCGCTAAGCCCGCTGAGGCCAAGCCGGAGCCGTTTTCCCCGCTCACGCGGGGATGAGCCGCAGCCCTAGCCAAATGGGACACGGAGTTTGGTGTTTTCCCCGCTCACGCGGGGATGAGCCGGCGCGCCTCTACCTGCGCACCCCCAAGCAGGTGTTTTCCCCGCTCACGCGGGGATGAGCCTTAGGCTGCAATGGGATTGGCATGTGTTGGATCGTTTTCCCCGCTCACGCGGGGATGAGCCTCGTGCCCCGACCCTCTAAAACATGCACCACCAGTTTTCCCCGCTCACGCGGGGATGAGCCGCAGGTCATGCCACGACATGGAGACGGGGGTCCGTTTTCCCCGCTCACGCGGGGATGAGCCGTTCATGGATAGCACTAGCACTTGTAACCCTACGTTTTCCCCGCTCACGCGGGGATGAGCCGCCCAGTCATAAGCTGAAAACTGCTCCAATGTAGTTTTCCCCGCTCACGCGGGATGAGCCGCTAGGTCTGGTGATTGATGGCAAGGACTTCTGGTTTTCCCCGNTCACGCGGGGATGAGCCTAGGCGGCCGCGTCTACAACCAAAGCAGACAAAGTTTCCCCGNTCACGCGGGATGAG
>NZ_JH470338.1:1276601-1279334 GCF_000239695.1 Actinomyces graevenitzii C83 | reverse complement strand
GGGATGAGCCGGACTTCTTCCCCACCTCACTCGTAAGGAGATACCCGTTTTCCCCGCTCACGCGGGGATGAGCCGCGCGGTTTTCCTCGTCTACAAGCTGCGTAATGGTTTTCCCCGCTCACGCGGGGATGAGCCCCGCTAATAAGGTTTGAGCCGGCGTTATATAGAGTTTTCCCCGCTCACGCGGGGATGAGCCCCAATGTTGCGCTCACAGACAGTTACGAGAGCAGTTTTCCCCGCTCACGCGGGGATGAGCCTCTGTGGCTCCCGGTGTAGCGCGTGGCCTGTGCGTTTTCCCCGCTCACGCGGGGATGAGCCGACCAATATCTCGCATATATTAGTTACATTTGGTTTTCCCCGCTCACGCGGGGATGAGCCCCTATCCCCGGATGACATCCTCATATATCCTGGGTTTTCCCCGCTCACGCGGGGATGAGCCGAGCGGCGCTCGCAGGGATACCTATGGGGGTCGGTTTTCCCCGCTCACGCGGGGATGAGCCGCGCACTCACCGCGCCCAAATAGCTATGACCCCGTTTTCCCCGCTCACGCGGGGATGAGCCTAGTAATAGCGTTGATACCTGCAGGGCGCCCTAGTTTTCCCCGCTCACGCGGGGATGAGCCGAATCAGTGTCTAGAGACTGGATTGCTTCGCCGGTTTTCCCCGCTCACGCGGGGATGAGCCACCCGATCACTTCCTTAGGTAATAACGCTAGGGGTTTTCCCCGCTCACGCGGGGATGAGCCAGTTCCTTGCACGCACACCAAGCCGCCCTGCAGTTTTCCCCGCTCACGCGGGGATGAGCCTAGTGCCGGCGTTATCCCCGTAGCTATGCCAAGGTTTTCCCCGCTCACGCGGGGATGAGCCTAGAAAATGGCTACTGCCGCTAAGAAACCGTCGTTTTCCCCGCTCACGCGGGGATGAGCCTGCCCTGCCCTGTGTCCGCTATCTCAAGGGACGGTTTTCCCCGCTCACGCGGGGATGAGCCCACGGACGCATCACCCCACCCCAAAACCAGCGCGTTTTCCCCGCTCACGCGGGGATGAGCCTTCGACACCCTCGCAGACCTGCAGGCCGCCACCGTTTTCCCCGCTCACGCGGGGATGAGCCCTGGGTGGTGGACACGCTTGTCCCTGGTGTGGAGTTTTCCCCGCTCACGCGGGGATGAGCCTATCCTTATCGCTTGAGGATGCCTTTAGCTCCCGTTTTCCCCGCTCACGCGGGGATGAGCCTTGTTTTACCGTTACCGGATTTTCAGGGATCAGGTTTTCCCCGCTCACGCGGGGATGAGCCGGATGCGGGTCACCCTCAGTGGTCGGACGGACAGTTTTCCCCGCTCACGCGGGGATGAGCCTATTGGTGCCAACACCGTTAGGGCCGTTGCCACGTTTTCCCCGCTCACGCGGGGATGAGCCTACCTAGTCAACCTCGTAGAAAAGGAACAAGAAGTTTTCCCCGCTCACGCGGGGATGAGCCGGTGTGGGCCTGCCACAGTGTTTTAGCACTGGAGTTTTCCCCGCTCACGCGGGGATGAGCCTGTGGTTCCATTCATAGGCGAAATTTCGCGCTAGTTTTCCCCGCTCACGCGGGGATGAGCCGACCCCATGGCAACGGCCTTGTGTCTAAATGCGGTTTTCCCCGCTCACGCGGGGATGAGCCCGTCGCTACCGTACAAAAATGTGTGGGTGGCTTGTTTTCCCCGCTCACGCGGGGATGAGCCTCAGTCACTAAATCAGCGGCTGCTAGAGGTGGAGTTTTCCCCGCTCACGCGGGGATGAGCCACGGGCGCTGATGCGTTACGGAACGGGCTGGAAGTTTTCCCCGCTCACGCGGGGATGAGCCGTCTGTGATCCCCAAGTTCATTGACAACGGCTGGTTTTCCCCGCTCACGCGGGGATGAGCCGTCTGTGATCCCCAAGTTCATTGACAACGGCTGGTTTTCCCCGCTCACGCGGGGATGAGCCGTCGCTGATTTTAAGGTGAAGCCTCTGGGTCAGGTTTTCCCCGCTCACGCGGGGATGAGCCGGTCGACTCCCTGACTGGGACGGTTGAAGCCGTGTTTTCCCCGCTCACGCGGGGATGAGCCGCTCATGGTGAGGCACCGGCTGCAGGCGGATCAGTTTTCCCCGCTCACGCGGGGATGAGCCCAACGGCGCAGCGCGGCGCTGCGTCTACGGGCTGTTTTCCCCGCTCACGCGGGGATGAGCCGGGGTGTATGGGAAACTTCTTGAAACTATCGAGGTTTTCCCCGCTCACGCGGGGATGAGCCCTGCCGCTTGCTGCTGCTAGCTGGTGGAAACAAGTTTTCCCCGCTCACGCGGGGATGAGCCCGCCGAAGCGTACTAACCGACTGGCGCGCTTTAGTTTTCCCCGCTCACGCGGGGATGAGCCGTCGGCCTCCAGCACCTCCCAATGCTCAGACAGGTTTTCCCCGCTCACGCGGGGATGAGCCAGAAGCTATAAACGCTAGTGACGCTACCAACAAGGTTTTCCCCGCTCACGCGGGGATGAGCCTTCGGCAAATACGACTTCTTCCTAGTCGTAACCGTTTTCCCCGCTCACGCGGGGATGAGCCCCAGCAGAGTGTCCTGGGGACATCGTTGTCAAGTTTTCCCCGCTCACGCGGGGATGAGCCGATGTTCAAGAGGGTGGACTTGGGGTAGGTGGAGTTTCCCGCTCACGCGGGGATGAGCCCGTATTTTGTTTGGGGGGCCGTTCCCTTGCCTCGTTTTCCC
>NZ_JH470338.1:1201829-1276322 GCF_000239695.1 Actinomyces graevenitzii C83 | reverse complement strand
CTTGCGNNGCGGGGACCGTTTTCCCCGCTCACGCGGGGATGAGCCGGCACGGTAGTCTACCCACACGTCATAGAGACTGTTTTCCCCGCTCACGCGGGGATGAGCCTTGATGCGCGGCCGCCGTTTCCTCCAGGGTAGCGTTTTCCCCGCTCATGCGGGGATGAGCCGGCCATCGTAGTGCCTCGCGCTGGCCGCCCCGTGTTTTCCCCGCTCACGCGGGGATGAGCCTGAACGCAAACTATTTACAACGCTAAACGTTTGGTTTTCCCCGCTCACGCGGGGATGAGCCGGTGGTAGCCCTCCCAACCGCGAACGCTAGACAGTTTTCCCCGCTCATGCGGGGATGAGCCACCCTCAGAGGTGCAATTTTTAGAGTCGAGGGCGTTTTCCCCGCTCACGCGGGGATGAGCCCGCGGGGCCCACAAGGTCGCCCAGGCGCTTAAAGTTTTCCCCGCTCACGCGGGGATGAGCCGGCGAGAGTGGGTAGGCCGCCGGGCTGCGGTTGGTTTTCCCCGCTCACGCGGGGATGAGCCCTGGTGCAGTGACTCAGAGAGTGACTCAGAGATGTTTTCCCCGCTCACGCGGGGATGAGCCCTGGTGCAGTGACTCAGAGAGTGACTCAGAGATGTTTTCCCCGCTCACGCGGGGATGAGCCTCACTGAGAATCCTAAGAACGGACACGCCCACGGTTTTCCCCGCTCATGCGGGGATGAGCCCCACATTATTATGAATCCGTGTTCAAGCGTTACGTTTTCCCCGCTCATGCGGGGATGAGCCGCCCTACGCCGACGCTATCGTCGCCGGTGACGTGTTTTCCCCGCGCAAGCAGGGATGATCCGATGACTCTTTTGATCCAGGTAGGTCTTGAGTAGTTTTCCCCGCGCGAGCGGGGATGATCCCGCTGTACTGATAATAGTGCCGATAGCCTCGAAGTTTTCCCCGCGCGAGCGGGGATGAGCCGCGCGCTTTGGTGTGTGAGTATGCGGCGGCGCAGTTTTCCCTGCTCACGCGGGGATGAGCCGATCGGCCGCCTGTGAGCCGCGTCTGTGAGTACGTTTTCCCCGCTCACGCGGGGATGAGCCGACTATATACATGAGGCAAGGGGTCGGGCCTCAGTTTTCCCCGCTAGCGTGGGGTTTTAGAGGTGCTGCATCAGGTAGCGGCGCAGCACCTGTTTAGGCTGCGGTGCCTGGTTAGAAAGCTGCGCCCGCCTAGAGCGCAGCATCTGCTTAGGGTGTAGCGCTTGCTTAGGGTATGCCGCGTTCGCTTGGTTGATGCGTTTACTCGATGGACGCAGCCCTACTTGGTGGGCGTGGCGTCTAGCTACAAAAAGGGTGGGGGCCAGCTCTATCGAGCTGGCCCCCACCCTTTAGTTACTCAAGATCATCTTCATCGTCAAAGTCATCGTTGTACTTGGCGGCTAGATCCGAGTAGTCCTCGTCGTCGTAGCTGCTGCTTCCTGAGCGGGCCGACGTGGCAGCGAGCTCACGCTCTAGCGCCGCATAGTCAGTCTCAGGACTGTAGTACTTGAGCTTGCGGGCAACCTTGGTTGCCTTGGCCTTTTGACGGCCGCGCCCCATAGGCTCGACCCCCTCCAACGTCTGATCGCGCACGTAAAACGTGCTGTTTCGAAATGGTCTGAATTTATCGTGAGACAACCGTACAACGATAAGCGCCACAATCTCCATTCCACACGCCGATCAGGGCCGGTTTGGACTGGAGTGGCGGTCCACATGTGAACAATAGCACTGATTTCGTTTGCTCGTTCACACCACCGCCCGCGCTGCGCTGTCAGCGTCTACTTTCAGTGCAGGCGGGCTCGTTACGGCGTCCCGGTAGCTACTAGTGCTTGAAGATCTTCTTCACCACTGCGCCGCCAACCAGCAGGGCGCTAGCACCCACCGTGGCCACCACGACGCGGGCAGAAGAGTCACCTTCACCGGCGCGATCCCAGTAGTACTTAGCCTGGGCGCGCACACCCTCGCTCATTTCCTTGGCGATAAAACTAAACTGGTGCAGTGACTCAGAAATGCTAGAGCCAGCCTCAGCGGCCTTGGCGCGCACCTGCTCAGCCTTCTCCTTGGCCTGGGCCTTGGGGTTAACCCGCTCAGCCAGGTCATCTACGCTCTGGGCCAGGGCCTCACGCTGGGCCTTAAGCTGCTCTTCGAGCTCCTGTGCACTGGGCATTATTTATCCTTTCCTCACTTAAACAGCGGACGTAGCGCCAACCGCAGGCTGATCAGCGCCGTCGTGGCGGCAACCAGTCCTGCTCCGGCAAGTACGACGGCGGCGGCCGGGTCTTTACCCTTAGCCTCCTCTACCAGCGTGGTAAAGCGCTCCTTTACCGGGGCGGAGTCGCTGACGAGCGCCTTGGCTCGCGCCACGCTGTCCTCACCGATCTGGGCGGCCTGGGCTTTGAGTGTGGCCGGGGCGATCTGGCGGGCCAACTCGTTAACGGCCTGGGCGGCGGCTGCGCGCTGGGCCTCTAGCTGAGCTTCTAGGGCTGAGATAGACATGAAACTTCCTTTCGCTCAGTTCTGTCCGAAAGCCGGGCCGGCGGGAGCAGAGCCAGTCGGGCCGTTGGCTGCGGGGCCATTGGTGGCGGGGGGAGTGGGGCACCGGACCTGAGGTGGCGGCACTACCAGTTGCAGCAGGCTTGGCGGCGTCGTCGGTAGCTAGGCCCTCACGCAGCGAGTTAGTCACGGCCTGCACGTCCTGACGCAAACCAACTTGCGGGTTAGGCACCACTACGCGGCCCTTGTCGATTTCCTTCTTGCCCACCAGAGCCAGCACCCCGGCCACAATCAGCACCAGCACGGCCACAATCAGCGACCCCGCCCACTTCGGCAGCCATAGCGCAATTACCTGCGACAGGGTGGTTAGTAGGTAGCCCAGTCCAAATAGGGCGAATACTCCCGCTGCGCCTAGCAGGCCGGCTCCTAAACCAAAACGTTTACCTGTTTCGGCCGCCTTGGCCTTATTGAGTGCGATTTCGGTGCGGATCAGGGTAGAAATATTTTCGCTCACGCGCGCCATTAGGGCGCCTAGCGAAGGCTGTGTGCGGTTGGAGCCTTGGGGGGTTTCGGTCACGACAGTGATCCTTCCAGCAAATTGTGACGGCGGATAGCTACAGGTGGGCGGGCCGACGTCGAGGGATGCAGCTGTTCTAAGGTTGCCACGAAAGCGCGCTTAAGCCCATTCCCTTTAAAACGATTGTGCGCAAACAGTTAATTTCAATTGGAATTCTGCGCAAAACTAGCCATGTGGTCAGCGTCACGCTTTTTCGAGTTGTGCTTGGGTCTGGTTCCTGTATAGAGTTCTTCTCGGTTCGAGGCGCAAGACGCCAAAGCCAAAAGGCTCCCATCGTCTAGCGGCCTAGGACTCCGCCCTTTCACGGCGGCAACACGGGTTCGAATCCCGTTGGGAGTACGGATTCGTACGATAACTTCATATGAATCTGACGAAAGTCAAGGCCTCGTGGCGCAGTTGGTTAGCGCGTCGCCCTGTCACGGCGAAGGTCGCGGGTTCAAGTCCCGTCGAGGTCGCGAAAAAGTTGGCCTGATCAGTAATGGTCAGGCCAAAGTTTTCAGATTGGCTCTGTAGCTCAGTTGGTAGAGCGTTCGACTGAAAATCGAAAGGTCACCGGATCGACGCCGGTCGGAGCCACCACTTAAATCCTCGCATTGCGTAAGCGATGCGGGGTTTTTTGGTTTCTGCGGGGCTTGCCGTGCTGGGGGCTGATGTTTACTACCCAAAGGTGCGGCGGCGTCGCTGCTGAGGGGTGGGACTTAAGGCGCCCACATTGGGGCTTCTGGGGCGCCTGTTACTAGCGGGTTTTATGTTGCAAGCTCAAGCTTTGTGGACTGCCTTACCTGTGTGGACGCGCGGGTAAAACCACAGCTCGTACACAGCCTGCGCTACTAGTGTGGCTGCCATGTTAAATCAGGGGCACATACTCGCGGTGGCGACTCCTATCCCCACGCCATCGCCCACAGAATCTGCCGCAGCGGTCACCTTAGACACTTTCAGCCTGCTGTGGCGCACGGTGCTAGGCCTATCAATCGGCCTGGTGCTGGCCTTAGCTGTAGTTATTGCGGTGCACGTGGCCGGACGCCGCTCCCTGCTGTGGCACCACGTGGGAGAGAAGGGACGTAACTCTTTCTACGCCCTGTTTGCTGTGGTCGGTGCCTTAATTGGCGCTCAGCTGGCCATGGAGGGAACCTCCTCGCCAGCCTGGTACAGCTACGCCATTGTGTTACTGGTAATCCTGTTTAAAGCGGCCCTGACCTGGGTGTGCGTAAGCTGGGTTAAAGCCATTTCGGCTACCGTGGTGGCCCATGCCGAATCGCGCAATGACCCCACCAATGTGCGCCGGGCCAATAAGATCACCACCCAGGCCCAGATTCTGAGACGAGTAGCTGAAGTTATCGTCATCACCGTTGGTGTAATCACCATTATCATGACCTTCCCGCAAGCACGTCTGGCTATGGGCTCGCTGCTTGCTAGTGCCGGTCTGGTTTCGGTGGTAGCCGGTTTGGCTGCACAGTCTCTGCTGGGAAACCTGTTTGCAGGTTTGCAGTTGGCTATCACTGACGCTATCCGCGTGGATGACCAGGTGGTTATTAACTCCACTGACTCGGGCCGAATTGAAGAAATCACGCTTACTTACGTGGTGGTGCTAGCTTTTGATGGCCGACGTATCTTACTGCCCAGCAAATACTTCACAGAGCACCCCTTCACGAACTGGTCACGCCGCGACGAGCGCCAGGTAGCACAACTGAACTTTGATTTGGATTGGCGCGCACCTATTGCCGCTATGCGGGCGCAGCTGGCTAAGTTTGTGGCTTCCTCCTCCACCTGGGATGGGCGTGAAGCTTCACTGGTTGTCACTGATGCGCAAAACTCGCTGATTCGCGTGCGTATGACCGTTTCTGCGGTTAACAGCGCTGATGCTTTCAACCTGCAATGCCATGTGCGTGAAGAAATGATTAATTGGCTGCAAAAAGAGGCCCCTTATGCCCTGCCACGTCAGCGTGTGGAGGTGGAAAACGTCACCGTCATGCAAGATCCCACCCCCGAAAAGGTGGCTAAGCTAGCGCAGGAACTGGCACAGCTATCAAGTGACACCAAGTCCCAGCCGGCGGTAACTAAAGCTGAGCAGGGCGATCCCATTGAGGAAGCCCGGGTGCAGGCGGCCGCAGTGCGCTCCAAGAAGATGCGGCGGCGTCGGATTTTGCGACGTGGAATACTCTCAGGCGTACAAACTGAGCCGGAAGCCACAGACGTACCCGAGCCGGCCACCATGGTGCTCTCCGACCCCACGCAGGTTGCCCAGATTTCTGCGGTTGAGGAGGCAAAGCGGCAGCTACGCCCGGAGCAGGCACGCGGTGTGCTCAGCGCGGCCAGCCGTAGCGCTAAGGCCAAGGTAGAGGCCCTTCGTTCTGGCGCGGCTGAGGTAGGACACTCTGGCGCTGCGGGGGTAGAGCGCTCAGGTCAGGCCCCCGACGCCGTCGCTGCTGGCTCAGCTGGGGCTGCCGGTACCGCTAAGGTCACCCAGGCCCCCGACGCCGTCGCCAGCCGGGCAACTGACGCCGAGGCGGGAATAAATGAAGTGGATAAAACCGCTGTACTACCTGCCGTGTCGGATAAAACCAAGGATGAGTCATGAGTGAGAATCAAGAGTTTGCGCAGCTCACTGACGCCCAGTGGCGTGAGCGCCTAAACCCGGCTGAGTATGAGGTGCTGCGTCAGGCTGGCACCGAAATGCCTTTCACCGGCGAGCTGCTGGACGAAAACCGCGAAGGTATCTACTCTTGCCGGGCCTGCGGGGCACAGCTGTTTAAATCCACCACCAAGTTCGAGTCGGGCTGTGGCTGGCCGTCCTTCTATGACCCCAAGGAAACCGATGCGGTGACGCTACACTCAGATTACAAGCTGGGTTATGAGCGTACCGAGGTGCGTTGCGCTAACTGCGGCTCCCACCTGGGTCACGTTTTCGACGACGCCCCCGCCACCCCCACCGGTCAGCGTTACTGCATGAACTCGGTGGCGCTAAGTTTCGCAACTGACGAGCCTAAAGAGTGATCACGAAACTACGCCTGGCCAGCGCAAACCTCCAGTATGGGCGGGCCAATGACACTGCCACGCTAGCCGAGGTGGCCTCTGGCCAGCCCTACAGCCCTCAAGTTGCCCGCCAGCTTTACAGTCAGGTGGCCCAGCAGCTGGGTGAGCTGAACGCTGACGTGGTTTTGCTGCAGGAAGTGGATTTGCACCAAAACCGCTCAGGTCGAGTGGATTTGGCGGGCCTGCTATCTGAACAGGCCGGTTACCCGTATTGGCGCTTTGCCGCCACCTACGCTGGGGGAGTAGACCGCCTGCGTCACCGCCCACGCCGTAGCCAGGTGCGCACCTTTGGTGACGACCCGCTGCGGGTGCTGGAGCCACTGGCCCCTCTGCGTGGCTTTGGTAACGCCATTTTGTCGCGCCTACCGGTGCAGGCTTGGCGGGTGGAGCGGCTGGGGCGGGGCGTGCCCACGATTGTGCGCCGCGAGGGCGGCAAGCTGCCCTATGCGCTGTTTACCGCCTCAACGCGCCTGATGCTGGCGGCTACTTTGGCCGACGGCGTCGGGCAGGAGCCGCTTAACGTGGCTAGCGTGCACCTGGCCACCCACCCCACCACCGCTCGGCGCCAGCTGGCCCACGCCTGGTGGAAGCTGGCTGGTTTGCCTGGGGCCCATATTTTGGGTGGGGATATGAACATGGACGACGCCGCCCTGGCCCGTATTGGGGTAGGCCGTCAGCTTGGGCAGGGGGTTACTTTCCCCTCGGCTGCCCCAAGCCGACGCATTGATCATTTCCTCACCGACGCCCTACCGCCTCTGGGTGCGGCCAGCCAAGCAGCTGCCGCAGCGTCAGGTGCATCAGCTCAAGGCGTGTCAGCTGCGCCAAGCCAAGGCACACCAGCGTCGGGCGCACCAGCCGGCGGGCCGAGCGCGCAGGTGGTCGATTCGGGTACGTTTAAACTAGCTATCTCTGATCATCTAGTTACCTGGGTGGATCTGGAATTCTAAGGAGCCCCAATGCCTAAAGCCCCCCGCCTAACCGCTAAGCAAGCTTCGCTACTGCGCGCTGACCTGGCCCAATCAGGTTGGGGAGTGGAAAGCGTGGAGGCTTTACTAGGGCCGGTAGCTGCCGCTGCTTTGCAACGTGAGCTGCGGGCCCCGGCTTTGCGGGTGGTGCGTCGCGCCCTGGCCGCCGGGGCTGGCGACGTCGCGGGATACAAGGTGGCGGTGCTAACCGCCCTGTTCATGCTGGGCGAGCCAGTTGGCGCCGCTGCTCTAGAAACCGCCCTGCCGCGTACTGGCGTGGCCGGAGCCCTTGATATTGGCTTGGTGGTACCCACGCAAAGCGCCAGTGGCGAGCAGCTCTACGCCCCCGCCGTCGACCTGCGCCCCCACGAAGCTGAAGACGCCCACGGATCCGTGCGCTGGTGGGTAGCCAGTGACCTGGGTGAATTAGTCACCGGCCAGGCCCTAGCCCCCGATCATGTGCTGGGAATTGGCCGTGCCGGGCTGACCCTGGCCGCCCTAACCCCACGCAAACCGGTAGAAACCGCCCTGGACCTGGGGGTAGGCTGCGGCATTCAAACCCTCTACCTGCTGCGCCACGTGCGCCAGGTGGTGGCCACCGACATTTCCACGCGCGCCCTGGAATTTACCGCCTTCAACGTGGCTCTAGCCGGGGTGGATAGTGCCCGTGTGCAGCTACGCCAAGGCAACCTGCTAGAACCTGTGGCCGGCCAACGCTTTGACCTGATCGTCTCCAACCCGCCCTTTGTGATCACCCCACCCAGCGTGCGTCAGGCCGGATTGCCGCTGATGGAGTACCGCGACGCCGGTGGGCCCATCCTGCCCGCCCTGGTGCGTGGCCTGGAGGATCACCTAAACCCCGACGGCGTGGCCGTAATGCTCGGCAACTGGGAACACCGCGAGGGCACCAGCTGGCGCACTAGCGTAAACCAGTGGATCGGCAAGAGCCTAGATGCCTGGATTATTCAGCGTGAAGTGCAAGACCCGGTGGAGTATGCCGCCATGTGGCTGCGCGACGGCGGACTCACCCCTGAACGCAGTGGCGTCGCCTTCGAAAACGCCCTGGCTGCCTGGCAAGAAGACTTCGACTCACGTCAGGTAAGCGGCGTGGGCATGGGCTACCTGGTGTTCCACGCTCCCGTCGCAGCGGGCGCTCTCAGCGGTCTCGGCGGCACCGCTCTAGAAGGGCAAACCGCCCCAGAAGAACCTGCCAGCGACGCCGCAGCCCCCGGCGCCGTCGTCGAGCCCTGGCGGGTCCTGGAAGAAGTCACCACCAGCGGCCAAGGGGCGTTAGGCGAACACGTAGCCCAAGTAATTGCCGCCCACGAAGCCCTGCGCGGCCTAGATGACGCGCAAGTAGCCGCACTTAAGCTACGCACGGCGTCGGGCCTAAGCAAAGAAGAAGCCCTCACCCCCACGCCCGTGCCCACCGCGCCAGTGATCCGCCAAGCCGAAGGGTTCGGGCGCGTAATAGCGGTAGGGATGCCCGAGGTGGCCCTACTGAGCGCCTCAGATGAGGGACTGCTCACTGTCGCCCAAATCGCGGCCGCCGTAGCCTCGCTAACTAGTGAAGACCCAGCTGCAGTCCTAGCCGACATGGTGGCCGCCACCAGGACTTTTGCTCACGCAGGGATGGTTACTATCGTCTGAAAACCGCGCAGCGCAAAAATTACCCCCGCCAGGCGCGGCTTAAGCCTGTGTGCAAATTTGCCACAAACGGACTTAGCTAACAGCGTCTTTGGGGTCACAATTAGTTGTTTATCGTTTCGTTACCTGTAAGGTCTGAGGTTATGTCAAAACTTGCTCGCCGCATAGCCTGCGTCTACGCCCTACTTTTCACCCTGCTGGTGTGGGGGTCGTGGGCGTTGCTGGTAAACACGCGTGAAGGGCAGTTTATCGACGACGCCGCCTTCAAAGGCTCCTACTGGGGTGCGGCCAGGATTGATGACCAGGCCCGCGCGCTACTAAACGCCGTATCTGTGCCGCTAATCGTGGTGGCCATAATCGCCACCCTAGCCATTGCCCTACTAAGGCGCCGCCCCCGCGCCGCTCTGTGGGCCACCGCCGTCGTAGTAGGCACCAACGTAACCATCCAGGCACTTAAACACTTCGTTTTCACCCGCCCAGACTGGGGCTACAGTCAACGCGTCGACGCCGCCAACACCCTACCCTCAGGACACACCGGCGTGGCCGCCTCCATTGCCGTAGCCCTACTGCTAGTAGTGCCGCCGGCTTGGCGTGTGATTGCCGCCTGGGTAGGGGCCGGCTTCACCTTCTTCATGGGCTGGTCCACCCTGGTATGCCAATGGCACCGCCCCTCAGACATCATTGCCGCCGCCGCAGTGGCCTTCACCTGGGGTTTTGTGGCGCTCGCGGCTGGGGCTTGGGGAACAGACGAGTATCGCGGCCTGCCCGGCTCAAAACTGGCACGCTACCTGCTTTCGCTGGGTGGCTACCTGAGTTTGGCGCTAGTGGTGATGTTAGCCTCTGCTGGTTACCGTAATTTCTACCTGTTTGGCTCCCTGCAGTTCACGGCCTACCTGGTAGGAGTGGGCGGTTTTGGGGCAGTCAGTGCCCTGGGTATGTCGCGCCTGGTTAAACTGGGCTTAAAGTAAATTACATAAAATCTAGGCTACGCTGATATATAGGTGTGTCGGCGCAAGCTTGCGCGCCCTTGCCTCGCTAGCCTAGTTCAGCGGCGGCAAGAGAACCGGGATGTAGGAGGAAAGTCGTGTCACGCAAGCTCGTGATTGTCGAGTCCCCGAACAAGATTAAGTCAATTTCAAACTATTTAGGCGCGGACTACGACGTCCAGGCCTCCATTGGTCATATCCGTGACTTGCCTCAGCCTTCTGAGCTGCCGGCCAATATGAAGAAGGGCCCCTTCGGGAAGTTTGCCGTGGACGTGGAGGGTAACTTCACCCCCTACTATGTGGTTAACCCGGATAAGAAGAAAGTGGTGGCTGAGCTTAAGCGCCACCTGAAGGAAGCCGACGAGCTTTACCTGGCCACTGATGATGACCGCGAGGGTGAAGCTATCGCTTGGCACCTAAAAGAGGTACTCAAGCCTAAGGTTCCCGTGCGCCGCATGACTTTCACGGAGATTACCCGTGAAGCCATCACCCGCGCCCTGGATAACACCCGCGAAATCGATATTCACCGGGTAGATGCCCAGGAAACCCGCCGTATCCTGGACCGCCTGGTGGGTTACGAAATTTCCCCGGTGCTGTGGCGCAAGATCCGTCAGGGGCTTTCGGCTGGTCGCGTGCAGTCTGTGGCCACGCGCCTGGTGGTGGAGCGTGAACGTGAACGTATGGCTTTCATTCCCGCCAGTTACTGGGGTGTGGAGGCTACTTTTGCCGCCGACGACAGTGAGTTTGCTACCCGCCTGGTCTCCCTGGATGGGCGTCGGGTGGCTACTGGCCGCGATTTTGCCGACGACGCCGCACTAACCTCCCAGGCTCAGGCCGCCAAGGTGGTGCACCTGCATGAGGCTGACGCGCAGGCCGTGGCGCAGGCTATTGAGCAGGCCCAAGCCCAGGTGGGCAAGGTGGAAACCCGCCCCTACACCCGCCGTCCGGCCCCGCCGTTCACCACCTCCACCTTGCAGCAGGAGGCCTCGCGTAAACTGCGCCTGAACTCGCGCGACACTATGCGTGTAGCTCAGGGCCTGTACGAGTCCGGTTACATCACCTATATGCGTACCGACTCCACCGCGCTTTCTAGCCAGGCTGTGGCCGCCGCCCGCACCCAGATCGGTGAGCTTTACGGTAGCCAGTATGTGCCCGAGAAACCGCGTGTTTACGCCACCAAAAACAAGGGCGCCCAGGAGGCGCACGAAGCTATCCGCCCTGCTGGCGACCACTTCCGCACTCCCAGTGAGGTTAAAGACTCCCTGCAGCCGGTGCAGTTCAAGCTGTATGAGCTGATTTGGAAGCGCACGGTGGCCTCACAGATGGCTAACGCCACCGGCTCTACCGCCGTGATCCATGTGCAGGCCCCCCTAAACGGGGACGCAAGCTTTAAGCAGGCTGAACTGACGGCGTCGGGAACAGTAATTACCTTTAAGGGATTCCTGGCCGCCTACGAGGAAGGCCGTGACGCTGACCGCTACGAGGGTGACGCTAAAGATGTGCGTCTGCCAGAAGTAAGCACTGGTCAGGAGCTGGAGACCCGCCAAGTGCAGGCCTCTGGGCACGAAACCACCCCGCCGCCGCGCTACACCGAAGCTTCACTGGTTAAGGCCCTGGAAGAGCGCGAAATTGGCCGCCCCTCCACCTATGCCTCGATCATGAGCGTAATTAGCGATCGTGGCTATGTGGATCACCGGGGCCAGGCGCTGGTGCCCACGTGGCTGGCTTTCGCCGTCACCCGTCTGCTGGAAGAAAACTTCGCGCAGATGGTGGATTATGACTTCACCGCCTCCATGGAGGCTGACCTGGACCGTATTGCGTTGGGTGAAGAAGAGCGTGTGGCTTGGCTGCGTCGCTTCTATAACGGCGATATAGCAGCTGACCCGCAAGCCAATATTCACGGTGCGGGCCTAAAAACTTTGGTGGATAACCTGGGTGAAATTGATGCTCGCGCGGTTAATTCCATGGAAATTGGTGACGGTATCACTCTGCGTGTGGGCCGCTACGGCCCCTACCTGGAGGACGCTGAAGGTAAGCGGGCTAATGTGCCCGCAGACCTGGCCCCTGACGAGCTCAGCGTAGCTAAGGCCCACGAGCTGTTTGCGGTAGCCGCTGAAGATGGCCGTGAGCTGGGTGTTGACCCAGAAACTGGGCACATGATTGTGGCTAAGAGCGGGCGTTTTGGACCCTATGTTTCCGAGGTTTTGCCGGAGCCGGAACCGGAGGCGGAAACCGAGGGTAAAAAGCGCACACGTAAGGCCGCTAAGCCCAAGCCCCGCACTGCCAGCCTGTTTAAGGACATGGACCTGTCCAGCGTCACTCTCGACGACGCCCTTAAGCTACTGAGCTTGCCGCGCGTGGTGGGCACGGACGCTGAAGGCGTAGAAATCACTGCCCAAAACGGTCGCTACGGCCCCTACCTAACCAAGGGCAAGGACTCGCGTTCACTAGAAACCGAGGCTGAGCTGTTCACGGTGACCCTAGAGCAGGCGCTGGAGCTGTTTAGCCAGCCCAAGCGTAGGCGTGGCGCGGCTGCTCCCAAGGGCCCGCTGCGTGAACTGGGCACTGACCCTAACTCTGGGCTACCGGTGGTCATTAAGGACGGGCGTTTTGGCCCCTACTTCACCGACGGTAAAACCAATGTGACCCTGCGCCGCGACGACGACCCGGCTACCGTGACCCCTGAGCTGGCCTATGAGCGTTTGGCTGAAAAGCGCGCCAAGGGTCCGGCTAAGAAGACTGCCGCCAAGAAGACCACCACCAAAAAGACGGCAACTAAGACCACAGCTAAGAAGGCCGCTACCAAGGCCGCCACCAAGGCCGCTGGTACCAAAACCAGCGCTGCCAAGACCAGCAAGGCTGCCACCAGCAAAACCTCGAAGGCCAAGGCCAGCGCTGCTAAGACCAGCGCTGCTAAGGCTGCTGAGGCTAGCGAGGCCTAAATGGGTCGCGGAGTTTTCATCAGCTTCGAAGGCGGCGACGGGGTTGGCAAAACCACCCAGGTAGAGCTGCTTACCAACTGGCTTGAAGACCAGGGGGTAAGCGTGCGCCGCACCCGTGAACCTGGCGCCACCGCCCTGGGGGCCCAGTTGCGCTCCCTGCTGCTGGGGACGGCGTCGGAAAATGCGCAGCGGACGCAAATAACCGCCAAAGCCGAGGCACTACTGTTCGCAGCCGACCGAGCCCAGCACGTAAATGAGCTGATCAACCCGGCTTTAGCGGCTGGTCAAGTGGTTGTAACCGACCGCTACATCGACTCGTCTGTGGCCTATCAGGGCGCTGCCAGGTGCCTGGGGGCCACGGAAGTGCGTGACCTATCCCTGTGGGCCACCGACAAGCTGCTGCCAGACCTAACTTTGCTGCTAGACGCAGATCCGCAGCTTGCCGCCAAGCGCGTACACACCCGCAGTGGCCAGGCCGATGCGATTGAAGCTGAAGGCCTGCAATTTCAGTATCGCCTGCGCGAACAGTTCCACCGCCTAGCTGAGCAGGAAAGTACGCGCATAAAAATCATTGACGCCAGCGTCGAAATTGAGCAGATAGCTGCCCAGGTGCGCGCGTTGGTTAGCGAACTGCTGAAAGAACGCGGAATTATTGACGCATGAGCGTATGGGACGAGCTGGTCGGGCAAGCGCAGGTGGTGGCCACATTCCAGGCGGCCGCTGCTGGGGCGCGCCCACAAGTGCCCACCGCCGCCATGTCTCACGCCTGGCTGGTTACCGGCCCGCCCGGATCGGGTAGATCCACTGCCGCACTGGCTTTTGCTGCCGCCCTTGAATGTACCGGCGCTGAGCCTGGCTGCGGCCAGTGTGAGGGCTGCCGCCAAACCCTGGCCGGCACCCACCCCGATGTGGTGCGTCTAGCTACCGACCGCATGATTATCACCATCGATGAGGTTAAAAGCCTGATCGAGCAGGCCGGGCGGATGCCCTGGCAGGGACGCTGGCGGATAATCCTGGTGGAAGACGCCGACCGCATGGATGAGCGCACCACAAACGTGCTGCTCAAAAGCATTGAGGAGCCGCCTCCCTATACGGTGTGGCTGCTGTGCACCCCCTCCAGCGAGGATGTTTTACCTACCATCCGCTCGCGCTGCCGCCTGGTGCGGCTGTGTGTGCCCAGCGCGCAGGCGGTGGCTGATCTTTTAGTTAAGCGCGACGGCGCCGAACCCCAGCTGGCTTTGCGGGCTGCCCGGGCCAGCCAGTCCCATATTGGTTTGGCCCGTCACCTGGCCAAAGATGAGGGTGCCTGGGAGCGACGACGCGCGCTTATGTCCGCCCCAATCTCACTGCGCAGTGTGGGTGACGCTGTTTTTGCGGCAGCTGACCTGCTAGAACAGGCTGAAAAAGAGGCTGAAGCTGCCTCCACTGCCCGTGACGCCCAAGAAAAAGCGGCCCTGATCCGCACGCTTGGCTTAGAGGGGGAGAGTCGTATTCCCCCAGCCATGCGCGGCCAGATAAAAGCTCTGGAAGACAACCAGAAACGTCGTGCTAAACGCGCTGTAACTGACGTGTTAGACCGGGCCATGGTGGATCTGCTGTCTTTCTATCGCGACGTACTTTCACGCCAACTAGGCAGTCAGCTAGACAGTGTCAACCTTGACTTAGAGAAAGAAATCGCCCAGGTGGCAGCCGGTTCCACAGCTGAGCAGACACTGGCTAGGGTGGCCGCTGTGGAGCAGTGCCGCGCTCGCCTAAAAACCTATGTTTCGCCGCTGCTAGCCCTGGAGTCACTAATGGTGCAGCTGCGCCCGCAGGCCTGAGATGGCCTGTCCTTGCCGGTCTGAGTGGACGGCGTCGTCGTTACCGGGGCCGGGCACAGCGCAAGAGCAACTTAACGGATGTGCAGGCGGCGGCGTCGGCACTAAATAAGTAGAACAAATGTGACCTAAATTAACTTTGCTGCGCTATAGTGGAGAAACTTCCGCTGCGGGTGCTGTGGCCTGCGGCAAACTCGTAAGCAAGGAGGTTTACGTATGGGCGCACTGACGCGATTTTTTGAGCTGCGCACCGGAACTACCCAGCTAACTTTGGAACAGCAAAAGAAAGCTTGGCTAGGGGAATTTTTAAAGACTTACGCCGTGCTCATTGTGGTTTACGGTGGTTTCTACCTGCTGCGCACTAACTTCAAGGCCGCCCAGCCGCTGCTGAAAGAACAAGCCGGGCTGAGCACCGCCGAGCTGGGCACGATCGGTTTCGCATTCTCGCTCACCTACGGCTTTGGCGGACTGATCCTGGGCTTCCTGTGCGATGGGCGAAACACTAAACGCATCCTGGGCTTCCTGCTGGTCAGTGCCGGCGTGGTGAGCGTGCTGGTAGGTGGGGTACTGCTGAGCGTGAACCACCCGATGGGCATCATGGTGCTGCTGTGGAGCCTAAACGGTTTAGCGCAGGCACCAGGTGGTCCCTGCTGTAACTCCACCATGAACCGGTGGACTCCGCGTAAATATCGTGGGCGCTTTATCGGCTGGTGGAACGCCTCGCACAACATTGGTGCCATGATCGCCGGTGCGCTGGCCCTGTGGGGTGCAAATACCTTCTTTGGTGGCGGCGTGGCCGGCATGTTTATTGTGCCCGCACTGATCTGTATCCCCATTGGTTTGTGGGGTATGTGGTTTGGTAAAGATGAGCCCGGCGAGTTGGGTTGGGACAAGCCTGAAGCTATTTTCGGTGAGCCCGAATCCAAGGTAGACACTGTCACCACCTCCATGTCTAAGGGTGCGATCGTGTGGAACTACGTGGTTAAAAACCCGGCGATTTGGTTCCTATGCATTGCGAACGTGGCGGCCTACGCGGTGCGTATCGGTATTGATAACTGGAACGTGCTTTACACCTCTGAGGCGCTGCACTTTAGCAAGCAGTGGGCGGTTAACTCCACGGTTGGCCTGGAGCTGGGCGGTTTGGCTGGCTCGCTATTGTGGGGTTACTTCTCTGACCGTTTGGGTGGTAGGCGCGCGCTTACGGCGGCAATTGGTTTGGGCCTGGTGATTATCCCAATTTTCACCTACTCCCAGGCCACTACGCCGACGGCGGTCTACGTGTCTTTGTTCTTTATCGGTTTCTTGATCTTTGGGCCGGTAACTCTGATTGGTATTTGCGTGATTGGCTTTGCACCTAAGACTGCCACGGTGGTGGTTAACGCGGTGCCGCGCGCTTTTGGTTACATCTTTGGTGACTCCATGGCCAAGGTGATGTTGGGCTATATCGCTGACCCTGAGGAGGATGGGCTTAACATTTTGGGCTACAACCTGCACGGTTGGGGTTCTACATTTATGGTGCTGATTGCCTCGGCGGTGGTTGGTTTGGCCTGCTTGCTGCTGGTGGCGCTGTTTGAGGAGCGCATGATCCGCGCCGACCGGGATTTTGCTGGCACTGACGGCAAAGACGGTAAAGACACCCAAGGCGAAAAGGAAGGTTAAAAATGGCGGCTGATAAAGCGAGTGAAGCTAAGGATCTGGATTTAGAGGATTTGCTGGAGATAGTCTGTGACTTGCTAGCGGGGGTACGCCAGACTGTCCTAGATCCCGGTTTTGAGCTGGATGTTGAAACCAAATCCAACCGCAATGACCTGGTTACGGCGGTGGATAAGCAGATTGAGGCCTACATCAGTGAGATGCTGATGGCGGCCACGGGCTACCCGCTGCTGGGGGAGGAAGGCCACTCTGTCAGCTCATTTGCGGGGCGGGTGTGGGTACTTGACCCCATTGATGGCACCATGAACTATGTAACCACTCACCGCGACTACGCCATTTCTTTGGCCCTGTGTGAGGATGGGCGCCCGGTGCTGGGGGTAGTGGTCGACGTCCTCGCTGGGCTCACCTATACGGCTATCGCTGGGCAGGGGGCTTACTGTGATTGGCAGCCATTGGCGCGGGTCAATGAGACGCGTGGGCGGCGTGAGGTTGTGATCATCACCGACATCAAGGAAATCGTGGCTTTGCCGCGATTGACGCGCTGTCTGCTGGAATCACGCGGACACCGCCGCTACGGCTCGGCGGCGCTTGAGTGTGTGGAGGTGGCCGCCGGCAGGGCTGGCGCCTTTGTGCACATGTGGGTATCTCCCTGGGACATCGCGGCGGCGTACCTGATCTGTGTAGAAAGCGGCGTGAAATTTACTCGCCTGGACGGCACGCCTTTGGATGTGCGCTACCCCGGTAGCGTGCTGGTGGGCTGGCCACAGGCGCACACTGAGCTACTCTCGGCGCTAATGCGCCAGGTGGAATGAGCTTTGCGCGATAGACTGGCCGCCAGGGCCCCCAAAGCAGGGTGCCCTGGCGGCAGTTGCAATCAAACGTAATCAAATCACTTGCGAGTGCCTTGAGCGGATGGAGTGGTAGCTGATGGAACAGGAAATACCTGAGAAGCAGCCTGGGGAGGCCTTAAAGGAAATGCTGGCTAGGTCGCAGCGGATAAGCGGGCAAGTGCCTCCAGTTATGCAGCAACCAATGCCCTTTGTGCCGCCGCCGAAAAAGGTGCTTTCTGCTAAGGGTAAGCGTAAGCGGCAGATCCTGCGTATAGTTGCGACACATAGCGCACTGGTTGGATTTGTTTTAATAATGAGTCCATTTGTTGCTAGCGGTCTTGCTGCTGTTCCAGGGGCTCATGTCGATGATGTTGACAGCTTTAGCTGGTTTTGTATCGCCCTCTTATTTTTTTACGTCCCTATAGGGCTTATTTTTGTGCTCTTAGCCGGGGGTTTATTAGTAACTAGATCGTCGTTGCGTTAGCTGTATCAGCTCACAGTATGTGCTGTTATGTGCCGATGTAATACTAACGGTGTACCAAAGGAGGAGCAGCAAATGACCGATAAGAAACATAACAGTTTAGTTTTTTGGATAAAATGTGTTGACGCTCTTGGGATTCTAATATTAGCTAGTCCCTGGGTGGCTATGGTGTATATAACCTCGTTTTTTGGAATTTATGGGGATAGTGGAGCTTCTGTAGATCCTACGAGATATATGGGTGCATTGATTAATTTTCCGCTACTAGGCTTTATTGTTACACAGATAGTGGTAGTTATTATGAAAGTGTTTGCTACCTATAAAGAGTAAGTACCACAAAACAGCAGGTAGCCTTAGTGGCTGCTAGATTTGCGTCGTCGCAACATGCTGATTTTGGTAGCAACATTTGTTCGAACCGAATGCAACCTTGAGCTAGGCTTAGCTTGCCCCTCTTTGAAGTGGCCAACACTACCAGCTCACCTCTTTTAACGGTTTATGCTGGTAAGTGATTGTGGTTAGAAGGGAAATGGACTTAGCTAGTAGGATGAAATTGCTTGCAAATGAAAGTGATTGAATATGATTTATAGGTATCTTGCTGTTGCGGGGGTATCGTTAATGCTTAGTCCATTGGGAATTTTAACTTTCATGTTTGCAATGGCTATTCGAAACAGTATGTGTCTGCGTTAGGTGCTTGTTATGAATACGTGTCCTTGTGGTGAGTATGGTTGGTGGTAACTTTGGTGAATGAGGTTGTGACTGCTTTGAGCGGACGGAGTGGTAGCTGATGGAACAGGAAATACCTGAGAAGCAGCCCGGGGAGGCTTTAAAGGAAATGCTGGCTAGGTCGCAGCGGATAAGTGGGCAAGTGCCGCAGGTTTCGTTGCAGCCAATGCCTTTTGTGCCGCAGCCAAAAAAGGTACTTTCTGCTAAGGGTAAGCGTAAGCGGCTGATTTTCTATATGTTTGCGCTTTGTTTTGGTATTCCGGCAGTGTCTCTGATCTTCAGTCCATTTATTTTGGGTTACATTATTGCGGGTGTGCCGGGAGATCATGGTATTAATGGTGATGGCTGGGATGCGAGGGCTTTTTTCTCGATCGTATATATTACTCCGATAGGGGCTGTTATATCTGCTATTCCGGTAGCTATGATGTATCTGGCTGCCAGGGTTAAAGAGTGATCTGGTTTCGAGAATGTAGTGGCATTAAAGAGGTCTAATAAATGTGTGAGAGTCAGTCAGAAAAGGCATTTAATGAAAAGCTGGCTAGGTCGCAGCAGATAAGCGGGCAAGTGCCGAAGGTTTTGCTGCAACCAATGCCTTTTGTGCCGCAGCCAAAAAAGGTGCTTTCTGCTAAGGGTAAGCGTAAGCGGCTGATTTTATTTATGCTGGCGCTTTGTTTTGCTATTCCGGCAGTATCTCTGATCTTAAGTCCATTTATTTTGGGCTACATTATTGCGGGTGTGCCGGGAGATCATGGTATTAATGGTGATGGCTGGGATTTGAGGGCTTTCGGGGCGTTCATAACTATTACGCCGATAGGGGTTGTTGTATCTTATATTTCGGTAGCTATGATGGGTCTGGGTGCCATGGTCAAAGAGTAATTTAGTTTCGAGTATGCACTGGTATTAAAGAGGTCTAATAAATGTGTGAGAGTCGGTCAGAAAAGGCGTTTAATGAAAAGCTGGCTAGGTCGCAGTGGATAAGTAAACAAGCTTCTCCGGTTAAGCTACGACCAGCGCCTCCAGTTGTATTATCGCAGGAAATGGGACTTCCCTCCGAAGGGGAGCGTGAACGGAAGAATTACTTTACGGCAGCACTCTGCCTGGGTATTCCGGGAGTGATCATGCTCTTGATCCCATTTATTTATATTATTGCTCTTCTTCCAGGGGATCATGGTGATAGTGGAGATGACTTAGCTTGGGAGATTTTTTTTATGTTTATGACTTTTTTTCCAATAGGGCTTGTGTTATCTGTTGTTGCACTAATTATGTTTGATTTTGGCGAGAATCTGTGTAAGTAGATTTGGTTCGGTATTAGTGTTGGCGAGGATTTTATTCGTGTATGGGTCGTATCTGCAATAGGCGATAGTTCATCTTGTTTACAGGAAAGCTGGTTAGAAAATGAATAATGATCAAGCTGATGCTGAATTCGGTACGCTGTCTCTGATTGATGATGCATCAAGTCCTGATGGCCAGTCGGAAAAAGCGTTTAATGAAAAACTGGCTAGGTCCGAAAAGGTTGCCCGGATAGGTAGGAGTTCGCGGGAATTAGGTCGTCAGAAATGCGAAATCTTAACAGCGTTTTCAACTGTATTTGTCAGGATTGGTCTGTTTCTGATAGTTAGTCCATTTGTAATGTTCATTGTTACTCTCCTTGTTTCTGAAGGAGGTAGCGGTGGTGTAGGTTGGGCACTCTTGGTGTTTTTAATGTCTTTTTTTATATTGGTACCTTTTGGGTTTTTATTTCTTATAGTTGCTGATTTGGTAGCTCTTCGCGTTCGAGGGTGTGGGGGTGGTGTGCAGGGGTCGGCGCATCGTGGCTAGGTAAGGACTGAGGTCTTTCGATGATGAGGATTCATATATCGTTCACCTGAAAGATCTCGATACATTTAGTACTATATTTGAACGCCCTGACCTAAGCATTCCTCGAAACCGATAGATCAAAGCTCCAATTATGAAGAGACACTTTGTCTAAAGTAATAAAAGCTGTGCCGAAATATCGGTATGCGCAGGAGGCTTAATGTTGTAGTAACTATAAAAGATAAGAATTTCGAAAGTGGTTGATCGGAAATCAGATGGTAGCTAACTTTGATAAAAACTTTGTTATACCTAAGCAGTCAGCTACCCAGCTTCCTGTGAGTAAACACGAACGAAAGCGACAGGTCCTGCGTATAGTTGCGGCACGTAGCGCACTGGTTGGATTTGTTTTAATAATTAGAGCATTGTTGCGTTAGATGTGTCGGCTAGTAACATTTGCTGTATGCGCTGATGTGACGCTAGTGGTATAGCTAAGGGGGTAAATGGCTAAGAAGAAGTGGAACAGTTTAGCTTTTTGGATAAAATGTGTTGATGCCCTTGGGGTTCTAATATTAATTAGTCCCTGGCTGGTTTCGGTGTATGTTGCCTCATTTTCTGGAATTTATGAGAATGGTGAGGGGTTGGCAAGTCCCTCGGAGTATATTAAGTCATTGATTTTTTGGCCATTGGCGAGCTTTGTTGCTACACAGATAGTGGTAGTTATTATGAAAGTGTCTGCTACCTATAAAGAGTAAGTACCACCAAACAGCGGGTAGCCCTAGCGGCTGCTAGATTTGCGTCGTCGCAACATGCTGATTTTGGTCGCAACATTTGTTCGAACCGCAGGCAACCTTGAGCTAGGCTTAGCTTGCCCCTCTTTGAAGCGGCCAACACTACCAGCTCACCTCTTTTAGCGGCTTATGGCTGGCAAGTGATTGGGGTTAGAAGGGAGGTGGGCTTATGTCCGGCAAGTCCAGGACTAGTCAAGGTAAGCAAAAGGCCCGGAAGGAGAACATTGACACCGCGAATGTCACTGCTCTCATCCAGGCCCTAGCGGCTTTGATTGGAGCCCTCGCGTCACTGCTCATCGCTCTTAAGTAGCAGTGGCTGAGGCAGTCAGTCCTCTTTAAATAGGGGATTGGCTGCCTCTATTATGCCTCACGCTTATTTACTGCCTCCAGCCTTTTTTCTGGGCTGTGAGCTTAAAGCGCTGCTCTAATTTTGAACCACCACTTGCCAAGGGCTTGCTAGGCTTATTTTGCCCTCTTTTAAGCGGCCAACGTTCCCGGTACATCTTCTAGTGGCTTATGGCTGGGAAGCGATTGGGGGTTTGAGAGGAGGTGGGCTCATTGTCTGGCAAGTCCAAGACTGGTCAAGGCAAGCGAAAGGCCCGGAGGAAGAGCGTTGACATCGCGAGTGTCGCTGCTCTCATCCAGGCCCTAGCGGCTTTGATCGTAGCCCTCGCGTCACTGCTCAAGAACTAAAGTACAGTGACTGGAGGCAGTCAGTCCCCTCGCGGGAACTGGCTGCCTCTATTATGCCTCATGAGCCTCTAAAATCTCTAGCCTTTCATAGGCTGCTAGCGAATAGTGGCCAGTTAGCTAGTTACCAGCTAGCGACTATGTGGTGGTTGCCTTTCGCAAGCAACACCGTCGTTATCGTGATCTAGTTTGCTTCGGTAACCAGGCTCACCACGGTAAATAGGGGCAGCTCCAGCATTCCAAGCTTCAGTGCAGTTGCTGTAGTAAACAGAACTGGAGTCGTCGGCGGGCGCTTCAGCTGCCTCGCCATTTTCTTCCGACTGAGATTCAGATTCTGGTGCCGGTGCGGGAGCGGGCGCAGCTTCAGATTCGGGAGTGGGAGTTGGGGTAGGTGTTGGAGTTATTGTGCATGCGCCTACTGTCAGCAAGAAAAAGCAATGACGCCTATGACCAGCCTTCTGAACTTCATTTCATAATTGCTGAGTTTGTGGAAATAACGATAAGCAAAACCCCTACCAAATCTTGGTGAGGGCACACTGTACTGAAAAGTACCCCCTGAGGGACTCGAACCCTCGACCTGCGGATTAAAAGTCCGTAGCTCTAACCAACTGAGCTAAGGGGGCAGGCCTGCTCACTGCTGCGCGGCTGGCATCTTGCGGATGCGAGCAACGCCTAACGGACTTTTGGAACGGCCCGCAGCGAACTGACAGCCCCCATCATAGCGGACTTGTTAGCCTACGTCTAAAGGAGGCATGTATGACCCGCCAATTCCACCGCCCCGTCCTCATGGAACCCGCCGAAGCTGAGCGTTACACCGGCGCTGAAGACACCGCCGCCACCTCCGTTCTGGCTCACCAAAGCGCCCAGCTGCTCATTTGTGGCTACCTTGGTGCGGACACTGACACCACGCTAACCGCCGCTGGGCTGCGCAAAGTTGTGGCCTCCCATGGCGTAGATGTGATTGGCGAGCTGTGGGCCACCAGCCCTGCGGGCACCTTACCTGGCGCGCTTTGGCGCCTACTACTGCTACGCGAATGGATTGAGCGCGACCCGGCCCTGGTAGAGTCGCGTTACGCCACAGCAGTAACTATTAATGACGACGACGCTGCTGCTCAGGCCCGCTTTGAGGCCGCCTTATCTCAGGGGCAGCGGGTAGACAGTGTGGCCCAGGTGCAAGCCCAACTAAACGAGCTACTGCTGGGCGACGCATCCGCTGGTAGCCAACGGACGCCGTCGCGCCGATCCCAGCTTTACCCCACGCTACTAGCCAGCGCCGCCCTGCTAGAACGCCTCAGCCGCGCTAGTGAGCAAGATAGCTGGATTACTGACGAAAATGACCCGCTTTACGACGTGGTCACCTCCCGTGCTCGCGCCCTGGCCACAACCGCCGCCGAGCTACGTGAAGCAGCTGCTAAGGCCGCCGTCGGGAAATTGGATTAATCCCCAGGGACATTAGCGCCCAAATATCAGTACAATAATGCTGGAAAAATTAACCTCTATCACTGACAGAATACGAGTATGCAAGATCACGCTGCACAGGATGTCGACGTCGAAGAAGCCAAGCGCACCGACGCAGCCATAGCCGCCGTTATTGAAACCGCAGACCCCCGAGATTTCGAGGATGACGCTGGCCCCGCTTATGCGGACGAGGACTTTGAGGAGGAGGCAAGCTCCGACGCTGACGCTAGCGGCGTTGAGGCTGCTATCGAAGTGCTTGAAGCCGGCGAGACTGGTGATGAAAAAGCTGGCGAGACTGGCACCTTAAGCGCTGCGCCCGCTAAAAATGCTGCCTCTAAGGGCTCCAAGCGCGCCAAAGCAGGCAAGGCTTCTAGCGGTGCAAAGACTGCTGATGGGCCTGGTTCTGCTAAAGCTGGTAGCGCTGGAGTTAAAGCTGGTAGCGCTGGGGCTGGGACTAAGGCCGACGGCGCCGCTAGCGTGGGAGCTAAGGCTGACGGTGCCGCTGGGGCCAAGGGTGCTGCTGGCATCAAGGGTGTTACTGATGCCAAGGGCGCTACCGGCACTAAAGGCGCCAAGGTAGACAGTGTAAAGGCGAGCGGTAAAACCGCCGCCAATGACGCTAAAGCTGACGCAGCCAAGCGTGCCGGTGAGACAAAAGATGCCAAGCCGGGCTCCGTCGTCGGCATCGCAAAAACCGCAGGCAGCACGCAACTAGACGGCGTCAAGCCAGTAGAAGCTACAGAGGTTGTAGACCCCTCAAGTAAGAAGTACTGGGCGGATATCGACCGCCTGCAGGAAAAACTGCCCGCGCTAGACGAATTCCCTGAGCGCTTCGTGGACCGGGAACTGACCTGGATAGACTTCAACAAGCGCGTGCTGGAACAGGCCCAAGACCGCAGCCTGCCAGTACTTACTCGCGCCTGGTTCCTATCCATCTTCTCCTCCAACCTGGACGAGTTCTACATGGTGCGCGTGGCCGGGCTAAAGCGACGCATCGCCGCCGGAATCACCCCCGTGCGTGCCTCAGGGTTGGATGCCAAGCAGGTGCTAGAGCTAATCACCTCGCGCGCCAAGAAACTCACCGCCGCCCAAGCCGAGCTATTCCAAAACGACGTACGCCCGGCCATGGCCCAGGCAGGCATCGAAATTACCGACTGGAAATCGCTGAGCCAGGAAGAACGCGACAAGCTCACCCGCTACTTCCGCTACCGGGTCTATCCGGTGCTGACCCCGCTAGCGGTGGACCCCTCGCACCCCTTCCCCTACATTTCCGGCCTATCGCTGAACCTGGCGGTTATGCTGCGCAACCCACGCAGCGGCAAAAACCACTTCGCCCGCATCAAACTGCCCGACTCTCTGCCGCGATTCGTGCAGGTGCCCGGGCGCGAGCTAACCAACACCAAACCGCGCAACCTGGCGCTAATCCCACTTGAGGAAGTCGTGGCCTACCACCTGGACCACCTCTTCCCGGGCATGGAAATCGTGGAGCACCACGTCTTCCGCGTCACCCGCAACGAAAACCTTGAAGTTGAAGAGGACGACGCCGAAAACCTGCTCGCCGCCATGGAAAAAGAGCTGGGACGCCGTCGTTTTGGGCGGGTAGTGCGCCTGGAGGTAGAAGACTCCATCAGCGATTTTGTGCGCACCTACCTGGTACGCAAGCTAAACATCTCGCAAGAAGACGTGTTTGTCTCGCCCGCGCCACTGAACTTGTCTGACCTGTCCGAAATTCACGACCTGGACATCCCCGAGTTCAAATACAAGCGCTACGTGCCGGTCACCCCGGCCGGGATCAACCCGCGCGAATCGGCGCGGCCCCGCAGCATTTTCGCGGCCATCCGTGAGCACAACATTTTGCTGCACCACCCCTACGACGCCTTCTCAACCAGCGTCCAGGAGTTCATCTCCCAGGCCGCCCACGACCCCAAGGTGCTGGCCATCAAGCAGACCCTGTACCGCACCAGTGGTGACTCACCCATTGTTGACGCCCTGATTGAGGCTGCTGAACTGGGCAAACAGGTTGTGGCTATTGTGGAAATCAAGGCCCGTTTTGATGAAGAAGCCAATATCGTGTGGGCACGCAAGCTTGAGCGGGCCGGTGTACACGTGGTTTACGGCATGATCGGGCTTAAAACCCACTGCAAGCTGTCACTAGTGGTGCGCCAGGAAACTGACGGCCTGCGCCGCTACTGCCACGTGGGCACGGGCAACTACCACCCCAAGACCGCCCGTGGCTATGAGGACCTGGGCCTGCTGACCTGCGACCGCGACGTCGCCCAAGACCTGACCACGCTGTTCAACCAGCTTTCAGGTTATGCCCCGCGCGCCCGCTTCCGTCGCCTGCTGGTAGCCCCGCGCGGCCTGCGTAACGGGCTGCTGGAACGTATCAAGCGCGAAATTGACAACCACTTGGCTGGGCGTGAAGCCTGGATCAAGATCAAGGTTAACTCCATTGTTGATGAGCGCATTATTGACGCCCTCTACCGGGCCTCGCGTGCGGGTGTACGCGTTGACCTGGTGGTTCGCGGTATTTGCGGGATCCGCTGCGGAGTTGAGGGCTTAAGCGAAAACATTCACGTCACCTCAATCCTGGGCCGCTACCTGGAGCACTCGCGCATCTACGCCTTTGCTAACGACGGCAACCCCGAGATTTTCATTGGTAGCGCTGACCTGATGCACCGTAACCTGGACCGCCGCGTGGAGGCCCTGGTTAAGATCACCCAGCCGGATCTGGTGGAGCGCCTGCATTGGCTGATTGACCTGGAAACCTCCGGCCGCATCAGCGCCTGGCACCTACTTCCTGACGGCACCTGGCAGCGGCGTACTCATGACGACGACGGACAGGAGCTTGAGGACGTGCAAAATGTGCTTATGTCCCAGGCCCGGGCCCGGGTTAAATGAGTTTTGCAGCTAAGGCTGGTGCGCGCAGCAAGCAGCAGGCCGGGCGGCAAGCTAAGAAACAAACCAAGCAGCAAGCCAAGAAACAGGCCGGGCGCCGCAAGGAACGGGGCAAGCGCCCCAAGAAAAGCTTGCGGATCAAGGCCTCACGCCGCCCGCCGGTGCTAGCCGCCGGCGCGCTGGTGTGGCGCCTTAAAAACGATAAGCTGCAAGTGCTGGTAGTGCACCGCCCACGCTATGACGACTGGTCTTTCCCCAAAGGCAAAGCCGAACCCGGCGAATCCATGGTGCTCACCGCTATCCGGGAAGTAGCCGAAGAAACCGGCCGCCAGATTGTGCTGGGGCGCTACCTGGGCAAGGCTCGCCGTCGTCTAGTAAGCGGCCGCAAAAAACGCACCCTGTACTGGGCGGCCCAGGTATTGCCTGAGCACGGCCCGGGGGAGGGGCTGCGAGCTGCGGTAAAGCCCGCATCCAAGCGCGAAATTGACAAGGTGCGCTGGTGGAAGGTGGAAAAGGCCGCCCGCAAGCTCACCCACGCTGACGACAAGCGCCTGCTGGCGCGCCTGGTGGACTGGTATGAAAGCGGGCAGCTGCAGGTGCGTAGCTTGGTGCTGGTGCGCCACGCCAAGGCGGTTAGCCGCGCCACCTGGGGCTATGGGATTAATAGCGAGCTTACCCGGCCTTTGGTGATGGGTCGGGGGCAAGCCCAGGCCCGGGACGTGGCGGCTCTGCTTAGCGCCTATGGGGTGGGGGAGCTGGTTTCTTCGCCCTGGAAACGCTGCGTTGACACTCTGGCGCCCTATGCGCATGGCTGTGGCCTGGATTTGCGCAGTGATGAGGCGTTCACCGAGGTCAGCGCGTTGACGTCGCCTGAGGTAATGCAGGCTAGTTTCCGGGATTTGCTGGAGCGCGGGTCTGTGCTTGAGGGCCAGTCGGAGGCTGGGCCTGCTGGTCCGCAGGGGCGCGAGCCTGCGGGGCTACCCGGGCGCGGGCCTGCTGGTCCGCAGAGGCGCGAGCCTGCGGGGCTACCCGGGCGCGGGCCTGCTGGTCCGCAGAGGCGCGAGCCTGCACCTGAGGGCCAGCTGGAACCTATCTATCCGCTGGCGCTGTGTGTGCATCGACCCTGTTTGCCGCTGCTTTTTGAGACTCTACGTGAATATATGGGTCCTGAATTGGCCACCAAACTCCCTGACAGTGATCCCTGGTTGCGTCCAGGGCAGGCGGTAGTGGTGCATTTGCGTCGCCGGCCTGCTTCGGTGCAGTTAGGGACGACGCCGGAAGGTGACGTTGAAGCTGGGGGCGGCGGCGACGTCGTCGTTAAGAGCTCCCAGATAGTGGCGCTGGAACTGCACTAAGAACTGCACTAAGGTACGGGGCTGCACTGATATCCGCGCGGCCACTAGGCCACAGCTGGCAAGACTAACGTGCTAGGGATGATGGTCTGCGTGGCTGCCAAGCAGAGGTGGCAAGACTAGCGGTGCTAGGTGCGGTTACTTATAAAACCGTCCGTTACTGAAATATCGTCCGTTCCCTATAAAACCCCATGGAAAAATTATAGGGAAGGGATGATTTTGCCTGTATTTGCCTGTATTTGTCTGATTTTGCCTGTGTCTGCAGACAACAAGAAGGGGCGTACCAGTTAAAACTGATACGCCCCTTAAGTTTGCCTGCCTCAGCAGGTCTAGGCATTAAATGTGGTCGTTGGCACGGGCGCTAACCGGGCAGCGCTTGCCGTCCTCGGCCGGCAGGCTGTCGTCCAGACCGGGGTTACCGGTCACGGTCAGCTGCCAGTACATGTTACGTACGCTGGAACGGTGCAAGTAAACCAGCTTGCCGTTAGGCATACGGTAGGTGATCACGAAGACCGGCATGAAGATCAGACGGGTCAGGGTCTGAGACAGACCAGTCTGGTTCAGGGTCAGGGCCATGGCGAAGGGGCTGTCAGCGGTCAGCTTCCGGCCGTCAGCGGACTTGGTCCAGGTACCGTGGTACTCACCAACCCAAGCGTTCCACTTGGTGTTTAGGGTGTTCTCAACGGTGCCGTTCAGGGTGGTCAGGTCAGTGAAGTCACCAGCGTCAACCTTCTTCAGCACCGAAGCGGTGTCAGGGCTGTTACGCAGAGCGGTCATGGCCTTCTGAGTCAGCGGAGTCCAGGAACCGTTGGTGGCCCAAGAGTCCCAGGCGTGGCCACCTTCGTTGCTGGAGGCAATGTTGGTGAAGGTCGGGGTGTCACCGTAAGCAGCCTTCGGCATCAGGAACATAACCTTGGTGCTAACGATGCGGGAGGGGTCCAGCTCAGCACCACCGGGGGCAACGGTGATGTCCAGGCCGTTCTCACCAGCGTCAGACTTGGCGCCGAAGTAGAACTTCACGCCCTGACGCTTCAGGTAAGCGGTACCAACACGGGAAATGCTGGGGTTGTTAGTGGCCCGGCCGCCACCCAGGGTGTCGTTCCAGTTGATGTGGCCGTTGACGGAGTAGGGCCAACCACCGATTTCCGTGCAGGTAAGGCCCTTACGACCGGCAGCAACACCTGCAGCGTTGATGTTTTCGGGGGTGCCGCGCATCTTCATGTACATCTGGGCCACGGGGATGATGTCATTGGGGGAGGTAGCGGCCTGAGCGGCAGCCTCGGCGACTAGAACAGCCGGAGCGGCCCAGGCGGAGCCCTTAACAAGGGTACGACGCTTGATTTCAGTCATTATCAGAGAAATCCTTTAATGGGTAGGGGAGGATATGTACAGATTACATCCAAGGGACTGGGATGAAACTCTACATGGTTAACTACTTGAAGGCTATGTGATCTAAGTCTTTTGAGATTGTTGCCCCGTCAAATCACCCCCTCGTAAAGCCCCAGAGTTACAGCAAAATGCACTAAGCGCCCTTATAGGACCTACCTGTTGACGTGCTGGTCACAGCCTTAAGTAAGCCAGGACTAATTGCCCAGCCCCTAGTTTTGGGATAAATTCCCGTAGCAATGGTGCTCACCTGCTTAGACTCCGGTTTAAACTAGTGGTACCCCTCCCAACCGTCCCACGGAAGTCATATCTCCCCCACCCCCAAAACCGGTGTGACGCCGTCGTCGGTCTCCCTTAAGCAGAACTATATCTATGTCAAAAATAGGAGACAGACATGCCTAGCGGTGTAGAACGTCGGCAGGTGCTGCGTGGAGCAGTATGGGCTGCCCCAGCAATTGCGGTGTGCGCTAGCGCCGCAGCCGTCAATACTTCTCAGCTAAACCCGGTCTATTCCGGCTATAGCTGGAACCAGGGAGCCCCGGCCAACATCCCTAATGGCTACGACTCCCGTCAGGAACGTGACGCGCGCATCAATGCTGATCAGGCCTATTACTTCGGGTTCTATAACAACGGCTCCGACGGTAATGAAGAATTCGCTCCGGTTGGTTGGCCTAACGTTGACGGCTCCACTTATCCCACTAAGGACACTGGTTTGGCTAGCCCCAATGCTGGTACGCCGGCCAACCTAACTGGTCTGTACTAGGTGTTCTGGATTAACACTGCGGAGTACTCCAACATCGACTGGCAGCCGGTCACCGGCAACACCGATGGCATCAACTGGCCCACCACCTCGCTGAACTTCGCTTCCTGGTCTAAGCCGCAGGCTAATACCCTGGCTGGGTTGCTGGCTGACTCGCGCTTTAGCGAACACGCCAAGGCGGTTCAGGCCAAGCTGGGTGCGGATATTGGCAACTGGACGCCTTATGTATCCACGTTCTCTGGCACCTGGCGCTATGAGAAGAATGACCTGCGCGCCAAGACCAACGCCCACTTTGGTGCAGTGCTGCACGTACACTCCAACAACACTCCGCTAACCTCCTTCCCGATCGTTATGGGTGCGGTGGTTACCATGAGCGAAACCGGTAGCCAGAACGCTATTACTAACGCCAACAACTCTCCTGTCCTCAACCACATCCCGCTCTCTGGCGTAGTTAGGGCCGGCGGCCACTAAGGTTTGCTCCTAGCTGCGTCGGTTACACGACGGTTCCCAAAGGGTCGCGCTCGCTGAGTGCGGCCCTTGGTGTTTTTGCGTGGCCTGAGTAGGGAAGTTTGCCGCGCCAGGGCAAGCTTCGCTCATGGGAGAGACGCGCAAATGCTTTGGGTAGTTTGGCGCAAAGTGCAACAATTGAACTATGAGTGGATTTGAGGTGCCTGACTATACGCAGGCAATCAGTCAGTTTGTTGTTGATTCTCCCACCAGCTACCACGCCGCTCAGGCTGTGGCCGCCCGCCTAGAAAAGCGTGGTTTTAAGGCCGTAGATGAGACTGTGGCTTGGGATAGTTCCATTCCTGCACGCGGATATGTGATTCGCGACGGCGCCATTGCGGCCTGGTGCCTGCCTAGCGCCCCTAGCGAGCGCACTGGCTTCAGGATTGTGGGTGCCCACACTGACTCTCCGGCGCTTAAGCTCAAGCCCCAGGGCGCGATTGTGCGCGAGGGCTGGGAAATGATTAACGCCGAAATTTATGGTGGTGCCCTAGAAAACTCCTGGCTGGACCGCGAAGTTGGTTTGGCGGGACGTCTGACCACCTACGACGGCGCCGTCCACCTGGTGCGTACTGGCCCCATTGCCCGCACCGCGCAGGTGGCTCCCCACCTGGACCGTAGCGCGCATGAAAACCTGCACCTAGACCGTCAGGCCCACATGCTGCCGCTAACCGCTCTGGCTGGCGAGGCGGTAAGCTGCCACGACATTGAAAACTACCTGTGTGAGCAGGCTGGTATCAGCCCTGATCAGCTAGCCTTCCACGATGTGTTCACCTACTTGGTGCAGCCCCCCAGTGTCTTTGGTTTGCACCAGGAGTTCCTGGCCAGCTCGCGCCTAGACAACCTCTCTAGCGTTCACGCCGGCCTGGTTGCCCTGGAAAACCTGGCTGGTACAGAAACTGACGCTGCGGTGTTTGTGGCCTTTGACCATGAAGAGGTTGGTAGCGGCACCCGCTCAGGTGCGGGCGGCCCCTTCCTGCAGGATGTTTTGCATGGCCTGGCTGCGGTTATGGGCTTCGTGGGCGACGGCGAGCGGGCTCTGCTGGCTCGCTCTAGCTGCATTAGCGCCGACGCCGGACATAGTGTTCACCCCAACTATGGCCAGCTGCATGACCCGCAGGTGCGTCCGCTTATTAACCACGGTCCGCTGCTGAAGATTAACGCCCGTCAGCGCTACGCCACTGACGCGGTAGGCGGGGCTATCTGGAAGCGTGCTTGCAAGGCGGCGGGTGTACCCACGCAGGATTTCGTTTCCAACAACTCCGTGCCTTGCGGCACCACCATTGGTCCGATCACTGCCTCACGTCTTGGTATCACCACTGTTGACGTAGGTATTGCGCTGCTGTCCATGCACTCTGCCCGCGAGATGTGCGGTGTTGAGGACGGCCCCTACCTGGCTCGTGCTCTACACGCCTACTGGGCCGAGAACTAAGTCACGCAACCAAAGCAGCGCGCTAAACTGTGCCAGCCAAAACTGGCAGAGCAGCGCAGTAAGCTACGCCAAGTTTGCTGAGGCTACGCCAGCCAAAACTGGTTAGCCAAAACTGCACAATAAACGGTGACAAATAAAACGTGGGGCCGCGTATACCACTTCGGTATACGCGGCCCCAACGCTAGTCATGTTCACTAGTCAGACTAACTAGTCGTGTTCGTTGGTCATATGAACTAGGTGGACTCACTAGTCACACTATCTAGGTATAGTCACTAGTCATAGTTTTGACTATATGACTGTATTAATGCTGTCCGTAGACATTCTGGTAGCGATCATTAAGCCGCTTGATCATGTCATCAGGTATCCGCTTAACTTCACCTAGCGTACGTGCTAGATAAGCGGTGCGGGCTACCTCTTCGCACATTACCGCAGCTTTTACGGCGCTACGTCCATCCTTACCTACGGTGAAGGGGCCATGGTTGGCCATCAACACCGCCGGTGAATGGCAGTTGCGTAAGGTTTCAACAATTCCGCGCCCAATCGAATCGTCGCCGATAATCGCTAGCGGGCCCAGTGGAATGTCACCACCAAACTCATCAGCCATCATGGTCAGGCAACAGGGGATAGGCTCCCCAATTGCCGCCCAAGCCGTGGCGTAGGAGGAGTGGGTGTGCACCACCCCGCCAACTTCAGGCATGTGCCGGTAGACATAGGCATGAGCTGCCGTATCCGAGGAGGGAGCAAGCCCACTAGCGTCGTCGTCAAGCAGCTGACCTTGCAGGTCACACACCACCATGTGGGCAGACTCCATACCCTCATAGGGCACACCGGAAGCCTTAATCACAAACAGGTCTGTGCCCGGCACACGTTCAGATACGTTACCGGCAGTCCAAACCACCAGCTCCCAGGCAGGTAGTAGCGCGTGTAGCTCGGCTACTACCTGCTTGGTGCGCTCTACTTGAGCGCGCTGGGACTGGCTTAGCTCGGCGAGTTTCACTCCTGCGGCTTCTTGGCAGCAGCGCGCTTGCGTTCAACCGCGCGGCGACGGATGTCCTTAAGGCGGTGCATAACCTCGTTCTCGCCACGACCGAAGTAGTCGTGCAGCTGACGGTACTCGTTGAAAAGCTCGTCATAGCGGGCAGTGCGGTCATAGTTGGGCACGTAGGCGGCCGTAATCTTGCCACCCATGGCCAGCGAAGCCTCCTTAATGCTGGGGTAGAAGCCGGCAGCTACCGCCCCGTGAGCAGCAGCGCCTAGCGCTCCACCCTGCTTGGTGGTGGCCACGCTCAGCGGCACACAGGTGATATCCGCCAAGGTCTGCATAAAGAACGGGTCCTTGATCAGGCCACCACTAGCCACAATCTCATCAATCTTGACGCCGGCGTTGGTGAAGGACTCGATAATGGTGCGGGCCCCGAAGCAGGTGGCCTCCACCAGGGCCCGGTAAATATCCTCAGGCTTGGTGGTCATGGTGATACCCAAAATGGCTCCAGAAAGCTCAGAGTCAACCAGGATCGAGCGGTTACCGCTGAACCAGTCCAGAGCCACCAGGCCGTGTTCACCAATCTCCTGGGCGCGGGCCTTTTCAGCCAGCAACTCAAAGATGCTGATGCCGGCCTTTTCAGCGGCAACCACATAGGAGTGGGGCAGAGCGTTGTCCAGGTACCAGGCAAACACGTCACCCATACTGGACTGACCAGCCTCAAAGCCCCACAGCCCATCCACCACGCCGCCGTCGACGCACCCAAACATGCCCGGAACCTCACGGAACTGCGGCCCAGAGACAATGTAGCAAGCAGAAGTACCCAAAATAGCGGTTAGCTGCCCCGGCTCCACAGCCTGCACAGCCGCAGCGGTTACGTGGGCGTCAATGTTACCGGTAGCCACGCTAATACCAGGCTCCAAGCCCATCCAGGCGGCGGCGTGGGCGGTAAGCTTACCGGCCTCAGCACCTAGCGCCAACACCTGCCCGGGCATCTTTTCGCTAAATACCTTGCCAAAACCAGGCGAGAGCAGCTCCAAGAACTCCTCGCAGGGGTAGGCGCCGTCCTGGAAGTTACGCTTGTAACCAGAGTCACCAGCGGAGTAAACCAGGTTGCCGGTCATACGCCACACGATCCAGTCCAAAGCGTCCACAAACACGTCAGTATCTGCGTAAACCTCGGGGGCCTTCTCGTAGGTTTCCAGCACCTTGGGCAGCAGCATCTCTGCAGACAAGATGCCACCATAGCGGGCCAGCCAAGACTCGCCGCGCTCCTTAGCCAGGGACACAATGCGGTCAGCCTGCTCCTGGGCGCCGTGGTGCTTCCACAGCTTGACGTAGGCATGCGGGTTGTTGGTGAACTTAGCCAGGTCACACAGCGGGGTGCCGTCCTCCTTAGCGGCAATTACCGTGGCGGAGGTGAAGTCAATACCAATACCCTTGATCTGGGCCGGGTCCACCATGGACTTAGCGATGGCCTCAGGTACGGCGTGCTTTAACACCTCAATGTAGTCGCGCGGGTTTTGCAGGGCAAAGTCAGCCGGCAACTTCTGGCCGTCAGCCACGCTGAGCACGTCATCCATGACGGCGTTGGGGTACTCGTAGACAGCAGCGGCCTTTTCTAAACCGTCAGCCACGCGCACAATCGCTGCACGCCCAGATAGCGTGCCAAAGTCAATACCTAGAACGTAAGTCTCTTCCATATTACTTCCTTGTACTAGGGGCTTGCGCTTTCAGTCTTCAGCACCGCTGACGCGGTCGGTGGGCACGGGCGCGCTAGCCCAGTAGCCACCAGGAGCAAAGAGTTCGTCTACGCACTCATCCAAAATGCCCAGCTCCCACAGCACATCCAAAATGGTGTAGCGGGTGCGGATCATCTGGGCGCGGGTGTAGGTCTCACGCATCTTTTCCAGGCTGATACCAATCTGGGCCGGGTGGTAGATGCCGCCTACAGTCTTAAGCACGTCGGCGATTTCCTCAGCGCTAAGCAGCTGCTTGGCGGAGGTTTCCTTGATTTGCGGCCATAGCTTTTGCAGGGTGTGGATGCGCTCGCGGAGCTGCTCGGGGGTCAGGTACTTGGCATCGGTCTGCACCACGGCGGCCTCAAGCAGGCCGCTGGGAGCGCTTTGGTTCCACTGACGCACGTGGGCTTCCATACCTTCACGGGTGGGCCAGGCGGCAATGCGGGCTTCGACGTCGAGGTCGCTGATGTCTTTACGCAGGGCGACGTCGTACAAGGCGCAGATAGCTACCGTGCCCAGGCCCACCTTGAAACCGTGAGTCAGCGGCGGCTCCCAGTCCAGGCCGTGACCTTCCATTTCCCACAGGTGAGAGAACTGGTGTCCGGCACCCGAGGCGGGGCGGGAGGACTGGGCGGCCTGCATGGCTAGGCCACTCATTAGCAGCCCGGCAGCCAGGCCGGCGGTGGCGTCGGCGTCGCCGGCACGCAGCTGGGCAGGCTGGCTGATAGCTTCACGCAGCGGCCCCTGCACTAGCGGCCACACCTGGTGGTTGATGGCTTCTACACCGAGCATGTCGGCAATGATCCAGTCCTCACCGGCGGGGATCTTCTCGATCAGGTCGCCCACGCCGGTGGCCACTAGGCGCTTGGGGGCGGCGGCCATAACGTCCAGGTCAGCTACGACGGCGGCGGGTGCGGGGCAGTTGCGGGTGATCTTGAAGCCGTCCTTAGAGATGGAGGCGCCAAAGGAGGCGTAGCCGTCCATAGAGGCGGCGGTGCATACCACCATGTAGGGTCGCCCCAGCTCGCCACTGGCTAGCTTGGTTAGGTCGTTGAGCACGCCCGAGCCCACTACAACGGCAATAGCGTCTAGGCCGCGTAGCTTTTCGCGGATAATTTCCACATTGTCGTAGCCGCCGTAGAGGGTGGGGGTGCCGGGGAAAATAATGTTTTCTTCCAGCTCCACGCCCGCTTGCTTTAGGGAGGCGACGACGGCGGGGCCAGCTGCTACCGGCTCACCGGCGGCGGTGGTGGCACCTACTGCGTTAAAGGTGTTGTCATCGCCCACCACCACGGCGCGTTTGCCGGGGAAAGTGGAGGCGAATACTTCACCGGTGCGGTGCACGGCGCCGCGCCCGAAAGCCACGGCCTTGGTGTCGGTGGCGTCTTTGAGTGCCTCATCCAAGAGGGCCGCTAAATCAGTCATTGACTTTTCTCCTTCGAAAGTTAACTAGTTAAATGCGGTAAGTGTGCAGATTGTGGCGGTGGCCGCCAACTTTCTAAGTGGCGGCCACCAAAATTTTTTGGTTAGACCCCCGCGTGCCTTAGCGGCGACCACCAAAGAACTTGTCCCAGGGGATCTCCAGCGGGGCGTCGTCGACAATGATGGCGTGTAGCGCACGCAGCAGCGGGAAGTCATCTTCACTGATAACCCCACGTTCAGTCAGCGGTGCCAGGGCCCCACCAATCACGCGAATAGCGGCCACACCCTCCATGGTTACCCCCTTCATGTGGGTGTCGCGCACCTCAGAGAAGGGGATGCCTTGGCCCACGAACTTGCCGGCGCGTACATTACGCCCACCCATAGAGGTGACGAACATGTCGCCGACGCCGCCTAGGCCCTTAGCGGTGGCTACATCGCCGCCCAGCAACTCAATGAACTGGGTGAGCTCAGTTTGCCCCTGGGCGAAGATGGCCGCCCCATAGTTGTACATGCGGTAACGGTCGTTTTCCTTGCCGGCCTTGGCTAGCAGACCGTCAGCAAAACCAGCGGCAAAAGCGTAAATGTTCTTGGTGGCAGCGCCTACCTCATGACCAATGAAGTCCGTGGAAGTCCAGATGTGGTAGTAGTCGGTGGTCCACATTTGCTGCAGTTCATCCAGGCTGGCCTGGTCCTCACCACAGAACACCACGCAGGTGTCGTGGCCTACCGCCAGCTCACCGGCGATCGAGGGGCCCACAATTGCTGACCAGGTCACCTGGCTGGCTAGGGGCTCACCAACGGCTGCGCGCAGCACGTCAGGGAACATGGTCAGCTTGCCGTTCTCATCAGCCTGCATACCCTTGGTGATGGATAGGACTTTCATACCCGGCTTTAGTAGCGTGGCTAGGTGCGCCCCGGCCCAGTCAACCCCGAAAGAGTTAACGCCGCTCATGGCCACATCTGCGTCAGCAAAAGCGGCCTCAGCCTCTTCTAGCTGGAAAGCGGTTACATTCTCAGGCATTTTCAGGCCCAGCTCCGGGTGGATGCCGGTGCGCTGAATAGAGTCAATAATGTCTCGGTCTAGGTGGGTGCCTACCAGATTCACCTGGTGTCCATTGTCAGTCACCGGGAAAGTCAGTGCCGAGGCCATAATTCCTGCCCCGAGAATTGCAACCGTGCTCATGCAAACTCCAAACCCCATTGTGTAGCTAGTGATCTATGGATCACAGTTCAGAATTTTGCTCGCTGGGCTGCAAAGACGGGGAAAAGACGGCAATGTGGGCAGTTTGTGAATACGTTTGCGCACGCCCGTGCAGGTGGCTGCGCGGGCGCAGGCAATGCGTTTGCGCTTGCTAGCGCTCAGAAAATCCCTGCTCAGGGACGGTTAGCGAAGTGCTCTAGTAGGTTAGCGTCGCCACCTACCACCAAAATATCCTCAGCGCCCACCATGGTTTGCGGGGTAGCGTATTCAAAATGCTCACCGGGGCTCATCAAACCAATGATGTTTACCCCGTAGCGTGAGCGCACCTTGGACTGGCCGATAGTGAAGCCGTGCAGCTCGTGCGGCGGACGCATCTTGATGATGGAAAAGCCGTTCTTTTCCATTTCGATGTAGTCCAGCATGCGCCCAGACACTAGGTGGGCGGCGCGCTGGCCGGCGTCGTATTCGGGGTAGACCACGTGGTTGGCGCCGATGCGGTGCAAAATACGCCCGTGCGTGGCGCTGATGGCTTTGGCCCAAATCTGGCCGATGCCTAGCTCTACCAGGTTGGAGGTGATTAGCACGGAGGCTTCCAGGGAGGAGGCCACCCCCACTACGGCGGTGCCAAATTCGGTGGCGCCTAACTGTTCTAGGGCTTCCATGTCGGTGGCGTCGGCTTCGATTAGGGGGATGCGCCCGGACCATTGACGCACGGTGTTGGGGTTGTGCTCAACTGCCAGCACTTCGCGTCCTAGACGGTCGAGGGTGGCGGCGACGGCGGTGCCGAAGCGGCCAAGGCCGATTACGAGTGTGGAGTCTTGATGGTTCACCTGGGGCATGGTTCTAGTTTAAGTCTCGCTGTGGTTTTGTCTTGTTTGGTCTGGTCGGCGCTGGGATGACAGCGCGGGTGGGTGGCGGCGACGGCGCGGGGTGGCTGGGCGCTGCAGGGGGAGCGGCGTCGTCGTTTTGGGCCGCTAACCGATCATGGGGCGCTCTTCGGGGAAGCGGATGACGCGACGTCGATCGCGCATGGCCAGGGCGCTGGCGGCGGTCATAGTGCCGGTACGACCCACAAACATAAGCACCACAATGACGTATTTGGCTTCAAGGGGCAGTAGTGGCGTGATGCCGGTAGATAGACCCACGGTAGCGAAGGCGCTGATCACCTCAAAGAGGATAGTGTCCAAAGAGAGGTTGGTCAGCCACAACAGCATCAGGGTAGCTACCACCACAATGGAGGCGCCCACGAAGGCCACGGCCACTGAGACGCGCACAGTGGAGGTAGGTAGACGCCGTCCAAATACTTCAATGTCGCTGTCGCCGCGCGCTTCGGCCACAATCGCCAGCACCAGTACAGCCAAAGTGGTGACTTTAATGCCGCCAGCAGTGGAGGCTGAGCCGCCACCAATAAACATCAGGACGTCTTGCAGTAGCCAGGTGGTTTCGCGCATTAGCGAGGTGGGGATGGTGGCTAGACCGCTAGAGCGGGCGTTTACGGAGTTGACGAGGGCGGAAAGAACCTTGCCGCTGGTATCTAACTGGCCGTAGGTAAAGGGGTTAGTCCACTCAAAAGCGGTGATAGAGATGGCGCTAATTACCGAAATGATTACATAGGTAGAGATGGTTATTTTGGAGTGTAATGACAGCTTGCGCGGCATGCGCCAGTTACGATGCACATCCAAAATCACCGGGAAACCAATAGCTCCCACGAAAGTACCTACCGCGATAGGTAAACACATCCACCAGTCGCTAGCGTGAGGAGCTAGGCCATCGGGCATAATCACAAAGCCCGCATTATTGAAGATGGATAAGCCCATAAAGAAGGCATACCAAGCGCTTTTAAGTGGCGGATAGCCTAGCGTTAAAAAGCGCGGGAACAGCACTAGAGCCAAGGTAGCCTCAACCGCCAGGGACGCGATGATTACCGCGCGCAGCAGTGAGCCGACGTCGCCCAAACGAGACTGGTGCTCATCGGCGGTGAGCATACGCTGGAACAGGCCCACGTGGCGCGAAACTGCCAAGGACAGCAGCGAGGCAATGGTCATAACCCCCAGCCCGCCCACGGCGGTGGCCAAAATAATGCAGGCCTGGCCGAAGGTAGACCAGTAGGTGGCGGTGTCCACAGTGGTAAGCCCGGTTACACAAACTGCGCTGGTGGCGGTGAACAGAGCATCCACGAAGGGAGCGCGCTCGCCGCTGGCGGTGGCAATAGGCAGCTCAAGTAGGGCTGTGATAATGACGATAATTACAGCAAATAGGCAGGTGGCTAGGCGGGCGCTGGAGTGGCGTCCAACCCGCTCCAGCCAGGTGCGTATATCGGTAAACGCCCGCACAGCACGCGAAAACAACAGGTCACCTTACGTTTTGCAGGAAGCATGGGGCTTGTGACAGGGCGCTAAATAGGTTGCGACGCCTGCCGGTAGGTACCCACACGTATCTTTCTCTACTTACCTTAACCCAGTTAGTGTCTAGGTAGTTGGCCCTAATTTATATGGCGGTTTCCAATTTGGCTGATAGGCGCCATTACTGTAGTTAAAACGAAACTTAAAACGGCTGTATTTGCCAGCCTAAACCGGTATAGTTACATCGATCCCGCCAATGCGGGCCCAACCCAAGGACAGGAATCAGCGCGATGGCACAGCCTCAGACTCCCGCCTTCATGACCGTGGCGGAAGTAGCCTCCATGATGCGGGTGTCCAAGATGACCGTGTATCGCCTGGTGCACTCGGGTGAGCTCCCCGCAATGCGTGTGGGACGTTCTTACCGGGTGCCCGTGGCGGCTGTCCAGGAGTTCATGGCCAGTGGCTTAGGTGATTGGAGCCACGGCGACGCGGCTGCATTTGGCTCCTGAGACGCGTTAAACTCATTTGGTCACGTATGTGGCCGGTGTGCCCGGCCGCAACCGATCATGGTGCCGTTGGGCACGCTTAGCAAGACTGTGAGGTTCTCATATGGGATCTGTTATTAAGAAGCGCCGTAAGCGCATGTCCAAGAAGAAGCACCGCAAGCTGCTTCGTAAGACTCGCCACCAGCGTCGTAACAAGAAGTGACGCCTGGCGCGTGAGCGCTTGGATGGCTGCTATCCCTAGGGTGGCAGCCATTTCGTTTATCTAAGCGTGATAACTACCTTCACGCTAAGATTTACTTTATTATTGAACTACTTTAGTTTGTTGGCTGCTTTGGCCGCACAATCTAGTAAGAAATGAGAGCTTTAAACATGGCCTCCAGCTGCGCAGCGAGTGCAATTTCGGGTGCAACGGGTATGGGCGACGACGTCGCCGCTTCCGCTAGCTCTAGTGTTGCGGGCGGCTGCGGGCAGGGGGCTGCACCTAAAACGGCAGCTGCGGGCGCCGTTGTCGGCTGCGGGCAAGAAGCCACCAAGGCAGTAAGCGAGCCAGCTAGCGGCTGTGGACAAGAAGCTGCGGCTGCCGGCTGCGGGCAGGGCGACAGGCACCTACTAACCGAGTCGCAAATGCGGGCCTGGCGAGCCTTTTTAGGGGCCAGCACGCTAGTGTCGGCGCGCCTAAACCACGAGCTAGACGAGGCCGCCGCCATCTCCATGTACGAATATGAGATCCTGGTGCGCCTATTTGAAAGCGAAGCCGGGCGCGTACGCATGAGTCAACTGGCCGACCAAGTCTCCTACTCGCGCTCACGCCTAACCCACACGGTAGGGCGGCTAGAACGTGCCGGCTACGTATTGCGCTCCTCATGCCCCAATGACCGACGCGGCGTCTACGCCCACCTAACCAAGGCTGGCTACGAGTTTTTGGCTCAAACCGCGCCCATCCACCTTGACGGGGTGCGCCGCCACCTAATCGACCGTTTCACCCCCAGTGAGCTGGCCACACTAACTGAGCTGCTGGAGAAGATCACTACGGACGCAGACTTGGCACACTAAAGCGTGCTGAGCTGAAAAGCCTGACATAGAATTGGCGCCATGGTGCGCACAACAATTCACGTCATGCGTCATGGCGAGGTAGATAACCCCCAAGGCGTCCTCTATGGACGTATGCCCGGCTACCACCTGACCCCTCGCGGCCATGCCATGGCCCAGATGGTGGCAGATTACCTGGTAGAAACCGGCAAAGACATTACCGTGGTAACCACCTCGCCCCTAGAGCGGGCCGTGGAATCGGGTGCCCCCACCGCTGCCGCTTTTGGCGTTAAAGCCGGCACTGATGCGCGCCTAATTGAGGCCGAAAATCACTTTGAGGGTGTGGCCGTAAACCGTAACCGTTGGGTCCTAGCCCACCCCGAACACTGGGCTTACTACATCAACCCGCTGCGTCCCTCCTGGGGTGAGCCCTACACCCAGCTGGTGGCGCGTATGAGCGCCGCCGTGCGCAGCGCCCTGGTGCAGGCACGCGGCCATGAGGCGCTACTAGTTTCACACCAGCTACCGATCTGGTCGCTGAGCCTGTTCCTGCATGGGCGCCCTCTGGCCCACGATCCGCGCCGACGCCAATGCTCTTTAGCTTCCCTGACCTCTTTAACTTTTGAAGACAACACCCTGGTGGGCTTGGCCTACACCGAGCCGGCTAATGCGCTGCTGCATGAAGCTGAAGACATGGTGCCGGGCACCGGCGTGGCCGGGCTGAAAATTGGCGACGGCGACGGCGAGGGTCGTGCGTGAGCCAGTCGGCGCCTCAGCAGCCGCAAGATCAGGGGGCTACGACGCCGTCGCAGCCAGCTGGGGCGAGCGAGCCCAGTGGCTCAGCCACGCACGGTGAGGCAACTACGCACGGCAGCTCAGCCGGGCCCAGACACGGCGGGGCAGCTCCCGGCGAGTTAGTGCCAGCTGCTAGCCGCACCCTGCAGCCGCGCCCCCAACCCCAACGTCCCTGGACCGGCCAAGACTATGTTTGGTGGAATACCGCGCAGGTGCTCACCGCTGTGCGAGCAGGTTTTAAACCCAACCCGGTCTCTCCAGTAGTTGACCCGATTCGCCCCACTCACAGCGGCGAAGTAATTCTGGGTTCTTGCGACGGGGAAATCCTGGCTTTTAAACGCGGTGACAACAGCAACTATCAGCCTCTGCGCGGCTTCTTTTTAGCTGGCGGGGCTGCCGGGTTGGCGCTGATGGCGGCCTTCTTTGGGGGCCAGGCGGTAGTTAATTCTCGCCGCAAACGCCGCGCCGAGCGTGACGCGGTTGAAAAATGGCGCCACCTGGCCAACGCCCGCCTGAGCGTATCCACCCACGGCATCTACCTGGGCACGCCTGACGGCGTGATGTTCATCGGTTACCAGCAGATCCGCGAGTGCCAGGTAACTGGTGTGGGTGAAGTGATGCTGGCGGCCACCAATGAGCAGGGCAACGTGCGTTTGAAGCTGCGTGGGCAGTGGGCTGAGCTAGTGATGGTTATTTGGGCGGCTTTGTTTTTGCCTGAGCATCCCCAGTTGGTGGGCCGTAGCTGGCTGCCGGGGGATTGGTTGCTGCATGCGCGTGCCTATAACCGTGAGGTGGACACCAGTAACTGGCCCTAGTTCCAGTAACTGGATTTAGTTTTCGGGCTGCTCGCCTTCTTTTTCGCGGCTGTCCGGGGTGGTGTTGGAACTGCCGTCTTGGGTGCTGCCAGATTTGGGGCTGCTGCCGGGCTCCTTGGGTTTGCCGGGCTGCGAGCTGCTGCCCTGGGGGCCGCTAGTGGGCTCTGCGGGGTTCTTAGCTGACTGGCCTGCCTGTTCGCGGCCCGCCTGATTGGGGCTGGCCTGGGGGCGCTGGGAGCGGTTTTGTTGGAGCTGTTCGCGTTGACGACGGCGCTTTTCGGCTTGCACCTGCTCATCTAATTTACGCAGGAACTCAGGGTCGTCGTCGGGAGCAGCCGGAGCGGAAGCCTGACGTGACAGATGCAGCTCCACGCCTTTTTCCGCAGACCAAAGCCCGCCACTGAGCTGCCCGCCGCGTTTCTCAGCGGCGCTTACTCGGGAGGTAATGATCCAGGCCAGGGGGCCAAGCACAATGGTGGAGAACATTAAAATCAGCGTAATCCACAGGTGTTTAGGCATATGCGCAGGCATGTCCTCCTCGGGTGTGCGCACGCAGTCAATGAGGGCATACAACGCCAAGGCGATCACGAATACCATTAGGAAAAGCCGCATAAGTGCAGCTTAACCATATTTTTGTGACTTGGTAGTCATACCATTGAAAGCGTGAGCCTTTTTCGCATCCAGCGCACCCAAAGTGCAGCGCAAATTGAGGAGTTCGCCCAGCTGTTAGCTAGGCGCATGTCTGCGGACGCTTCCGACGTCGTCGGTAGGGGCGGACACCTACGTAAGCCGCAAACCTCCGCTCCAGGCCTGGTTAGCCGCAGTAGTTTGAGCGCTGAGGATGTGGCCCGCGCCCAGGCGCGTTCGCTGGCAAAACAGTATTTGCGCCCTAGCCGCGAAATTATTGTGCCGATCGCACCCCATGAAGACACGCGGGAGGTGGCCGCGAATTTGGCGCGGCGGATCCCGGCCCGGGCTAGTGGCCGCAGTGTGGGGGTGGATATGGTGCTGCGTACGTCTGGCTCAACTACCGGCACTGGCAAGCTGGTGGGGGTGTCGATGGATGCGCTGGTAGCGTCGGCACGGGCCACCCATAAACGCCTGGGTGGGCCGGGAATTTGGGTGCTGGCTTTGCCCGCCTATCACGCGGCTGGGGTGCAGGTTTTGGTGCGGGCGGCGGTGGCCGGCACGCACGTGTTTAACGCCTATAAGGAGGGTGGTTTTGACCCCCAGCATGTGGCGCAGGTTATCGACGCCGCCTGCGCAGCTGCTGCTGATTGCGACGCAGCTTCTTCCTTTGACGACGACGCCGTTAGTTCCTGCGCTGGTGGCGTTGGCGGGGAGGCTGAGGGGGCGCTCGCTGCTGACGACTCCGGCAGGGCTTGCCCGGTGTATACCTCGCTGGTGCCCACGCAGTTGCGCCGGGCTTTGGATGATGAGCAGCTGCGCGGTGCCTTGGCGCGGCTAGATGCGGTGCTGATTGGGGGAGCGGCAGCTGATGCACAGCTGTTGGAGCAGGCTAAAGCCGCTGGTATTAAGGTGGTTACCACCTATGGTATGAGCGAAACTTGTGGCGGGTGTGTCTATGACGGCCAGCCACTGCCTGGGGTGAGTATGGATGTGGATCAGGCCACCGGGGCAATTTGGTTGTCTGGGCCGATGCTGGCCACCGGTTACCTGGGTGATGAGGAGCTAACTAAGCGCTGCTTTGTTAGCCGCCCTCAGGCTGGCGAGGGAACACGCGACGCGGGTGAAACTGCGAGCGCGCCTGAAAGCACTGAGGCTGGTGCGACCAGACCGGGCGCTGAGGCCGGTGCGGGCGGGCCGGGTGCCGGCTCTGATGTGGGCGCCGGGGAGCCGGCCAGGCGCTGGTTTATTACTTCTGATAGGGGCCAGATTGTAGATGGGCGTCTACAGGTGCTTGGGCGTCTAGATGACGTCATTATTAGCGGCGGCATTAAGGTGGAACCCGGCCCGATTGAGGCCTTACTGGCCTTAAACCCGCTGGTGAGTGAATGCGCGGTGGTGGGTTTACCCGATTTGCAGTGGGGGCAGGTGGTTACCGCAGTGGTGGTGCCCGCTTCAATGCCGGGCCTGGGCCGGGTAGATGAAGGTGCTATTTTGGCCCAAATTCGTGTCTATCTGGAGCAAAAGCTTAGTGGCGCCCAATGCCCCAAGCAGGTGCTGCTAGCTGATGCGCTGCCCTATAAGGGCATCGGTAAAGTTGACCGGCGCGCCCTGGCTCAAAGCTTGGCGCGCCCATAACTAGCTAGAAACATAACTAAACCTGAAATAAACAGCTTGGGGGTGGAACAGCGTTCCACCCCCAAGCCTTGGTTTAGCTAGTTGTCTTCAGCCTCTGGGGCTCGCCTGCTATTTAGGGCAGCGAGTCGGGCTGCCAGTGCTGAGCCTAGCGGCGTCAGTTGTTCAGTTCGCGTTCGGCGCGCACCTGGCGGGTAGCGGCCACCAGGTTTTCCAGCGAAGCCTTGGTTTCGGCGTAGCCACGAGTCTTTAGCCCACAGTCGGGGTTAACCCACAGGCGAGAAACCGGTACGGCGTCGGCAGCTAGGCCGATTAGCTGCGCCAACTCTTCCTGGCTGGGCACGCGCGGGGCGTGAATGTCCCACACGCCAGGGCCAATGCCGTGGTCGAAACCAGCTTCAGCCAGCTCAGGTACAACCTCCATCTTGGAGCGGGCCGCCTCAATCGAGGTCACATCCGCATCCAGACCCTTGATAGCGTCAATGATCTGGCCAAACTCGGAGTAGCACAGGTGCGTGTGAATCTGGGTGTCCGGGCGCACGCAGGAGGTGGCTAGGCGGAAGGAACCCACCGACCAGTCCAGGTAGTCGGCGTGACGCTCAGCGTCCAGGGGCAGCAGCTCACGCAGAGCCGGCTCATCCACCTGGATGGCGCCAATGCCGGCAGCTTCCAGGTCGCTAACCTCGTCACGCAGCGCCAAACCAATCTGGTCAGCAATTTCGCCCAGGGGCAGGTCATTACGCGGGAAAGACCAAGCAATGATGGTTACCGGGCCGGTGAGCATACCCTTAACCGGCTTGTCGGTCAGTGACTGGGCGTAGCTGGACCAACCCACAGTCATGGCGGCCGGACGCGACACGTCACCCCACAGGATTGAGGGACGGGTGCAACGCGAACCATAAGACTGCACCCAGCCGTTACGGGTGGCGGCAAAACCATCAAGTAGCTCAGCGAAGTACTGCACCATGTCGTTACGCTCAGCCTCACCGTGCACCAGCACATCCAGGCCCAGCTCCTCCTGCAGCTTGATTACCGCAGCGATCTCTTCACGCATACGCTCCTGGTAGTCGGCGTCAGAAAGCTCGCCGCGCGCATTGGCGGCGCGAGCCTTACGGATCTCGGTGGTCTGCGGGAAAGAACCAATAGTGGTGGTGGGCAGCGGAGGCAGGTGCAGGCGCTGGGCCTGGGCAGCTTCACGCTCCAGGTAGGGCTCACGGGCGCGGTCGGCGTCGGTTAGGGCGGCGGTGCGGCTGCGGACCTCGGGGCGTACCACGCCGGGGGCAGCGGCGCGCTGTTCTAGGACGCGGGTCGCCTCGGCCACCTCGCCGTCAATGGCCTCCCAGCCCTCATCTAGGCCGCGTGCCAGGGTGACCACTTCCTGCACCTTCTGGTCGGCGAAAGCCAGCCAGGCGTGCAGGTTTTCGTTCAGCGTGGGGTCATCCCAGGTTTCCAGGGCGGTGTCGTGAGGCACGTGCTGGAGGGAGTTGGAGGTAGCCACAGCCACCTTGGTGGCGCCCAGGGCTTGGGCGGCGGTCAGGGTCTGGCGCAGAGCAGCCAGGTCAGCGCGCCAAATGTAGCGGCCATCCACAGCGCCAACCACCAGGGTCACCCCAGACAGGTCCGCGTCCTTAGGTAGGCTACCGCGCAGGGTGTCAACGTGGATAGCTTCCACCCCGGTCTTAGCTAGGGCACCTACAGCCTGGGAGGCGTCCCCGTAGGGGGTGGTCACCAGGATCTGGGGGCGGTTAGTGGCTTTAGCTAGGCGCTCATACACGCCCACAGCCAGCTTGGCCAGCTCAGCGCGGGGGTGAGAGAGGTTGTCGGAGGTCAGGGCCGGCTCATCTAGCTGCACCCAGGGGGCGCCAGCCTCATGCAGGGAAGCTAGGGCCTGCTCGTAGGCGGCCACAGCCTCGTCAAGGCGGGTTAGCGGGTCAAAGTCGGGGGTGGCCGGGTCGGCCTTAGCTAGTGCCAGGTAGGTCAGCGGGCCCACCAGCACCGGGCGGGTCACGTAGCCCCACTGACGGGCCTGCACGAACTTACGGGTGACGGCGTCGTCGGCAAAACGCAGCGGAGTGTCGGGGCCGATCTCGGGGACCAAGTAGTGGTAGTTAGTGTCAAACCACTTAGTCATCTCCTCGGGGCCAACCTTTTCGTCGCCACGGGCCAGGGCGAAGTAGAGGTCTAGGCCCTGCCGGCCGGCAAAACGCGGGGGGATAGCGCCCAGTAAAACGGTGGCGTCTAGCACCTGGTCGTAAAAGGAAGGTGCGTCAGCCAGGGAGGCGTCAGAGGCGTCCAAACCTAGCTCAACTAGACGAGCCAGGTTCTCCTGGCGTAGCTTACTGGCGGCTTCAAGCAGCTCAGTCTCGCTGCTGCGCCCGGCCCAGTAGGCCTCCAGGGCGCGCTTTAGCTGACGCTGACGGCCAATGCGCGGATAGGCCAAAATGGTGGCGGTGGGGAACTGCGTAGTTGCAGCAGACATGGGTGTTCTCCTTGATTTTCTTGGATTAGCGCGCACGAAAGTAGACGCACGCTAGTGGGTAGCTAATGGTTGATGGTTACGGATTGACGACGACGGCGCTGGTTTAGCGCGCAAGTAGCGGGGAGTGGTGCGCGGTAGGCTCCACACCCATTAGAGACAAAATGTCTAGTACCGGTTTGGCCTTGTTGAAGGTGTATAGGTGCACGCCGGGGGCGCCCGCCTCCAAAACCGAGTGGATCAGTTTGGAGCCGAAGGCGGCGCCGAAAGCGTCACGCTGTTCTTGGTGCTGGTAGCCGGCCAAAGTGGATAGCAGGTGTTCGGGCACCTCAATGCCGGTTAGGTCTTGGACGCGGCGCAGACGCGCCGGGTCGGTGGCTGGCAGGATACCGGGAACAATCGGGATGTGTACGCCGGCGCGGCGGGCGCGCTCCACGAAGGAGGCGTACACCTCTGCATTCCAAAACAGCTGGGTGATGGCGAAAGAAGCGCCGGCTGCCTGCTTAACTAGCAGCCGCTCCACCTCCTGGGTGGGGGTGGTACCAGCCGCCGGGTTGCCGGCCGGGAAGGCGGCCACCGCAATGGTTAGGGGCTTAAAAGCTGAGCGCAGCGCCTCACCGGGGTGGGCTTCGCAGCGGCGCTGTTCAACCGTGCGGATCAGGTGGATTAGCTCAGTGGCACTGGCGACGCCGTCAGGGCCGGGCTCCCAACTGGTTTCGCCTGCTGGGGGGTCACCACGCAGAGCTAGGAAGGTACGCACCCCAGAGTCTAGGTAGTCATAAACCGTGGAAACCACTTCAGCGGTGGAGTTACCCACGCAGGTCAGGTGGGCGATGGGCTGGATGGGGGTGTCTGCCACCAGGCGGTGCACGGTGGCGCGGGCGTTTGAGCGGTCCTTGCCACCAGCCCCGTAGGTGACAGACATGAAGTCGGGGCGCACTTGCAGCAGCTGATCCACTGTCTGCCAGAAGGGGGCCTCCAGGGAGGGTTTGCGCGGAGGCATAACCTCAAAGGAGAGCAAGGTGGGCTCATGGTCGTGGGTACAGGGGCAGGCGTAAATGTCGTTAGAGAAAGGCACTATAGAAACTTTCGTGTTTGTGACCGTGCCTTCGCATAAGTGCATTGCGCTGGTTGCGGCGCCTGGTAGCTGCACTGGAGTAGCTACAGATATGCCTGTAGTTATGGTGAGACTAATGAATATGGTTTAGTGCGAAGGAGTGGTCAGTGAATGGCGGACAACAGTGTCAGCTGCACATTCGAGCACGAATCGATCCACATACGCACATGCGCTGGGGGAATTCGAATTTGGTCCAAACACTCATAGTGGTTTGATGCTAACACATCTGAGCGGCTGTGCAATCACCAGTTTGTCTGGTGGACAAAATTGAGACTGCGCTGAGGGATGCAATGAAGGCCGCGCTGAGTGGGGCGCTGATTGCGCTAGGGGAGCGCTGAAGGACGAGCTGAGGGTGGGGCTGAAGGCTGCGCTGAGAACAGTGCTGAAGGCCGCGAAGGCTGCTCCTAAAGGAGGTGACAAAGCTCAAAAATGCCCTGATAGATTGCTAACTAAATACCTAGGTTTTATGGGGAAGGCTCCCCATCGCGCTAGGGTGAAGGCTAGACCTAGGGTGTTTGTTGCCCTGCTTGCGCCCTCAAAGCGCGCTGGCGGCAACATAAACCTACAAATCCCCGGCCCTACCAGGCTGAACAATGGCCAGCAGTGAGAGTCTCGCGAGCTCTGGCTGCCAGCTCCAAAATTTTCAGTGAGGTTAAAAATTGAAGCTGCCCAAGTTGGTGCGCTCCAAGCGCCAAGGCGCCGATAGCTCTGCCCATACACGTTTACGTGCAGGCATGGGAGCCCGAATTAAACTTCGCAACCTAATCGGTGCGGCCACCGCCGTAGCTACTGCCTCCGTGGTGGCCCTGGCAGTAGCCCACCCGGGCATTGTTTCCAAAGAAGTAAACCTCAACGACGGCGGCGTGTGGGTAACTAACCAGGACATGCGCCTGGTTGGGCACCTGTCTTACCAAGCCCAAGCCCTAGACGGGCGCGTACGCACCGACTCCACTAACTTTGATGTACGCCAAAACGGCGCCACAGTGTTTGTAGCTAACACTGATGGCGGCTCTTTTACTCGCGTAGACCCTGCCCGCGTGGCCCTGAAAGAATCCATTAAATTCGCTGGCGCTGACAAAATCCAGATGGGCGGCTCACGTATCGGCTATGCGGATGCTAAAACCGGCAAAGTGTGGCTAGCTGACGCCGCTCAGGCCGCCAGTTTCAACCCCGCCACCGCCTCCCCGGTGGTGACCGACATGCCCGGCGCGGTGCTAAGTATCGGTAGCGACGGCGTCGCCCACGTAGTAAGCCTAAAAGCCGGCAAAATTAAGACCCTCACCCCCGCAGGTGAGCAGTTAGACGTAAGCGAAACTAAACTGCCCAAACTCGCCAACAACGCCAAATTGCAGGTCAGTGCGGTAGGCAAGCAGGCAGTGGTGCTAGATACCAAAAACAACACGCTGGTACTGCCCAGCGGGGAGGCCGTCCACCTAAACGGCACCGACCTGCAGCTACAAGAAGCTGGCCCGGAAGCTAAAGACGTGCTGGTGGGCGCGCGCGGGGCGCTGCTGCGAGTAAACCTGGATGACAAAAAAGTCACCACCGTTAAAGCCAAAACCGCCCAGGGTTCCCCCTCGCGCCCGGTGCTACACCGAGGCTGTGTATATGCGGCCTGGAGTGGGCAAGGTAGCTTCCTGCGTGACTGCCCCGGCACCAAAAATGACCTGGCCCGTAAAGTTTCCACATTGAACCAGGCCAGCCAGGCAGTGTTTCGCACCAACCGCGACGTGATCGTACTCAACGACGTCAAAACCGGTGGGCTGTGGCTGCCTGATAAGGACATGGTTGAGGTAAAGGGCTGGGAAGAGGTCAAATCCAAGCTGGAAAACGAGGACGAGGAAGACGACTCCAACCAGCGCGACCAAAACGCCCCCAAAGAACACAAGGACGAAAACCACCCGCCCAAAGCCAATAACGACGAGTACGGCGTGCGCGCAGGCGGTACCGCTTACCTACCGGTAATCAACAACGACACTGATGAAGACGCCGACGTGCTCACCGCTGCCCCGCTCAGCCAGCCCAGCTGGGGGAATGTGGCCCCGGTGCGTGACGGCGCCGCCCTGCAGGTGCGGGTAGATGCCGGCGCTACCGGCTCTAGCACCTTCAACTATGACCTCAGTGACGGGCGTGCCAACGCCCAAGCCAGCGTGCAGCTAACCGTGCACCCTGACTCGGTTAATGAAGCTCCCAAGCAAACTAACCGCTCTGTGCTCACCCTGGCCACCGGGGCGCAGGGCCAAATCAACGTCTCTAACGACTGGCTAGACCCAGATGGGGACCAGATCTACATCAAGAGCGTGCAGGCGCCGTCGACCATGAACGTCAATTGGCGCGCTGACGGCACTATCACCATTAAAGACACCGGCACTTCCCCCGGCGATGTAAGCCTGAAAGTTATCTTCTCTGACGGGCGCGCCGATGGCGAAGGTAGCCTGAACGTGACCGTTAAAGCCCCGGGCAACCTCGATCCCATCACCAACGGTGACCACCTGGTCACTCCGGTGGGTGTTTCCGCGCAGCTAACCCCCATGGATAACGACTCTGACCCCAACGGTGGCACCCTGCGCCTAACCCAGGTATCTGATGCCCCTGCCGGCTTGTCAGTAACCAGTGACCTGCCCACCGGGGTGCTTACCTTCACGCCCAGTCTGGAAGGCACCTACTACCTGAACTATCAGGTTTCTAACGGCCCCAAGACCGCCTCGGGCTTTATTAGGGTTGACGCCATTAAGAGCGCAGAAAAATCTGTGCCAATTGTGCAAGACGACGTCACTTCCCTGCCTGAGGGTGGCTCGGCTTTGGTAGCCGCCTTGGATAACGACACCGACCCCACCGGGGGCGTGTTGTCAGTCCAGTCAGTTAAAACCCCTGACGGCTCCCCGCTGGTGGCGGCAGTTTTGGAACACCGGATCGTGAAAATCACGGCGCCCAGCGGCCTAAGTGAGCCGGCCAGCTTGACCTACACCGCCGTCAACCAGTCTGGCGCCACCCAGGGCACTATCCGGGTTGTGCCCACCCCGGCAGCTGACATGACTAAACCCCCGCAGCTAAACGACGACAACCTGGTGGTGCGCGTTGGTGACGTGGGTAGCATCTCGGTGCTAAACAATGACCGCTCCCCGGGCGGGCTTAAGCTCACCGTGCAGCCTGATCTGCAAAGCTCAGTGTCAGCCAACCTGGGTAAAGCTTTCGTCTCTGACAATGTGGTGCGTTTCCGTGCCGCTAACCAGCCTGGCTCCGGCAAGCTCATTTACACGGTGCGCGACGCCTCCGGGAACGTAGCTAGTGCCGCCGTGAACTTGACGGTGGTGGGCTCTGATCCTGAAAACGACACCGCCCCCCACCCGCAAGATGTGCAGGCACGCGCCGTGGCGGGGGAGAAGGTAACTATTCCTATCCCGCTGCAGGGCATTGACGCTGAAGGTGACTCGGTGAGCTTGACGGGCCTGGCAACCTCACCCACTTTGGGTAGCGCTGAAGTTAGCGGCACATACCTGACCTACACCGCCGCCAACGGCGCGGCCGGCACGGACGTGTTTAGCTACACCGTCACCGACCGCCTAGGGCGCAGCGCTAACGGCCAGGTCAAGGTGGGGGTAAGCGCCGTAGCTGGCACTAACCAGCAGCCGGTGGCTATCTCTGACTCGGTGCGGGTGCGTCCAGGCGTGAAAGTATCGGTCCCGGTGCTGTCTAACGACCTTGACCCCGATGGGGATCCACTTTCACTAGTGGCAGACGATGTACGCAGCAGCGACGACTCAATTGAGGTCAGCGCTGAGCATTCACGGGTAGTGTTCAAGGCCCCTGAAAAAGCCGGTACCTATTCACTGCAATACGGGGTCAGCGACGGCCACTCTGAGCCGGTAATTGGCTTGGTCACCGTGGTGGTTTCGCCCGACGCCGCCCTGGTTGCGCCTATTGCGCGCGACGACGAGGTCAGTGTTGAGCAGGTTCGCGCCGCCCAGGGCACCGTGAAGGTGTCTGTGCTTGATAATGATGAAGACCCCGACGGCGATATTGAATCTGACCGCGTCACCAGCTCTGACCCGGGCGTGAAAGTTTCGGGTAAAGACCTGCTAATTGAGCCGGCCACGCAGGGGCGTTACGTGCTCTACACGGTTACCGACAAGGACTCCCTGTCTGCTTCAGCTGTGGTGTGGGTGCCTGGCAACCAGGTAACTAACCCTGAGCTGAATGTGTCTAAGACTCCTATCCATGTTAAAGCCGGCACTAAAACCGCTATCGCACTAAAGAATTATGTGCGTGTACGTAGCGGTCGCAGCGTAAGTGTGCCGAAAGATGGGCAGGCTAGCGCCTCCGCCGGTTGGGATGGCTCAACACTAGTTAAAGACTCTGCCACCTTGGAGTTTGGGGCTAAAGCTGACTATTCCGGGCCCTCCTCAATCACGGTTACGGTAACTGACGGCAGCGACGATAAAGCCCTGTCTGCCACGCTCACGATCCCGCTGATTGTGGATCCGGGCGCTGCTAACCGTCCCCCGCAGGTGCGCCCCACCGCCATTGAGGTGGCCGTGGGTGGTCAAAGCGTCAGCGCGGATATGAGCAGCTGGGTTAGCGACCCCGACGGCGACGACCCCGCCTCCATGACCTACACGGTTTCGGGGGCCGCCAATGGTATCCAAGCCAGCGTTGATGGTCACACCCTCAAGGTGCAGACCGGCACGGGGGCTAAGCGCGGCAACAGCGCTAACTTGGCGTTGACTGTGCGCGACGCCAAGGGAGCCAGCACTAAAGCGGTAATTCCGGTTAGTGTCACCGGCGCTAAAGAGCCGCTGGTGCAGCTAAGCCAAGCTCAGGTGAGCGTGGATGCAGGTAAATCCACCACGGTTGACGTGGCCAACTACGCCACTAACCCCTTTACTGACACCCCGATCCACCTGGTGGGCTCGCCTAGCTCCAGCGATGGTATTAGCGTGCGCGCCTCGGGCACGTCCCTAACCATTAGCGCTCGGGAAGGCCTGCACGGCACCTACAACATCTCCTACCGGGTGGGCGATAAAACTAACGACGCCGACCGTGAAGTTACGGGCACCATTGCGGTGAGTGTACGCGGCTTGCCTGACGCCCCCAGCGGGGTTAGGGCCACCGCTAACGGCTCCGACGCAGTGACAGTTTCCTTCACCGCCGGGGCTTCTAACGGCGCCGACATCAATAACTTCACCGTCCACGACACAGTGCAGGGCGACCTGCTTGACTGTGGCGTGGTCACCAGCTGCATTATGCCCGGCCGCACCCCGGGAATTACCCACTCCTTCTATGTGGTGGCCCGTAACGCGGTGGGTCAGTCCCCGCGTTCTAATACTGCCAGTGTGCAAGTCAGTGTGGTGCCGACGGCGCCCGGAGCCCCCGTTGGTAAGGCTGGTGACGGCAGCGCTAGTTTCACGTGGAACAGGTCTAACTCGCCCGGCTCGCGTATCACCGGTTACGTAATTACGCTCTCCCCAGGTGGGCTCAGCCAGAACGTAACCGAACCTAAGGCTACCTTCACGGGCCTAACCAACGGCACGGCCTATACGGCCACTGTGCGCGCGGTTAATGCTCAAGGTGCCAGTCAGGAATCAGCTGCTAGCCAGCCGGTGACTCCCTATGGCAAGCCTGGCCCGCCCACTAATTTGACGGCAGTTAAACAGGGCCAGGGTTCAGATGGCACCACCAGGGTGCTGGTGTCGTGGAACCCGCCAGCCAACACTGGTGGGCTGCCGATTACCCACTACCTCCTTTCTTACACCGATAGCCCTACGGCCTCTAGTGCCATAGTGATTTATGGGTTAAGTAAGCCCTATGAAATTGATACAAGCGTAGACAGGACCGTGAAGTTCTCAGTTAGGGCGGTAACTCGCGGCGGCACGTCTGAGGAAGTCTCATACACTATGAAGCTGGAGGGTAAAGTATCTGCTCCTTCAGTGTCTGCAGCCCCCAAGGCTACTGGCGCTGATAACGCGGTAGACTTCACGGCTACCAGCGGTGACAAAAATTCCCAGAACCTGGAATGGTCAACCGATCAGAACACCTGGCAGTCGGTAGCCAATAAAACAGGTAACGGCTTAACTAACGGTAAAGAATCCACTATTTATGTGCGCGCCTGTAACTCTTCAGGTAAGTGCTCTGAAGGAGTAGTGGCCGGTAAGGTGACGCCTTTTGGCGCCCCAATCTCGCCCACTTTGGCCTGCACTCGCCCTGAGGGCACTAAGGTCAGCTGCCAAGTTGGCCCCGCTAACGGCAATGGGCGCACCGCCACCAGCTCGGCTTACATCAGCACTGGTGCTGCCTACACCAATAAGCAGGAGCCGCCGGCAGGCGGCGGCACTGTGGAATTCCAAAACGGGGTTGAAGCAGGTAAAGAAGTAAAAATCTGCACCAGTTCCAAGCAGGTAACCAGCGAGGCCGGCACCCGCGAATCTGAACCGCGCTGCCAAAGCCTAGCGGCGCCGTCGGCGGCAGAACCCAAGCCAGCCAACAACTACCAGGGCTTTGTGGACCGCTCCCAGGTAGTAAACGGCAGCTGCGGCAGCACCAGCCCCAACTGCTACCGCTACGGCGTCAAGCTGTGGGACTGGAAGGACGGCACCACCACCAAGTGCACCATTACCTGGGCAGGTAAAACCTACTCGATTAACGCTGATGCCGGTAAAGAAGAAAAACGCTACACCTCATTTGTAGGCGGAGCGACTCTATATGTCGCCACCAGCATTACCCCGGCGGAAGAAAAAGAAGATAACGCCGCTTTGCAATGCGAGTCAGGTACACACCAATAAACCAGCTTTGCAGCCATAAAGCTGCGTCGTCGTTATAAGCGTCAGCGAAAAGTTTTGAAAGGAATAACCCATGTCGCTCACCCAGGCTAACGCCGCCCAGTTTGCTGATCTATTTAACAAAATGGTGCTTAACGTAGGGCAGGCCTTGCTGGGCAAAGAGCAGGTAATTCGCCTGGCTGTCACCACCATGCTGGCTGAGGGGCACCTGCTGCTCGAAGACGCCCCGGGCACCGGCAAAACCGCCCTGGCCCGCGCCCTGGCGGCCACCATCCAAGGCACCCACTCGCGTATCCAGTTCACCCCTGACCTGCTACCCAGCGACATCACCGGGGTGACTATCTACGATCAGCGCAGCGGCCAGTGGGAATTCCACAAGGGCCCGGTATTTGCCTCTATCGTGCTGGCTGATGAGATCAACCGTGCCAGCCCCAAAACCCAGTCGGCGCTGCTGGAGGTCATGGAAGAGTCGCAAATTACTGTGGATGGCAAAACCCACTCCACCGGGCGCCCCTTCATGGTTATCGCCACCCAAAACCCCATTGAGCAGGCCGGCACCTACCCGCTGCCCGAAGCCCAGCTGGACCGTTTCTTGATGAAAACCTCCGTGGGCTACCCCGAGCGTGGAGCTATGGCCCAGGTGTTGGCTGACTCAGCTAACCCCGACCGCTCCGCTAAATTGTCGGCTGTGGTTTCCTCCGCTGTGGTCACCCAGCTGGCGGATGTAGCCGGAACTAACTATGTCGACGGCGCCGTACTGGACTACATTGCGGCCCTAGCTGAAGCCACCCGCCTGCATCAGCAGGTGCGCGTTGGGGTCTCTACCCGTGGCGCTATCGCCATGACCCGCGTGGTGCGCGTATGGGCTGCCGCTCAGGGGCGCAACTACGTAATTCCCGACGACGTCAGGGAGCTGGCCTCAGTGGTGTGGGCTCACCGCCTGGTGTTGGATGTGGACGCCCAGTTCTCCGGCGCCAGCGCCGAAGGTGTCATTGAGCAGATTCTGGCTTCTGTCCCCGCGCCCACCGCACACAGCTAAACCATGACCGCTAAAACTAGCTCTACGCCCCCACGCGGCGGCGTCGACTTAAACCCTGGCGCAAAGGGCCAAAAACCCACTAGCTGGCGACGCCTGCGCGCCCGCGCCACCCAGGTGCTCACCCCCCTGTGGTGGGGCGTGACCGCAGTGGCGCTAAGCGCGCTAGGCCTAGCCCTGCTAACGCATTGGGTGGAGCTGGCGGTGATCGGCCTGGTACTAGGCGTACTGGCCCTACTATCCCCGCTAAGCGCCCTGGGATTGGGTAAACACAACATCAACCTGTATGTGCAAAACGAGCGAGTGGTGGTGGGCGATAACGCCTACGGCGAGCTACAAGCCACCAACGCCGGCACCCGGCGTACCCGCAAAGCCGTGATGGAACTACCGGTAGGTAAATCCACCGCTGACGTACTGGTGCCCTCCCTGCGCGCCGGCCAGATGATTAGCCAGCCTCTAGCTATCCCCACCGCCCGACGCGGCCTGGTGCCAATCGGCCCAGTGCGCAGTGTTAACGGTGACGGGCTGGGCCTAGTGCGCCGCGAGCGCCGCTGGAGTCAGCGCATTGAGCTGTATGTGCATCCGCGTACGGTGGCTTTGGAAAGTGAAGCCATTGGTTTCATTAAGGATATTGAGGGCGCTACGATCCGGGATTTGTCTAGCTCGGATGTGTCTTTTCATACTTTGCGTGAGTATGTGCCCGGCGATGATCGGCGCAATATTCACTGGAAGTCTACGGCTCACACCGGCAAGTTGATGGTGCGTCAGTTTGAGGAGACGCGTCGGGCTCACCTGTTGGTGGTGTTGGATACGCGGGCGGCGTCTTGGGCTAGTGAGGCTGAGTTTGAGGTGGCTGTCTCGGCGGCGGCGTCGCTGATTGTGGCCACGATTAAGGCTAGCCGTGAGGTTACTTTGGTGACTCAGGCGGGGGTGCCGGCGCTGCCTAACCCTAAGCGGGCTTTGGATGCGTTGAGCCTGGTGGAGATGGATGGGCGCGCCGCTGACTTGCCGGAGTTGACTAAGGAGGCGGTGGCGGCTTGTCCGGGTGCCTCGGTGGCGGTGTTGATTACTGGTTCAGGGGCTGATTTGGAGCTAATTGAGCGTGCTTGGGTGCGTCTGCCGGTGTCGGCGCGTTCTTATGTGTTGCGGGTGAGCCCGGGGCGGGCGGGGCGTAACCGTTTGGGGGCAATGGATTTGCTGCACTTGGGGGCGCTTAGTGAGCTTCCGGCATTATTGCGAAAGGCGGCGCTATGAGTGTTGATGGGCTTGAGTCGGTTGGTAAGCGCCGGGCTTTTAACTGGCTGGGGCTGGTTGCTTTTACGCTGCTGATGCTAGCTGCCAGTGTTAGCCATGGGGCGGTGTTTGGGGACTGGTCTGGCTATATTGCGGCTATGGGCGGCGCTTTGCTGGCTGTGGTGGTTACTGGCGTCGCTTATGCGTTGGGGTTGCGGCGGCTGGAAACTATTTTGGCCCTGGTGATTGCCTACCTGTTGGGTGGGGCTTTGGCTTTACCGAATTTGGCTAGCGCTAAGGTGTTTCCGTCTTTGCAGATGGTGCAAACCCTGGTGTTGGGGGCGGTGACTAGTTGGCGTGACTTGCTGACTTTGGCGCCGCCGGCTAACGCCTATGCGGGTATTACGGTGGTGCCGTATTTGAGTGCCATGGTGTGTGCTGGCTTGGGTGCTTCGATTGTGTTGCGCCACCAGCGCGGCCAGTTGTGGGCGCTGCTTCCGGCTGGGCTGATGTTTGCCCTGGGGGCGCTATTTGGTGGTTTTGAGGCTCCCTATGGGCGCGATAGTGCGCTGGTGGGGGTGCTAGTGGCGCTGGCGTGGGCGGCTTGGGCGGTTAATAAGCGTCACGGCCGGGGCCAGCGCGGGCTGATCGCTTTGGGGGCGGGGCGGCTGCGCCGTCGAGCCCGCCTGGGCACGCTGCTGATGCTGGCTTGTGCCATGGCTGCGGGGGCGGTGCTGGGCCCGCAGGTGACGGGGGCTAATAACCGTGAGGTTTTGCGTAGCTATGTGACGCCGCCGCTGAATATTGCCGAGTATCAGGCTCCGCTTACGCGCCTGCACTACTGGGTGGATACTCAAAAAGACACTACTTTGTTTACGGTTTCGGGGTTGCAAAATGGTGAGCGTATCCGTGTCGCCACAATGGACGCCTATGACGGAAACGTTATGCGAGTTGGGACGTCAGACAACGGTGAGGGTTTTAAGCGGGTTGGGGCCCAGGTTGATACGCGCGTATTACCTAAAGGCGCTAAAACCCATAACCTGACTTTCACCATGGTTGATTACCAGGGTAACTGGCTGCCAGGTGGGGGACAGGTGCGTAGCTTCACCCCGCGTAAAGGCCAGGGTTTAACTCAGGATCTGTTCTATTCATCCAATCTGGGCGCCCTGCTTAGCACCCGTACCCTGGTTAAAGGCGACAGCTACAGCGTAAATGTGGTTACTGTACCTACCTATTCGGATGCGCAGCTATCTAAGCGTAGGTTTGGGAAGGTAGCAAATGGCACAGACACTAATGTGCCAGCTGTGGTGGCTACGCGTCTGCGTGAGTTTGTGGGTAACGCTAACAGCCCGCTGGCTCGTGTGCGCGCCATGGCCACTAAATACCATGATGAGGGCTACTACTCTGACGGCTCAGACTCGATGGCGCGCCCCGGTCACCGCACCGCCCGCATCGATGAGCTGCTAGAACCCAACTACTACATGGTGGGTGATGACGAGCAGTACGCCGTGGCTATGGCGCTTATGGCCCGCCAGGCTGGTTACCCGGCCCGCGTGGTGCTGGGTTTCTACCCTGAGCACTACTCCAAGGGCACGTTAGAGGTTAAGGGCACTATGGCGCACGCCTGGGTGGAGGTTAACTTCGACGGCGACTGGGTGGCTTTTGACCCCACCCCGCCGCGCGACAAGAAACTGGTTAACCCCAAGCCGCAGCCCAAGCCCAAGCCGCGTCCGCAGGTGTTGCAGGCACCGCCGCCTCCGCAGGAGCAAGCTGACCTAACCCCGGACGTGTCTGACGACCGCGACACTAAGAAAAAGCATGGTTTTGACTGGGCCCACTACCTGCTGCTGGTGGGGCAGGGGCTGGGTGTGGCCGCTTTGGTTAGCTCCCCATTTGCGCTGATTTTGGCGCTTAAAGCGGTGCGTGGGCGCCGACGTCGTAACCGCGACGAGCTTGGCAGCGCCCTGGGGGCCTGGGCGGAGCTGGAAGACTGGATGCGCGACTATGGCATCAAGCTGCCCACTAACGCCACCCGCACCCAGATGGCACGCTACTTGGATATTGCGCTGGCTGATTATGACGCTGCCGCCGCCCAGGCAGCGCAGGCTAAGCGCGCCAAGCAGCAGGCTAAACGTAACGCCCAGGCACTGGGTGGGCAGGTTGATTTGGCGCCTAAACTGCGTGGTGCGGAGGCCATTGCGGCTGCTAACGCCGCTGGTAGCGCTGCTGTTGGGGCGGGCTCTGGTGGCGACGGCGTTGCTAACGACGGCGCCGGGGGCTTGGCGGGTGCCGCCCAGTTTGCTGGTGGCCAAGCCGCTGGTGGTGCAGGCGGTGCCCAGTTTGCCGGTGGCCAAGCCGCTGGTGGCGCAGGTGGTGCAGGTGGCGCAGTGGCGGCGCCCCTGTACGTGCCCGTAAAGGGGCGCCAGAAGCGCCGTCGTCACCCCATTAAAGCCCTTAAAGCCAAATGGGCCCGTGCCCGCGAACGCTCCCAGCGTCTAGCGCAGGCTAGAATCGATGCGCTAGAGCCAGTCTTTGGCTCCAACTTCCCGCCAGGATCCGTGCGTAACTTTGCGTTGTCAGTCAACGCAGTAGCTTTCGGCCAGTCGGGGCAGGGGAGCCTAACTACCGCTGACGGCGTCCAAAACCCCGTCAAACTGCCAGATCCCCAGGGAGTTTGGTCCGAAAGTGGTTACGAAGCACCCCAAGCGAACCGTAAGCAACGCAAGGGGCGCTTTGGAGATAAACAAAAGTCTAAAAAACGTTCAAATAACGCCAATCTGGAGCTAACTGAGCAGCAACTTTCAGCTGATTCCCAGGAACCCTTATGGCTAGAGATGCAAAATCTTAAACAGCACCTTGGTGCCAGTAGGCGACGCACGCGTCGATGGCTAGCTGCGGTATCTCCAGTTTCATTAGGGATGCGTGTGCCGCAGTGGCTGCAGACCATGCGCGCTAACTTCAGGAGAAAGAAATGAGCCTAAATAGTCGCCCGGCCCCGGTCCCCGCGCATTTGCAGGGGACCCGGCTTGCTGCACTTTGGCCCAGGGTGTTTGCGCGTCTAATTGACTCGCTTATCTTTTCTCTAGTCATTGGTGCCGGCAGCGGGGCCGTAATATTTTTTGGTACTGGCAACCAATCTAACCGCACCCCTTTTTGGATTAGCCTAGGTGTATCAATTGCGCTAACTGTGCTGCTATGCATTGGTTACCTAGTAGCTTTGATGCGCAGTGGGCAAACCCCAGGTTTGCGGATACTGGGTTTAGCATGGGCCGGTTTTAAAAACAGTGGCCCGCCGCGTGGGGCAGCTTTCAACAAGCTAGCCTTGCAGCTAGGGGTGTCCCTAGTTACTGCCGGGATCGGCAACCTAGTTATTTACGCCCTTAGCCGCGACCACCTAAACCGCTTTTGGTTTGACCGCGCTAGCGGCGTGATTGTGCTTAATGTGCGCCAAGGCGTAAACCCGGTGCGTCTACAAAGCAACCCGCTAACTCTTCCCAACCAGCCTTTCGCGCCCCAAACCGGGCCTGGGGCAGGGGATATGGACGAGTTCGGGCTGCACCCGCAGCTACCTGGAGTACAGGCAGCGGCACAGATGGCCCAAAACTCTTTCACCATGCCCCCAGCCCCAGGCCCAAATGGTGCTTTTAACCCCGGCGCTGGCGCTCCTGGTGGCGCCCCAGGCCTTGGCGCTGGCGCTCCTGGTGGCGTAGGGCCTGCTAACGGTGCCCCTGGCGCTGGTTTCCCCGGCGCCCCCGGCGCTGGCGCCGCTGGTATGGCCGGTATCCCTGCTGGCGCCGTAGCTAATGGTGCGGTCAGCTCCGCCTCAGCCCCCGCCGCCTCCAGTGCCAACTTTGCCGGCGGCGTCGCCAATCAAAGTGGCGGTTTTAGTGCAAACCAAGCCAACCAGTCTCCCCAGCCCCAGCTAACCAGCCCCGGCCCTGAAGGCGGCCAACGTGACAGCGACGGCGTAATCACTTCCCTGGACTGGAACCTGCAGGCTCCCGCCCAAACCGCCCCCGGTGCCAGCGCCCCCAACTCCACCCAGACGCTAGGCAACAGCTACGACGAAACCATTGTTCCCAGCGCCAACACTGAAGTTGACATGGAGCCAGTGCGCCCAAACAACTTCCAGGCTCCAGCTAGCGCTGCCAGCGCCCCCGTCTCTGGCCAGCTAGGGGCAAACAAGCCTTTTAGTGGTCCCATCCCGGTGGTAGTTCCCGACGAATTAATGGGAGAGGCAACCGCCGCCCAAGAAACCGGCCAGGTGGATATCAGCGGCACGGATTGGGATGAGCATGTCACTATCGCTAAAACCAATGTAGGTAAGTGCTTGCGCCTTGACACCGGCGACGTCATTAACGTCACCAGCGCCGTGGTGCTGGGGCGCAACCCGGTGCCCGCAGGCATGTGGGCGCAAGCTGACGTGGTGCCCGTAGTTGACCCCAACTTCTCTATCTCTAAAACTCACTTGGCGGTGCGCGTCGATGGACAGTACATGTTTGTCACCGATCTAGGCTCAACCAACGGCACTAGCGTGGTTGCTCCTGACGGTAGTCGCACACATGTACTTACTGGGGCTATGGTTCCAGTTGCTAAGGGATATTCAATTGTTTTCGGCGACCGCCGCCTGGAGGTTGAGTGATGCGCACACGCATCGCGGTCAAATACGCCGCAGGGACTGATGTGGGATTAGTGCGTCAACACAACGAAGACGCCTACCTAGCTTCCGGTCCAGTGTTTTTAGTGGCTGACGGTATGGGTGGACACAAGGCGGGCGACGTCGCTTCCGCCACCGCCCTGGCAGCTTTCTCTGAGCTAACCCAGGATCATCTGGTTGACCCCTCCCAACTGCAAAAAGCAGTTAAACGCGCAGCCCGGGCAGTCAGTGGCCTGCCGGGTGTGCCCGCGCCAGGCTCTACCCTGACCGGCTTGGTGCTTAGCGAAAATGGGGCTATGCCGTGCGTGCGTGTACTCAACATTGGGGACTCGCGCACCTACTACCAAGGCAAGCACGGCTTTGAGCAAATCACTAAAGACCACTCGCAGGTGCAAGAGCAGATTGATGCCGGGCTCATCTCTGCCGAACAAGCCCAGCACCTGCCTGGTCGTAACGTAATTACGCGCGCGTTAGGGGCCGGCTGTGGCCCGCGTGTACGCGCCGACTATTTTGTCTTGCCTGCACGTGTGGGAGACCGCTACATCATCTGTTCAGATGGGCTTTCTTCCATGGTTACCGACACTCTCATTGAGGCTACCGCAGCTGTGGTTAGTGAGCCGGAGGGTGTGGTTGATGCGCTGGTGAAAGCGGCGAGGAACGCAGGCGGTCGGGATAATATCTCGGTGATCGTGGTGGATATTGCGGCCGCATATCCGCCTTGGGAGGATGACGATCTGACCCACCAGAGCCTGCCTGGCACGCAGGATTGGGACTATGATCCGGATGCTCCCACCCTGGATAGGTCGCTACCGTGGCGTGGCGGCGATGAGGTTGCTAGTGAGCAATGGTCATGGATGTTCAAGGACAATGAATGAATACTCAAGTTAATTGGTACGCAGGTACCACTCTCAGTGCGGTCAGCGAGAGCGGATTCGTTGCCCTAGAGGGGCCCAACGATCTGTTGCTTGACCTGTGGCGCGAGCTTGAAGATGGTGCTAATTTGCAGCGTCTGCTGCAGGTGCTGGCGGGTTACTACAACAACAACGTCTTCCACCTGCCTGACTTTGTGGCTGGTGTCTTCTCCGACGGCGCCGTCCACCTGGCCCTGCGTGGTTCTATCACCGCTGAGGTCACTCAGGTTAATGGTTTCGTGCGCACTGTCTCGGCACTTAACCCTATTGCGTGGGAGGAAGTACGTCTCGACGACGTCGCCGCCCTGGTAATTCAGGCTCACGGAGCTGGCACTGAGGCGCTACCTTTGCGCAGTGGTGTTACCCGTGCCTCCATGCTGCACTGGCAGCTACGTGAGGTTAACCGCCTGGTGGGAGCCGACAAAAGTCAAGTCTACAGCGCTTACAGTTCCAACTCGGCAGCCAGCGGAGTCAGCGCAGCCAGCGCGCCGGCGACGCGGTCGGCACAGTCTGTAGCCTCGGCCTACTCTGGCTACAGCGCCGGTAGCGCCGCCTCGGTTTACAGCCCCGCCTCGGTGGTGCCCAGCGCCGCTGAAGCTTCAGCAGCCCGCAGTCTGCTAGAAGACACCCCGATCAGTGAGGTCAGCTCCCAGCCGGTAGCCGGCTTGCTGCCCAGTGTGCCTTCCCCGGAGCCTAGTGAGGCTATCGCTAGTGCGCGCAGTGAAAGCCCAGCTAGCTTCAGCCCGTCTAGCTTCAGCCCCGCCGCGCCCAGCCCGAGTGTGCCTAGTCCGCAGCTGCCGGCAGTGCCGGCCCCCGCCCCAACCCGGTGGCCGCCAGTGCTTCACTGGCAGCTGAGCTGGTACCTGGGCAAAACCCGGATCTGTCTATCGCCACTGCCAGCCCGGCTGTGCCCAGCCCGGCTAGCTTCAACTCTGCTAGCTCCAGCCCTGCCGCGCCCAGCCCAGCAGTTCAAACCCCGGCCACTGAGCATTTTGAGGCAATCAGCTCGGCGCCGTCGCCAGCCCCTAGCGGTGCGCACGCTGCCCGAGTAGCTGTTGACCTGCCTGGCCAGGCCAGCGCTAGCTCAGCTGCTTCAGCTGCTGCTAACGCTTTTGCCCCCACCAGCTTGCTGGATGTGCCCGCTGGTGCCGGCCCGGTGCCGGCCCCGGCTGCCCCCAGCCCGGAAATCGCTGAGGCTGTAGCTAGCGCAGAACCTGCCAGCTCCCCGGCTCAACCCAAGGTTTCCAAGGCCGCCGCAGCTTTAGCTGCCATGCTGGGGGGCTCAAGTGCCGCTAAAAACCAGCCTCCGGCTCCGGTAGCTCCCAGCGTACCGGTGGCTCCCAGCGCACCGGTGGCCCCGGGCGCCAGCTACCGCATGGATGACGCCCCGGCCACGGTCCCCACTGAGATTGTGCCGGCCGCCCCGGCTGTGCCTAGCGCGCCACTGGCCGCCCCCAGTGCCCCGGCTGCCAGCTTCCAGGAGCCGGCTGCTTACAGCGCCCCGGTTGTACCCAGCGCCCCGGCTGGCTCCGGTGAACTGGTTATTGCTGATTCGCGCGCTGCCCGCGCTACAGCTACCCCGGCCGCACCTCAGAGCCAGCAAAACCCCGAAGACCAGTACTTTGGCCACCTTTACGGCCAAACCATTGGGGTGGATGTGGAGAACGCTGCTGTGCGTGAACTACGCGATGATGAGGCTTCAGGTCTAGAGTTCAACTTTGAACAAGGCGAAGGCTTGGACTTCTCGCGCCGAAAGGGGGAGAAAAAAGCGGAACCTACCGGCCCGATCCAGGGTATCAACGAGGGTAACCCCTTTAGCTCTTCCCCTTTTGGTGGTGACCCCGCCACTGCGGGGTCGGATCCGGTTCCCAATCCCCGAACCCAATCCGCTGAGCTCCCGCTAGAGGCACAAGCCACCCAGATCAACCCCGTAGGTAATGCGGTGCCATTACCCGGTGTGCAGGCCCCCACCGGCGCACTGGACGTGGCCCCGGGTACCCCCTGGACGCACGATGGTTACACCATCGCTGTCCCCACCGGCGGTGTGCAGGCCCCGCCGCCGCCCGTAGCTGACAGTGCCAACGCAGATGGTGATGGCCCTGAAGTACTGGCAATTAACTGCGTAAACGGTCACCCCAACCCGGTACACGCCAGCTCCTGCCGCATCTGCGGTGGGGCTCTAAACGGCAAGATCGTCCACGTAAAGCGCCCTAACCTGGGTACTTTGGTGGCTTCTACCGGCGGGTCAGTAACCTTAGATGCCGACGTCATTGTGGGGCGCCTACCTAAGGCTGCACCTGGCGCTGGCGTACACCTGATGGCGGTGGCTAGCCCCACCAAGTCCATTTCCAAGTCTCACTGCCGCATCAACATTGATGATTGGGAGCTGAACTTGGAGGATCTGAACTCCACTAACGGCACCTACCTGCTGCGTGAAGGCCAGTTGCCGCGTCGCCTGGGCGGCGGGCAGCGTGAACTGCTGCGTTACGGCGACCGGATTGATCTGGGTGACGGTGTAGTTCTGTCTGTGGAGCCCTGATGGCTGCTCGGCTGCGTGAACCTGTTGGCCCGCACCTGGAGGGAGCGGAATTTATCCGCTTCCTCGGTGCGGGCGGCTTCGCGGACGTTTTTCTTTACCGCCAAGACATGCCTCGGCGTGAAGTTGCGGTTAAAGTAATCCGTTCGGGGGCCAGTGCAGCCCAAAAACAAAAATTCCAGGCCGAATCTGACCTAATGGCCAAGTTCGGGGCGCATCCGGCGGTGCTTTCGCTTTACGCCGCCGGGCGCCTGCGCGATGGGCGTGCTTACCTCACCATGGAGTATTGCCCGCCGCCTCACCTGGGTAAACGCTTTTCTACTACTTCGCCAATGCGGGTGGAGCAGGCTTTAGAAATCACCATTAAGATTGCTGGCGCTGTGGAAACTATTCACCGCGCCGGCTATCTTCACCGTGACATTAAGCCGGCCAATATTTTGCTCACCGCCTTTGGCCACCCGGTTTTGACTGACTTTGGAATTGCGATCAGTCAAGACACTCCCGCCGATCGGGTTGACTCGGCGTTTTCTCCCTACTGGGCGCCGCCTGAGCAGCAGCTTAACCGGCCTTTGACGCCCGCTTCTGACGTCTATTCACTAGCTGCCACCACCTACACCATGCTGGCAGGTAGACCTCCGCATGTGGATATGACCCCGGGTGCGCACAATGACCCGGCCTCTATTCTTAAGCGCCTGCATCACGGCTCTATCGCCCCCATTGGCCGCAATGACGTGCCCGCCGCGCTAGAGCGGGTGCTGTTTACCGCCATGTCTAAGCGCCCCTCAGATCGCTTTGCTTCGGCGATGGCGTTCGCGCGGGCTTTACGCCAGATTCAGTCTTCTTTGGGCTTGCCGCTGACCAACATTGATGTGTGGGAGGACCAGCCCGTAATCGCTACTGACGGTAGCGACGACGACGCCACCCGGCTGCGTCCGGTAGTGTCCATTTCCCCTGAAAACACTGGCCGCACCGCCGACACCAATGCGCGTATCAACACTGCCGGCGCCAATAGCTGGGGTGATTCGCTTGGCTCAGGCAGCCACTCGGGCACTTTCTACCCCAACGCCCACCAGTCTCCAGCCGACGCGCGTACTTTTACCGGTAACACTTCTGGTTTTAACCGCAACACGACCCTGGGCTCTGCGACCAGTCCCGGTGCCAATACCGGTTCTGGCTATGGCGCGGGCTATCCGGCCTTGTCAGGCATGACCGGTCCAGGAACTGTCCCAGGCGGCCCCTTCAACCCCCAAAGCGGCGCCCCAGCTGCGGCGGGAGAGGGCGCCGTCGGCCCGGGCGGCGTCGGCACTGCCCAAAGCGGCGGCGTCGGCCCGGGCGGCCTAGCGAGCAGCGCAAACCAGCAGGGCCCGCTCTCACCGGAGACACCCGACTCCACCCTGGCAGCTGGCGCGGCGCAAGAGGGCCCCAGCGTATCCTTAAAAACCCTGCTGATCAGCGCCTTAGTAGTGGTATTAATAGGCGTAATAGCTTTCGCAGCCTACCGGGGCCTACAACGCGGCGGGCTTAACCCCAAGCCGGCGGTAACCACCGCAGGCACTGCTGCCCCCATGGATCCGGACGTGAATGGCTACCTTGAGCCTGTCACCAACCTGAAGCTGAGCTATGCTAACGGGCAGGTGGAAGCCACATGGGACTATAAAGCCAAAAACGCCACGTTCCTCTACAGCGTCACCAACTCGGGGGCCCCGCAAAAATCTCAGACCCCGCAAGGCCTGCAGGAAACCGGCGCCCACCACGCTACGCTAAAGCCAACACCGCCGCGCACCTGCGTGCAAGTAGCCGCCCGCGACAGCGCAGGGCGTGAATCAGACCCAGTCATTGACTGCATCGACACCCCGGCTAGCCAGTAGCTCACTAAGCGCGCCCGGCCCGCGCCACCCAATTGCATAAAAGTCCTATTAAACGCGTAGACAGGAAGGTAAAACCATGAGCGTAGCGCCCACGCCCGACGATAACGTAACCGGCAAAGATGTCTTGGTAATCGATTTTGCTGGGGAAATTTATCGGGTTGAGCCCACCCAGACCTTCACGGTGGGCCGTGAAGGTGACCTAGCTTTAAGCGACAACCCCTTCCTGCACCGCAAGTTCTTGGTGTTTGAATTCCAAAACGGCCTATGGTGGGTGCACAACCAGGGTTCGCGTCTGGGGGCCACCGTGGCCGACATGGCTGGGGCCTCACGCGCCTGGGTTACCCCCGGTGTGCGCGTCCCCATGGTGTTTGGGCAGATGGCAGTGGTTTTCAGTGCCGGCTCTACCACCTATGAGATCCTGGCGGAAGTGCCTTGCCCCTCCTATGAAAACCGCGATCCAGAGGAAGCTGAGGCCGCTGAGGCAGATAGTGACGCTGGTCAGGCCACTATGGGCATGGTGGTGCTTACTGAAAGCCAAAAGCTCCTGATTTTGTCTTTGGCCGAGCCGTGGTTGCGTAGGGCTGGTACCGGCACGGTTTCCCTGCCGCGTAACGTCGACGCCGCCGCGCGCCTAGGGTGGGGTATCACCCGTTTCAACCGCAAGCTAGACAATGTCTGTGACAAGCTCGATCGGGCTGGAGTCAAGGGTATGCGCGGTGGGGCCGGCTCCCACGCCTCCCACCGGCGCGTGCAGCTAGTGGAATACGCTCTGTCCTCACGCCTGGTAACCCCTGAAGACCTTCCCCTGTTAGATGGTGCCCACGAATGAAACTACGTCTTAACCTACTGCGCGGCGACGGCTCGCATAACCTGCAAATCACCACGGACGCCACCGCGACGGTAGGGGACGTAGCTGCCGCACTGGCTAGCGCCGGACCAAGTGAAGCCGGTCAGGCCATAGATCCGGCCACAGTCTCCATCAACATTATTGACACCGCCGGGCGTGGGCGCGCCCGCGCCCTAACCAGCGACACCCTGCTGGAAGACTCCGGGCTGCACTCGGGCGCTAAAGTCTCCCTAATGCAAAACCCGGCAGACACTAATGTGGCCGGCGAGCATGTGGCTGTACTGTCGGTGGTTTCAGGCCCTGATAGGGGCCGGGTTTTCCCGCTCTATGAGGGCTCCAACCTGGTGGGGCGTGACGACAATGTAGACGTCAGCCTCAGCGACCCGATGGTTTCTAAGCAGCATATGCGGGTGGTAGTAGGCACCGAAGTAGAAGTACGTGACCTAAACTCCTCCAACGGCGTCGTCGTTAATGGCCAGCGGGTCCAGCGCCTAAAGCTGGGACCCCTAGACAGCGTCAAGATCGGTAAATCTGAGGTGAAGGTGGCCCTGGTGACCACCACCCTAAGCGCCACCGACGCCGCCGGAAGCGCCGGCATTAACTTCATCCGCACCCCGCGCGTAGTGCCGCGTACCCCGGCGGTAGAAATCAAACTGCCTGAGGCTCCCACCCAGCAAAACCCAAACCCGCTGCCGTTCATCGCTATGCTGGCACCGGCCTTTATGGGTTTGATGATGTACTCAGTAACCCACAACCCCTACTCGATCATGTTCGTATGCATGAGCCCCATGATGATGGGTGGTATGTGGGTTGACGGCAAGTGGCGGCGTAAACGCGCCCTTAAAGAGCAGTTGGAAGCCTTCGAGGTTTCAATTAAAGAAACCCAAAAACATATTGAGCAGGTATTTGCTAACGAACGCGAAGTGCGTAAACAGCAATATCCTCCCATTGAAGCCATTGTGCGCCACGCCGAAATGGGTGGGCCGCTGCTGTGGTCGCGCCGCCCTGAGCACCCCGAATTTATGCAGATCCGTATCGGCCTGGGCACAGACCTGCCCGTGGCCCGGATGGAAAAAGACAAGGAAGCTAAAAACGGGCTGCCCCAGTGCCTGTCCACCATTGCGGCACTGCGCGCCCAATACGCCATGATCGACGACGTGCCGATTGTGGTTAACCTGCGCCAAGACGGAGCTTTTGGTATTAGCGGGCTGCGCGCCGATATTGACCCGGTGGCGCGCGCGGTAATCACCCAACTGGTGTGTATGCATTCACCCGCTGAGCTGGTGGTGGCCTGCCTAACCGACCCGGCTGGGCGTTCGCGCTGGGACTGGCTTGAATGGCTACCCCACACCGCTTCGCCCTTCTCGCCGCTAGGGGAGCTGCATTTAGCGGCTGACGCAGCGGTGGGCGCCTCGCTGGTCTCGCACCTGGAAGAAATCATTTTCCAGCGTCTGCAAACCCGCCCGCGCCCGCGTGGCCCGCTCAACCCCACGGTTGAAGAAACAGACCCCATGTATGTGCCCGACGTGGTGGTGATTGTTGACCAATCCCAGGTGGATCAGGCCCGACTTAACCGCATTGTGGAGTGTGGCCCGGATGTGGGCGTGCACGTGATTTGGGTGGCTGAAGCTGCCAGTCAGGTGCCCGCTGCTTGCCGCTCTTACCTGACAGTGTCTGGCAATGAGTCCACTGTGGGCTTTGTGCGCCGCAGCGTTAATGCCACTAATGTGCGCCCCGAAAATCTGGGGTTAAGCCAGGTGCGGGCGCTAGCTAAGCACATGTCGCCCATGGTGGATGCGGGTGTGCCCGTGGATGATGACTCCGACCTGCCGCGTTCGATTAGTTTCATCTCGCTTACCGGCGCTGAATTGGCCGACGACGCCTCCGCCCAGGTGGCCCGTTGGCAAGCCACCAACTCCATCATTGACCGCACCAAGACTGTGCCCATGGACCGGCCCGTTTCCCTCTCCGCCCTGGTGGGGCAGGGGGCCGACGCGCCCTTGGCGCTGGATCTGCGCGTGCACGGACCCCACGCCCTGGTGGGTGGTACCACCGGTGCCGGTAAGAGTGAATTCCTCCAATCCTGGGTGCTGGGTATGGCCCAGGCGGTCTCGCCTGACCGCCTAACCTTCCTGTTTGTGGACTATAAGGGTGGTTCGGCTTTCGCTGCCTGTACTCACCTGCCGCACTGTGTGGGTTTGGTGACTGACCTTTCGCCCGCCATGGTGCGCCGCGCCCTGACCTCGCTGGGCGCCGAAATCCACTACCGCGAGCGCCTGCTTAACGAAAAAGGCAAAAAAGACCTGGCTGAGCTGGAAAAATCCGGTGACCCCGAGTGCCCGCCGTCGCTGATCATTGTGGTTGATGAGTTCGCGGCCCTGGCAGGTGAGGTGCCTGAGTTCGTTGACGGCGTCGTCGACGTCGCCCAACGTGGCCGTTCGCTGGGACTGCACCTAATCATGGCCACCCAGCGCCCCGCCGGCGTCATTAAAGACAACCTGCGCGCTAACACTAACTTGCGTGTGGCGCTGCGTATGGCCGACGAGTCCGACTCCCAAGACGTGCTGGGGGAGAAGATTGCCGCGCACTTCCCGCCGGAAATTCCTGGACGCGGGGCGGCTAAGACCGGTCCGGGGCGTATTACGCCGTTCCAGTCGGCCTACCCGGGGGCGCGTACCAGCGCGGAGGCTACCGGCGCGTCGGTGAGCGTCGATGAGATGACCTTCGGCGCCCTTAACCCCTGGCAGGTGGCGAAGGTGCAAACCAGCGGGCGTAGTATCGATAAGGATATTGACCGCGTGGTGGCCACGGTGGGTCAGGCGGCGCGCATTGCGGGCCTGCCGGTGCCGCGTAAACCGTGGCTCGATGAGCTGGCTAGCGCCTATGACCTTAACCGTCTGCCGCAGCGGCGCGACACCAAACTGGTGCTGGGTGTGGTGGATGATCCGGTGCATCAAAGCCAGGTGCCCGCTTACTTCCTGCCTGAGAAAGACTCCAATATTTGTTTCTTTGGGGCTGCCGGTAGTGGTAAGTCGACGGCGTTGCGTAGTTTGGCTTTGGCAGCCTCGATTACGCCGCGCTCGGGTGCGGTGGATATTTACGGCATGGACTTTGCCGGGGCTTCTTTGAAGGTGCTGGAGAAGCTGCCCAGTGTGGGCACGATTGTTTCTGGCGATGACTCTGAAGGTGTGGAGCGTTTGCTGCGTAAGCTCAGCTCCATTATTGATGAGCGCACTGACCGGTTTACGGCGGCTAGTGCGGGCACGCTCAGCGACTATCAGCGCATTAGTGGTCACACCAATGATCACCGGATTTTGCTGCTGCTTGATGGGTTGGGGGCGATGCGCAGTGAATATGAGAAGACTGTTTACGGCGCTGCCAACCTGGATATTTTGCAGCGTATTTTGACTGATGGACGCAGTGTGGGCGTACACGTGGCGGCCACCTGTGACTGGACTACGCCTTATCGCGGCAATGTTTTGTCTGCTTTCTTGATGAAGGTAGTGCTGCGCCAATCCAATATGGATGACTACATCAACTTTGGTGTGGCCAAGGATGTGCTCAGCCCTGCTAGCCCGCCTGGGCGCGCCATGATTATGGGTGACGGGCGTGAAATGCAGTTGGCGATTATGGGTGACTCTTCTAATGAGATGGCCCAGGCCCAGCTCATTGAGGCTTTCGGTAAGTACCTGAGCCGTCAAGGCCGCATCAAGCCTGAAGCTATCGCTAACCTGCCTACTGAGCTTAGCGAGGCTGATCTGCCTAAGGTTTACCAGGGCTGGCCGGTGTTGGGTATGGCTTCGCAGGATCTGGATCCGGCCACGTTTGTGCCTACTGGGGCCATGATGGTGGCGGGTCCGCCTCAGGCGGCGACGACGTCGGCGCTGCTTTGGTTGGCTGGCTCGCTAAAGCAGTGGGATCCCAAGGTACGTCGGGTGTTTATTTCTCCGCGCCGCTCGGCTTTGGCCGATGTGGCTGGGCTGTGGGATTTGACCATGGTGGGCGACGAGCAGATCAAGGAAGGCCTGGAGAAAATCAAGGATTACGTTGCCATGCAGGCCCCCGACAACCACCCGCTGCTGGTGTTGGTAGTGGAGCACTACCCCGAAGTTGTGGGCACGCCGGTTGAAAAGGACCTGTTGGCTGCGGTTAAGCAGGCTAAGCGCAGCGGTCACTTGGTGATTGCTGAGGGTGAGACTTCCGGCTGGTCTGGTTACTCGCCGATGCTGGCAGAGATTAAGAATTCGCGTACTGGTTTGCTGATTCAGCCTGATACGGGCGACGGCGAAACCCTGCTGCGCACCCCCACTCCGCGCATCCAGCGTGGGGAAATGGTGCCGGGACGCGGGTACTGGATCAGTGCCGCCAAGGCTGTCAAGGTGCAAATTGTGGCTAGTTAAAGCCCAGATAGTGGCGGTTTTGCAAGCAATTGCTACTTAACCGGGCTGGTAGGGGGATTGGTCCCCATTGTTGGGTGTGGCGATAGGTTGCATTATTTTCTTGTCGAAAGGTTCCGGCTTGAAGCACGGAATTTAGCTACTACATGAAAGGAAATACCATGGCATTCCTAGGTATGGACATTGAGGGCGTACGGGCACTTGCGCAGCAGTTCGGTGAGAAGGCTCAGACCGTCGAGGACGTAATCTCCACCATCTCCGGCCAGGTCCAGTCCGTTGACTGGAAGGGTACCGACGCCGACCAGTTCAAGAGCGAGTGGGAAGGCACCCTGTCCTCCCAGCTGCGCAACGTTGCTGACGCTCTACGTCAGGCTCAGACCACCGCTAACAACAACGCTGACGAGCAGGAGCAGGCTTCTGGTCACTGATCGCAGCAGCCTTGATTGGCTTCTAGCGTGTTAAAAGTGGGGCCGAGGTGCTTTATAAGCGCCTCGGCCCTCACTTTCGCTTAAGATTTTTTAAGAAAACTTTTCTGACACCACCGTTTGAGGGGTTTCTATGGCGCTTTATGGGGCAGACGTTGAGAGCCTGCGGCAGCTGGCACAGACTTTTAACAATAAATCTCAGGTTCTAGATAATGACGTCAACTTGGCTTTAAAAGCCTTAGTTTCTGCTACGGATTGGGAAGGTAGCGACGGCGATAAGTTCAAGGATGACTGGGATAGTGTCTTAGCCCCGCAACTGCGCAATGCTGCGCAGGCACTGGCGCAAGCTGGCTGGGATCTAAACCGTAACGCTGACGAGCAGGAGCAGGCTTCCGGCGGTGGTGGCGCTGGCGGCGTCGGCGGGAGTAGCTATGGCGGCGCTGGTGTAACCGGTTCGAGCGGTAGTTTTGGTGGCGGTGGTGGCAGCGCCGGCATAACCGGCTCAACTGGCAGTTTTGAGGATGCCGGTATAAGCGGTTCGAGCGGTAGCTTCGCAGATGCCGGCGTAACCGGCTCAAGTGGCAGTTTTGCGGTCAGCGGGATCGCTGCGGGCGGCAAGTTTGGTCAGCAGGGCGTGCATGTTTTTGGTGATGGCGCTAGCCCCATCAATTATCTGCCTGATCTGCCTAAGCTGAGCACCCAATATCCCACCGATTTTGTGGAGATTCCTGAGCGTTCAGTAGAAAGCTAAAACCCTGCTTTTAGTGGATCTGAGTTGAGTCACTAATGGGGTTTTGCTCCCATAGGCTCGTTTAAACAGGGTAATTTGGGTGCAGCTGTTATTGCGTTGCGTCAGTGACGCGCAGCGAAATTTGTTTAGGAAGGGTTGCTCGTGGCTAGTGTTGGTGCTGATGTTGAGCAGTTACGTGCTTTAGCGCAGTTGTTTGGTGACAAGGCGACTTCACTTGAAGACGTTGTGAGCTCAATTAATGGGCAGCTGCACAGCGCTGGCTGGGTGGGCGAAGACGCCGACACCTTTAAAGCTGATTGGGATTCAAACCTGACCGCTTTGGTGCGTAATGTGGTGGACTCTCTGCGTGAGCGCAACACTAACCTTAACCAGCAGGCTGATGAGCAGGAGAAAGCCTCCGCTGTTAATGGCTCTGCGAGTACAGCTGGGGCAGGTTCAGCTGCTAAAGCTGCAAATGGTTCTTCTGGTTCGGATCCTTACAACGGCAAACCGCGCGAGGGTGAAGCTGGACGCGATGCGGACTATGCGCGTCTGGCTCAGGCTGCTTATGAAACTGGCGACCCGATCCCTGATGGTTGGCGCAAGGTTGATGCTGACGAGCTGAAGAAGCTAGGGATTGACCCCTCTGACTTAGACACTGAAAACGGTATGCAGGCCACTATCTACCAGAATGCTGACGGTAAGTATGTGCTGGCTTTCCGTGGTACTGAGCTTGATCGACAACCAGGTTTAGATCTTCGCAATGATATTGAGGGTGCTGTTGTTACATCGTTTCAGGTGTCGGATGCAATAGATGTGTCTACTAAATTGGCTCTAGCGGTGGGCCGTGAAAACGTTGACTTTACCGGTCACTCGCTGGGCGGTGAACTGGCTTCAGCTGGCGCATTAGCTACCGGTGGGAAAGCAGTAACCTTTAACGCTGCGGGGCTCTCAGTTACCAGTGAAACGATCGCGCGAGCTAACTGCCTAAACAACTTTGGCTTTAATGCCCAGGCCCCTATGGATGGCTCTAATGTCAAGGCCTATAGCTTTGCGCTAGACCCGCTAAGTTATGCGCAAGATATCGCACGTGATGGGCTATTTGGCCGTATGGACTTGATTGCTCCGCGTGCATACGGTGAGCGCCATATTATTCCTG
>NZ_JH470338.1:1130669-1201066 GCF_000239695.1 Actinomyces graevenitzii C83 | reverse complement strand
TGATCGACAACCAGGTTTAGATCTTCGCAATGATATTGAGGGTGCTGTTGTTACATCGTTTCAGGTGTCGGATGCAATAGATGTGTCTACTAAATTGGCTCTAGCGGTGGGCCGTGAAAACGTTGACTTTACCGGTCACTCGCTGGGCGGTGAACTGGCTTCAGCTGGCGCATTAGCTACCGGTGGGAAAGCAGTAACCTTTAACGCTGCGGGGCTCTCAGTTACCAGTGAAACGATCGCGCGAGCTAACTGCCTAAACAACTTTGGCTTTAATGCCCAGGCCCCTATGGATGGCTCTAATGTCAAGGCCTATAGCTTTGCGCTAGACCCGCTAAGTTATGCGCAAGATATCGCACGTGATGGGCTATTTGGCCGTATGGACTTGATTGCTCCGCGTGCATACGGTGAACGACATGTTGTTCCCATGAACAGTGACATGAAGTCCTCTGCCAACCCTATTGATTATCACCATATGGAATATCTTTATGGCCCATTGGACGCCCAGTATGAGAATCCCAAGGCCAACCACATCGCTGCCTCTGGGGCACCTACCACCACTGTAGCTCTCGGATATGTGGCTGATGGCTGCGCTAATGGCCTTGCCGAAGTAGGTAATGGTTACGTTAATGCTGGCTCAGATATAACTTCTGGGGTTAATGACGCCGCTCAACACCTTACTACTAGTGGTATGCGAGTTGCTGGTGCCTGGAACCAAGGTGACTATGTAGGTGCGGTCACAGAAGGTGTTGCGGGCACTGCGCAAGCTGCGGGTGACGTTGCTGTTGGTACGGTCAAAGGTGCCGGAGACATACTAGTTGGTAGGGTCAGGGGCGCCGGGGAAGTAGCACACGGAGTTAAGAAGGCCCTTGTTGGTGGCGAGTAGGCTTAGCTGCCGGTTATTAAGGCTTTGACGCGCAGGTAGGCGCGCAAAACATGGAGGATTACTCATGAAAGTTAGTTACATTGTCCCGGGTAACTGGGCTGATATTGATCTGAACGGCGATCTAGTTGAGCAGACCCGTCAGGTTGGTGACCGCTTCATGACCTACCTGGGGCAAAGCGGCAAGACGGAGCAGGTACGCGACCTAATCGACCGTCAATTCCGCTCCCAGGCCGAGGCCCTCAAGCAGGCGGGCGCCACCAACTTCCTGGTGGAAGTTGAGCCTACCGCCGGGGTGCTCACCGGTGCCTCCATGTTCGTGGTGCCGCTACCACTGACCGACGACGTCGCCCCCATGGACGCCATGCTCGCCATCGGCCGCGACAACGGCCAAGCCGAGGTGATCGAGGATGGACACAGCGTCGTCATGCGTACCATGTCCCTACGTGACGGCGAGGACCTACTGCGCTCCACCGCTGAGGCCGTAAACCAGGAGCTCAACGTGCAGCTGCCCGAGGTGCCACAGAAGATAGTGTCGCGGCAGATCACCTACTTCCTGGCCAACCCGGACGTCACCGAGGCGATCGTAACCCTAACCGGTTACATCAACCTGCCCTCAAGCCCCGAGCACGACCAGCTGGCCACCTCGCTGCTGCACCTGTACGACGCCGTCGCCCGCAGCCTGAGGATGCAGCCATGAACTGGAGCGCCCAAACTGACGGCAACTGGGTTTATGTAGAGCCCGGCTGGGTGGAGCAGCTCCAGGCCGCCCCCGTCTACGCCGACGCCGAGGTGCAGCAGGCGTTTATGGACATGGTGGCCCGCATTGACCGCCTGCCTGCCGACGAGGAGGCCTTCGCGCGCTTCTTGTACCTGCCCTCGCAGCTGCTGGCTCCGGCTTTGCTGGACCTGTACGCCTACCCGTCTAAAGGTGATGAGGCCCAGGCTTTGACTCAGCTGATCACCGTGGGGGAGGACCAGCAGGGGCCTACCCAGGCTGAAGAGCACAAACTGGCTAGCGGCAAGGTGGTTTACCGCTCGCTGGGGGCCTTTTCTGATGGCGACGACGTCGGCCACCACTCTTTGCGTCTAACTGGTTTCTACGCTTGGCGCCAACACGGCAATGACCTGTGTGCGCGAGTACTGTTCACTAGCTCAGCGCAGGTGCCTGAGGTGATGCCGGCGCTGGAGTCTTTGGTAGATAACTTGGAACTGGAAGTCTCTGAATTGGAGGCGGCGCAATCAATGTTTGCTGCGTTCCCCAGTCAGCTCGGGTAAAAAGCTTGCAAAAGTTATGCATAATTGTGCGGTTGCGGTAATTTAATTACGGCAACCGCACAAGTCTACCCCACTTAAATACAGGTAATGTTCATGAAATGCTTGGCAAATGCCTAGAAACTTTTCAGTGAACTGTAATAGAACCGTGATTGAATTTTCAGCCAATGAGGGCGTTTCTGAAGTAATATTGCTATACACCGATTTTAGCTGGTCCAAATTAAATTTTTGATTTACCAAGTGTTAAATCTTGTATTGCTTTTATGTCCCATAGTTGGTTTTATTTAATCCGCAGTAGGGTGCGCATCAAGGAATTGCTGCGATAGCGTCGCAATACTGCTTGGGTTATGTCGCGCTAGTATCGTATTGGCACGCAGTCTGGAGGGAAGCTGGTGGCTAATCTATATGTGCCATCTCGGCAATCTGAGCGCTATAGCATCGCTATCATTGGTGACTGCGAAGTATTACGTTTAGGTCTGTATGCGGCCTTAGCTAAGGTGGCGCAAACTAATCAGATTATTTATCTCAATGACATTGGGCAGCTAGGTTTAAATCAGCGTCGTATAAATGTGGCGGTCGTTGATTTAGATGCGCAGCGTACCGATAAAGTTATTGAGCAAGTAGAACAGCTTTCAAAAGCTAAAGTGCCGGTAGTGGCATATCAAAGCTCGGATCAGCCCTATTTGCTGCGCAGTGTATGTGAATTAGGTGTGCAGGCCGTACTTACGCGCTGCGTGCCCGGCTCTGAGCTGCGTCGTGCAGTGCTGGAAGTGGCCACTGGCAGGCGGTTAAGCCCGGTCTCGTGGCTGCAGGTGCGCCCCTACATCGACTACATCATCACCGATAACCTGCAGGGACGCCGTCGTGACGTGCTGCTTTCCTATGCGCAGGGACACACCGCTAAAGAAACTTCTAACGCGCTGGGTCTGACCGTGGCCACAGTGAATAGATATACATCGCTGGGGCGTCAAACCTGTGCCAACAACGGCATGGAAGAAACCAGCCGCCCAGCTCTACTAACCCAGGCTCAGCGCGAAGGTTTGCTGTGCTAAACACCTAAACATTAGGTAAACGGCTGTCAAAGCAGTAAATAAGCTTTAGACATGCAGTAAAGAAACCAAAGTGTAAGTGGGGGGTCGAAGCAAAGCTTCGACCCCCCCACTTGTGTCTTAAAGGATGACGCTGGCTAGCTCAGGCACGGCGGCGTGCACGCAACATGAAGGCGCCGGCGCCGATCAATGCCAGCGCAGCCAGGCCCACAATGCTGGCTGCACCAGTCTTAGCCAGGCTAGGGCGGCCGCCCTCACCCTGGTTAGCGGCGCCCTTGGGCTGCAGCGGATCACCAGTGACCTTACCCGGCAGTGGGGTAATGGTTACTGGCGCGGTTGCTGAGGCGCTGGGCTTAGCTGGGCTGGTAGGAGCCGGTGAAGCCGGAACGCTCGGCTTAGCGGTGGGGCTAGCCGGGCTGGTGGGCACCGGGGTTGCCGTGGGTGCAGCGGTGGGCGTGGGCGCCGGCGTGGTCGGCGTCGGGCTAGCTCCCTTACGGGCGATACGGAAGATCTGGTTATTGCTGGGAGCCTTATCCAACACATTCACGCTGCCATCAGGGTTAACCGACAGGTGGTTGGGGTTAGTACCGGTGGGCAAAATAGCCTCAACCTTCAAGCTGGAAGCGTTAATTACGCTAACCGTGCCGGCGGTGCGGTTACCCACGTAGACGTAGCCGTTGGAGTAGACAGCGCCCAGGGCTTGGTTGCCGGTAGGAATATCGGCAATCACCTTGCCGGTGCTCAGGTCCAGCACCACTGCATTGTTAGAGCTCTGGTTGGCTACAAACAAACGGTTGTTGGCCGGATCATAGGCCACACCCGAGGCGCCATTAGCACCAGGCAGGTCATAGCTGGTGACCTGGTTAGAGTTCTTAGTGTCAATCACGTAGGCCTTGTTCAGCTTCAGGTCTACCGTAAACAGGCGCCCACTGACGCTATCCACATCAAAGTCCATCGGCACTGCACCTTCGGGCAAGTCAATGGTGGTGGGGGCGGCGTCAAGCTGCTTAGCGTTGAAAACCTTAATGCCGCCGCCCTTACCGCGAGCAGCTTCAGTTACGTAGACACTGTCACCAATTACTCGCATAGAGCGGGCGTGGGTGACGGCGTTAGCCGGGTACTGCTTAACCAGCGACAGGTCAGACTGCTTGTAAACAGCCACCGTGTTTTGGCGAGTGTTGCTAACCCACACATAACCGTTAGCGTCGTCCACGGCCACGCCGTAAACCCCGTTAACACCCTTACCATCTGCAGCTGCGGCAGGAGTGATCTGCTTGTCGATCACAAACTTGCCAGAGGCGTCATAGTGGCCCTTGACCAGGGTGGATTCCTTGATCGGGGGGCGTCCCACAGAAGCGCCAATGAATACCTCGCCCTTAGCGTTGGCGACGCTTTGGTAGTTACCGTTAGGTACCACAGTGCCGGTGACCTGGTAAGCCTCAGTGTTGAGCGCGGTGGCTGAGGGGGTGGCTGAAGGGGTGGCTGAAGGGGTGGTGGCAACAGTGGTGGTCGCGCTTACCGCAGGGGTGGGGGTGGTGGGGTTGGCGACGGCTCCTGTCGGTATGGCGGCCATGGCCAGCACCGCTAGGGCTGAGAGTGTGCGTGAGCTAGCGCGCGATGCAATGGAGAAGTGTGCCATGCGTAGGCTCCTTACATGCGGTTTAGGGGCTTGCATTAGCCCGGTCAATTGTTTGCTCAAAAGGAGGGAACTATTAGGTTCCCCTAAGTGAGGCTAGGCTAATAAAAACCATTCAGGCAAGCATCAAATTTGCAAAAAACTGCGTAAATAGTGCTAATTGTGATGTAAAGCTCTATTTTTATCGCATGTAGTCGTGAAAAATCTCTATGGTTGAGCTTACCTTTACTAAGGCTTAGCTACCTGACAAAATTCAGCTGACGCACAACTACTTAGCGAGACTACTTAGCGAGGGAAAATGAAAGAACTATCGCGCCGTGCCATCCTAACCGCCGTAGGTTTAGGGGGAGCTGCCGCTCTTAGCGGCTGCGGTCTAGCCAATTCTTCACGCCCGGCAGCCACCGCCACCGCCACCAGCCGTAGCGTAAAGAACGTGGACGGCTCTGCAGTTAACGTGCCCACCAACCCCAAGCGGGTAGTGGCCCTGTCAGAGCCCACCACTGACGCTATCTTGGCGCTGGGACTAAAGCCGATCGGCGTCGTCGCTGGCCGTGGCCAAAAAACCGTACCTAACTACCTAAGCGAAAAAGCCAAAAACATCCCGATCATGGGGTCCATTGGGCAACCCAACTTTGAGGCAATCGGCGCCCAAAAACCTGACCTGATCCTGGTGGACGGCACAGGGTTAAAAAACAACGCCAAGGCCCTGGCCACTTTGCGGGCCATCGCCCCCACCGTATACACCGGCGACGCCGGCGGTGATTGGCGTAGCAACTTCACCAACATCGCTAACGCCCTAAACCAGGAGCAGAAAGGCAAGCAGGTACTGGCCGCCTACGACAAGCGGGTCAAAGAAATGGCTAGCGCCCTGGCTCCCAAGTACTCCGGCAAAACTTTCTCTATCATCCGCTGGCAGGGCACCGCAGCTGCGCTGATCCTCAAAGAGCTACCCGCCGGCGTGGCCCTAAACGACCTGGGATTAAAGCGTCCAGCCAGCCAAGACCGTAAAGGACATGGGCACAGCGAGCCGGTTTCGCTAGAGAACATCTCCCAGATCGACGCCGACTACATGTTCTTTGGCTTCCTTGCTGGCTCCTCAGTGTCCAACCCCAAGGCCGGCGGCAGCGCCGACACTTCCGCCGCCACCAAAGCTTTACAGCAGGCCGCGCAGGTGCCCGGATTTGCGGAACTGGGGGCCTACAAAGCTGGACACGTCTACCCGGTTGATGGCTCCGTCTGGACTTCTACCGGCTCGGCGATTTTGATGAACTCCATTCTCGACGACGTCAAGCGCCACCTGCTCAGCTAGGCCGGTTTCGTAAAGATTAGGCTGCGCCTTGAAAGGCTGAGCTTTAAAGAGTTGCGCCTTACGAGGAGTTATGTTTGGCAGCTGTGTCTGGCAGGAACTAACGAAATAGGCTCATGAAATTACGTAAATTTACGCTCAGCCTGGCGCTGTTAGCCCTGGTCGGGGCCATAGCTTTGAGTCTATTTGTAGGTTCTAAAGCTTTGGATCCGGCCTTGGTGTGGCAGGTTTTGCGGCTTGGACCAGACGCTGTCAACTCATCAGCCCAGGGCACGCAGCCGGAGCAGCACTCGCAGCTAGCTAACGCTGCCACGGTGGTGTGGCAGCTGCGAGTGCCGCGCACCCTAATTGGGCTCAGCGTAGGTGCGGCGCTGGGCCTAGCCGGGGCACTGATGCAATGCCTTACCCGTAACCCTCTAGCTGATCCAGGCATTTTGGGGGTGAACTCGGGCGCGGCTTTGGCGGTGGTGCTCAGCGTGGCCCTGTTTGGCTTAAGCGGCGTTAACACCTATATGTGGGCGGCTTTTGTAGGGGCAGGCGCAGCGGCGGTGGCCGTATACCTGCTGGGGGCCACCGGGCGAGCTGGAGCTAACCCGGTGCGTTTAGCGCTGGCGGGGGTGGCGGTTTCAGCGGCCTTGGGGGCACTCACCCAAACGGTTATTTTGGCTGATCAGGAGGCTTTTAATGAGTTTCGCTACTGGGTGGCTGGCTCATTAGAAGGACGCGGCACAGATATTGCTATGGCGACGACGCCGCTAATCGCCTTGGGGATAGTGCTGGGCTTGGCACTTTCGCCTAGCCTAAACGCACTAGCCCTGGGGGAGGAGGCCGCTAAAGGTTTAGGGGTGCGCGTGGAGGCTACCCGCACATTTACCGCCCTGGCAGTGACACTGTTAGCTGGCGCGGCTACGGCCGCCGCTGGACCAATTTCTTTTGTGGGCTTAGCAGTTCCTGTGGCTGCGCGTGCAGCGCTTGGCCCTGATCAGCGCTGGGTGGCTTTAGTTAGCCTGCTGCTGGGGCCGGTGTGGGTGCTGAGCGCTGATGTTTTAGCGCGCGTAATTATTGCTCCCCAAGAGCTACAAGTTGGGGTGGTGGCGGCTTTGGCTGGTGCCCCCTGCTTTATTGCCATGGTGCGCACTAAGAAGGTGGCGGCGCTATGAAAAACCTAAACCAGAACGAAACTAAAGGCGAAACTAGCCGCCTGGGGGTGGAGCCAGTGGCTACAAGCCAGTCTGGACTGGCCAAACTAGGCAAAGCAGCGACCCAAGTGGCGCTCGAATCAGCAGCCCAGGCGGCACCCCTAGCGATTGGCAAAGCGGCCCAAGCGGCCCCCAAATCGCGCCGGCACATCCTACTGCGCCTGGGTCCCTACTCGCTGCGGCTGGGGGTGCGCTCACTGGTGGTGGCTTTAGCGCTGCTGGTGCTTTTAACGGTAGTGGCGGTGGCGAGTATAAGTACCGGCGCCTACCCAGTTAGCCCTGCCCAGGTCAGCGCCGCCATCTTTGGCTACGGTCAGGAAGATAACTACGCGCGCTACTTTGTCACCCAAGTGCGGGCCCCACGAATCGCCACCGCTATGTTGGTGGGGGCTGCTCTGGGCCTGTCCGGTGCCCTGTTCCAGGCAGTATCAGGTAACCCGCTGGGTAGCCCCGACATTATTGGTTTCACCACCGGAGCGGCCACTGGCGCCCTGGTAGCCATCATTTTGGTAGGGGCCTCCCCGCTGGGGGTGTCGCTGGGAGCTATTGCAGGCGGCGTCGGCGCGGCGGCCCTGGTGTATTTGCTGGCCTGGAAAAACGGCATAACCGGCAACCGCCTGGTGCTAGTGGGTATCGGCCTGGCCGCCGTCGAGCACGCCCTTAACAAGCTGCTGATTGTGCGCGCCCCACTAGCTAACGCCCAGCAGGCCGCCCAGTGGCAGGCAGGCAGCCTTAACGACGCTAACTGGGCCTGGCTCGCCTGGCTGGCTCTGACCCTAGTGGTGCTCACCCCGGCACTGGCCTGCTTGACGCGGCCGCTAAGTACCTTGGCTTTAGGTGATGAGCTGGCCCATGGTCTGGGCACGCGCGTGCAAGCCACCCGCTCAGGGGCCTTGGCGGTAGGGGTGGCCCTGGTGGCTTTGGCGACGGCGGTAACCGGCCCAATTGCTTTCGTGGCGTTGGCAGCCCCGCATTTGGCGCGGCGAGCTAGCGGCGCGCCGGGCGTGAATCTAACCAACAGCGCCCTGATGGGAGCCACTTTGGTGGTGGTGGCCGATTTTGTGGCCCAGCGGGCCCTAGCCCCCACTCAACTAGCGGTGGGGGTTGTAACGGCCACGATGGGCGGGCTGTATCTGGTGTTGTTCTTGGTGTTGCAGTGGAGGAAAGGCATATGAGCGGGCAGGTCAGTTTGGCTGGCAAAGGCCTGGTGGTGGGCTATGGGGGCGGCCCAGTGCTCGACGGCGTCGATTTCGCGGTCCCTAGCGGCCAGTTCACCGTGATTGTGGGCCCTAACGCCTGCGGTAAATCCACTCTGCTTAAAACCCTGGCCCGGGTGCTGCGCCCCAGCAGTGGCCAGGTGGAACTGGGCGGGCGCGCGATCAGCTCTTATAGCCCCAAACAGGTGGCCAAGCAGGTGGCTTTGCTACCCCAGTCGCCCCAGGCCCCCGAGGGGATCAGCGTGGCCGACTTGGTGGCCCGTGGGCGTCATCCGCACCAAAGCCTGCTGCGCCAATGGTCCCCGACCGATGAACGCGCTGTGCAAGACGCTTTAGAGCGTGCTGGGGTGGCTAACCTAGCTGACCGGCGGGTTGAGGAACTCTCTGGTGGACAGCGTCAACGCGTATGGATCGCCATGGCCCTAGCCCAAGACACGCCCGTACTGCTGCTAGACGAACCCACCACCTACCTGGATATCAGCCACCAGGTTGAGGTTTTAGAGCTAGCTGCCGCCCTGCAGCGCCAAGGCCGCACGGTGGTGGCCGTGCTGCACGAGCTGGCCCTGGCTTTCCGCTACGCCACCCACCTGGTGGTGATGCATCAAGGCGCCATTGTGGCCCAGGGGCGCCCGCGTGAAATAGTTACCGAGCAGCTCATTGAAAAGGTGTTTGACCTACCCTGTCAGCTTTTACATGATCCTCAAACCGGCGCCCCACTAGTGCTGCCGCGACCTAGAAAGCAGGCCCTATGACGGCGTCGACCAGGCCCACCCCGCCAAAGCTGCCCCGCCCCCAGCGTGCCCCGCTGGCCACCAGCCCCACCCTGGCTGCTGTGCACCAGCGCCTGCTGGAGCGCCCACAACTGGCCAGCCAGCTGCAAGAACAGCTGTGGCGGCAGGTAACTTCCACGCCCCTAGTGGAGGCGGACCCCACCCAGGAAGGCAAATACCTGGTTACTTTCCTGTGGCGGGGCGCGGCGCACAGCGTGTTGCTGTTCGTTAACCGGCTTACGGACGAGAAAAACCTGGCCGACTCCTACATGCGGCGACTGCCCGGTACGGATACTTGGTACCTGACCTACCGTATGGATGGCGATTGGCGCGCCTCCTACTGTTTCCTGCCGGCCCCCACCGCCGACCAGGCGCCCTGGCTACAAGGCAGTCAGGTGCGGTTGCGGCAGGCTCTAGACGGCGGCCTGCCTGACTCCCACAACCCGGTTACCTGCACTAATCGGCGTGGTTTTGTGCAATCTGTGGTTTCTCTGCCCCTGGCGCCGGCCTGGCCGCTAGGGGAGTGGCCCGTTTTTGCCGACGACGCCGGCGCGGGCAGATTCGATGGTGGCGGACTTGGCGCGGGCAGGGGTGACGCCAGCGAGGACAGGGACGGCACAGGCGAACTTGACGCGGGCAGGCTCGACGTCGTCGCCGACTTAGACACCCTGGGACGGAAAATTTGGGTTTACACCCCCGCCCTGATTGACCGCGCGCAAAGCTGGCCGGTGCTGCTGGTGCTTGACGGAGAAGTCTGGCTTAAACGCCACCACCTACACCTGGCCCTAGCGCAGCTCATGGACGCGGGCCTGATCGCCCCGGCCTATATGGTGTTCATTGATTCAGGCGGCACTGAGCAACGCTGGCAGGAGTTGGGGGACAGCGAAAGCGATTTTGGCGGCTACTTAAGTGGGCAACTGCTTAACTGGCTCAAAGCCCACTATGCCATCAGCCCCAACCCTGCTGATCGGGTAGTTATTGGGCAGAGTCTAGGGGCGCTAACCGTGCTACGCACCCTGGTGGGCTATCCACAGCTAATTGGCTCTGGCATAAGCCAGTCGGCTTCACTGTGGCAAGAAGTGCTATTTAGCGAGCTAAACGCGCTAGATGCCACGGCGATGCCCCTAGCGGGTACTCGGGCCTGGATAGAGGTAGGCAGTCAGGAATGGATTTTGGCGCCCCTGCAACCCAAAGCAGTTCGCCAACTGCGCCAGGCTGGGATGCAGGTTAAAGACGTGGTGTACAACGGTGGGCACGACTATGCCTGCTGGCGTATCAACCTAGCCAGTGCACTAATGCATCTACTACCCGGGCCAAATGCCCTGACCTGCCCGGGCGCATACCCGGCCGGAAATATTGCCTGAGCTGAAAGTGGCCAGGGATACTTTTTAAAAATGCGGCAGATAGAAATCCAGCCAGCCTGAACAGGCCGCGAAAGTATACAAACACACCGCCAGCAGCATCAGCAGCGAGTAAGGGGCAATCTTGCGTAGCACGACAGCCTCAATACCCGGCTCCTCAACAGCCGTAGCGGCCACCGCCAAGTTCTGGGGCGAAACTAGCTTACCGATACCCCCAGCCACCGTGTTAGAAGCCAGCAAAGTGGCGGTGTCGGTGCCAACCGCGTGGGCCGCGCTAGCCTCCATAGATCCAAACAAAGCCCCGGAGCTGGTGGTAGAGCCACCCACGGCTGTGCCCAACCAACCCAAAATCGGGGCAAATAGAGTAAAGGCATGGCCAGTTGAAGCCAGCGCCGCGCCAATAGCGGTGGTTTGCCCCGAAAAGTTCATCACATACGCTAAAGCCATCACGGCCGCAATGGTTAGTAGCGTGTAACGCAAACCAGAAATGGTGTGCCACAGCGCCACCAGGGAACGCAAAATCGGCAGCGCAAAGCGAGTTTTGCGGCCATACCAGGCGTACAGGCCAGTAACCACAATGGCAGTAAAAATAATTGGCGTGCCCGGATTAGACAGCAGCGGCAGCTGGTAGATCGCAGCCGTGTTCACACTGCCGTCGGCGCTGTGCAGGTGCCCATACAGGCCCGGCCAAGGAATATTGATATCAGTGGATTTAAGTAGCGCATCTAAATCCACGCCCCACTTCCACAGTTTAGTGGTGGCAATCAAGGTCACCACCAGCAGGTAGGGGGTTAGGGCTAGGATTACGCGGCTAGCACTTAGACCCTCAACGGAAGCTTTAGAGCGCTGCTCAGACGGCGTCGTCGGAGTCCAAAACAGCAAGAAAATATAGGTGGCTGCCAGGGTGAAAAGCGCAGTGGCTACGCCGGTAAGTTCAAAAGACAGCAGCGGCATAAATAAATGCCCCACCGCAGTAGTAAGACCGGTGACCAAAGCTAGCGGCCAGAGCTGACGCACACCTCGGCGGCCATCAAGCATAAGTAGCAATAAAAATGGGACCACCAGCGCCAAAGGAGCAATCAGGCGTCCCATAAGTAAAGAAATGTGGGCGGGATCCACGCCGCCCATACGGCCAGCAGTCAACACCGGTGTGGCCATGGCACCATAAGCTAAATAAACCAGGTTCCCCAGCAAACACAGCAGCACAGCTTTAATTTTGGGAAGCCCCAGCGTAGCCAGCATGGCACAGGTAATAGCTACCGGCGCCCCGAAACCCGCTAGCCCCTCCAGCAGGTTACAAAACGCATAAGCCACAATCAGGGCCTGAATACGAATGTCACTCTTGCCGATCGTGGAGAAAACTGCGCGTAAATCCTGTGAGCGGTTAGAAAACTCGGTTAGGTTATACAGCCACACGGCCCCCACCACGATAAAAATCATGGGCATAACCGCAAACGCCAGTCCCTGCGAAGCCGACAGTAGCGTCATAGACACCGGCATTTTAAAAACCGTCATGGCCAGCACAGCCGCTAGGGCCAGAGCCAGCAGAGCACAGCGGTGAGTTTTGACCTTAAACCCACCCAATAACGCAAAAAAAGCGATCAGTGGGGAGGCTCCAACCAAGGCGGACAGGTACACGTTGCCAGCCACTGCAGTGGTTGAGGGAGTGAATGTAAGCGGCAGACTAGCGGCGACAGTGGCATTTGTAGCCCCGTGCGCGGCTGCCAGTGCAGCGACACTAAACGGCATGAAGGACCCTGGCTAAGTACAACATTTTTCTTCAGTGATCATAACAAGTTTTAGACGGCTGCTTGCACACCTAGGCACTAATGGCGACGTCGAGTTGCCCCAGCAGGTGACAAAGGTGCTTTACCAGGCAGACATATGGGTATAAGGGCATACATAAGGGCGCCACCCAAGTAAATAGGCGGCGCCCTTAATGAGTATTAGTTAACTCAGGTCTGGCCTAGTTAACTTTAGACCTGGCCTAGGCCGTCCAGGTGAGCGGCTGCGGCGGCGTCCTCAGTCTCGGTCTCAGCCTGCGCCAGGGCAGTGCAGCGGCGAGCGTAGGCAGCCAGCTCAGCGGCGACGTCGTCCTTAGACCAACCCAGCAGCGGGGCGGCAATCTCAGCGATCTCGTCAGCAGCAGCCAGGCCGTGGTCGCGGTGCTCCAGGTCCAGGCGCACGCGGTGAACGATGATGTCGTCCAGGTGCAGGGCGCCCTCGTGGGTGACGGCCCAAACAACCTCAGCCTTCAAGAAGGCGGGGGCGGACTTCAGCGGCTGGCCGTACTCAGGCTTAGCGTCGATCAGCTCAAGCAGCTCCTGGGTCTCAGCGCCGTAACGCGAAAGCAGGTGGTCAACGCGGGCCAGGGTCCAGCCGTGGGCGCGGGCAATCTCGCCGGAGCGGGCGGTGACCTCGTCCAGGCCCGCAGCACCCACCAGAGCCAGGCGCTCGGTGCAGGTGGGGTGTACCTTGGTCTGCTCCACGCCGAGGGCGAAGTCGACGGCGTCGGCAGCCATCACGCGGTAGGTGGTCAGCTTACCGCCGGCGATGGAGGTTAGCCCCGGGGCTACCTCGGTGACAGTGTGCTCACGTGAAACCTTGGTGGAGGCGGTCTCGCCGCTCTCGCCTTCCTTCACGCCAGGCTGCAGCAGCGGACGCAGACCGGCGTAGACGCCGATGATGTCCTTACGGCTGATGGGCTTTTCTAGCACCGCGTTGGCGTGTTCCAGCACGTAGTCAATGTCTGCACTGGTGGCCACCGGGTGGTCGATGTTCTCGTGCCAAGCGGTGTCAGTGGTGCCGATAACCCAGTAGCGCGGCCACGGGATGATGAACAGCACGGACTTCTCAGTGCGCAGGAAGATACCGGTCTCAGCCTCAATAGCCTCCTTGGGAACCACAATGTGGATACCCTTACTGGCCAGCACCTTCAAACCATTGGTAACGCCGGCTAGCTCCTGGGTCTGTTCAGTCCACACACCGGTGGCGTTGATAACGCGACGCGAGTAAATGTCACGCACAACCTTCTTACCGGTCTTGGCGCTAGCCTCAAGGTCCTCCACGCGGGCACCAATAACGCGGCCGTGGTCGTTCTTGAGGTACTCCACCACCTTGGTGCGGCTAGCAGCCAGGGCGCCATGCTCGACGGCGGTACGCACCAGGGTAATAACCAGGCGCGAGTCATCCACGCGGGCGTCATAGAACTTGATAGCACCGGCCAGGCCAGAGGTGTCTAGCGAGGGGGCTAGGCGCTTGGTGCCCTTAGCGGTCAGGTGGTGCTGCACCGGTACAGTGGCCTTACCACGCGCACCCAGCAAGGCCAGGGCGTCATACATGCCCACACCCATAGCCGAGTAGGCGCGCTCAACCTCGTGCTTTAGCGGCCATAGGAAAGGCTGAGCCTTAACTAGGTGCGGGGCAGTCTCAGTGAGCAGGCGGCCACGCTCAGCCAGAGCCTCAGCCACCAGCGGGAAGTCAAGCTGGTAGAGGTAGCGCAGACCACCGTGCACTAGCTTGGAAGACCAAGAGGAGGTACCTGCCGCCCAGTCACCCATTTCCACGATACCGGTGCGCAGCCCACGGCTAGCGGCATCAACTGCGATACCTGCACCGGTGACGCCACCGCCGACAACTAGGATGTCTAGGCCCTCGGCGTCAGTCATTGCATCAAGTGCCGCCTGGCGCTTTTCGGCGTTGAGAGCGCTAGATGGCAAAGAAGTGTTTGCGGACATCTCTATCCTCCAAAACTAAGGAACTGTTCAAACAGGTAACAGTTTGGTTCATGTAAGTGAGCCTGCCAACAGTCGTGAACGTGCGTGCAGTGAGCTAACAGACCCCCCAAAATATGCCCAGCTAATCTGGGTAATAGTGCCTTTATATGGCCATAAAACCAGCTAAATAAAAGCCATAAGGGTGGGTCCATGCAGACCCACCCTTATGTATTGGTTCCCAACCGTAGGGGGTGACGGTTAGAAAGTCCTAGCTAGCCGGCTTATATGCGGCTAAGCCCGGCTATGCGGCTAAAGCCGGCCTTAATCACTCAACCTCAGCATCGACGTCGGCGTCAACCCAGTCCAAGGTCTTGGAGACGGCCTTCTTCCACAGGCGGTACAGGCGCTCGCGGTGCTCCTGCTCCATGGCGGGCTCCCAGCGGGCACCCTCAGCCCAGTTGTCCACCACGTCCTGCGTGCCGGACCAGAAGCCGACGGCGATACCGGCTGCGTAGGCGGCACCCAGAGCGGTGGTCTCAATGACCTTGGGGCGAACCACGGGCACGCCGGCTACGTCAGCCTGGAACTGCATCAGCAGACGGTCTTTGGTCATGCCGCCGTCAACCTTGATTTCGGTTAGCGGCACGCCAGAGTCGGCGTTCATGGCCTGCAGCACGTCCAGGGTCTGGTAGGCGGTGGATTCCTCGACGGCGCGCGCAATGTGGGCCTTGTTGACGTAGCGGGTTAGACCCACCAGGGCGCCACGGGCGTCGGGACGCCAGTAGGGGGCAAACAGGCCGGAGAAGGCGGGCACGAAGTAGGCGCCACCGTTGTCCTCAACCGAGGCAGCTAGCTCTTCAATGTCACGAGAGTTGGCGATCAGACCCAGGTTGTCACGCAGCCACTGCACCAGCGAGCCGGCCACGGCAATGGAACCTTCCAGGGCGTATACCGCCGGCTGGTCGCCGATCTGGTAGCACACGGTGGTCAGCAGGCCGTTCTTGGAGGGGACCGGGGTGGTACCGGTGTTCATGAGCATGAAGCAGCCGGTGCCGTAGGTGTTCTTGGCCTGGCCCTTGTTGAAGCAGGCCTGGCCGAAGGTTGCGGCTTGCTGGTCGCCGAGGATACCGGCGATGGGGGTGTCAACTAGCAGGCCGTTCTTGCGTCCGTAACCGAAGATACTCGCCGAGGGCTTGATTTCAGGCAGCATGGACATGGGGATACCCATGTCAGCGGCAATTTCCTCGTTCCAGGACAGGGTGTCCAGGTTCATCAGCATGGTGCGTGAGGCGTTGGTGACGTCAGTGGCGTGTACACCGCCGTCGACGCCGCCGGTGATGTTCCACAGAACCCAGGAGTCGGTGTTACCAAAGAGTAGGTCACCGGCCTCAGCCTTTTCGCGGGCGCCAGGGACGTTTTCTAAAATCCAGGCGATCTTGGGGCCGGAGAAGTAGGTGGCTAGGGGCAGACCCACCTTGTCCTTGTAGCGGTCGGTGCCTAGCTCACTGTCGGCGGCTAGACGGTCGCAGATCTTCTGGGTGCGGGTGTCCTGCCAGACGATGGCGTTGTAGATCGGCTTACCGGTGGTCTTGTCCCACACCACGGCGGTTTCACGCTGGTTGGTGATACCGATGGCGGCTACCTCGTGGCGGTTGGTTTCAGCCTCAGCTAGCACTCCACCCACTACGGAGCGCACGTTGGCCCAGATTTCTTCCGGGTCGTGCTCAACCCAGCCGGGCTTGGGGGTGTAGTTGGTGTGCTCTAGCTGGTTCATGGCCACGATAGAGCCGTCGTGATCGAACAAGATTGCCCGGGAGGAAGTAGTGCCCTGGTCAATGGCAATTACATATTTCTTCTCAGTCATACTTAATCCCTTCCACTTCGTTGTGACGCGCAAAGGCTCCCCAAGGCGATTTGTTTGGCTTGGTAAACCCTGGCGCTGTCGGACCTCTAAGTCCAACACTTTAATGCTTGGACCTAACCTAACCTCCCAGTTAGACTCCGGGACCTGATTTCCCCCGAAAGCGGTAAAAGGGATCAAGGGCTGGTGTAATGCGCGATACAATTGTTCAAGAATTTCCATGCATAGTCCGACGGGGCGCTAGCTTGGTCGGAACCTCACTAAACCGAAGAAGGCAGCTTAGATGGTTGAACGCGATGACATGGCCTTCCAGGCCGCAATGATGTATTACCTACAGTCTGAAACTATGGACGGCGTTGCTCGTCACCTGGGGGTATCGCGTTCAACGGTGTCACGTCTGTTGGCCCACGCTCGCGATGCGGGCCTGGTGCGTATTAGCTTGAATGAACCCAGTCGCCCTGACGCGTTGGCTTCCCAGATGTACAAGGCCTTTAAAGTGCGCGCTCGGGTAGTGCCGGTGCGTGAAGGCGCCACGGAGATTAACCGTCTCTCTCAGGTGTCTGCGGTGGCCGCTGAGATGATCAGTCAGAAGGTAGAAAACGGCACCATTATGGGTGTGGCCTGGGGTAACACGGTGGCAGAGATTGCTCAGTCGCTACCTCCGCGCGAGTTGCAGCGGGTGTTGGTGGTGCAGCTAAATGGCGCCGCTAACTCTTCGCAAACCGGTTTGCCCTATGCGGATGCGATTTTGAGTCAGTTCGCTGCTGCTTTCCGAGGCCGTACAGTGCATTTCCCTGTGCCGGCACTGTTTGACTATGCCTCTACCCGTGAGGCTATGTGGCGTGAGCGTTCAGTGCAGCGCGTGCTAACTATTCAAGAACGCGTTGACTTGGCTGTGTTTGGGGTTGGCTCGTTGCGTAGCCCGGTGCCTAGCCAGGTTTACGCAGGTGGTTACCTAAATGAGGAAGACCGCCGGGCGCTGGATGCTGAGGGCGTAGTGGCTGATGTGTGCACAGTGTTCTTGCGTGCCGATGGCTCTTACCGTGATATTTCACTAAATGCGCGTGCTTCTGGGCCTACTCCGGCGCAGCTAAGCCGCATTAAGACCCGTGTGATGGTGGCTTCTTCGGCTGCTAAGGCTCCGGCAATTTTGGCGGCTTTGCGGGCTAGAGTGGCTACTGACGTGGTTTTGGATGTGGCTGCGGCCCAGGCGGTATTGGCTTTAGCGGGACGTAACCGCATGGGCATTGGGCTAGGTAGCCATAAGCCGGTAGAGTCTTAGGTATGGCCAGAGGTGACGACGACAGCAGTAACCGTACTCGCGGTAGGCGTAAGTCACCTTTCCCGCCGTTAAGGCTGGTTCAAGATCTACCTGATAGCGACGACGCCGCCCCACGCAGCTCTAGTGGCGCCGGTAAGGGCGTTGGTGGTGCACGCGTCGCTAAGCCGCGCCCGAGTGCCCAGACGGGGCGCAGCGCCCACCCCAGTCAGGGCTCTGTCCGGGCGGGGGCTGCCAATAGTTCTAAACGTACTGGTCAAGGCGCTACTAGTGGGCGCCAGACTGCTTCTGGTCAAGCTCGCAAGCCTCACCCAGCTAAGGGTGGACTAGGCCAGGGGGCGGCGTCGAGAAATGCGCAGGGCCGCCCCGCGCAGAAGAACTCTTCTCAAGGGGCTGCTGGGTCAAAAGCAGCTGAGTCAAAGTCAGCTGGTCAAAAAGGCTCTACTCAAAGTGGTTCGCCGCGAGGTGCTCAGCGCAGCTCAGGCCGAGGCGGTCACAGCCACTCTCAAGCGCGCAGCGGTCAGGGGCGTAGTTCTCAAGCTCGCTCTGCCCAGGCGCGCGCCGCTCAGGGACGCAACGCCGGTCAGCCTAGTAATGCTCAGCGCAGTCAGGGGCAGTCGGGGGCTCGCGCCACTCAGGCTCACAGTGCGCAGGGCAGCCCTAGCCAAGGCCACTCTGGCCAGGCGCGCGCCGCTCAGAGCCGCGCCAGTCAACCTCGCTCCAGTCAGGCCCGCGCCGCTCAGGGCCGCAGTGGACAGGGCCGCAGCGCCCAAACCCGTAACACTTCACGCACTGGAGCTGCTAGTACTGCCCGGCGCGGCGCTGCTGGTGGCCAGCGGCAAAATCCGCGTAAACAGGCGCAAGGTGCCGCTAATCGCCGGGTTAATGCGCCTGGGGCCCGCCCCTCGCGCCCGCAATCACAGGCGCCCGAGCGGCGTCGTCCCCCCGTCACTCGTCCCAAGAAGCCGCCGCGCCAGCCAATGGACCCGGCGCTTAAAGCCTCCTTAATGCGCCTGGGACGCAACGTATTTTTGGTAGTGCTCACAGTGGTGCTGGTGGTGTGGGGCTTTAACTACGTAACTGAGACTGTGCGCGTGCAAAACTTGCAGGCGGCGCGCCAAAACCAGGGCAGTGGTATGCCCACCCCGCTGGCTTGTGACGCTAAGAATCTGGATGTCACGGTTACCTTGCCGGCCCAGGTGGCGCGTGGTCAAGCTTTAACTGTCAGCTTGAAGGTGGCTAATAAAGCCAACATTCCCTGCATATTTGATGTGGGCTCTGAGCATCTGCAAATGCGGGTTACCTCCGGCACAGACACTGTCTACGACGGCGCTACCTGCAAGGCTGAGCCAAGTAGCCGCAAAATGCTGCTGGCGCCGCTGACGGCTAAGGCTGCAGGGGAATCAGCTTATGTATCAGCTAACCCCACCCCTGACTCTTTCACCACTTCAGTTAGCTGGAGTGGGCAGCGTTATAAGGCTGACTGTTCTTCAGCTGGCCCCTCCCAGGCGGGCACATACGTGCTGCGTTTGAACCTGGATGGCAAAGAGCTTATCGGCCAGCAAGTTTTTATCGTTAAGTAGGTAGATGGATGAACGGCGTTTTTAAAGTTCTGGCGGTTATTTCTTTTGTGATCGCCGCGCTTGGCTTAGCGGCAGGGATTTGGTCTGGCTACAACCTGTTTACGCTCAGTAAAGAAGCTAGCCAGAACCGGGTGATTACCTGGCATGACAACTCTGGCCCGTTTACCGAGACGTTTACGGACAGTAAAAACGTGCTGTGGGCGCGCCTGGCTGATGGGGTGCAGGCTGATCAGGTGGCTAAGCCAGTTTGTAGCGTGACCACCGCTGACGGCTCCCAGCTAGAAGTGAAGCTGGAAAACTCCAAGTACCGCCTAGAAGAGGACGACACGGTGATTGTTGGTCACGTGTTTCCTTCCACCACCACTAATGCCACCGTAAACTGTGACACCAGCGCCGTGTCCCAGGTGGGTATCAGCCATGTTAAAGATGGCTCAGTGGCTACTTTCTTTGCGATTATCTTTATTCCCGCCGGTATTGCCCTGGTGGTGGGGCTGATGGCTGGCGTACTGTTCCTAATTATCGGCGCAATTACCGGTAAGAAAGCTGTGCGTCGTTACTGATCTAGTGGCGTTAGCGCGGCACCTACCGCCTGGGCCAAGTGAGCTACCGGTAGCACTTTCATGCCTTTAATAGGGCGTAGCTCAGCGGAGCCAGCCAAAGGCACAATTGCGCGGTCAAAACCAAGCCTGGCAGCTTCAGCTAAACGCCGCTGCACCCCCACCGTGGCGCGCAGCTCTCCGGTTAAGCCCACTTCACCAAAAGCCACCAGGCCTGGGGGAGTTGGTAAATTACGGGCCGCAGACACCACCGCAATAGCTAGGGCCAGGTCAGCAGCTGGTTCAATGGCTTTGGCCCCACCCACGGTGGAAACATAGACATCACTTGAGGAGGTATCCACCTTCATGCGGGCCTGTAATACCGCCAAAGCCATGGCGGTACGTGAATAATCCAGCCCCGAGGTGGTGCGGCGCGGTGAGCCGGCATGGGTAGAAGCCACCAAAGCCTGAATCTCAATAGCCATGGGCCGGCGTCCTTCTAAAGTGACGGTAGCGCAGGTGCCGGGAACCTCAGAGCGGGCCTGAGACAAAAACAGCCCAGACGGATCAGCCAGCTCCACAATGCCACGTTCACCCAGCTCAAAGCAGCCAACTTCATCGGTAGGGCCATAGCGGTTTTTAACTGCCCGCAGCAGACGCAAACGGGCGTGGCGCTCACCTTCAAACTGGCACACCACATCCACTAGGTGCTCAAGCACGCGCGGACCGGCAATGCCGCCGTCCTTAGTGACGTGCCCTACCAACAACACCGGAATATTGCGTTCTTTAGCTAGGGCAATGATTGACGCCGCCACTGCCCGCACCTGGCTGGTACCACCAGCTGAGCCTTCAACATCAGCTGAGGCAATGGTTTGCACCGAGTCCACTATCAGTAGCGCCGGATTAGCCTGCTCAACCTGGCCAAGCACCGCCCCTAGCTCAGTTTCCGCAGCTAGCAGCAGGTTGTCAGCTAAAGCATCAATGCGCGCCGCGCGCAGGCGCACCTGGGAGGCAGACTCCTCGCCGGTTATGTATAGGACGCTGCCGGCGCCAGTTAGCTTAGCTTGCCTGGCTGCGTTAGCGGCTACGGTAAGCAGCAGGGTGGATTTACCGACGCCGGGCTCGCCAGCCAGCAAAATCACGGCCCCGGGCACGATCCCCCCTCCCAACACCCGGTCAAGCTCACCAACCCCACTGGGACGGGCCTGGGCTGACTCGGCACTGACCTGAGAAATGGGCTGAGCGGCCTGAATGGGGGTGCGCACAGCGGTTTTGGCTAGGCCAGCACTGGCACCAACCTCTACCAGGGTGCCCCAAGCCTGGCACTGGCGGCACTGCCCCTGCCATTTCGCACTGAGCCAGCCACATTCACTACAGCGATAGCTTTCCTTTTTTGCCACGGCTTCACTCTAACGCGCCTATACCACGGCGCTAGCGACGTAATTTGCAAGTTCCCAAAGCCCCAAATTAACTGAGATAAACCTAACCTTGTTACCCTAAGCACACTAGGCCACACTCTTAAGGGTAAAACCGTTTAAAAGGGGATAAAAATGATGCTTTCACGTCGCCACCTACTGGGCGCCAGCGCCGTCGTCGCTATTGGGACAGGGCTAAGCGCCTGCGGTACCAAAACTGCCGGCAGTCAGGCCAGAGCCGCCAGCAAGGCCACAGACAAATTCCCGGTAAACGTAGCCCACGTCTACGGCACCACCACCATCAAAGCTGAGCCCAAGCGGGTAGTGTCCATCTCCTCGGGCAACGAAGAAGCCATTATTGCCCTGGGGGTAGTGCCCGTAGCCATGCCCGCAAACACCTGGGGCGGCAACAAATACAAGTCTCTGCCCTGGAAGGATGAGGCGCTAACCAAGCTCGGCGCCGCCCCCGGCAGTGTCAACTACCCCAAGCAGTTCACCTCCACCGACTCCCTGCCCATCCAGGAAATCGCCGGTTACAAGCCGGATCTGATCGTGGCGGCACTTAGCGGCATCAGCAAAGAAGAATACGACCAGCTCAGCAAAATCGCCCCCACTATCGCCTACTCCAAGACTGGCGGAGCCTGGACCACCCCCTGGAATGAAGTAACCACCATGGTGGGCCAAGCGCTAGGCCGCAGCGCCAAGGCCAAGGAAGTAGTAGACGCCGTCAACGCCCAGTTTGCGCAGGTAGCTAAGCAGCACCCCAAGTTCAAAGGCGCCACCTTCATCACCGGCGCTATCGGCAGCGCAGACCACTCCATCTCCCTGTACATGCACGGCGACAACCGCTCGCGTTTCTTCCAGGCCCTGGGTCTAGTGCAGGCCCCGGTGGTGGCCGCCATTGACGCCAAGAGCAAAACTTTCTACGCCGACTACTCCGCTGAGCAGGCCGACAAGCTGGTAGCTGACGTCTTCCACTCCTGGGTTGATGACGAAAAGGCCGCCGCCGCCATCAAGGCTGACCCGCTGTTAAGCAAGATCCCGGCCATTGCTAACGGCAGCGCCATCTTGGATTACAACAAGACTGACGCCATGAGCATCTCGGCTTTCAGTGCGCTCAGCGCCACCTATGCGCTCAAGTCCTACGTGCCGCGCGTAGCTAAAGTCCTTGAGAAGTAGCCTTGACGCTAGCTAAAAAACGCCTACTTATTGCGGCGGCGCTAGTTATTACCCTGGCCCTGGCCTGTGCGGCTTCCTTCATGTTTGGGGCCCGTGCAATTAGCTGGCAGGTGGTTAGCGCCTGGATTGATGATCGGCCGGTAAAAGCTATCGACGCCGCCGTACTTGAGGCGCGCTTGGCCCGCACCGCAGTGGCTTTAGTAGCCGGCTCGGGGCTGGCTTGCGCCGGCGCCGCCATGCAGGCCATCACCCGCAACCCGCTGGCCGACCCGGGGTTAATTGGGGTTAACGCCGGGGCGGCCCTGGCCGTGGTGGTTTTTACAGTGCTAATTGGTTACGCCACGCCCGCCTCATACCTTTTTAGCGCCATGGTGGGGGCGGTTATCGCGGCGGCGCTGGTGTGGGGCGTGACTATCACCGCCTCCTCGGGGGCCGACCCCATCACACTGGTACTGGCGGGTGCGGCCACCAGCGCGGGCGTAGCCAGCGTGACTCAGCTGTTTATCCTCACACGCGGCCAAGACATGGATTCTTTCCGGCGCTGGACCCTGGGCGTGGTTAGTGGCCGCAGCTGGGAGCTGATTTGGCCGGCTGCCTGCCTGGTAGGGGTCGGGATTTGCCTGCTTTTGCTGCAAAATCGCGCCTTAGATGGGCTCTCTATGGGCGACGACGTCGCCACCGGCCTGGGTATTAACCTGCTGCGGGCCCGCTCCCTGGGGGCACTCGGGGCTGTGTGTTGCTGCGCGGGAGCTACCGCCTTGGCTGGTCCGCTAGGCTTTGTGGGCATTATTGCGCCCCACCTACTGCGGGGCGTGGGCGGGCCGGCAATGGGCTGGGTGCTGGGCTCTAGCCTGCTAGCTGGCCCCATACTGGTGATCGCCGCCGACACGGTGGGGCGCCTAATTTGGCCGCCGGCGGAGGTGCCCGCCGGGGTGCTGGTGGCCCTAATTGGGGTGCCGGTGCTGGTAGCGCTAGTGCGACGCCGGCAGGTGGTGTCACTGTGAAAGTCCGCCTCAAGAACGTAAGCGTGGCCGCAATTTTGCTGGCCCTGGCGGTAGGCGGCGCGCTTATCTCCCTGCTGCTAGTAAACCCCCAACTAGGTTTTGGGGATTTGTGGCTAGCCGTAACGGACCCCGATTCCACTGCCGCCTTAATTGTGTGGGAGTTTCGCGCCGCCCGCATAGTGCTAGGCGTGCTGGTGGGGGTGTGTTTTGGGCTGGGTGGCTCACTGCTGCAACGGCTTATGCGTAACCCCCTGGCCAGCCCCGACGTGCTGGGGGTAAGCGCGGGCGCCTCGCTGTGCGCCATGGTAGCGATGGTGATTTTTGGGCTGCGTGGCTTGCCAGTGTCTGGCGCGGCCTTTGTGGGCGCTATTGCCATTGTGGCCATTGTGGGTTTCCTGGCCGGTGGGCGCGGCGGTATTTCTGGCCGTTTTGTGCTGATCGGGGTGGGGGTAGGGGCCGCCGTCAACTCCTTGATCATCATGGTCACCACCTTTGCTAACACCTACCAGGTGCGTGAAGCCATGGTGTGGCTGTCTGGTTCACTAGCCTCAGCCACCTGGCAGCGGGTAAGCCTGCTAGCCGCGCTAATGGCGGTGCTAGTACCCCTGGTGGCGCTGCGCCGTCGTAATTTGGAGGTGCTGGAGGTAGGTGACGATCTGGCCGCAGGTTTAGGGGCCCGCCCGGTGCGTGACACCATGATCATTGTGGCCTTGGTGGTGGCGCTGATTGCTAGTGCGACGGCGGCTGCCGGGCCGATTGCTTTTGTGTCTTTTGTGGCCGGCCCCTTGGCACTGCGCCTAACTGGCCGCTGGAGTTTGAGCTTGAGTGCGCTTACCGGCGTGGTGATTGTGTTGCTAGCTGATGCGGTGGGGCAAATTTTGCCTTCCGGCCCCTACCCGGTGGGCTTGATAACCGGCGCTTTGGGGGCGCCGGTGCTGCTAAGCGTGTTGCTGCGTAAAGGAAATTAACAGATGACGAATAAATCACCGGCCCCCGGCTCGCAGGCAGACGCTGAGCAGCCAGGCGCAGCCAGTCAAGGCCCGCAGGGCGCGGCAAGTCAGCCCCAGCCGGGCGCGGCCGCTCAGGGCCAGCTTTCTGCCAACCAGGGCCAGCTAAGCGCCCAGGGAGTGCAGCTAGGCTACGGCGGCCAGCCAATCGTTAAAGGCGTCAGCCTTACCCCTCCACCTGCCCAGCTAACTGTGCTGGCCGGGCCTAACGGCTGCGGTAAATCCACCCTGCTACGCGGCCTAGCCAGGCTGCTTAAACCCAGCCAAGGCCAAGTGATCCTAAACGGGGCCGACATCGCCTCACGCCCCGCCCGCGCCGTCGCCAAAGAACTAGGCCTACTGCCCCAGGGCCCCCAAGCCCCGGCCGGACTAACCGTACGCGAACTAGTGGCGCGCGGACGCTACCCGCACCGCTCCCTGCTACGCAGCTGGTCGCGTGAGGATGAACAGGCGCTGACCCAAGCCCTGGCCGACACCCACACCACCGAACTAGCCCACCGCCAAGTAGATTCACTCTCCGGTGGACAGCGTCAACGCGTGTGGATCGCCATGGTACTGGCCCAGCGCACCGGTGTGCTGCTACTGGATGAACCCACCACCTACCTGGATCTAACCCACCAAATCGAGGTGCTGGATCTACTACGTGAGCTAAACCGACGCCACCAAACCACCATTGTGGTGGTGCTACACGAGCTCGCCCTAGCCGCCCGCTACGCCGACTACCTGGTGTTTATGCGTGAGGGGCAAATCCTGGCGGCGGGCGAGCCCGCACAAGTGGTCACCACCCAAAACCTGGCGGCAGCTTTTGAGCTAGAGGCGCGAGTAGTGCCTGACCCGGTCTCGGGTACGCCCCTGGTGGTGCCGGTGCGCTCACTGAGGGGGCAGAAGTGAGTTACGCAGCGCTGGCACTAAAAGTTGTGCAGGTTGAAAACCCCCTGCCTGGATACGCCCGTATTTGGTTAAGTGGGCCTCAGCTGCATTTAGTCGACGACGGCGGCCTCGGTGGGTTGCGTGATACCCGCATCAAACTGATTGTGGGTGCAGCTAGCGACGACGCCGGTCTGGCGCTGGGCCAGCTAGACGGCGGCTGGTACCACCAATGGCTGGATCTGCCAGTGAGCCAGCGCGGCTATATGCGCACTTATACGGTGGCCTGCCAACGCCACGACCAGGCCGGCAGGCTCAACGAAATCGCTATCGACATCCTAACTGGTGGCGTTGAACCTGGTGAGCAAGGGGAGCGCAGTGGCGGTGTGTCCGGCCAGCCAGGCGAGCACGGTGAAAACAGTGGGTGCGCTGGCAAACCTGGTGTCACTGGGATGCCAGCAGAGCATGAAGGGCCGGGCGTGAGCTGGGCGCGGCAAGCTAAAGCCGGCGCTAGCTGCGTAATGTTGGCGCCCTGGCGCGGCTATGACGCAGCCGGCCAGCGCCTGGCCTCCGCCCTGGACCAGCGCGGTAGCGGCCTAGAATACCGGCCCGGGGCGGCCAAACAAGTAGTGCTATTAGGTGATGGCAGCGCCCTACCGGCAATTAACGCCTGCCTGCACTACGAAGCCCAACAGAAAACAGACCGCCACTTCACCGTGGTGCTCAGTGGCCCGCCAACTTGGAGTGACTACCTTAAACAGGCCGGGGTAGGGCCGGACCATTTGCAGGTAAGTGCCGTAAACCAGGGCTGGGTAGAGCAGGCAGCCCGCGCCGCAGCCCAAATATGGCAAGACTGGCTGGCTGAAGTGGCAGCGCTAGACGGCGTCGAGAGACAAGACTTACCCAAGCTCGACGTCGATACCGACATACTGTGGGAAACCACCACCGAAACCCAAGCTGACCTTGGCCAAGACCAATCGCTGACACAAGCTCCCTACTTTTGGGTGGCCGGTGAACGCAGCCAGGTAGCCGCTATTCGGCGGGCTTTAGTGCGCCAATGGGGCGTGGACAGGCGCCAAGTGTCCTTTATGGGCTACTGGCGCGCAGGCCAAGCTGAATCGTGATGCCTAGGCATTAAGAAATATCGCTAAGGCTGTGGCCGGCGTTGCACAGATGTGCCCAATATCCCAATTTGACTGGCTTTTAGAGGGGATAACAAGGCAAACTGTGTCAGGGGCTAAGCAAGCCTTTGGATGCTGTATACAAAGCAGTAACCGCAATTATTACTACTAGCTATACCTGTGGTATGCGACAAGGAGGTTGTAAATATGGGATTCAAAGTAGTTGTCGGCGCTGACATCGCTGGATATGAATACAAGGAACGTCTAAAAGCAGATCTGCAAGCAGATCCGCGTGTTGACGAAGTAATAGACGTAGGTGTTGATGCGGGACAAGACATTGATTACCCGCACATCGGGGTGGCAGTTGCCCGCAAAATTGCTGCCGGTGAAGGCGATCGCGGCTTGATCGTGTGCGGTACTGGTATGGGGATGGCGATGGCCGCCAACACCGTGCCGGGAATCCGTGCTTCAGTGGCTCACGATTCATTCTCTGTTGAGCGTTTAGTGCTTTCCAACAACGCACAGGTGCTAACCCTGGGCCAGCGCGTAATTGGAATTGAACTGGCTCGCCGTTTGGTTAAAGAGTGGCTGGGATACGTATTTGACGAAACGTCCCACTCGGCCCCCAAAGTTGCGGCCCTAGACGACTACAGTCTAAACCGGGAATGACCCGCACTTCACACTCGAAGTAACCTACCTCCCAGAAATTGCAATAAGGAGCGCAGATTAATGGATCTCGACCTCGCGGTCGCCGGTATCTCTGTGTACTGGATTATCGCCGCTATCGCAGGTGGCTTTATCGGCGCCTGCGTCGGTGGTAACTACGCATTCGTGTTCACCGGCGTATCGGCCCTATTCGGCCTAGGCTATATGGTTGCCACCAAGGACAGCTACGTGCTGGACTACATTGCCTTTGGCCCCGTCTTTGGCCCTCACGTATGTTTTGCTGGTGGTGCGGCAGCCTCGGCATATGCAGCTAAGCGTGGCTATATGGAAGACGGTAAAGACATTGTTACTCCGCTTAGTGGCCTAGGTAAGCCGGATGTATGGCTGGTTGGTTCTGCCTTCGGTGTATTTGGCGCCATCTTGCAGAAGCTTGTGCTGATGATCCCGTGGTTCGGCCACCACACCGACTCGGTTGCTTTCACTGTGTTCATCTCCGCTATCTTGGCTCGCCTAATGTTTGGTGACTCCCTCTTCGGTTCCAAGCCGGCCCTGCAGGGCTTCAAGCCGCGCGAAGGCGCTCGCTGGCTCGAATGGCAGGAAAAGCCCTCACAGTTCATCACTCTAGGTGTTATGTGGGGTATGGCTTTCGGTGGTGCCGCCCTGGTGCTCAGCCACCACTTCCCGGTTCTAGCTGAAGCCAAGAACGCTCAGGTATTTGGTTTTGCCATCTCCGCCCTGTGCATCTTGATCTTGAACCTGGGTCACAATGTGCCCGTAACCCACCACATGACCATCACCGGTGGTCTGGCTGTAACCCAGTTCATCCCGGTGCTGGGCCTCACCCCCGGTCACGGCGTGGGCTTGATCTACCTGCTGCTCGGTGCCCTGGGTGGTCTAACCGGTGCTGTTATCGGTGAAGTTGCTGCCCGCCTGTTCTACGACCGTGGTAACACCCACATTGACCCCCCGGCCATCGCTATTTGGACCACCACCACCATCTTCATGGCGGCGGCCCAGATCGCTGGAGCCTAAGGTGTAAACCGTCATGGACGACGTCGTTAAAACCCCCACGGACTTTTACGCCGCCTACATCTTTGACATGGACGGCACCATCTACCTAGGAGACCACCTCCTACCCGGTGCCAAACGGATGATCGAGCAGCTGCACGAACGCAATATTCCCGTGCGCTACCTATCCAACAACCCCACCAAAGACCCGGCCGAATATGCGCAAAAGTTGGCGCGACTGGGGCTACCGACGCCGGTTGAAGAAATCGTCAACACGGTGGTCACCACGGTACGTTGGCTGCAAGCTAACCACCCCGACGCCGTCGTCTATCCGATCAGTGAAGAGCCACTTAAGCGAGCCCTAACCGAAGCCGGTTTTAAGATCAGCGAAGACCCCAGCGAAATTGATGTGGTTATCGCCTCCTACGACCGCACCTTCGAATACCGCAAGCTACAGATCGCCTTCGACGCCATCTGGTTTTACAAGCGGGCCATCCTGATTGCCACCAACCCAGACCGTTTCTGCCCCTTCCCGGGCGGACACGGCCAGCCGGATGCGGCCTCAATTATCGCCGCCATTGAGGCCTGCACCGGTACCAAATGCGTAGCCAACCTGGGCAAACCAAACCCGGTGATGCTCACCGCCTCACTAGCGGGTCTAGATGTGGACCCAGCCAACTGCGTAATGGTAGGTGACCGCCTACAAACCGACATCCAAATGGCTCTAGACACCGGCATGGCCAGCGCTATGACCCTCACCGGTGAGGCCACTCTTGATGATGTACGTGCGCGTGCAGAAAATCAGCGCCCACGCTACATACTCGATCGCATCGACAAACTTATCCCGCTACAGTACTGGCCCCAGCTAGGCTGGAGTGAAGACGACTAGCGCTTAACCGCGCCGGTTCATAAAGCCCGGTGGATTCCTTGCTAAATAGCTAAGTCACCGGGCTGACTATTAACCAGGGACACGGTAGTCCCGCCACCAAATTGCATTTTTTAAATGCAATTACTAAACGCAAGGGAGCAAATGATGGCATTTGTAAACATTAACGGCCCATTCGTAATGGGTATTGATTTCGGCACCGAATCATGTCGCGTGGCTATTTTTGACCTAGAAGGCCACCCGATTTCATTCGCAGCTACCCCCTATAAGACTCACTACCCGCGTCCGGGCTGGGCTGAGCAGTCGCCCGACGACTGGTGGAACGCACTAATGGCCTCCACCCGCAAAGCCATGGACAACGCCTACATTCCGCCCCAGTCCATTGGTGGTATCTCCTATGACGCCACCACCATGACCGTGGTGCCCATGGACAAAAACGGTAACGCCCTACGTAACGCCATCATGTGGATGGATGTGCGCGCCACTGAGCAGGCAGAGCGGGCGCTGACCTCAGACTCCTGGGCGCGCCTATACAACGGCGGTGGCACCATGCCGGCAACCGCCGAATGGTACCCCTTCAAGGCCGCCTGGCTACGTGAAAACGAGCGCGATATTTACGACGCCGCCTACCGCCTAGTTGACGCCCCCGACTGGCTCACCTACCGCCTGACCGGCACCTGGTCTGTCAACATCAACTCCGCTGCCCTGCGCATGTACTACAACCGTGACCACGGCGGCTGGCCGGAAGACTTCTACGCCCACGTGGGTGCCGGCGACGTCTTTGACAAGCTCCCTGAAACCGTAAACGACCTGGGTGTACTAGTGGGCGAGCTGTCCACTGTCGCCGCCCGCGACCTGGGCCTAGTGCCGGGCACGCCGGTAGCTCAGGGTCTGCCCGACGCCTGGGCCGGCCAGATTGGTTTGGGTGTGGTCAGCCCCGGCAAGCTAGCCCTGATCACCGGCTCTTCCCACGTAATCACCGGTCAAAGCGCGGTGGCTGGCTACGGTGAAGGCTTCTTCGGCTCCTACACCGACGGCGTTATCCGCGGCCAGTACACCGTTGAAGGCGGTATCTCCTCCTCCGGTTCGGTACTCAAGTGGTTCAAGGAAAACTTCGGCGGGGCCGTTGCCGCTGAGGCTGAAGCTACCGGCATGAGCCCCTATTACCTGTGGGACCGTAAGGCTGATGAGCTGCCCATTGGTTGCGATGGCCTAATCGTCAACGAATACTTCCAGGGCAACCGCACTCCCTACACCGACTCCAAGGCGCGCGGTATCTTCTCTGGTCTGTCCCTGGGACACACTGCCGCCCACCTGTACCGGGCCATTGAGGAGGGCGTGTGCTACGACGTCGCCCACAACCTACTCAAGCTGCGCCAAGCCGGCATCGAAACCAAGGAGCTGGTGGCCTGCGGTGGGGCAACCAAGTCGCGTCAGTGGATGCAGATGCACGCGGACGTGACCGGGGTGCCCATCACCCTGACCGAAGTGGGCGACGCCGTCGTGCTGGGCTCTTGCATGCTGGCTGCGGTAGGTAGCGAGTTCTACTCCTCAATCGAGGACACCGCCGCGAACATGGTGCACGTAACTGAAACCATTGAGCCCAACCCCGAGGCCCACGAGGAATACCAGTTCTACTTCCAAACCTACATGGAGCGTTACCCGGCGCTACGCGAGCAAATCCACTCCACGGTTGACCACCTCAACGCCAACGCCAAGAACTAAACCAGAGTAAGCTTATAGGGTGCTATAAAGCCCGTAGCTTGCCAGGATAATAAGAAAGGCACTTTTGAATGACTAAATCGTTTAGCTGGAATGAGCTAGATGAGCGTGCAGTGGCGTTTGGCAAGGCACTGGCGGCAGACGCCGTGGAGAAGGTTGGCTCCGGACACCCGGGCGCTGCAATCTCCCTGACGGCGGCGGCCTACTTGCTCTACCAGAAGGAGATGCGAGTAGACCCGGCTTGCCCCACTTGGCTCGGACGCGACCGTTTTATCCTCAGTGCCGGGCACGCCTCGGTGATGCAGTACGTGCAGCTGGTGCTAGCTGGCTACGGGCTGGAGGTTAGCGATCTGGAGCAGCTGCGTGAGCGTGGCTCGCGAACCCCTGCACACCCCGAATATGGTCACACCCCGGGTGTGGAGGCTACCACTGGCCCGCTAGGCTCCGGTTTTGCCGCTGGGGTGGGTATGGCTGCGGCTGCCCGCCGCGAGCATGGCCTCTACGACGCCGCCACCCCTGCCGGTGAGTCAATTTTTGACCACAACATCTACGTGATTGCCGGTGACGGCTGTATGCAAGAAGGCGTAACCATTGAGGCCGCCTCCTTCGCGGGCACCCAGGAGCTGGGCAACCTGATCGTTATCTGGGACGACAACGCCATCACCATTGAAGGTGACGCCGCTCTGGCTTTCCGCGACGATGTTGAGGCCCGTTTTGCCGCTCAAGGTTGGCACACTGCGCACGTGGACTGGCGCAATGCTGGCAGTGACGGCGGCTACTACGAGGACGTAAAGGCCCTGCACGAGGCCCTAGAAGCTGCCCGCGCAGAAACCAAGCGTCCCTCACTGATCCGCCTGAGCACCATCATTGCCTGGCCGTGCCCCACCAAGCAGGGTAGTGCCTCCTCCCACGGCGCCAAGCTAGGTGAGAGTGAGGTGGCTGGTCTCAAGCAGAACCTTGGCCTAGACCCCAACGAGCGTTTTGCTCTGCCGGAGCAGGTGCTGGAACACACCCGCACCCAGGCTGGCCAGCGTGGCGCTGCGCTGCACGCCACTTGGGATAAGCGTTTTGAGGCTTGGGGGCAGGCTAACCCGCAGGCCCTGGAGCTGCTAGAGCGAGTACGTGCTGGCCTACTGCCGGCTGAGCTCGACGACGTCCTGCCGGTTTTCGAGCCGGGCTCTAGCCTGTCCACCCGCGCAGCCAGTGGCAAGACCCTGTCGGCTATCGCCTCCACACTGCCTGAGCTGTGGGGTGGCTCTGCTGATCTGGGCGGCTCCAACATGACCAACATTGCTGGTGCCAGCGAGTTCCTACCCGAAGGCTCACTAAACCCTGAGGAAAATGGCCCCTACGGGCGCATTATCCACTTCGGGGTGCGCGAGCACGCTATGGGTAACATGCTCAACGGTATTGTGCAGTCGGGGCTGACCCGCGCCTACGGCGGTACCTTCCTGGTATTTTCTGACTACATGCGCCCGGCTGTACGCCTGGCTGCTTTGCAGAAGCTACCCACCGTCTTTGTGTGGAGCCACGACTCTATCGGCGTGGGTGAGGATGGCCCCACCCACCAGCCCATTGAGCACATTGCTTCGCTGCGAGTTATCCCTGGCCTAAACGTGGTTCGCCCCGCTGACGCCAACGAAACTGTGCAGGCTTGGCTAGGCGCCTTGGCTCACCGCGATAGCCCCACCGGATTGGTGCTGTCGCGTCAAAACCTGCCGATCTTTGACCGCAGTCAGGGCGGCTTCGCTCCCGCTGAAGGTACTTTGCGTGGCGCCTACACCCTGGTTGAGGCCAGCAACTCCAAGCCGCAGGTGCTGCTGCTAGCTACCGGTAGTGAGGTGGCTTTGGCGGTTGAGGCACGCCAGGCTCTAGAAGCTGAAGGTATCCCCACCCGCGTGGTGTCTGTGCCCTGCTGGGAATGGTTCCACGCGCAGGACGCCGAGTACCGCGAGTCGGTGCTACCCAGCCAGGTAAAGGCCCGCGTGGCCCTGGAGGCTGCCTCCTCTATGGGTTGGCGCGAATGGGTTGGCGACGCCGGCGAGATCATTGCCATTGATGAGTACGGCGAGTCGGCTACGCCCGCTGAGCTGTTTGAGTACTTTGGTTTCACCGTGGATAACGTGGTGGCTAAGGCTAAGCAGTCACTGGCGCGCGCCTAAGCACGCACCTAAAACACACCTAACAGGTTTAGAGCGCGGTCAAACGCGTTGAACTCTAGACCTGAACACTAAGCAGGTGGAGATTGAATGCATCGTTAGATTCAATCTCCACCTGCTTGTTTTTATAAGAAGGTGTATTAAACCATGTCTACCTGGCAATATTGCGTCTCATTTGCGTGTCGTCTATTGGTTATAATCTTTGCACTGCCATAGGCTTGGCACATGAGATTCGGCGTCGATTTTGGAACCACCCACACTACCGTCGCTTATGCGGACCGTGGCAACTACCCAGTTGTCAGTTTTGGCAATGAAGCAGGCGACTGGATCGATTACATTCCGTCCTTAGTGGCCTGGGATGGAGCCAAACTTGTCTACGGTTTTGAAGCTGAAGCCGTGGCCCTGACTGGCGGCGATTTCCTGCGTTCAATTAAACGCCTGCTGTCTGATGTTGACGTCACCCCCAACACCCAGGTGAGCCTGGGGGAGCGCAGCTACCCCATTATGGAGCTAGTTAGCGGCTTTTTGGCTTATGTGGCTCAGCAGGTGCGCGAGTCCTCCACTATCAGCCCGCTGCGTGAAAATGAACCGCTGGAGGCGGTAATTGGTATTCCTGCCCACGCTTTTAGCGGTCAGCGCCTAATGACTATTGAGGCTTTTGAACGTGGCGGCTGGCAGGTGCTGTCCATGATTAATGAGCCCAGTGCTGCCGGTTTTGAATATACCCAGCGTTACGCCTCCACCATTAACTCCAAGCGCACCCGCGTACTGGTTTATGACCTTGGTGGTGGCACTTTTGACGCCTCCCTGGTTTCTTGCGAGGGTAAACGCCACGAGGTGATTGATTCTTATGGTCACAACCAGCTCGGTGGTGACGACTTTGACTCTGCCCTAGCTGACCTGGTTTTGGCCAAGCTGGGCCGCGAGCGCGAGCAGCTAAGCTCGCGTGAGTTGAACCTGCTGCTGCATGAATGCCGTATCGCTAAGGAGTCTTTGAACCCCAACTCACGTTCGGTGGCGGTTGAGGCTCTGGGTAAGAGCGTGAGCGTTCCGGTTAAGGCTTTCTATGAGGCTATTGATGAGCTGATTGAGCGTACTTTTGCCGCCATGGAGCCGCTGGTGCATGTTAATGCGCGCGGTAAGTTTGCGCTCACCACTGAGACTGCGGGCCTGTATGTGGTTGGTGGCGCCGCCCACCTGCCGGCTATTACTCGCGCCCTTAAGCAGCGTTATGGCTACCGTGTGCACCGTTCTAGCTACACGGCTGCTTCTACCGCTATTGGTTTGGCTATTGCGGCTGACCCTGACTCTGGTTACGCCCTGTATGACAAGCTTTCACGTGGCGTGGGTGTGTTCCGTGAGATGCGTGGCGGTCAGGAAGTTAGCTTTGACCCGCTGCTGGGTGCTGACTTGTCGCTGGCTCCTAGCGGGGATGTGAGCTTGGTGCGTACCTACCAGGCTGCCCACAATGTGGGTCACTTCCGGTTTGTGGAGTACACCGAGACGGACGCTTATGGTGTGCCCGTGGGTGAGGTTTCCCCGGCTGGCACGGTGCTGTTCCCCTTCACTCGTCAGCTGCAGGAGGACCGGGGGGTTGACCTGGCTGAGGTTGCGGTGGAGCGTATTGATAATGGCCCGCTGATTGAGGAGCGTTACGTGGTTTCGTCTGCCTCTACGGTGCAGGTGACTATCACGGATCTGTCTACTGGTTTCTCTATCACCTGTGACCTGGGCGCCTGAGCGGGGCGCCAGTGCCGCTAGCCCTAGGCGAGATAGGCTTGGCTTGTGAATGAAGTAGCCCCGCGTCGTCCACGTCGTCCTTTGGCTATGCGCCGGTCTGTGGCTCAGCCTGTGCCTGAAGATTTAACCAAGGTGGTGGCTGAGCCGGAGCCTAGCTTGGAGCCTGAAGCTAAGTCTGCCGCTAACCGGCTTGAGGCCGCTAAATGGGCTGAGGTGGTGCGCCTGCGTACTTTGCCGGCTGCTTTGGCGCCGGTGCTGGCAGGCTCGGGCGTGGCTGGTGCTTTGGGTAGGTTCGACGCCGTCGCTGCCTTGCTGGCGGCCCTGGTTGCGTTGGCTTTGCAGATTGGCTGCAACCTGGCTAATGACTACTCTGACGGGATTCGTGGCACCGACGACGAGCGCACTGGCCCGGCCCGCCTGACCGCTTCTGGGCTGGTGGAGCCGGTTAAGGTTAAGCGTGCAGCCTTTGGTTGCTTTGGCGCCGGGGCGCTGTTTGGCTTGATTTTGGTGGCTTTGAGTGGCACCTGGTGGCTGATTGCGGTGGGTGTGGCGGCTGTGGCGGCGGCTTGGTTTTACACGGGCGGCGCTAAACCCTATGGCTACTTGGGTTTGGGTGAAGTGTTTGTGTTCGTGTTCTTTGGGCTGGTGGCTACTGCCGGCACTACCTACACGCAGGCTCACGCGGTGCCCTGGTGGGGTTGGTTGACCGCAGTGGGGGTGGGCTTGATTGCCTGCTCGCTGCTGATGGTTAACAACCTGCGTGATATTGAAACTGACCCGGCCCATGGTAAACGCACTTTGGCGGTGCGTTTGGGCTATGAGCGCGCTAGCCGCCTCTACCAGGTGATGCTGTTCGCACCCCTGATTTTGGGTTTGGCCGCCTTGTGGGGTGGGGGCGAGCCCGGTGGTTCACTGGGTGTGTTGGCTTCTGTGTCTGTGGTGGCGACTGTGCTGTGGGGGCAGTTGGCGTTGTTGGCTTGGCGTCCGGTGGCCGCTAAGGCTAAGGGCCGTGAACTGATTGGCGCCCTGAAAATGGCTGGTATTTATGAGCTGGTTTACGGCCTGAGCCTGGGCCTAGCCCTACTGGCGGTCTAAGGCACAGTTAAACTGTGTCCATGAGCGCGCAATACCCACTTCCCAAGCAGGTTTCTGAAATTTTTGATCCCACTAAGTGGCGTGACATCGCCGGTTTTGAGGATCTAACTGACGTCACCTACCATCGGGCAGTTAGCCGCGACGAAAACGGTAACTGCACTGATAAACCGATTGTGCGCGTGGCCATTAACCGCCCTGAGCTGCGTAATGCTTTTCGTCCCCACACCGTGGATGAGCTTTACCGAACCCTTGACCATGCCCGCATGAGTGGGGATGTGGGTACGGTTATTCTCACCGGTAATGGTCCCTCGGCGCGCGACGGCGGCTGGGCTTTTTGTTCTGGCGGCGATCAGCGTATCCGTGGTCGTGACGGCTACCGCTACGAAGTTGAGCCCACCCAGGCCCCAGAGGCGGCGTCGTCGGCAGAAAAAACCGCAGAAAGTGGGCCGCAGGGAGCACCAGAGCCTATAGCAGCGCTAGACCCCAGCGGGCAGCTGGCCTCCACTACCGCCAGGCGTGAACGCATTGACGCGGCCCGCGCTGGCAGGTTGCATATTTTGGAAGTTCAGCGCCTAATTCGCACCATGCCTAAAGTGGTTATTGCGGCCGTGCCCGGGTGGGCGGCAGGCGGCGGTCACAGCCTAAACGTGGTGTGTGACCTGTCGATTGCTTCACGTCAGCACGCGCTTTTTAAGCAAACCGACGCCAATGTGGGTTCTTTCGACGCCGGCTACGGCTCGGCCCTACTGGCACGCCAGGTGGGCGATAAACGTGCCCGCGAAATTTTCTTCCTGGCACGCACCTATGACGCGGAAACCGCCGAGCGTTGGGGAGTGGTAAACGAGGTGGTAGACCACGGAGAACTAGAAAATAAAGCCATTGAATACGGCGAGATTATAGCCACCAAATCTCCCCAGGCCATCCGTATGCTTAAGTTTGCTTTCAACCTGGCCGACGACGGTTTGGCTGGCCAGCAGGTCTTTGCCGGTGAAGCTACGCGCCTGGCCTATATGACCGATGAGGCTGTGGAGGGGCGTGACTCTTTCGTCAACAAACGCCCGGCGGACTGGTCATCCTTCCCGTACTACTTCTAAAACCGGCTCTGAACTGGGCTTTGCTAGCCATCTATACCTAAGGTCATGGTGGCCTAACTCGGTGTCAGTTTAAACTTATCTATGCGTACGTTTCGGTACTTTTAGCTGATATTGCGTACGTTAAGACTAAGGGTGCAAGGAGCCTAAGTGTTTAAAAAATTATTCGCCAGTCTGCTGCAAAAGACTGAGCCTGCACGCCGCAACGTGAAAGTTGCCGCCCTGGTGGGTGTTATTGGCGGCGTGTTCTCTGCCATCGTGAAGTTTGGTTGGGAAGTTCCCTTCCCGCCCCGCACGCCTGCACGTAACGCCACCAACCCTCCCCAGACCATGCTTGAGTGGTTTGGGATGAGCCCGGAGCAGTCGCACACCACCGTGTCGTTCAACCTTAACGACAACCTGCCGATCTACTCCTTCATCATTCACTTCAGCTTCGCCATTGTGTTTGCGCTGCTGTACTGCATTGCCGCCGAGTACTTCCCCAAGATCAAGCTGTGGCAGGGTGCTGCCTTTGGTCTACTGGTGTGGATCGGTGCGCACGTGGTGTTCATGCCGCTGCTGGGTTGGGTGCCCAGCCCCTTCCCGTGGGTTGCTGGCGGCCAGACCTGGTCCGAGCACTTCTCTGAGGCTCTAGGCCACGTAGTGTGGCTGTGGTCGATTGAAATTGTGCGCCGCGACCTGCGTAACCGCATCACCCACCAGCCCGACCCGGAAGTTCCGTTGGATCAGCCCTACCGCTGATAGCTAGCTGCAATCAGATTTAGTTGCCAAGGCCGTCTTTAAGGCGGTCTTGGTTGCGTTAAGGGCCGGGAGGGCGGCGTCGTCGCTAAGGAATAATGGGACCCATGCTTGAAACAATCCGTAAGCAATGCCCCCCACCCGCCGCCGCGCTGTGGGAAAGCATTGACCGGGTAGAGGTTTTCTCAATTGCCATGCGGGTGCGTTTTCGCGGTATCACCGTGCGCGACGGCGTCCTAGTGCATGGCCCCGCAGGCTGGGGGGAGTGCGCCCCATTTTGGAACCACCCTGATAGCCACAGCGCTAAATGGCTGGCCAGCGCCCTGAGCCAAGCCACAAAACCACTAGCTGACCAAGGCGTGCCAGAGCCTAAACGCCACCAAATCCCGGTTAATACCACTATTGCCGCCCTGGGGCCTGAGGAAGCTCAGGCACGCGCGCTCGCAGCAGTGGATGCGGGTATAAACACCGCCAAGGTGAAGGTAGCCGACAAGCCCGATTGTTTAAGTGAGGATCTACAGCGCCTAGAGGCGGTGCGCGGCGCCATGGGACCAGGGGCGGCTTTGCGCATTGATGTAAATGCCGCCTGGGATTTGGATCAGGCCCTAAAACTACTACCCCTATATGACCGCGCCGCCGGCGGACTCGAATACGCTGAGCAGCCTTGCCGCTCCACCGCTGATCTGGCGGTTTTACGCCGCAAACTCCAGGTGCCAATCGCCGCTGATGAATCCTTGCGTCTAGATGCTAATCCTATGGCGGTGCGACAGTTAGAAGCGGCGGATGTGGCCGTACTAAAAGTGTCCCCACTAGGTGGTATAAGCGCTGCTTATGAAATCTATAAGCGTTTAGAAATACCGGCGGTGGTTTCTTCAGCCCTAGACACTTCGGTCGGAATTTACGCCGGCCTGCGTCTAGCTAGCGCGTTAGATCAGCTGCCCTATGCTTGCGGCCTGGCCACCGGCTCACTGCTACAAGAAGACGTGATTGAGCCGCCCTTTAGGCCGGTAAATGGGCATTTGTTGCTGGGGCAGCCGGTGTCCGTTGAGCGTATCCCGCCCGCTAGCGAGCCTCTACGCGAGCGCTGGTGTCAGCGCCTGGTGCGCCTAAGCTCCCTGCTAGCTAGCTAAACTTAAAACCACATCTGGCGCCTTGGCGCGCTAGAGACCCAACTAGTTAGGCCAGTTGTGACCCCCCAAGAAGCATCCGCGCCCAGCGGCCCCGCCCTCCCGGCCGGCCAGCCAGCGGCCCTCCCAGCCTCCCAGCCTCCGGCCCGCTCAACCGGCCAGCCAGCGCCTCACCCTGCCGGCCCGGAAAGCCCGGCCACCTCGGAAAGCTCATCCAGCCCGGAAAGCCCTGCCACCTTACTGGCCCGCGCCGTGGTGGCCTCCCTAGTTGAAGCCGGGGTCAAACGAGTAGTGATCAGCCCCGGCTCGCGTAACGCCCCGCTGACCTACGCCCTGGCCGACGCCGCGCAGGCCGGCTACCTGCAGTTGCGCGTGGTGGTTGATGAGCGCAGCGCCGCCTTTGTGGCTTTAGGGGCCTCCCGCTCCGACTGGCTGCATGAAGGCCTAGCTCGCCCCGCCGTGGCGGTTATGACCTCCGGTAGCGCGGTAGCTAACGCGCACCCTGCCGTGGTTGAGGCCGACGCCGCCGGGGTGCCGCTAATAATTTTGAGTGCCGACCGCCCCCATGCCCTGGTCAACACTGGCGCCAGCCAAACCACGGTGCAAACCGGGATTTTTGGCGCCGCCACCCGCTACCAGGCGGACCTGGGCGACACCAACGAGATGAGCGCCGTCACCAATCAAGTACGCCGAGCGGTAGCCGCAGCCTCAGGGCGCCTAAGCCTAGACCCCGGCCCAGTGCATCTAAATGTGCGCCTAGCCCCGCCGCTGGCCCCCGCCGCCCCCTGGCAAGTGCCGCATCTGGAACCTAAAACCCACTGGCTGCGTGCGCGCAAACCCTTAGAGGAGCAGCTAAATGAGGTCACGGTCAGCCAGGTAGGGTGCCGCCTAGGTTTAGACCCCGCCCGGCGTGGGGTGATTGTGGTGGGGGACAACGACGACGCCCAGCTGGCCCATTATGCCGCCGTCCTGGCCCACGCTTGGGGGTGGCCGCTACTGGCTGAGCCCACCTCGCTGGTGCGCACCAACGCCAATGCGGTAGCTGCCTACAGCGCGCTTTTAGCTGGTGGCGATGGCTCGGCTGGTGGCGACGGCGCCCAGCTTTCTCAAGAGATCGAGCAGCTGCTGGTAGTTGGGCACCCCACCCTCACGCGTCCCATTAGCGCACTGCTGGCGCGGGCGGATATTTACCAGGTGGTGCTCACCAACCGGGCGCGCTGGAGTGACGTGTGCGGGCGCGCCGCCTACGTAACCACCCTGGAACAGGCCCTAAGCAGTCTAAATACCCCGGACGTCAGCGCCGGTGCGGAGGCGGGCACAGACGCCGATGCAGGTGGAGATGCCAGCGCGAGTGCAGCTGCGGAGGCCAGCGCCAGAGTCGGCGGTAGCGTCGGTGGGGAGGCAGGTGCCGGCGTCGGCAAAAACGCTCCGTCACCGCTGTGGCTACAACGCTGGCTACAAGCCGGCCAACAGCAACTAAACGCCACCAGCGTAACTAAAGCTGCACGAATGGCTTTAACTACCTGGCAGGCCACCTCACAATACAAAACTCATAGCCAATCAACAGCAATTCACAGCGACAGCCTAGAAAACAGCGTTACTTTAATGGCAGCTTCTTCGATGACCATCCGCTATCTAGATGCTGGATTACCTGCGGGTAAGCAACTGAAAAAGATGCCCGGCCCAGTAGTGGCTAATCGTGGATTAGCCGGTATTGACGGGACTATCTCCACCGCCGTGGGCCTAGCCTGGGCCAGTGGCCAGCCAGTGCGGGTAATTATTGGAGATTTAGCGGCAGCACACGACTTAACCGGCCTGGTTAAGGCAGTTACAGAAACCGAGGTAGACCTGCAAGTAATCGTATTAGACGATCATGGCGGCAAAATATTTAGCGGCCTTGAATATGGCGCCAGCGAGCTAAGTAATTATTTCCCACGTTTTTTCACTACCGCACAGCAAGTTGATTTCGCGCAGGCCGCAGCCGCATTTGGTGCCCACGTGGACGTAATTGACGACGTCGATGGGCTGCAATCCCTATTGTCTAAGCCAATTGCGGGCCGTAGCCTGGTGCATGTCAAACTTGTTTAAGGGTTGCTGCCAAATCCACCAAATGACCACGTCAGTATGATTAGCGTCCGTAAGGTGGCCATTGCTGGCTACCGCTAAGCATTTAGGAACTATTGATGAGCGATAACTACCAGCCCCGTAACCCCTACGCCCCCAACTATGGCGCTAGGCCGGCCGGCAACTACGGCGCCCCCTACGGCCAGGCTCCCTATGCTCCCTCTAGCGCCCCCGCTGCTCCCTCCGCTCCTGCTAGCGGCTACCCCGGCGGCTACAACAATGGCGCCAACTACACCTCTAACAGCGACAACAAGAAAAGCTCCCCAGGTTGGGGTGGGGTGATGGCCCTATCGCTGACCACCGCCCTGGTGGCCTCAGGTATCACCGCCGGCAGCATGTACTACGCTGGCGGCACAGAAGAGGCGCGGCCCGCTATCACCTCCACCTCCACCGTCTCAGCCAACAACCAAGGTAACACCAAGCTGGTAACCACCCAGGGTCAAACCCCTGACTGGCAAAAGGTAGCCGAAAATGTCTCCAGCTCCGTGGTTTACATCCGAGCCAAGCACTCTGAAGGCGGCGCTAGCGGATCGGGCGTGGTGATCGACAAACAAGGCCACATCATCACCAACAACCACGTGGTAACCGGGGCCACCGCACTATACGCCCAGCTCAAAGACGGGCGTATCTACGAGCTGGAACTAACCGGCACTGACCCCGCCAATGACCTGGCAGTAGTCAAAATCAAGAACGCCCCCTCAGACCTGACCGTAGCCCAAATTGGCTCCTCCAAGGACCTGAAGGTAGGCCAGGGCGTAATGGCTATCGGCGCCCCGCTGGGACTTTCCTCCACTGCCACCACCGGTATCATCTCAGCCCTAGACCGCCCGGTAGTCACTAAGGGCGAGTCCAGCGATGACTCCTCCGGCTCCTCAGCCAACCAACGCGTTTACACCAACGCCATCCAGGTTGACGCCGCCATTAACCCCGGTAACTCCGGTGGCCCGCTATTCGACTCACAGGGACGAGTTATCGGCATTAACTCCTCCATTGCCACCCTTAGCTCTTCCTCCTCCTCGGGCGGCGCACGTAGCGGAAACATCGGTATCGGCTTCGCAATCCCCATTGACCTGGCCAACAAGGTGGCTCAGCAGCTGATCAAGGATCGTAAAGCCACCCACGCCTACCTGGGCGTTTCACTTGAAGACGGCGGCGCCACAGTGAACGGCGAAACCCGCGCCGGAGCTAAGATCACCAAGGTTGGTTCGGGCACCCCGGCCGCCAACGCGGGCCTGCGTGAAGGCGACGTGATCTTGGCTGTTGACGGTCACGCAGTAGGCGAATCGGCGGCCCTGATGGGTTACGTGCGCCAGTTCAGCGCCGGCGACCAGGTCAAGTTCACCGTTGCGCGCGGCTCAAACAAGATGGAAGTTACCGTCAAGCTAGTGGAGCGCCCCGACGACAAGTAAGGGCCGCGCGCCCAGTCCCGGGCCGGCACGCCCGGCCTCGGGCGGTAAACCTGGCGGCGGGCTAAACCCAGGCTTGGGCGCTAAACCTAGCCTCGGGCCGGCAAACCCTGCCTGACTTACAAGCCCAAAGCGGCGCGCATAGGTGCCATTTTGGCGTTAGTTTCCGCCAGTTCATCAGCGGCAACTGAATCGGGCATAATGCCTGCGCCTGCAAAAATCCGCACCGAACCCACCGGCTGGTTACCCATCGGGTAGCCAGCCGGGCCGCCCTGTGTGCCAGCTGGCTGCGCCGTCGGAGACAGAACCTGCCCACTACGCAAAGCAATGCACCACTGGCCCTCACCGCGCCAATCCACCCAGCCCACCGGGCCGGCATAGCGCTCGCGGTCCATGCCCTCCAGCTCACTGATCAGCTGCGCAGCCGCCGCTGTGGGGGTGCCGCACACGGCCGCCGTCGGATGCAGCGCCTCCACCAGCGCTAACGCACCCGTATCGCCGGCTACCTGGCCGTAAATATCGGTGGCCAGGTGAATTACGTTAGGCAGGGTCAGCGCGAAAGGCTCACTGACGCGCAACTGCTCAGTGATGGGGGTAAGCGCCTTAACCGCCGAGGCCGCCGCCAGCTGGTGCTCACGAGAGTTTTTAGGTGAGCGGCTTAGCCAATCAGCTAGCTGCTCTAACTCGCCCTGGTCCATATTGGCTCGGCGCCGGGCTGTTCCCGCCAGGACGCGCGAAAACACTTCTCGTTCACGCAGCTGCAACAGCATCTCGGGGCTGGCCCCAATCATCCCGTCCACGCTAAAAGTCCAGGTGGTGGCAAAGCGCGTGGCCAGGTGCTCTAGCGTGGCGCCTAGCGTGAGCGGGCTGCTCAGGTAGCTGTCGCGCGCCAGCACCACTTTGATAGCCCGCTGTTGCTTCAGCGCCTGCGTGGCGAGCTCTACCGCCCCGGTCCACTGCGCATCACTTAGTGTGCCGCTTTGGTTGGTTTTGGTGCTCTCAACGGCGGCTGGGCTTGTTTGTCCGACGGCGGGCGCGTTTGCTTGGGCGACGACGTCCGGGCTGCTCGCGCTAGTGGCGCCGCTTGCATGTGCCGGTGCGCCGGCAGGGCTAGTTTTGGTGGTCGAAGTAGCAGAGCCCTGCGCGCAGACGGAGACAAAATCTAAAATGCCTGCCAAATCAGCGTTTTCCGGGGCAGTATTGTCAGCCACGGTGCGCACAAAACTCAGCTGAGGGCTGTAGGGCTGGCCCCTAAAAACCTCGCCGTGCGGCGTCGTCGTGGCGGGGGAGAGCTCAAAGCGGGTCAGCCACCAGCCCTGACGGTCACGCCCCACCAAAACCTGGGGCACTACCAGCACCGAACTAGCCTGAGAAGTAGCGCTAAAAGTGATAGCTCCCAGCGCCAGTGGCCCGCTGCCAGGGCGACGCACCTGGTCAACCCAACTAGCCTGGCCCACCTCGTGGCGCCAAGCCTGCCGCAGCTGCTCAATGCGCCTAGGCGGGTTGTAGCTGGGGGTATCTGCGCTGGGGTAGGGGCCTGGCTGGGCAAAGCTGGTAGGGGTGGCTGGCTCTGTGGGCGGCGTCGAGACTGACTCTGTAGGCGTGGGCGGGGCGCTTAAAGTGAGCAGGCGCCCCAAACCCACCAAGCCGTAGCCCTCATGCAGCCAGCAGCTGACCGACGTCGGCGCATACAAAAAATCAGTCAGGCTAACGCCGGGGCTAACCGACAGTGGGGTAGTGGTGCAAAACAGCTGACCGCTCATGCGCTGGGCTTAACCGCCTGATGCAGCGCCACAATGCCGCCAGAGAGATTCTTATAAGCCACCTGACGCCAACCAGCCGCAAGCATCAACTGCGCCAACGCCTCCTGGTTAGGCCAAGACAAAATCGACTCGGCCAAATAGTCGTAAGACTCAACATTGGAAGAAAACACCCTGGCCGCTGGGGGCATTACGTGACCTAAAAACCACTTGTAGCTCTCGCGCACCACCGGAGTAGTGGGGGTGGAAAACTCCGCAATCACAATCCGCCCCCCGGGCTTAGTGACCCGATACATTTGGCGTAAAGCCGCCAAAGTGTCGTTCACATTGCGCAGGCCGTAAGAGATAGTGACCACGTCAAAAGCGTCGTCGGCAAAAGGCAAAGCGGTGGCATCCCCAGCCACAAACTGCAGCTCCGGGTAGCGGCGCTTACCCTCCTGCATCATGCCAATGGAGAAGTCACAGGCCACCACCTGGGCGCCAGCAAGGGCATAGTCGTTAGCGGAGGTGCCCGTGCCCGCAGCCAGGTCCAAAACCTTCATGCCCGGGCCGGCGCCAACGGCAGCGCGGGTAACTGCTCGCCAAGCGCGCACTTGGAAACCGCTCATGACGTCATTGGTTAAATCGTAGCGGCGGGCGACAGTGTCGAACATGCCCGCTACTTCGCGCGGGTCCTTATTTAGGCTGGCTCGTGACATGGTCTAATCATCTCAGGTTTTAGAGCTTATAAGCGCAGATTTAAGCAAGCTAAACCGCGCGTAATAAAGCATTTTACTTAGGTGTGACAATCCGTCGTAAAAACGAACTTTTGGCGTAATATGGGGAAAAGCTAGAGGTTAAGTGCGTCGTGTGCGCAGCCCCTGGCGCCTAGCTACTACAGTTTAAATGTCAATCTCTGTGCGTAAAAGGATGGTGTTCTCGCCGTGAATCCCTATGTCTCCTTACTGGTGATGGGGGCAGTTGCGCTACTTATCGCCATTGGTGGTCTGGCAATGTCTGCCATTATCAGCCCCAACCGGCGCAACTCCACCAAGGTGCGTAACTATGAGTGCGGTGTGGATCCGACTCCTGCCAACAACGCTCACGGGCGCTTCCCAGTCAAGTTCTACCTGGTAGGTATGACCTTTATCATCTTCGACATTGAGGTCGTGTTCCTTTACCCCTGGGCCAGCTCTTTCGCAAAGCTAGGCCTGTTCGGGCTGGTAGCAGCACTTATTTTCATCGCCCTAATCACCGTTCCCTACGTCCTTGAATGGCGTCGTGGCGGCCTGGATTGGGACTGATAAGGGGATAAAAGTATGAGCCAAGAAAACCAAGCCGGTAACCCCGGATTCCTGCTAACCAGCGTTGAGACCGTGGCCGGCCTAGCCCAGTCACGTTCGCTGTGGCCCGTCACCATGGGTCTGGCCTGCTGCGCTATCGAAATGATGGCCACCGCCGGCCCGCGGTTCGACCTGGCCCGCTTCGGTTGGGAGGTGTTCCGTGCCTCGCCGCGTCACGCTGACGTGATGATCGTTTCCGGGCGTGTAAGCCACAAGATGGCCCCCATCGTGCGTAACGTCTACGACTCGATGCCTGAGCCCAAGTGGGTTATCTCCATGGGTGCCTGTGCCTCCACCGGCGGTATGTTCAACAACTACGCCGTAGTGCAGGGCGCTGACCACATTGTGCCGGTAGACATCTACCTGCCCGGCTGCCCCCCGCGCCCCGAAATGCTGATCAACGCCATGCTGGAGCTGACCAAGCAGATCTCCAAGCGCCCGCTGCTGGGCCACCGCAAGGAGATCGCCCGCGCCGTCGAGGCTGCCGCTCTGGCCGCCACCCCCACCCACGCACAGAAAGGCCTGCTGGCATGAGTGAAGAGCTAAGTCAGGCAACCGAGGCAGTGGCTGAAGTCGACGGCGTCGCCGTACGCCCGCAGCTAGCCCTGGAAGTTATCGGCAGCGAACACGGCCTATTTGGGGCCAAAGACGCCGGTGACACCACCGGTTTTGACGGCCTCAGCCAGGTAATCACCCTAGCCCCCGCAGCGGTGCGCCCCTACGGTGGCTGGTTCGACGCCGTCGTCGACGACCTAATCGAAGACCTACGCAAGGGCGGGCTGGAACCCTCCCAGGTAATCGAGAAGGTAGTTGTAGAAAACGGAGAGCTAACCATTTTTGTGGTACGCGAGCACCTGGTGGCCGTAATGCAGTACCTGCGTGACGACCCCGACCTGCGCTTTGAGCTGTGCATTGGGGTCTCGGGCGTTAACTACCCCGGCGACAAAGACCGCGAACTGCACGCCTGCTACCAGCTGATGAGCCTAACCCACGGCAGCCGTCAGCTGCGCATTGAGGTAGCTGTTCCCGACACCGACCCGCACGTGCCCTCAGTAGTTAGCGTTTACCCCGGTAACGACTGGCACGAGCGTGAAACCTGGGACCTGATGGGCATCGTTTTTGACGGTCATCCCGGCCTCACCCGCACGGCCATGCCCGATGACTGGGTAGGCCACCCCCAACGCAAGGATTACCCGCTAGGTGGTATCCCGGTCGAATACAAGGGCGCATCCACGCCCCCCGCTGACACTCGGAGGTCTTACCGCTGATGAGCATTCACGCAACCGGTGCAGCACTAGACTCTCTGGCCGCTGACGCTCCCCAGTTCCAAACTAACGGTGGTGACTGGGATGAAGTACTAGCCCAGATTGCTGCCCGTGATGAAGAAGAACGCGTGCGCGATGATCGCATCGTGCTGAACATGGGTCCCGTCCACCCCTCCACCCACGGCGTGCTGCGCCTGGTGCTAGAGGTGGAAGGTGAACATGTCACCGATGTGCGCGTAGGCACCGGATACCTACACACGGGTATCGAAAAGAACATGGAGTTCCGCACCTTCACCCAAGGCGCCACCTTCGTAACCCGTATGGATTACGTGGCCCCCTTCTTCCAGGAAGTGGCTTGGGCTCTGGCAGTGGAAAAGGCCCTGGGTATTACTGACCAGGTGCCCGAGAAGGCCTCGGTAGTGCGTGTGCTGCTCATGGAGCTAAACCGCATCGCCTCCCACCTGATCGCGGTGGGAACCGGTGGTAACGAGCTGGGTGGTACCACCTTGCTGACCATCGCCTTCCGTGGCCGTGAAAACATTTTGCGCGCCTACGAAATGATCACCGGCCTGCGCATGAACCACGCCTTTGTGCGCCCCGGCGGCCTAGCCCAAGACATTCCCGCAGGCGCGGTAGAGTTTATCCGCTCCACCCTGCCCAACATCAAGCGTGACCTGGGCGAGCTGGAAAAGCTGTGCATGGGTAACCCGATTTTGCGCGGCCGTATGATCGGCGTCGGTGAGATCGACCTGGCCGGAGCCATGGCCCTGAGCCTAACCGGTCCCTGCCTGCGCGCCACCGGCTACCCGATGGACCTGCGTAAGAGCGCCCCCTACTGCGGGTATGAAACCTACGACTTTGACGTGCCGGTTTACGACCGCTCTGACTGCTTCAACCGTATGCGCGTGCGTATGGATGAATGCTTCCAGTCTCTCAAGATTGTCTCCCAGTGCCTTGAGCGCCTAGAGCAGCTAGAGGGCGAGCCCACCATGGTGGATGACCCGGCTATCGCTTGGCCGGCCCGCATGAGCCTAGCCGCCGACGGCCAGGGCCAGTCCCTAGAGCACGTGCGTGAAATCATGGGCACCTCCATGGAATCCCTGATCCACCACTTCAAGCTGGTCACCCAGGGCTTCCACGTGCCCGCAGGGCAGGTTTACCAGACGGTTGAGCACGCTAAGGGTCTGCTGGGTGTGCACCTAGTTTCCGACGGCGGCACTCGCCCCTACCGCGTGCACTTTAGGGATCCTTCCTTCTCTAACCTGCAGTCCATGGCCATTATGGGAGAGGGCGGCATGCTTGCCGACATCGTTCCGACTCTGGCTTCCATCGACCCCGTACTAGGAGGTGTGGACCGCTGATGAGTTATGACGAAGCAACTTTGACGCGTCTACGTGAAGAAAGCGCCCAGATCATGGGGCGTTACCCCAGCGGGCATGAGCGTAGCGCGCTGATCCCGATGCTGCACCTAATTCAGAGCTATGACGGTTTCGTCTCGCCTGATGGCATCCGTTTTTGCGCTGAAACCCTGAACCTAACCACCTCCGAGGTTAGCGCTGTAGCCACCTTCTACAGCCAGTTCCGCCGTCACCCCGGCGGCCAGTACCACGTGGGTGTATGCACCAACGCACTGTGTGCGGTTATGGGTGGAGACGCGGTTTGGGACGCGGTTAGCGAGCACCTGGGCATCGGCAACGACGGCGTCACTGAAGACGGCAGCATTTCGCTAGAACGCATCGAATGCAATGCGGCCTGCGACTATGCGCCGGTAGTGATGGTTAACTGGGAGTTCTTTGACAACCAGACCCCAGCCAAGGCCGTTGACCTGGTGGACAAGCTACGTCAGGGCAAGCCGGTCGGCCCCACCCGTGGCCCCAAGCAGGTGCCCACTTTCAAGCAAAACGAGCACCTACTGGCTGGTTTTGAAGACGGCCTGGTAGATGAGGGCATCAGCGCTGGCGCCCCCAGCTTGCTAGGACAAACAATTGCCCAGGAAAAGGGCTGGAGCGCACCGAAGGAGGAAACCAAGTGAGTGACACTGCAGTGGCACAGCCCGCTTACAGTGCGCCAGGGACGCTAACGCCCATCTTGACCTCCATGTGGGGTGTAGACCGCTCCTGGACTATGGACGTTTACCGTCGTCACGGCGGCTATGAGGGCCTAGCTAAGGCCAAGAAAATGCAGGCTAGCGAAATTGTTGAGCTGGTTAAGGCTTCCGGCCTGCGCGGCCGTGGTGGTGCAGGCTTCCCCACCGGCCTGAAGTGGTCCTTCCTGCCCGCCCCCGACGGCAAGCCGCGTTACCTGGTGGTTAACGCCGACGAGTCCGAGCCGGGCACCTGCAAGGACATCCCCACCATTATGGGTAACCCGCACGCCCTGATTGAGGGTATAGCGATCACTTCGCGCGCTATCGGCTGCGACCACGCTTTCGTATATCTGCGCGGTGAGGTTAGCCAGGTTTACCGCCGCCTGCTGGCTGCGGCCCGTGAGGCTATGGAATCTGGCCTGCTAGACACCGGTTTTGGCCTGGACGGCAAGCAGCCGCTAACCATTACTGCTCACGCCGGCGCGGGCGCCTACATCTGTGGTGAAGAAACCGCGCTGCTGGACTCGCTCGAAGGCCGCCGTGGTCACCCGCGTCTAAAGCCGCCCTTCCCGGCTGTGGCCGGTCTGTACGCGCGTCCCACCGTTATCAACAACGTTGAGACCATCTCCCAGGTGCCCGGCATCCTGCGTGAAAGCGCCGCTTGGTACTCCGCTATGGGTACTGAAAAGTCTAAGGGTCACGGTATTTTCTCCGTCTCTGGGCACGTGCGTAACCCCGGCCAGTTTGAGGCTCCTTTCGGCATCACCATGCGCGAGCTGATCGACATGTGTGGCGGTATCCGCAACGGTCACCAGCTCAAGTTCTGGGTGCCCGGTGGTTCCTCCACCCCCATCTTCACTGAAGATGAGCTCGATGTTCCCCTGGACTACGAGTCTGTAGGTGCCGCCGGCTCTATGCTGGGTACCCGCGCCCTACAGGTATTTGATGAGACTGTTTCGGTTGTGCGCGTAGTGACTCGCTGGACCGAGTTTTACCAGCACGAATCTTGCGGTAAGTGCACGCCTTGCCGTGAAGGTACCTACTGGATGCGCCAAATCATGCTGCGCCTAGAGGCCGGTAAGGGCCTGCCGGGTGACGTGGAAAAGCTGGAGTCGATTGCCTCCAACATCGCTGGGCGCTCCTTCTGTGCGCTAGGTGACGCTGCCGCCACCCCGGTGCTAAGCGGCATCAAGCGTTTCCGCTCCGAGTTCGAGGCTGGTTACACCACCCCGGCTTGTGAGCTCTTCCCCTACGCAGCCAGTGCAATCACGGAAAGCGGACGGTGACTTCTATGACCGACCTGGTAAACATCAAGATCGACGGCGCCACGGTAGCCGTGCCCAAGGGTACGTTGCTAATCCGCGCTGCCGAACAGGTGGGCGTGCGCATCCCGCGTTTTTGCGACCACCCGCTGCTAAAGCCCTCAGCTAACTGCCGCCAGTGCCTGGTGGAAGTAGCTATGCCCGGGCGTGACGGCGTCGTACGCAAGATGCCCAAGCCCCAGCCCTCCTGCGCCATGACCGCCATGGAAGGCATGGAGATCGAAACCCAGGCAACCAGCCAGGTAGCTGCCAAGGCCCAGAACGGGACCATGGAGTTCCTGCTGATCAACCACCCGCTAGACTGCCCGGTCTGCGACAAGGGTGGCGAATGCCCGCTACAGAACCAAGCGCTTAAGCTCATGGAACAGGGCGGCCAGTCCATCACCCGCTTCACCGACGTTAAGCGCACCTTCCCCAAGCCGCTGCGCCTAACCAGCCAGATCCTGCTAGACCGCGACCGCTGCATCCTGTGCCAGCGTTGCGTGCGTTTCGCAGACCAGATCGCTGGCGACCGCTTCATCGCTCTGCAAGGACGCGGTGGCGGTCACCCCGCCGGCGAGCACTCGGGGATGTACGGTGAGCAGATTGGCCGCTTTGACGCCACCGCCCTGGACTTCCACGAACCCGGCGACTATGCGGGCACGCAGGACATTCGCGGCGAGCACCACCTGGTTCCCGACCCCACCCTGGCCGGCCCCGGTGGCCAGAGCGGCGTGCAAGACGGTCTAACCGCCGGCGCTGAGGTGGCCAACCAGGATGTAAGCGGACGTCCCTTCGCTTCCTACTTCTCGGGCAACATCATCCAGATCTGCCCCGTAGGTGCCCTCACCAGCGCCAAGTACCGTTTCCGGGCCCGCCCCATGGACCTGGTTTCCACCGACTCGGTAACCGAGCACGACGCCTCCGGCTCCGCCATCCGCGTGGACATGCGTCGCGGTGTGGTGCTGCGCCGCATGGCCGGCAACGACCCCGAGGTCAACGAAGAGTGGATCACCGACAAGGACCGCTTCGCCTTCCCGTGGGCCAGCGCTCCGGACCGCCTGACCACCCCGCTGGTACGTGAAGCTGACGGCACCCTGGTTCCCACCAGCTGGCCCGACGCTCTCGACGTCGCCGCGCAGGGCCTGGCTAAGGCCATCGCCGCTGGTGGCGTGGGTTTCCTACCAGGCGCCCGACTGACCCTAGAGGACGCTTGGGCCTGGTCGCGCTTTGCCCGCACCGTGGCCCACACCAACGACATCGACCAGCGAGTACGCCCCGCCGGCGCTGAGGATGAAGCCTTCATCGCCGCTAACGTGGCTGGTCGCGGCCTTGGCCGCGTCACCTACACCAGCCTGGAAAGCGCCGGCACGGTGCTGCTGGTGGCCCTAGAGCCTGAGGACGAGTGCGGTTCGCTGTTCCTGCGTCTACACAAGGCCGTAAACAACCGTGGCCTCAAGGTGCACACCGTGGCTCCGATTAAGAGCGCCGGTTCGGTAAAGCTACGCGCCAACATCATCAGCGCCACCCCCGGTAGTGAGGTTGCCGCTGTTAAGGCCCTGCCCGCCGAGCTAACCGAGGCCCTTAGCGCAGAGGGCGCCACCATCCTGGTTGGTGAACGCGCCGCCGAGGTGCCCGGCCTGCTCAGCGCCGTCGACGCTTTGGCTAAGCGCACCGGTGCCCGCCTGGCTTGGGTGCCGCGCCGCGCCGGTGAACGTGGTGGTATCGAGGCTGGTACCCTGCCGGGCTTGCTGCCTGGTGGTCGCCTAGTTGCCGACGACGCCGCCCGCGCCCAGGTTGAGCAGCTATGGGGCGCCCTGCCCAGCGCTGCCGGCCGCGACACTGAGGCCATCCTTAACTCGGTGCTCAGCGCCGACGGCCTAGACGCCCTGGTAGTTGGTGGCGTTGACCTGCGCGACTTTAGCGACCCGGGACTGGCCCGCACCGCCATGAGCGAAGCTGGCTTCCTGGTACAGCTAGAGGTGCGCCGCTCAGAAATCAGCGAGCACGCCGACGTGGTCTTCCCCGTGGCCCCGCCCGTAGAAAAGAACGGCACCTTCGTTAACTGGGAAGGCCGCGTGCGTCCCTTCGGTCAGGCCCACGTTTCACGTGCCCGCACCGACCGTCAGGTACTGGCCATGCTGGCTGCAGAAATGGGATCTGACCTGCACGTAAATGACCTAGCTGAGCTGCACCGTGAGCTAGCCGGCCTGGGCATTAGCGCAACGCATCCTAACATGCAGCCCACCAGCGCCGTCGCCACTAGCAAACTGGCCCCCGGGCAGGCCTACCTGGCCACCCACAAGCCCATGCTTGACGGCGGGCGCCTACAGGACTTCGAAGAGCACCTGGCCGCCACCGCGCGCCGCCCGGTGGTCTACGTGGCCCGCGAACTGGCCAAGGCTAATGGCATCCACTCCGGCAGCCAGCTGCAAGTCAGCACGGAAACCGGCTCGATCACTTTGCCGGCGGTAATCGCACCGCTAGCACCCAACACTGTTTGGCTTCCCGAATGCTCGGCCGGTTCCACCGTGCGTCAGAGCCTAGGCGGCGGCCAAGGTCTTATCGTTAATCTCTCGGAGGTGAAGTAAATGCACGCCGTCGTTATGACGCTGCCAACCGCAGCCGGGGTAACTGCGGACTTTTCTGACACCCCCTGGTGGATTACGCTGATCAAAGCCGTATTCCTAGCGGTATTTTTGATCCTGTCCGTGATTATGGCGCTGTGGGTTGAACGTCGCGGCCTGGGCCGTATGCAGACCCGTCTAGGGCCTAACGTTAACGGTCCGCTAGGTCTGCTTCAGGCTGTTGCCGACGCAGGCAAGCTGATCATGAAGGAAGACTTCTGGCTTAAGGGCGCCGAAAAGTTCATCTACCTGCTGGCCCCCACCATTGCCGCCTTCTGTGCCTTCATGGTTTACGCGGTGATCCCCTTTGGGCCTTCGGTGAGCTTCTTTGGTCACCACACCCCGCTGCAACTAACTGACTTCCCGGTCTCGGTGCTTTACATCCTGGCTATCACCGCCTTTGGGGTGTACGGCATTGTGCTAGGTGGTTGGTCTGCCCACTCCACCTACCCGCTGTTTGGTGCAGTGCGTAGCGCCGCCCAGGTGATCAGCTACGAGCTGGCCATGGGTCTGTCCATTGTGACCGTGTTCCTGGTTTCAGGTTCCATGTCCACCTCCGGGATTGTGGCCGCACAGACCAACCTGTGGTGGTGTGTGGGCTTGCTGCCCAGCTTCCTGATCTACGTCATCTCCATGATTGGTGAAGTTAACCGCCTGCCCTTCGACCTTCCTGAAGCTGAAGGTGAGCTGGTGGCTGGACACATGGTGGAGTACTCCTCCATGAAGTTCGCCTGGTTCTTCCTGGCCGAATACATCAACATGTTCAACGTGTCCGCCGTGTGCACCACCTTGTTCCTAGGTGGCTGGAGCGCCGGCCCGCTAACCCTGATTTGGCAGGGCGCCGACTCTGGCTGGTGGCCGGTACTGTGGTTCATGGCCAAGATCTGGGCCTGCATGTTCTTCATGATTTGGACCCGTGGTACTTTGGTGCGTTTCCGCTACGACCAGTTCATGCGTTTTGGTTGGAAGTTCCTGATTCCGGTGGCTCTAGCCTGGTTTGTGCTGGTGGCCATTGTGCAGGGCCTGCGCGCCTTCACTGACATGGACGCACAGCAGCTGCTGCTGGGTCTAAGCGTGATCTGCGTGGTGACCATGGTGGTGCTGTTCTTCTGGCCTGAATCTAAGTCCGAGAAGGAAGAGCCTGAAAGCGACAAGTTTGACGCTTTCGCCGGTGGTTACCCGGTCCCGCCGCTGCCCGGGCAGGAACTGCCTGTCTCTACCCGCCACGCAGTGCCCGCCAAGTCTGCTAAGGAGGTTGAAAAGTGAGTAAAAAAGAAATTGATGCCTCCAACCACGACCAGTGGCTGCGTGACGAGCCTTCGGCGCTAGCTAAGCTGCTCTCGCCCCTGGCCGGCTATGGGGTAACTATTTCCTCCATGTTCCGTCCGGTGGAAACTGAGCGTTACCCCTTTGAAAAGCCCCGGGTTATGCCTCGCTTCCACGGCCGTCACCAGCTCAACCGTTACGACGACGGGCTGGAAAAGTGCATTGGTTGTGAACTGTGTGCTTGGGCCTGCCCGGCTGACGCGATCTACGTTGAGGCCGCCCCCAACACTCCCGAGGCGCAGTACTCTCCCGGTGAGCGTTACGGGCGTGTCTACCAGATCAACTACCTGCGCTGCATTTTGTGCGGTTTTTGCATTGAGGCCTGTCCTACCCGCGCGCTAACCATGACTCATGAAATTGATGAGCTGGTAGGTGACGGCCGCGAAGGTCTGATCTACGAAAAGCAAAACCTGCTAGTTCCCTTGCCTGAAGGCGCACTAGCTGCCCCGCACCCGATGGCGCAGGGCTGCGAAGACAGTGACTACTACCGTGGCGAGGTCAGCGGCCCCACCCAAAACCAGGTGGATTGGGTACGTGCCAACCGTCCCGATGACCCCAGCCTGGCCACCGTGAAAGTCGTAAACCAGAAGGAGGCTGTGCGCTAATGGCAACTTCACTAGCCACCGCCCTTTTGCCCGCCCCACAGCTGGGCTTGGGCGAAAGCATCCTATTTGGGGTAGTCGCCGTTATTGCGGTGGTGTGCGCCCTGGGCGTGCTAACCGCTAAGCGTGCGGTCTACGCGGCCGTAAACATGATCATGATCATGATCTGTTTGGCCACCCTTTACATTGCTAACTCTGCCCCGTTCCTGGGAGCAGTGCAGATTGTGGTCTACACCGGTGCGGTCATGATGCTTGTGCTATTCGTGATCATGCTGGTGGGTGTGGCCGCAGACGAGTCCATTGCTGACACTGTGCGCGGACACAAGGTCCTCTCCAGCCTGATGGGCTTGGGCTTGGTAGTCACCCTGGTGACGGCGCTAATGCGTTCGCAGCTGGTGGGCCCGGCCAAGTTCTCAGCTGCAATTGCTGATGACTCCATTGGCTCCCTGGCCCAGGTGCTGTTCAACGACTACTCCACGGTTATGGAGCTAACCGGTCTGCTGCTAATCACCGCCGCCCTAGGCGCCCTGACCCTAACCCACCGCGAAAGCCCCAACAAGCGTCGCGGCCAGGCACAGGTTGCTAAGGACAAGCTTGAGGCCTACGCCAAGCACGGCCAGCACCCGGGTCAAAAGCCCTTCTCCGGTGTCTACGCCACCACCAACAGCGCCGCTGCCCCGGCGCTGGACGCTTCCGGCAAGCTGCTTGACGAGTCGGTTTCACGTGTACTGCGCATTCGTGGCCAGATGCTAAACACGGGCGCCCTGGTGCCTAAGGCCAACGCACCCTTCCCGGTAGAAACCGAAGCCCAGGTTGAAAACGCAGTGCACGGTCACTCCGGCATGGACGCCATGAACGGTGCTCCGGCCCCGCAGGTGAGCCAGCCTCTGGCCGCTGAAGCCGAAACTAGCGCTGACGCTGCTAAGGAGGAAAAGTGAGCCTAAGCGTTTACGTAGTCCTGGCCGTGGTGCTCTTCAGCATTGGTGCACTCACCGTGCTGCTGCGCCGCGACGTGATTATTGAACTAATGGGGGTGGAGCTGATGCTTAACTCAGCTAACCTCGCCCTGGTTACCTTCTCACGTCTGCACGGCAACCTTGATGGTCAGGTTTTTGCCTTCTTCGTGATGGTGGTTGCCGCAGCTGAAGTTGTGGTGGGGCTATCGATTATTGTGTCCATCTTTAAGACCCGCAGGAGCGCATCTGTTGATGACGTTGACCTGCTCAAGCACTGAGAGGAAAACCGGTGAACTTTACTCCTCTCGCAGTACAAGCCACTAGCCAGGATGTGCTAGCCGTGCCCGCTACAGGTTTGCTGGCCTACGCCTGGCTGCTAATTGCCATCCCGGCCGCTAGCGCCGCCCTGTTGCTGGTGCTGGGACGTCGCAGCGACAAGTGGGGCCACTGGCTGGCTCTGGCTGCTGCTGGTTTTGACGCCTGCTTTGGGCTAACCCTGATCTGGAAGCTGCTAAGCCTTCCGGGCTCCCAGCGCGTAACCGACTACCACCTGTGGCGTTGGTTCAGCGCCGGCAAATGGGAGCTAGACCTGGGCGTGCGCGTTGACCCGCTGTCGCTGACCTTCGTGGGGCTAGTTACCTTCGTGGGTTTCTTGATCCACGTTTACTCCGTGGCCTACATGTCCCACGACCGTGACCGTCGTCGTTTCTTCGCCTACCTGAACCTGTTCGTGGCAGCCATGCTCACCCTGGTTCTGGGGGACAGCTACCTGGCCCTGTTCGTGGGTTGGGAAGGCGTGGGTCTGGCTTCCTACCTGCTAATTGGTTTCTGGAACACTGCCGACGCCGACGCTCCCGACGCCGTCAAGGCCACTAGCGCCAAGAACGCCGTCGCCGCAAAGAAGGCCTTCGTAATGAACCGTGTCGGTGACATGGGTCTGCTGGCCGCCATGATGGCCATGATGAGTGTGGTGGGCTCGGTTGACTTCGACGCCGTCCTGCCCGCCGCCACTACGGGTGCCGTATCCACCGGCTGGCTGACCGTTATCGGCCTGTTCCTGCTGGTGGCAGCCTGTGGTAAGTCTGCACAGTTCCCCTTGCAGGCCTGGCTGGGTGACGCCATGGCTGGCCCCACCCCGGTGTCGGCCCTGATCCACGCGGCCACCATGGTTACCGCCGGTGTGTACCTAATGGTGCGCTCGGGCGCTATCTACCAGGGTGCCCCTGACGCCCAGCTGGCCGTGGCCATCATTGGTGCCATCACGCTGCTGTTCGGTGCCATTGTGGGTTGCGCCAAGGACGACATGAAGAAGGTACTGGCCGCCTCCACCATGAGCCAGATTGGTTACATGATGCTGGGTGCGGGTCTAGGCCCCATCGGCTACGCCTTCGCTATCTTCCACCTGCTCACCCACGGCTTCTTCAAGGCCCAGCTGTTCCTGGGTGCCGGTAGCGTCATGCACGCCATGAGCGACCAGGTCAACATGCGTCGCTTCGGTAACCTGCGCACCGCCATGAAGATCACCTGGATCACCATGGGTATCGGCTGGATCGCCATCCTTGGTTTGCCGCCTTTCTCCGGCTTCTTCTCCAAGGACAAGATCATTGAGGCTGCTTTCGTGGGTGAAGGTGTGCGCCCGTGGATCCTGGGTTCCATTGCCCTAATTGGCGCCGGAATCACCGCTTTCTACATGTCGCGTCTGTTCTTCATGATTTTCCACGGCAAGGCCCGCTGGACTACTGAAGCTGACCTGGAAGGCCCGGTACACCCGCACGAGTCTAGCCCCTGGATGACCGTCCCCATGATCATCTTGTCGGTGTTCTCAGTGGGTCTAGGTGGCGCGCTCAGCTACGGTAATGCCTTTACTAACTGGCTCACCCCGGTAGTTGGCTACCACGAGCACGGCGAGCCGGTTGTGGCTGCGCCGGTAATCATGGCTGCCACCTTGATCCTGGTAGTGGCCGGTGTGGCCCTGGCTTGGGTGATGTATGTGCGTCGCCCGGTAGCCACCGTGGTTCAGCCTTCCAACGTTCTGGTTGAAGCTGCACGTCACGACCTATACCAAGACAACCTCAATGAGGCTGTGGCCATGCGCCCGGGTAAGGCCCTGGCCGATGGTGCTGACCGCTCTGACCGTTACGTCATCGACGGCGTCATTGCCGCCCTGGTGGCCACGGTTAAGGGCTCTGGTAAGGCTGTTACTGCCGCTCAAAACGGTTATGCACGTTCCTACGCCGCTTACATGCTGGTGGGGGTTGTCGCCTTGTTGATCGCCCTCGTCGCCGCCCAAATTTGACGGGAAGATGTAAATGTACACGTCAGTAATTAACGCTTCATTCCCGGTGCTTTCCATCGCGGCGGCAGTGCCCATGCTGGGTGCGCTCCTACTATGGTTAGTGCCTGCAACCCGCCGCCAGGCTAAGCTCCTGGGCATGGTGTTCTCGCTGGTAGACCTAGGTTTAGCTGGTCACATGCTGGCCAACTATGACTACTCGGCTACCGACAAGCTACAGTTCGCCCAGTCTGCCAGCTGGATCCCCATGTTCGGGGTGAGCTGGTCTCTGGCGCTGAGCCCGATCTCGCTGGCCATGGTGGTACTAGCCCTGACCCTAGTCCCGCTGGTGCTTATCGCCGCTCGCTCTGACGTAAGTCAGGAGCAGCTAGGTGGCTTCACTGGACACGTACTGGCTCTGGAATCGTTCATTGTGGTGATTTTCAGTGCCCAGGACCTGTTCGTCTTCTATCTGGCTTTCGAAGCCATGCTGATCCCGGTCTACTTCCTGATCGGTAACTACGGTGGCCCCCAGCGTCGTCGTGCAGCTATGAAGTTCCTGCTTTACTCGCTGGCCGGGGGACTGGTCATGCTGGTGGCGGTATCTATCGTGGGTGTGCACGCCTACGGCAACCCCGAGGGCTTCACCTTCACCCAGATGGCCACCACCTATAAGGAGCTAGGCCAGAGCGAACGCACCATCATGTTCATCTGCCTGCTGGTGCCGTTCATCATCAAGGCCCCCATGGTGCCGCTGCACACTTGGCTGCCTGACACCGCCGAGCAGGCCACCCCGGGTACCTCCGTGCTGCTGATCGGCGTGCTGGACAAGATCGGTACCTACGGCATGATCGTGATGTGTGTGCCGCTGCTGACCAGCGACATGCACTGGGTCTCGCTGACCATGATGAGCCTGGCGATTGTGGCCATTATTTACGGCGGCTTGGCTGCCATTGTGCAAGACCACCTGTACCGCCTGATTTCCTACACTTCGGTAAGCCACTTCGGTTTCATGGTGCTGGGTATCTTCGGTGGCTCGATTGCTGGTGCCAGTGGCGCCATGGTTTACATGGTGGCTCACGGCCTGTCGATCGCGGGCCTGTACCTGATCTCTGGTTTCCTGGTGCGTCGCACCGGCACTGCACGCCTGTCCGAGATGGGCGGTATTGCCCGTGTCAGCCCGGTTATTGCCGGTACCTTCCTGTTTAGCGCCCTGGCTTCAATTGCCCTGCCGGGCCTGAGCGGGTTTGTGCCTGAGTGGCTGGTGCTCACCGGCACCTTCTCAGTCTCGACGGCGGCCGGCCTGTTCGCCCTGCTGGGTGTGGTTATTGCGGCTCTGTACGCGCTATGGCCCTACCAGAAGGTATTCACTGGTGCACCCAAGGAAAAGTACGTGGGTATCGGTGACCTGAACAAGAGCGAAAAGCTGCTGATCACCCCGCTGCTGATCGCCATGCTGGCGCTGGGTCTATTCACTGCGCCGCTAACTAACTTGCTAGCCGAACAAGCCGAGCTGATCAGTGCCTACACCGGCCAGCCCGAGCAGGTTTCGGTAGTCCTGTCCCAGGGAGGGGAAGCCAAGTGAACGAAACTGCTGCTACCGCAGCCCAATTTAACTGGGCTGCCTTGGCCCCCGCACTAGCGGTGGCGTTAACCGCAGTCCTCGGGGTGCTGGTTGAGGCCCTGGTGCCGCGCGCTTGGCGCCCCACCACTCAGCGAGTACTGGCTGTGGCCGGTGTCGCGGTGGCGATTGTGCTGGCCACGGTACGTTGGCTAGATACCCTCACCCCCACCAAAGAGGTGGTTAACCAGGTAAACGTGGGCCAGCTTGACTTAAGTTCAGTGGCTTACGGGTCTATCGCTCCGGGTCTGGTGGAGGACCGCTTCTCGCAGGCAGCCTCCCTGATTTTGCTGGTGATTGGCCTGCTCAGCGTGTTCTTGCTGGCTGATCGCACTAGTGCTCGCGACGGCGCCATTGCCGCCCAGGCCGCTGACCGTCCCGGCAGCGCTGAGGAAGCTCAGTCCCTGCACTTGGGTTGGCAGACCACTGAGGTTTACCCGCTGACTCTGCTGAGCCTAAGCGGCATGATGCTGTTTGCTAACGTAAACAACCTGGCGGCACTGTTTGTGGTGCTGGAGATTATCTCCCTGCCCCTGTACGTGCTTAGCGCTACCGCCCGCCACCGTCGCCTGCTCAGCCAGGAAGCTGCCCTGAAGTACTTTATTTTGGGTGCCTTTGCCTCTGGTTTCCTACTGTTTGGTTCCGCGCTGATTTACGGTGTTTACGGCGTGCTGGACTACAGCCTGCTAGCTAAGGGCATGACCCGCTGGGCTCAGCTGGGCGCGCCTGGCCTGCTGGTGCCGGTGGGCGTGATCTTGATTGTGGTTGGTTTGCTGTTCAAGATTGCGGCAGTGCCCTTCCACTCTTGGAGCCCGGACGTATACCAGGGTGCCCCCACCCCGGTTACCGCCTTCATGGCTAGTGGGGTTAAGGCTGCCGCCTTCTTCGCCCTGTGCCGTTTCGCTTTCACTGCTGGGCTGTACCCGCTGTTCTCTAAGGCGGCCACCAGCCAGGTGCTGTACTGGTCGCTGTGGGTGATTGCGATTGCCACCATGCTGGTAGGTACCGTCGGTGGTGTACTACAAAAAGACATCAAGCGCATGTTGGCCTACTCGGCTATTTCTCACGCCGGCTTCATGCTGATCGCCATTATTGGGGCCCAGCCGGTTTCGCTGACTGCGATTGCCCTGTATTCGCTGGTTTACGGCCTGGCCACCATCGCCGCCTTCGGCGTGGTCAGCCTGGTGCGCCGCAGCCACAACGGCATCAGCGCTGAAGCTAACGAGATTGCCAGCTACGCCGGTTTGGGTAAGACCAACCCGATGCTGGCTGCCGCCATGGCCCTGGCACTGCTGTCCTTCGCCGGTATCCCGCTGACCGCCGGTTTTGTGGGTAAGTTCCAGCTGTTTGTCACCGCCGCCTCGGGTAACACCCTGTGGCTGGTTGTGGCCGCAGTGGTGTGCTCGGCAATCACCGCCTTCTACTATGTGCGAGTTATCTCCAACATGTTCTTCCGCAAGCCCGCCCAGGGCGTGGAGGTTGTAGTTAGCGACGGATTCGCCCTGGTAGCTATCTTCGCGGCAGTGGTTGGTACCATCTTCCTAGGCGTATACCCGCAGCCGGTTATGCACTGGCTTAGCCAGGTAGCCGTTATGCTGGTTCCGTGAGTAGCGCATTGCAGTTAGACGTTCCAGAGCTAGAGGAAATTATTGTTCCTCAGCTTGACGAGGTAGAGGCGCGGCTGATGGAGGTAGTCTCCAACGCTGACGAGACCATCAACCCGCCTACCTCACACCTAGCTGCCGCTGGTGGTAAGCGGCTGCGTCCCATGCTGGTGCTGCTTACAGCCCAGTTAGGCGACGCCGCCGCAGCCTGCTCACAGCAGGTGCATGATGCAGCCGTGGCTGTGGAACTGACCCATATCGCCACCTTGTACCACGACGACGTCATGGACGATGCCCCCAAGCGTCGCGGGGCGCCGTCGGCACAGATGGTGTGGGGTAACTCAGCCGCGATCCTAACCGGCGACATTCTGGTGGCACGCGCCTCCCAGATGGTGGCCGCGCTGGGGCCCGACGCGGTGCTAGCACACGCCCGCACTTTCGAGCGCCTATGCACCGGCCAACTGCATGAGACCCTGCCGCGCCCTGAGGGCGTGGACCCGGTGGATCACTACATTCAGGTGCTAGCTGATAAGACCGGTTCGCTGATTGCCCTGTGCGGGCTTTACGGCACCATGCTTACCGGCGCGGGCGCTAAAGCCCAGCAGATTGTGGAGCTTTACGGTGAAAAGATCGGGGTGGCTTTCCAGCTTGCCGACGACGTCATCGATATTTGCTCCGACTCAGAAACCACCGGTAAAACCCCCGGCACTGACCTGCTGGAAGGGGTAGACACCATGCCGGTGCTGCTGCTGCGGCAGCGTTTGGCTTCCGGTGAGCTCGACAGCGCCGGCCAAGCCATTTTGTCGCTGCTGTCTAGCGGTAACTTGCAGCGCCAGCAGGTGCTTAGCGATGTAGTGCAGCGTCTACGCAACCACCCGGTTACTGCCGAGACCCGCGCTATGGCTGGGGCTTGGTGTGATGAGGCGGTAGCGGCCCTGGTTGATTTGGACGACGCCGTCGTCGAAGCTACCCGCACCCGCCTGGAAGCTGAGGGCTTAAGCGAGGCTGAAGTGGCCCAGGGAGTTGAAAGCGCCCGTAGCCGCGCCCAGCTGGTACGCAGAGGCCTGGAGGACTTCGCCCACCTACTGGTGGATCGCGCCGCCTGAAACACTTTGGTGTTTTAACAATTAGCACAACGGCTCACTAAAGGGCCGCGTTGACCACAAAACTACCCTCGCCAGCGGCGGGGGTAGTTTTCTTGGGGTAGCCTTAGAAGCGCTTGCTGAGGGCTGCCAGTGCGCTAACCGTAAAGCTTGCCCTTACTTCCTAATCTCCGTTTATTCTTGAGGAAAATCGTGACCGCTCTAAACGTTGCAGTGATTGGTGCTGGCCCGGCCGGCATCTACGCCTCGGACATCCTGTCTAAGTCAGGCTTGGACGTTAACATTGACCTGTTCGAGCGCCTGCCTGCACCCTACGGGCTGGTACGTTACGGCGTGGCTCCTGACCATCCGCGTATCAAGCAGATCATTGTGGCGCTATACAAGATTTTGCAGCGCGGCGACATTCGCTTGATCGGTAACGTGGAAGTTGGCCGCGACGTGAGCGTAGCTGAGCTGCACGAACACTATGACGCCATTATTTTCTCCACCGGCGCTGACACTGACGCGCCCCTGAACATTCCTGGTGCTGACGCCCCCGAATGCTACGGCGGCGCTGACTTTGTTTCCTGGTACGACGGTCACCCGGACCACCCGCGCACCTGGCCGCTAGAGGCTAAGGAAGTAGCCGTACTGGGTGTGGGTAACGTGGGCCTAGACATTTCCCGCGTGCTAGCTAAGCACGCTGAGGACCTGATGGTCACCGAAATCCCTGAGAACGTGGCCGAAATTCTTAAAACCAACCCCTGCACTGACGTGCACGTCTTTGGCCGCCGTGGCCCGGCTCAGGTTAAGTTCACCCCCCTGGAGCTGCGCGAGCTAGGCAAGCAGCGTGACGTGGATGTGCTGGTGGATGAGGCTGACTTTGAGTACGACGCCGGCAGTGAGGCTGCGCTCAAGTCCTCCAACCAGCAGCGTCAGGTAGTTAAGGCGCTTGAGGGCTACGCTATGCAGGAGCCTGAGGATCTAACCGCCTCGCACCGTATTCACATTCACCTGTTCCAGTCTCCCGCCGAGGTGCTTACCGACGACGCTGGTCACGTGGTGGGTCTGCGCACTGAGCGCACCCGTCTAACCGGTGACGGCACGGTGGAAGGCACCGGCGTGTTCACCGACTGGCCGGTACAGGCTGTTTACCGCGCCATTGGTTACGCCTCCAGCCCGATCGAGGGTATGCCTTTTGACTCTAAGCGCCACGTGATTCCTAACGAGGGTGGCCGCGTATTGGGTGAGGACGGCAAGCCGTTGACCGGTATGTACGCCACCGGCTGGATTCGCCGTGGTCCGATTGGTTTGATTGGCTCCACCAAGTCTGACGCCCAGGAAACCATTACTAACCTGGTGGCTGACGCTAACGCTGGGCTGCTGCACGCCACCACCGACGCCGTGGGCCACGACGCCATGATTGCGCTGCTTTCTAGCCGCGACATCCCCTTCACCACCTGGGAGGGTTGGGAGCTGCTAGACGCCTACGAGCGTCAGCTAGGTGAGGACTTTGGCGAGCTGCCTAACGGCAAGACCCGTGAGCGCGTCAAGGTGGTTAACCGCCACGCCATGGCTGACATTTCGCGCGGCAAGCAGGCCCCGCAGGACCTAATCGGTCAGCCTGACACCGACCGCGTGCCCGAGCGTGTAGCCCACCGCCTACCGGCTCAGGACTGACTGCCTGGCACGGGCCGGGCCCGGCGCTAGCCTAGAGGAGCTAAAAACAACGCATAAAACGGCGTTGTTTAGGCGCAGGCGCTAGCCTGGCACAATAGTGACCAAACGTGCAGGCCGCAGCTTAGCTGCGGCCTGCACGCCTGTTTAGCCTGGTTTAACGCATTAAAACCTGGTTCGGCTGGTTAACTCTGGTTTAGCGGTTTAGTCTGGTTAGCGGGTTAACCTGGTTTAACGCTTTAGCGTTGGTTTAATGCGAATCGTCTAAATCAGGATTAGTTAATTCAGGGGCACTAAAACTCCTGATTTGGGCCGCCTCGCTGGCAATTGGGCTGGGGCTAGTGAGCGTGTTGCCAAGGTTTTCTAGGCCCTTGGCGGTGCTTAGCAGGTTCTTCTCAATTGAATTCACGGTCTTGTTATAGGTTTGCACGCTGCGGCGCAGGCTGGCGCCTAAATCATCCATATAGCGAGCCACCGTACCCAGGCGCTTATACAAGGTGGAGCCGATAGCCAGCAGCTGACGGGCGTCGTCGTTAATAGCATTTTGCATCCAGGCATCAGCAACCGTACGGGCCACCGCCAACAGCGAGATGGGGGTGGTTAGCAGCACCCCGTTAGCCAGGGCGTATTCAAGCAGGCTGGCATCCACCTCCAAGGCGGCGCTAAGCACCGCCTCAGAGGGAATAAACATGATGGTGAACTGGGGGCCCTGGCCCAGCTGCTCGGGGTAGTTACGGCGAATGAGCTCATTAATGTGTGAACGCACCGCAGCAGCGTGATCGGACAGGTAAGAGTTGGCTGCGTCCTGATCGCCTTTAGCGCCCGCATCAGCGCCGCGCAGGAAGGCATCCAGAGGAGCTTTAGCGTCAATGGCCAGGAATTCCCCACCGGGCAGCAAAATCGTGGCGTCTGGGCGCGCAGAGCCGTTAGTGGGGGAGGGGGCCGCGTTTAAAGAGCCAGCGCGGTTTTGTTTACGTAAAGTGGACACGCTTTTTTGCAGCTCAAAATCGATATGCTCGCTCATCCCGCCCAGCTCCAGGACCCGGCGCAGCTCCATCTCACCCCACATGCCGCGCGCTGAACGTGAACGCAGCGCCGATTCCAGGGAGGCGGTGGAGGCCCGCAGGCGCTCCTGGGCAGCGTCTGAAGCCCGCAGACGCTCAGCAATTATTGCGTTCTGTTTGGAGCGTTGCAGCTCCATTTGCTCAACCCGCAACGCCATATGCTCAAGCTGCTCGCGCACCGGCTCAAGGGCGGTGAGTACCGCGCCATCTTGGCGGGCCCGCTGCTGAGCTTCCAAAGTGCGTTGCTGTTCAGTACGCAACTGCTGCTCCAGGGCCTGTGCGCGGGCGCTAGCCCCGGCGGCGTCGGCCCTAATGCGAGCCACCTCCCCGCCGTTAGCTGCCAGGCGGGCTGCGCGGGCCGTGGCTAGGGCCCAACCCAACGCAACACCAAGTGTGATACCCAACAACAAAAGAGCAATTGCGTTAACGATACTCATAATTTCCTACTATCTCAGGTCTATACCCCGCAGAAAGCCGCCATTTTTGCGCTCTTAGCGACGACGTCGTTACTAACTGCAGTAAAGCTTTATATGCGATGTGGGCTATAAGTCACGGAAAACTAGCAACATGCTATGAGCGATACATGTTACCGTTTTGTTGTAAAGCTGGATCGTAATCTTGGAGTCGTTTTGGAATACCGCGCGGGTACTGTGCAGGATCTGGATGTTTTGGCCCGCATTGGTGCGGATGCCTTCTCAGACTACCCCCTGTTTCGGCTGACAGAGCCGGAACTACGGCCGGGTGTAACCTTCGACCAGTTTCACTTCGCCTTGCACCGAATGCTGGTGAAAATTTTCCTTAAGCGCGAATCTGTGCTGGTGGCTTGTGAAGACGGTAAGCCGCGTGGTTATGCGCTACTGCAAAAGCAAGAAATGCCTTTTTTGCCTTACCTACTTAACGGCGGTGTAGGCCTACTAAAGTACATTCCGCTAAAGCCGCTACTAGAATTCCTTACCCTTACCGACGCGGCTGACCAGCACGTAAAACTAAACACCCACTATGACTGGTTCCTGGAAGTTATCGCGGTGCACCCCGAACACCAGGGGCGCGGCATTGGTACCGGCATGTTGGATGTAGGTATCGCCAAGTTTGTAAAGGCCACCGGCGGCTCTAACTACGCCTTTGTTACCAACACCGCTAAGAACGCCCGTTTCTATGACCACAACGGCTGTCGTGAGCTGGCTGTAAGCCACCTGGACTACCGTGGCCGGGAAATCAACGTGTGGGCTTTCAAGAAGGAACTAGACAAGAAGAAGTCCAAGCCCGCCAAGGATGCAAAGGCCGGCACTAAGGACGTCAAAGCTGCCGATGAGGCTAAGCCCGCCAAGAACACTGAGGAAACCAGCAAGTAATCAAAGCGGGTCGCAAACCCGCTAAACTAGGCGTGTGGCTCTAACTATCGGAATTGTGGGACTGCCCAACGTAGGCAAGTCCACCCTGTTCAATGCGCTTACCCGCGCAACCGTCCTGGCGGCTAACTACCCCTTTGCGACCATCGAACCTAACGTGGGTATCGTGCCGCTTCCCGACGCGCGCCTGGATAAACTGGCGCAGATTTTCGGTAGTGAGCGCATTTTGCCCGCTACGGTGTCTTTCGTTGACATTGCTGGAATTGTGCGTGGCGCTAGCGAAGGTGAAGGCCTGGGCAACCAGTTCCTGGCTAACATTCGTGAAGCTGACGCGATCTGCATGGTCACCCGCGCTTTCGATGACCCGGACGTGGTGCACGTAGATGGCAAGGTTGAACCGTCGTCAGACATCGAAACTATTTCCACCGAGCTGGTGCTGGCTGACATTCAGACCCTGGAAAAGGCCATCCCGCGCCTGGAGAAGGAAGTGCGCGGTAAGAAGACAGATCCCGCCGTGCTGCAAACCGCTAAGGACGCTTTGAAGGTGCTTGAGGAAGGCACCATGCTTTCTGCCGGCGCTAAGGCAGCCGGGCTGGATACAGACATTTTGCGTACCTTCCAGCTGATGACCACTAAGCCGTTCATTTACGTTTTCAACATGGACGACGCCGGCATGCACGATGAGGCCAAGCAGGCTCAGCTGCGTGAACTGGTTTCTCCCGCCGAGGCCATCTTCCTAGACGCCCAGTTTGAAAGTGAACTGGTGGAGCTAGAGCCGGCCGAGGCCGCCGAAATGCTCGCCGACAACGGCCAGGCCGAGTCTGGTCTAGACCAGCTGGCTCGCGTGGGCTTTAAGACCCTGGGCCTGCAAACCTACCTGACCGCTGGCCCCAAGGAGGCGCGCGCCTGGACTATCCACCAGGGCTGGACCGCCCCACAGGCTGCCGGCGTGATCCACACCGACTTTGAGCGCGGCTTCATTAAGGCTGAGATTGTCTCTTTTGACGACTTGGTGGAGTACGGCTCTGTAGCTGAGGCCCGCGCCCACGGCAAGGTGCGCATGGAAGGCAAAGACTACGTTATGGCCGACGGCGACGTAGTTGAGTTCAGGTTTAATGTCTGAGCCTAGCTTTAAATAGGTTCTAACAAGGCCGGGTCGAGCATTGAGCGTGGCCCGGCTTTGTTGTTGTGGTCCGTCTGGCAGAGGAAAAGTGAGAATGTAAGAACAGCACGGCTTAACGGTTTGCGTTAATAACGAGATTCGATATATTCTTGCGTCATAATCCAGTCATTCGGGGATCGTCAGACTGAGCGGTTGTTTGCGAGGGATCCTGTTCCTTCCCTCGACGCGCGCATCGTGCGCGTCGCACTGCGCAAGTTGCGGCAGATTGACGCCGCGTGTCGTCTCGAGGATCTTCGGGTTCCTCCGGGCAACCGGCTCGAGCATCTGCGCGGTGATAGAGCAGGACAGTACAGTATCCGAATCAATGATCAGTGGCGTATTTGCTTCAGGTGGGGCGACGCTGGTCCAGAAGGGGTTGAGATCGTTGACTACCACTAAAATTGCTCCGATTCACCCGGGTGAAGTCCTCATGGAGGACTTCATCGAGGGTTTTGGAATTACGCAGCATAAGCTTGCCGTCGCTATCGATGTTCCGCCCCGTCGTATCAATGAGATCGTCCATGGGAAGCGCGGGATCACGGCGGATACTGCCATGCGGCTGTCCCGCTACTTTGGCACGACCCCGGGGTTCTGGATGAACCTGCAGATGCGCTATGAGCTCGATCGTGCCGAAGATATGCTGGGGGACACGTTGAGCGGAATCGTTCCGCTCACGATGGTCGAAGTCGCCTAAAAGGTCTCAATCTGACGAGGCAGTGGCCGGGTCGCGCGAGGGCGTGGCCCGGCCTTGCTGTTGGTCAGAGGGGGCGCGAGCGTGAGTGAGCATCAATAGTCGAATCAAATGATGACGCTCACGATGCTATCCTGAATGTGGAGGTAGCCATGAGAACCACTGTGACACTCGATGATGACCTGCTCGCGCGCGCCGAGGAACTGACTGGGATCAGTGAACGATCCGCGTTGATCAGGGACGCGGTTGAGCTTCTCGTTCGTATTGAGACGGGACGGCAGCTCGCCGAGCTCGGCGGCAGCGATTCGGCGGCGGAAGCTGCGCCGCGGAGCCGCAGGCGCGCATGAGGGTCCTCGTCGACACGAACATCTGGATCGATCACCTACGAAAAACTGAGCCGGTCCTGGTCGACCTGCTCAAGCGCGACCAGGTGTGCGTGCACCAGAGCGTCATCACCGAGCTCGCGTTGGGGAACCTCAAGAATCGATCGATCTTCCTGAAAGCGCTTGAGCGCTTGATGATCGTGCGCAATGTTGATGATCAGGGCGTGCGGCATCTCGTCGAGGAGCGGCGCCTATGGGGGAGGGGCCTCAGTGCTGTCGATGTGGCACTTCTAGCGAGTGCTGTCGTAACCCCCGGTGTGGCGTTGTGGACGCGTGATAAGCGCCTGCGCCAGGCTGCACGTGACATGGGCGTGTTGGCGGACCTTGACTGAGGGGTTCGCGTCTCTTTCGAGGCAGTGGCCGGGTCGGCCAGGTACTCCTCGGTGTCGCGGTCGGACAGGATACGCCAGCCCGTGTCCTGCGGGGCGATGGGCGCCTCGCGGATCAGCCACTTGATGTTGCCCGTCCGCTCGACGATCTTGCGTGAGACGATCGCAGCCCCGGCGTTGATAATGTACGTGGGGGTCATGTCATGCGTCCTGGGTCGAAATGGTGGTGTCGATGCCGAGGCGTGTGGCGATGCGATCAGCCAGTGCTTGTCGGTGGGGCCATCGGCGAGCAACGTCGTACACGGTATCGTGCGAGCCTGTTAGCTGTGCGTCGAAACCGGGGTCGTGCGCCTCAAAATACAGGTCGTACAGGGGAGTGAGTTCCTGTTCAGAATACTCCTGGTTGGAGATCAGGTGGACGAGGGGGATACATCCGTGGGCGTCGGGCGCCCCGAGGGGGACGCCGCGTTCGATGAGGCGGCGACACAGGGCAACATCCTGGGTGATGTCGTGCGCGCATTGCGAGAAGAGAATGTGGAACGGGTTCGTTCCATCCTTGGTACCCGCGTCGAGAACGCACTCGCGGTCTAAGAGGAACTCGCACATGGGGTAGCGCTGCGCAGGGTCGATGTTGCTGATCGCCTCAATGAATAAGCTTCTGCCCCAACGCACACGCTTCTCGTCCCCGACCTGATACAGTCCCATGAACTCGCCGAAGGTTCCCATGTACGCAACTGTGAATACTGACTTCATAGACGGCTCCAACCGTTACTCATCGATACGAGCCCTGTTTCTTGATGAAAATTCGACTCTGTAGTTGCCCGCCGTATTGTACCAATCGCGAAACTCTGCTGGCGTCATCTCATCATTGACGTATGACCTCCATACGTCACTGTACTTATCTGGCTCTTCAGAGTTGAGTGTGGGTGAGCGGGTGTTGGTTGGGGGTTGGGGTGACTTGCTCAAGGCCACGGGCGCGTGGTGGTGGAGGTGATCGACGCGCCTTGGGTCGGGGTCCCGGCAAGGATCCGGTGGCACAATACGGCGCTGGATATGCCGCGAAACCACCTGCCAGACGGTGACATTCCTGGAGCACAGCGAGAAGGTGTGCGCGCCCCGGGCAGGTCTGGCACCGTGTACAAGAACTGGCTGGCCGGGCGCGGAAAAGACTTGCGCGCCGGGTGCCAATCGCGATGCTAGATCCCCTTCCAGGGACAGCAAGAACGCCATCGCCTACGAGCCGGGCAACTGCCCCAGAGCAACCCTCGGCTACCGCACCCCCACAGAAGCATTCAACCAACTCATTGCTACCACCCATTGACACCGCCGGTTATGCACTCGTGGATAGGTTATTTGCCTATCCACATGCTCGTAACCTATCCACGCGCGAGCGCGCTGCCAGGGATAGGCGGCACCAGCGCGCCTCGCACGCGCAGTTACGCGATCGTCGCCCCGGGGCCCAACGGGGGCAGGGGGCCGTCGATTTCGACGGGAATGCGCTCGAGTGCGCCGCCGGGGTGCTTGGCGTAGCGTCCGAGCCAGCGCCACGCGTCCAGGCTGGCACCGATGACTCTGGTTTGGTCGGGGGTGAGGACGGCGCACTCACCTTCGGGTAGGAAAGCAATGAAGAAGCGCACTTGCTCGCCGGTGGTGGCGTCCCAGATGCGGGCTGTGTCGTTGTCGGATGCTGTGAGGATGTGGTGGCCGTCGGGCGACCACGCCACCGCGCTCACCCAGTCGGTGTGTGTGAGTGTGAGTGTGTTGTCTCCTGTGGTGGCATCCCAGATGCGTGCCGTGCGGTCGGCGGATGCTGTGAGGATGTGGTGGCCGTCGGGCGACCACGCCACCGCGCTCACCGGATCGGTGTGTGTGAGTGTGAGTGTGTTGTCTCCTGT